>NZ_CP107031.2:3115000-3864851 GCF_027474845.2 Maribacter aestuarii
AAACACTCTTCCGTCGCCATATCTATTGATCCAAGAAATGTATTTGATGCTATCCTTAATTCCTCTCTCAAGACCTTCTATCTCCTCTGTTTTCATGAAAAGCAAAGGTCTAAAATCCATGTCCTCATAAGCATTATTAAATATATAGGGCTCATCTATGTGCTCAAAACCAGTACCCTTGAAGGCTCCTACTAATGGATGGTCTTTTTCTGAAAGATATACTTTTATTTTTTGTTGTTTGGGATGATAATCAAAGCTCCCACCTACTAAGTTGCTGAAATCCATAGACTTGTTCAGCATGGTAATACCCCCATGGAGTACTACAAGCCCCCTCCATTTTTAACATACGTTAATAAGCTTTTCTCTAAATTTTCCGCCAAATCAGTTTTTTCTCGGTCTGTCAAAGTATTATTAGAATCTAACACATCCAAAAAAAGATTTCTTCTGGGATTGATAGAACAATTATTGTTCAGAATTATAGCATGATATTTGCGGAGCTCTTCCTTTTTGAATATCGATATATCATTTGAGGCAACCACATGGAAAGCACCAGATTTTTCACCCAAGACCTTAATGACGGCCTCGGTATGGGGAATAGTCCAATGTTTAAATCCCGTATGCAGAGAAAATACTAGAATACTTTTTTTCTCTTCAATTTTGACTGTTGGCTCCGTGGGTGCTAGGTCATAAATTTTTGACAACCAATTTTCAGAAACATCAAAGGGCTTTAGGTCCTGCGCTACTAGACAATTAATTAGTAGAATAAATAATATAGCAACCTGATTCTTGTACATGGAACAGTAGTAGGTTCTATTTAGGTTTAAAAATTTAAGCATTTTTTACTCAATTATATCCTCGAATTCTATAAAAAAAGCCTCAAATTTTGACATCTTAGAACTTAAGAATTCCATAGCTTCCTGCCAAGTGCTTTTATCATGTATGGAAACATTTGTTTTCTGAACGTAAATACGCGAAATTTCTTTTTGATTCTCCAAGAGATAATAATCTTCAAAAATGGCTTCAGGTAAGTACTCATCTTGTAAAATAGATTTTAAGGAAATGAGTTTTTCCCAGATGCTAATTCTACTTTCCAAATTACCTTCAACATCCATAGAGACCATGGCTTTTTTTAAATCAAAATGAAATTTAAAAGCAAGTTCTTTTTGGCCCGTTTTGTACAGCATCCATTTTCTGGGATAGGATTTCCCAAAAGCTGTCCAGAACTCTGCTCTAAGTTTTCTTGATTCTTCTCTACTAAACATTTATAAAAAGTAGGCTATAGTAATACCTAATAAGATGACAATCAATTTCTGTAAATTAAATTTATGTCCCTCGGAGCTCTCAAATAGGATTACCGTAGAAATATGAAGGAAAATTCCAATGACAACTGCGTTCAAATGGGCTGAATGGTCCGAAATAACCCCTAGATTGTCGGCTAAGAAGGTTCCTAAGGGAGTCATTAAGGCAAACATGAATATAAATAAACCTACATAAAAAGGTTTGAGTTTTGAGCCCAATAAAAATATACTTAGTATAATGGCAATCGGTATTTTGTGGACTAGTATACCATATACGATGGTTTCGTTCGTAAGTATCGGTAACCCCTCCAGTATGGAATGGATAGATAAACTTACGAAAAGTAACCAGGGAAAAATTGTACTTTCTGTAGATAGATGAATGTGCCCATGTTCTGCTCCCTTGGAAAAAAATTCAAGAAAAATCTGGAGTAGAATACCTAACATAATGCAAACCCCTACGGTTTTTGCATCCGAATTTTCGTAGACTTCCGGCAAAAGTTCAAAAATCGTAAGAGCCAACAAAAACGCCCCGCTAAATGCAAGTAGAAGTTTAAAATGCTCCTTTTTCTTGGGCTTGGTCAATAGCACCAAAAGGAAACTTAGCAATACTCCTAGAACGGGTAAAATATAAATCATTAAAGTGTTGGTTAGGTAATGACAAAGGTATGATGTCATGCCCTTCTTCTACGTCAAAATTAGCGTATTTTTGCCGCACGAAATAATTTGGAAATGGAACGTAATTTTAAAATGGTGGCCAAGACACTTTTTGGCTTTGAAGAAATTCTGGCTAAGGAGTTACGGAACCTTGGGGCCAGTAATGTTGTGGAAGGAGTTCGGAACGTCTCCTTTGAGGGTGATACCGGTTTTATGTATAAGGCTAATCTGTGTTTGAGAACGGCCATAAAGATTATAAAGCCAATACACACTTTTCAAGTTGCTAATGAAGATGATTTTTATAGAAAAATATATAAGATAGATTGGACCGAATACCTCTCGGTGGACGATACCTTTGCCGTAGACTCCACTGTAAATTCAGACAATTTCACACATTCCCTATATGTTTCTCAGAAAACAAAGGATGCCATTGTGGACAAGTTCAGGGATTTGGAGGGTAAGAGACCTGATGTTGACGTGAAAAATCCAGATATACGAATCAACATTCATATTCATAAAAACACGTGTAATGTCTCTCTAGATAGTTCTGGCAATTCTCTCCATCATAGGGGTTATCGCATATCTACCAATATTGCCCCGATAAACGAAGTTTTGGCAGCGGGCTTGTTACTTTTGAGCGGGTGGGATGGACAATGTGATTTCCTAGACCCAATGTGCGGTAGTGGTACTATGTTGACGGAAGCTACAATGATTGCCTGTAACATACCTGCAAACATTAACCGTAAAGGATTTGCTTTTGAAAAATGGCATGATTTTGATGCCGACCTCTATGAGAAGATTGTTTCGTCCAGTTTAAAAAGAACAAGGGAATTCCATCATAAAATTACGGGATATGATAAAGCACCCTCAGCAATTAGAAAAGCAGAGGAAAATATAGAAAATGCGAATCTTTCGGAATACATTACCGTGAGCAGAAAAGACTTCTTTAAAACCCAAAAAGAATCCGATGGCCCGCTACATATGTGTTTCAACCCTCCTTATGGAGAACGTTTAGACCGATCCGATTTGGATTCTGATTTTGATGTGGAAGAATTCTATTCTAATATTGGAGATACGTTAAAACAAGGTTACCCTGGTACCAATGCGTGGTTCATTACCTCCAATCTACAGGCTTTGAAATTTGTGGGCCTGCGGCCTTCAAGAAAAATCAAGGTATTCAATAGCCATTTGGAATCACGTTTGGTGAAATATGTGATGTACGAAGGAAGTAAGAAAGCCAAGTATAATAATAGGGAAGAGAATATATGAAACCAAAACATAAAGCGCTACTCTTAAATTTTTTAGGCTTTGCAATCATTTTCTTAGCCGTACGTTTTGCGCTGGATTACCTTTTTGAAGCAAATAGATTTTTACTTGCTTTTATTTCAGCTGTTGTGGCGACATTGTTTTCCCCAAAATTCGCTGCAATTAGAACCAACGAAGGAGAAAAACTTTCCATGAAGTGGTTTTTTCAAAAAAGGTCTAGGTAACTAGGTCATTCCTCGTTTTGATTGCTTTCCTCAATATTTTCCTTCACCTTATTCTTCTTTTTATATAGCGGAAGAAAATAAGAAATTGAATAATTATAGCCTACCCCGAATTTACTATCATCCGTAACTTTATTAAAACCAGGAATCCATAAGTTGGGGAATCTTTCATCCTCTTTTTCCGATAATAAAAAACCTAAGCGGATACTTGCACCCACAAAAATGTTAGCGAATAATTCAACTTTAGTTCCAAAAACAGCTTCAATCCAAGCTGCGTTTAAACCAGAAAAAGTTTCAGGAGTGGAAGAGCCATTGGCAAAGCCATCGGGACTCCAATACCTATTGGAATTAAAGTACTGATAATCATTTAAAGTCTGTTCAAATGTACTAAAGGCTAACCTTCCCCCTAAAAAAATGGAATTCTGCTCCCCATACCAATTGGCATAGGTATTATTGTCAACCCCTAATTTGATATAACTTCCTGAGGTCGTAAAATTGAATAGGTCTTCCTGTTTCGTTTTCTTTTCGTTCCCTAACTCAGCAGCGATGTACAATTTTTGGGTCAATCGATAATCGGCAACAATTTCAAAACCGGTATAGTTCTCATCCAAGAGCCCTGTGATTGGCCTGCTCAAGTCTATTCCGGCTCTAATACCATAGGATTGTTTATATTCCACGCTATCCTTTGGTTTTGTATCAATAGGTTTGTTCTGTGCAACAATCCCCACAAAACTCAATAATAAGAGTAGGTTAATGGAATATCTTAACATGAGTGGAATCTGAATTAATGACTTGAGTCCGGACTATTTCAATGTCCGAAATCCAATTATTGGGATTTATTTCCAAGGTGGCCGAATTAAGTTCATAATTTACAACGAAACCACAACCACGGGATTTAAAGTCTTCCATCCTTGAATATGTAATATTAATGGTGTCTATATCACCGGTTTCAAATCCGTCATCATCGGACGCTGAGTTTCTAATCAAAAGAAAGCTTGTAGTGTCTTCTGTTGTTTTAAGTGGTATACTGATGGTGCTTAAATCCGTTCTATCCGTTACAGTATTAACCGTTACCGTTTGGCCCAGACCAACGACCCGTAAATCAGGTACTGTCTTTGATGCTGAAGTATCCGCTGCGTTTATAAAATCGATAACCAACAAAGGGGTGTCCGCATCTACACAGATATCATCCTTTTCACAAGAACTAATACCGATGATTATTAGAAAAAGTATAAAACCTACACTTAACTTTTTCATGTTAGTTTTTCTTTTTCAAAAGTACAACATTTTCAACGTGATGAGTCTGCGGGAACATATCCACCGGCTGTACCTTTTCAACCGTGTACATATCTTTCATTAGTGCTAAGTCCCTTGCTTGCGTAGCTGAGTTACAGCTGACGTAAACCACTTTTTGAGGAGCAATATTCAATATCTGCTGTACAACATCCTTATGCATGCCATCTCTTGGCGGGTCGGTAATAATAATATCTGGAACTCCATTATCCATTATAAAACGTTCGTTAAAAACGTTTTTCATGTCACCTACGAAAAAAGCGATGTTGGTTATGTTATTCCTATGGGCATTCTCTTTCGCATCTGCTATGGCCTCTGGAACCGATTCAATACCCACCACTTTCTTGGCATTTTTGGCAACAAATTGGGCTATGGTTCCCGTTCCCGTATATAAATCATAAACAACTTCGTTTCCCGTAAGGCCGGCGAAATCTCTTGTAATTTTATACAGCTCATATGCTTGTTCAGAATTGGTCTGATAAAAAGATTTGGCATTTATTTTGAATTGGAGTCCTTCCATCTCCTCGAAAATATGGTCGCGCCCAGCATAACAAATAATTTCTTGGTCGTAAATGGTGTCGTTTTGTTTGGAATTGATGACATACTGAAGTGATGTAATTTCGGGAAAGGTCATTTTTATATGTTCTAATAAAAGATTCCTTTTCTCCCCGTCATCTTCAAAAAATTGAACCATCACCATAAGTTCACCAATGGAGGAGGTGCGAATCATGAGCGTACGGAGCAATCCGTATTGGTTTCTGGGATTAAAGAAACTAATATCGTTTGCGATGGCAAAGTTCTTGACCTCTAGTCGAATTGCATTGGAGGGGTCGCGTTGCAAGTGGCATTTTTTGATGTCGAGAATTTTATCCCACATGCTCGGAATATGAAACCCTAAAGCATTTTTATCTGTTATTTCGGTGTCGGATTGTATTTCTTCGAGCGTTAGCCAACGGCTATTCGAAAAAGAAAATTCCATTTTGTTCCGATAGAAATACCGCTTATCGGAACCTTTTATGGGGGTAAGTTCGGGCAGTTCTAAATGCCCAATACGTTTAAGGTTGTTTTCAACCTCCCGTTGTTTGTAAAAAAGCTGGTGTTCATAACCCATATCCTGCCATTTGCATCCACCACATACGCCAAAATGTTGGCATTTGGGTTCCACACGTTTTTCCGATAGGGAATGAAATTGGGTGGCAATACCCTCAAAATAAGCCTTTCTTTTTTTTGTGGTCTGCACGTCTACTACATCCCCAGGCACTGTATTCGTCAGAAAGATTACCCTGCCGTCAGGAGCTTTTGCAATTGTTTTCCCTTTTGCACCTGCATCAACTACTTCAACATTTTCAAAAACTTGACGCCTGTTCTTTTTTCGCATGGCGTAAAAGTAGCAATCACTTTGCATTTATTACAATTATCTTTAAGAGGATACTATTAAAAAAAGTTAAATGGAATTGAACCTTTTTGAAATTCCTGTGTCCTTACAGTAGAAGGGTAAAAATGAGTACAACTAGAGTTTTTGATGCATTGCTGGTCCTACAATATCAATCAGGTGACAAAAAGGCATTGGGAATATTGGTAAATAAGTATCATGCCAAACTCTGTAGACATTCTTATTGGTATGTTAAGGATGTTAATGCATCCCAAGATATTGTACAGGATAGTTGGAGCATTATTATTAACAAACTCAATACCATCCGAGATGCCAATACCTTTGAATGTTGGGCGATGCGAATAGTAACTCGAAGATCAATCGATTTTTTAAAAAAGGAAAAGACTAAAAAGATAAGACTAAAAACGTACAACCACCTTAAGCTAAACGAAGAAGAGCCAAATGAGGATAAGGATAAAGAAATTAAAAAATTGAATAGGGCGGTTGGTAAATTATCCCAAAATCAACAAGTAGTCTTACGCTTGTTTTATACAGAGGATTATTCAATGCACGAAATAAGTGAAATTTTGGAAATTTCTATAGGAACTGTCAAGTCTAGACTGTTCCATGCAAGAGAAAAATTAAAGACAATTCTTAAATAAATAAATTATGAAAGGTGAAAAAGAGAAAATAGATGAATTAATAAAGGAAGCTTTAAGTATCGAGGAAGCCAAATTTTATGACGATTTGGATGAACAGAATCTTTTTGGGAAATTAGGAGAGGTGCATAAAGGGAAAACAGGTTGGTTGGCAAGTGTTATGACCGTAATGCACGTCCTTATATTTATTGTTTTTGTTTTCTGTACGATACGTTTTTTCAACACCGAAGAAACAAACGGGCTTATCAAATGGGCCTCTGGAGGTTTCCTGTGTATAATTTTTATGGGTATGCTAAAACTTTATATATGGATGCAGATGGACAAGAACGATATATTAAGGGAAGTAAAGCGATTGGAGCTTCAGGTGTCCGTTTTGCTAAATAAAACGAAAAAATAAAGACCTTAACGAAAGCCTTGATGATTGACTGAATTATTTAGTAATTTAGCAGTTCTACAGGGATGATTTCTCTCCCACGCTGAATTTTCGTTCCGATCTCATCGGGATTTGAAAGGATAAAGGTACTGAAGGAATGGTTATTTTATCAATTTAATTAAAAATTAAAATGGCTGTTTTAGAACAAATAACATCGCAACAGGCGATAGATTTAGAGAACAAGTACGGAGCAAACAACTACCACCCATTACCCGTTGTATTAAATAGAGGGGAAGGTGTGTTTGTATGGGATGTAGAAGGAAAAAAATACTATGATTTTCTTTCTGCCTATTCCGCGGTAAACCAAGGTCATTGTCATCCAAAAATTGTGGGTGCCATGGTGAATCAGGCACAAACCCTGACGTTGACATCGCGTGCCTTTTACAACGATATGTTGGGTAAGTTTGAAAAGTATACGACCGAAACTTTTCATTACGATAAGCTTTTGCCCATGAATACTGGAGCGGAAGCAGTTGAAACCGCAGTAAAAATATGCAGAAAGTGGGCCTACGAGAAGAAAGGTATTCCTGAAAACGCTGCGCAGATTATTGTTTGCGAAAATAATTTTCACGGTCGAACCACTACAATCATCTCATTTTCCAATGACCCCGTGGCGCGTAAGAATTTTGGTCCGTACACGGAGGGATTTCTAAAAATCGAATACGACAATTTGAAGGCTTTGGAAGAAGCCTTAGAAAATAATAAGAATGTAGCAGGATTTTTAGTGGAACCCATTCAAGGCGAGGCCGGTGTTTTTGTTCCCTCTGATGGTTACCTGAGTGGTGCCAAGGCGCTTTGTGAAAAATACAATGTGCTTTTTATCGCAGATGAAGTACAGACTGGTATTGCCAGGACCGGCAGATTATTGGCCACCTGTGGTAATTGCTCCTGTGCCGATAAACATTGTAGCGGTACTCCGGAAGTGAAACCCGATGTTCTTATTTTAGGCAAAGCTTTATCAGGAGGGGCGTATCCTGTATCAGCCGTTTTGGCGAACAATGCTGTAATGGAGGTAATAAGACCTGGAAACCATGGTAGTACTTTTGGTGGAAATCCCGTTGCAGCAGCTGTGGGAATAGCCGCTTTGGAAGTGGTAAAGAATGAAGAACTTGCGGAAAATGCATTTGAACTGGGGGAACTCTTCAGATCAGAGCTCAACAAATTTATACCGGAATGCGATTTGGTAAAAAGCATAAGGGGTAAAGGGTTATTGAACGCTATTCTAATTAATGATACCGAAGAAAGTTCTACGGCTTGGGATATTTGCATGGCGTTAAAAGAAAATGGGCTTTTGGCAAAACCAACCCACGGCAATATCATTCGGTTTGCACCGCCCTTGGTCATGACCAAAGACGAATTGCTGGATTGTGTATCAATAATTATAAATACACTTAAAGAGTTTAAAAAATAGAAAAATCCCCGATATATTTATCGGGGATTTTTTTTTAATTCTTCAGTTCAATTATTAATTAAATCCCCCTTCGGACATAATCAAAGCGACAATTGCACCAAAATAAATAATGGTTCCTATCAAATATACAAGGGCTATTCCAAGTCCGATATACGATAGTATCCTACCCGTCTTTACATTATCATAACCCGTATAGTTTTCCCTATTCAACTGATACACTTGTTCCGCTTTCTTCGCATTGCTGAGACCGATAATACTGAAAATAGCCCCAAAGGGTCCACAACAAAAAATGGTCAATACAATGGATAATATTCCAAAGGTTAGCGCATTACTAGCGCCAGGTAGTGGTTGTATAGACATATCTTATTGTAGTTCGATGCCCATTTGTTCGTAAATTTCTTTTTGCTGCTCCATGTAAGCTTCCCATCCTCCTATGGAAATAATGGAGTAAATTGCCCATAACAACGTGATCACACCAAGAACAAGTCCTATGATCGCAATGATTTTAGTTGTCTTCAACGTGCTGAAATTAGAGTAGTCTTCAGGATTTTGACTGTATAGTTTTGTGTCTTTGTTGACTAAATAAAGCGCTATTCCCGATAACAGAATACCTCCAATTCCGATACTAAAGCAGCAGCAAATAAATGAAAGGATGCTCAGTACAAGGGCAATCGTTACGTTAGGCAATTTTTGTTGTTCCATAATTTTAAGGTTTAGTTAGATGAATTTTAATATATAATTGGTCAAAATTGTTGCTACTGTCGTTACCATCAACACTATGGTGATTATATTTGAAAATCTAAAGGAGAACATCTTATCTAGGGCTAAGAAGCCAAATAAAAAGAGCATTGGGTAAATTGCGGGATACAACTCAAAGGCCGCCTCGAATTCTCCTTTTACCAAATGAACAAGAGAACGCTGTAGTCCACATCCCGGGCAGTCAAAACCAAATAGCTTTTTGGTGAAACAGGGAAGCATATAATTTTCTATACCCAAAATAAATACCGATAACAGATGCATATGTTATTCTATTCGCAAGCCGAAAATTACCATTATTTTTGTGGATTCAAAATAAAATCATGGTCGTTTTTGAAATAGGGGATAAAGTTGAGGCAATAGACGATACCATAGTCGGTATCGTTTCTAAAATTGAGGGAGATACTATAACGGTCAATACGGATGATGGCTTCCCCCTTACTTTTCAAAGACAGGAGTTGGTGAAAATGGCGGACGAAATTAGGGTGAGTAACTATGAAGTGTCGCAAGTAAAAAAGGAGAAGGAGCATCCGAAAAAAAGAAAATCTAACGTACTTAAACCCAAAGAGCGAAACCAACCAAAAATGGAGGTTGACCTTCATATTAATCAATTGGTCAAGAATCCTAAAAATATGGACAACTTTGAGATGTTGAACCTGCAATTGGAGACGGCCAAAAGACAATTGGATTTTGCCATTGCCAAGCGTATACAAAAGGTTGTTTTTATACACGGGGTGGGAGCGGGAGTCTTAAAAGAAGAGTTACACTACCTCTTTAAAAAATATGACAACGTAAAATATTATGATGCGGACTACCAAAAGTATGGTCTAGGCGCAACGGAAGTTTACATTTTTCAAAACTTCTAAAAAGTAACCTTAAAGACTCGTGGTTACCGTACCGAACTCATTGATTTGTAAATCGGTTATTCTTGTATCACCATCCTTGTTTACGAAGGAGATTTCGCTTAATCTTATAGTATGTACAAAAGTATCTCCTTCTCCCGCAACGGTCGTTATTAAAACGAAGCCGGCACTGGCTTCGATTTCTTCCACTACACTAGGGGTAAGGGGTGGTAACTCGTCACAAAAGTATGCCAACGTAACATTATCGGAAAATATACGGTAGGTCACTTTGGTAGAAGTATCTAGTTCACGTTTAATGTCTGTAGTCGAAACCTCATTTTTTAAAAGGCCACTGGGGAGTTCTACAATAAGTGCTTCGTCCCCATTAATCTTAAATAAAAAGTTGGAGCTGCTCACGGAAACATCACCACAACTTTGAACGGTAGTAATGCTGTCAAAATCCACCGTCTCTATCTGAAGGTCGCCATCATCACAAGACAGCATTAAGGTAAAAAGGGCAAGAAACAGAAGTTTTTTCATCTTTCAAATTTAAACGAAATATTGGAAACAGCTTTAAAGGTTGAATCCCATTTAAGTGTAAATTAACTTTATTTGGGCTATTTTTGAAGCCAGCAAATTTAGACCTCGGGATCATGAAAAATGTTTATTTGGATAGCGCGGCAACTACACAAGTAAGGCCAGAAGTCATTTCTAAGATGCAGGAAGCTTTAAACCACTGTTATGGTAATCCCTCATCTACCCATAGTTTCGGCCGCACGGCGAAGACTGCCGTTGAAAGCGCCCGAAAGACAGTAGCTAAATATATGAACGCCCAACCTTCCGAAATTATATTTACTTCCGGAGGCACAGAGGCGGATAATATGATTTTAAGGTGTGCCGTAAGGGATTTGGGAGTTACGACAATCATCACTTCTAAGATAGAACATCATGCAGTCCTACATACGGTGGAAGAGTTAAGGGATAAGGGGGATATTAGCCTGTGGTTCGTTAATCTTGATGCTTATGGAAATCCAGATACGGATAATTTGGAGGCCTTGTTGAAAAAGGATGCTTCCAAGAAGTTGGTGAGCCTTATGCATGTGAACAATGAGATTGGTAATAAAATTGACTTGCCTACTATTACAAAACTCGTAAAGGATAATAATGCCCTCTTTCATTCGGATACGGTACAATCCATTGGTCATTATCCTTGGGACGTACAGGAAATCCCAGTTGATTTTTTAGTGGCGGCGGCCCATAAGTTTCATGGTCCGAAGGGGATTGGTTTTGCTTTTATCCGAAAAAATTCTGGATTGGGATGCATGATATCCGGTGGTTCTCAGGAGCGTGGTTTTAGGGCTGGGACAGAATCCCTTCACAATATTGTAGGTCTGGAAGAAGCGTTCGTACTGGCGTATGACAATTTATCTGCTGAGAGAGAGTATGTTACGGAGATAAAGAGCTATTTTATTGAACGAATTAAAACGGAAATTCCCGAAGCAAAATTCAATGGTCACTCTGGGGATTTGGACAAAAGCACCTATACACTGGTAAATGTTTGCCTGCCCATTTCCGCTCAAAAAGGGCTTATGCTTTTATTTCACTTGGACATGAAGGGAATTGCCTGCTCAAAAGGCAGTGCTTGCCAGTCTGGAAGTGATAAAGGCTCGCACGTGCTGTCCGAGATTTTATCGGAAGAAGACCTTAAAAAACCTTCTTTGAGATTCTCTTTTTCAAAGTACAACACCAAAGAGGAGGTGGATTATACGATTGGGGTTTTGAAAGAATTCACGCAGGACTAAATGGCCTATTCCTTTTTCTTCCTATCTTTTTTTCGTTCCCTTTCGTATGGAAACTTACGAATTGCCAACTTCATCATTCTATCGATAAGATCAGTAGTGTTCCTACCGGTTTTCTTGTTTATTTCCTTTTCATATTTCCAGAGAAGCTTTCCTGTATCGCCATCGCTTATTTTTACACCAATTCTCCCATAATTGGCATTGCCCGAAAAATAATCCGCAAAACTGAATTCAGTAGGTACACCTTTGGAGAGCAGCACGTTCAAATCTAAAGTTCCGCTTATGATACCATCAACATTTAGGATCGAACTTAACTCCTTAACGGTATACACGTCAATATTTTTATAATCGATACCATTCTGGGACAATATCGCTTTGGTATTCTTAATATTCTGAAATTGAACCGGAAATTTTTTCTTTTTTTACGTTTAGAGAAATAGGTCTCGAAAGCATCCTGTACGGCATAACCTTCTTTTTCCTCCAAGGACTTTAAATCTTCTGGGCTGGCATCGTCCCTTAACTCCAAATTCGTTAAGAATGGAAGTATGGCCAGCACTTCGTGGTCACTGCTTAGCTCATCAAAACGTGAACTTTCGTAAATGTTCTTTTGGGCACTTACAGCCATGGTACTAATAAAGAAAAATAAAGCTATTTTTTTAATCATTTTTAAAGGCGTACTTGTAATCTAACGTTAAAGATTCTTGAAGTCAGGAAATTGGGAACTGCAAATTCATTCTTACTATCCACATCCCTCACCCAAGTATTCGTTATGGAGTTTTGATTATTAAAGAGATTAAAAATTTCCAAACCAAGACTTAGGTTTTTGAACTGGTGCAGCCAATGCTCCTCACTGAACGTTTTATCTTTTCCTACAAAAATATAGGAAATTCCTAAATCCGCACGTTTATAATCTCTTAATCTATTCTGAAATTCGTAGGGATTCGCGTAACTCGGAGAACCACCAGGTACTCCCGTCATATATACAAGGTTCATATGCATTTTAATATCCGGTATGGAAGGAATGTAATCTTGGAACAATATGCCAAGTTTAAATCGTTGATCCGTGGGCCGGGGAATATATCCTCTATTATTGATATTTTCTTCGGTTCTTAAAAACCCAATGCTCATCCAAGATTCTGTACCAGGTACAAAGGCACCGTACAATCGCATTTCGGCACCATATACATAAGCTTCTGTACTATTATTAGCCGCGTAGCGTATTCTTACATCGTCTAATGTGTAGGGATTTATGTTTGTCAACTTTTTATAATACACCTCACTGTTCAGTGTAAACGGACGTTCCCATAGATTAAAACTATATTCATTTCCTAGTACTACGTGAAAAGACTTTTGCGCTTTTACGTTTGGGTTAATACTTCCCACGCTATCCCTTAGTTCCCTATAAAATGGTGGTTGCTGGTATATTCCTGCAGAAAATCGGAATAACATGTCCTTGTCCCAGTCCGGTTTGATTGCAAATTGAGCTCTTGGACTAATAATCGTTTGAGACACTTTTTCCACGTTGGTTCCGCTAACGGTCCAATGGTGTAATCGAAGTCCAAGATTATAGTATAAATCGTTGCTCTTCCACTGTGTCCGTCTTCCCATTTGTAAGAATCCAGAAAATCTATTGGTTTTTACAAAGTTGGTGGCATCTATACCCGTGTAAGGAACCAAGGGCGTCTCAAAAGGCTCTTCCGGTTGATTGTTCATGAACTCTTCCCGTGGTGGTCTGATTGAAAATCCCGCAGAATCTATAAATTCCGACTCTCTTAATTGGTCCCGTATGTCCTCATGGGTATATTTAATTCCCCATTCTAGTAGGAAGCCATCTCGCTTATGATGCCCTCTATGGTTTAGATTGAAAATTAAAGCGTCCAGATTGTTCCTACTCCTATTGAATTGGGAGCCAATACCTCGGTTATCATTGCCTGTCTCGGGATTTAGGTTGTTGGAGTCGTCATTTATGTCTCCCAATTCATAGAAGGCGAAAACATCTGAGAACTCCTCTTCCACGGTATGGTACAATGATGATATAAATTTCAAGGTCGTTTTATCATTTACGTAATAATTACCCTTTAGAGCGCCAAAGGTCGTGGTGTATTTGTTTCTTTCCCTTCCCTCATAGAATACCGTTAAAGACCTTGGGTCATCTATAGTCCCAAAATTGGTTTGGCGCTCGATAGGTTCGTTTTTGTAATTGTTTACAGAAAAATTCCCGAGGAAATTTAAATCGAACTTCTCTGAAAACCGATAGGTAAAGTAACTTTGAACATCCGTAAAAGCGGGATTGAAATTACTTTGGGTTTGTTGCGAGTTTACCAACATGGAATTGCTACGGTATCGCAAACCGGATACGCTGCTAAATTTCTTGTTTTTTGATATAGTTTCCAAACTTGTACTTAATCCCAATAGGCTGATATCTCCTTGAGCTGAGAACTGCGAAGGGTTTTTATAGGTAATATCCAGTACCGATGATAGTTTATCCCCATATTTGGCTTGAAATCCACCGGCAGAAAATTTTACATCCTGCACCATGTCACTGTTCACAAAACTAAGCCCTTCTTGTTGTGCGGAACGTATTAGGAAAGGCCGGTAGACTTCTATTTCGTTTATGTATACCAAATTTTCGTCATAGTTGCCCCCTCTTACCGAGTACTGGGTGCTCAGCTCATTATTGGAGGAAACACCCGGCAAAAGTTTTAAAATATTCTCAACGCCTGCATTAGCTCCTGGTATTTTTCGGACATCTTCAGTGGAGATGGACAAAATACCGGTCACTTTCTTGTCACCCGTTGCCGAAACCGTAACCTCGTCTATCTGTGTTACGTTCGTTTTCAAAATAGGATTGAATTCGAATGTTTCGTTCGTAGTAAGAATTAACTTTTCCAAACGTACATCTTCATGTCCCAAATGCGAAAATATAATTGAGGTCTCCTTATCTGCGAAAATTTGTAAAAGGTAAAAACCGTTATCGTCGGTAGAAGTGCCAGTGTTTTCGGAAGTTACGTTTACACTCGGTAATGGGTTTCGATTCTCATCCAGGACGACGCCCGTAATAGTTGCCGTTTGCGCTGAACAGGTGATATGGCACAGTAACAAATAAAGGATAATTGTGGCACAAAATTTCAAACGGTTTATTTTCTATAGAACGAAGTAGTCAAAGTGTTTTGATTTCCTACATTATCTGTAACGGTAACTTTCAGCACACATTGTTTCTTGTCTAGAATCCTGTCGTCAAAATTATAGGTCAATGTATTTCTCTTCGGCTCGTATTCCATCAGTATCCATTCCCCGTTTAGGGTTGCGGTATACGTATCAACACCACTAAGGTCATCGGAAATATAAACACTAAGGTACTTATAGTTATTTAGCCATTGCTTTTCCTTAAAATTCTTGGTTTTAATGACTGGTGGTACGGTGTCCTTGGCAAGGGTGTAGGTACCTAGGTTTCTTGTTCTAGCGGTGAAGATGCCTGCGCGTTTATACGTATTTAGGTGACTGGGTCTTAATTTGGCGTCCAATCGTGCTATAAACAATTTTTTTTGTTCTTCCGGGGAATAGTCGCTAGCATCAAAAGTTAAGGTAAAATTACGGTGTGCTGGCACAGTGTTGGTATGAACGGTAACCGTGTCTTTTCCTTTTTTCAAATCAATATAGAAATCCTCATAAAAGGTATTGGCAGGAAAATAGACCTTGGCACCTTCTAGGTCAAAATTATTGGGTTTCTTGGCTCTCACATAATAGTCCGTTTTAAGGTTTTCTTTGGCTACTTTCCGCTCTTCCTTATTACCTTCAACAGGGATGGTCAGCTGTGCTTTGTTTCCCTGCAAATCCTCAATAAGCAAGGTGATATTATAACTTAAGCCTTCCCTAATCTCTATTATGCCATTATTGTATAGTTCATTGTATATGCTCAGATAGTTCCCAGGTGTTTTAAAGCATTTTTGTATTCGCTGCCTATAGCGTCCTAGGTGTTCATAATCTATTAAGGTGTTAATGTATCTTGTTTCACCGAATGAAAAGGATTCAAAATCATAGGACGTGTATACCTTTCCGTTTACTGTAAGTGACGCGGCATAAATTCCGTTTCTGTTCGCCGCCATATCCTGCCGGTCAAAACCTATAAAGCCAACACCGATTTTTCCGATAGCATTCACCTTATCAGCCAGAAAAGTGCCATCCGATTGCTTTGTAAAGTCCACTTGTACTTTTTCTTGACTTTGGTTTACCAGTGAATTTTCAGAAAGGGGATAAATGAAAAGTTTTTCCAAGATTGGATTTGTAGCATCCGGAACATCAATACCGTAAAGTAAAGGGTTGGTTGGCTTCTCGGATATGCTACTTCTAATTTCAAAATGGAGATGCGGGCCGGAGGAACCGCCCGTATTTCCGCTATAGGCAATTAGCTCTCCCTTGTCCACTTTTACCTCACCGTAGTCGGGAAACACCTCTACTTCAAAAGATTTTTTCTGGTATTGAATTTTTTTTATGTACTCCTCTATTTTAGGGGAAAATTTTTGAAGATGCCCGTATACCGAAGTGTAACCATTGGGATGGGCAATGTAGATAACCTTACCATACCCCCAAAGGGAAACTTTGATTCTGGTAACCGTTCCTTCTCCAATGGCATTAACAGGTAGTCCTTCCCTTTGTTGTGTCTTAATATCGATACCCGAATGAAAATGATTGGAGCGGAGCTCTCCAAAAGTTCCTGCCAAAATTATTGGAATATCCAATGGAGGCCTAAAAGCATCTTGGGGATAATCTCCTTGGGCCCTGAGCATGAGCACGGAAAGAAAAAGGAATCCGATGGCAATTTTCTTCATAGCTAAGATAAGTTGATGCGAAAATAATTAAACGCGCTGAATTCCTAAAAGTTGTAGAGGTGAAATGTGTTAATATGCTCAGGCATAAGTGTTTTTGGGCTTTTATGTAAACTTGTAAGATTATTTGAAAAAAGTATTGCTAAGTCCTCCTATGTATGTTAACTTTGTGTAAATAGCATGGTATTTGAAAATGGGCGAATTAATACAAATTGTTGATTCCTTAGAAAACAAAATTAGCAAGCTGCTTCATAGGTTGGAAGTATTGCAAAAGGCTAATCAAAATTTGGAAAACGAGTTGATGACCTTCAAATCAAATAAGGAAAACGCGGACAAAACGGTTTCGGAATGGGAGGAAAAATACAAATCGCTCAAACTTGCAAATTCAATGCTTGGCAGTAATACGAATAAGACAGAAGCTAAGCTTAAAATAAATACATTAATACGGGATTTGGACTATTGCATAGCCCAACTTGCGGAATAATGTTTAAAACATATGTCAGAAAAGCTCAAAATAAAGCTTTCCATTGCGGATAGGGTATATCCTTTGACGATTGATCCCGATCAAGAGGAAGGTTTACGGAAAGCAGCCAAAAACATTGAACAGTTGGCCAAGAAATTTGTGCAGAACTATGCCGTTAGGGATAAGCAAGATGTTTTGGCCATGTGCGCGTTACAGTTTGCGTCCAAAATTGAGCAGAAAGGCATAGAGCAGACAGAAGGAACTAAAGAGGTAGAGGACCGTTTGCGGGCCTTAAGCGAACTTGTGAATTCTAAAATTAGCTTTTAATAAAAAACGTTCTTTAAAATACATTAAGTTACTGCCCACATTGGTAATACCTTTTGACGAACTCAACATTAATTTGTTTAAAAAGGGTGAGTTTAGATTGTAAAAGCATGCCTTACTAGTATAAGGACCCTTGATCAGTCTGTTAGCCCTAAACCTGTTTTCTGGAGTTTGTACAAAACTTCTCCAATGTGGGCTTTTTTTATATAATTAATTTACACTATGGATAGTACAATAATGATAATAGCCGGTATAGTTGGTCTGGCAATAGGTTTTGCAATTGCCAAGTTCATGGAAAAGGGTAAAGCATCTAAGACCATAGCCAATGCAAAGCGGGAGGCCACAAGGATTTTAAAGGAGGCGAACGTTGAGGGCGAGAGTATTAAAAAGGATAAGATACTCCAGGCAAAGGAAAAGTTTTTGGAGCTCAAAGCGGAGCACGAAAAAGTAATCATAGGGAAAGACAAAAAAATAAACGAGGCTGAAAAGCGGACTCGGGACAAGGAATCTCAGGTAAGCGGAGAGCTTTCACGCAATAAACAATTGAATGCCAGTTTGGAAGGAAAGCTTAAGGAAGTGGAGCACCGAAAGGAGTTTTATGAAAAGAAGCAGGCAGAGCTTGAAAAGCTTCATAAAAGCCAGGTACAGCAATTGGAAGTCATATCCGGTTTATCGGCGGACGATGCCAAGAACCAGCTTACGGAAAGTCTGAAGGAAACTGCCAAGTCAGATGCCATGGGTTACATACAGTCCACTGTAGAAGAGGCGAAACTTACCGCCCAACAGGAGGCTCGTAAAATCGTGATCAACACCATTCAACGCATAGGAACCGAAGAAGCGGTGGAAAACTGTGTTTCTGTGTTTAACATTGAATCTGATGATGTTAAAGGTCGCATTATTGGCAGGGAAGGTCGAAATATTAGAGCTTTGGAGGCGGCCACAGGGGTGGAAATAATTGTTGATGATACCCCTGAAGCCATCATACTTTCTTGTTTTGATTCCGTAAGGCGCGAGGTAGCACGTTTATCATTGCACAAGTTAGTTACGGACGGTAGAATACACCCAGCTCGAATAGAAGAAATCGTAAAGAAGACAGAGAAGCAGATTGAAGGGGAAATCGTAGAGATTGGAAAGCGGACTGTAATTGATTTAGGAATTCATGGTTTACATCCAGAACTAATTAAGGCGGTAGGTCGTATGAAGTATCGTTCCTCATACGGACAAAACCTTTTACAGCACTCGAGAGAGGTGGCGAAATTATGTGGAGTTATGGCTTCCGAACTGGGTCTGAACCCGAAGATTGCCAAACGCGCGGGATTACTTCATGATATTGGAAAAGTGCCTAATACCGAGGCTGAGGTAGAAACGCCACATGCTATATTAGGTATGCAATGGGCAGAAAAATACGGCGAAAAACCGGAAGTATGCAATGCCATTGGAGCCCACCACGATGAGATAGAAATGAAAACTTTAATATCGCCCATCGTGCAGGTATGTGATGCCATTAGTGGTGCGCGACCCGGAGCGAGAAGGCAGGTTTTGGATTCTTATATACAACGACTAAAAGACCTAGAGGAAATTGCATTTGGCTTTGGGGGTGTTCAGAAAGCGTATGCCATCCAGGCCGGACGCGAGCTTAGGGTTATTGTGGAGAGCGAAAAGGTGAGTGATGATAAGGCAGCCGAACTCTCCTTTGAAATATCCCAAAAAATACAGACGGACATGACCTATCCGGGTCAGGTTAAGGTTACCGTTATACGTGAGACCAGAGCGGTCAATGTTGCCAAATAGTTCCAGTTAGAAATTAGAAAAAGAGCCCAATTGGGCTCTTTTTTTGTTTTATTTTTTTGCCAAAGTAAGTTCCAGCCAGCGTTCCAAAGTTTCGAGTTCTTCTTCGGTTAACTTCACCTTTCTGCCTTTTGGCATTTTTTGCTTAACGAATACTTGTTTATGAATGTCCACCGCAAACGAGTCCATATTGGCTTTTGTAAAAATATCGGTCTTCCTTTTTGTGGCATGACAAGTGTTACACTTGATTTTGAGTACTTCAAAAGCTTGTTCTTGTGGGGAAGTCTGTTCTTGGTTTAGTAAATTCTCTTTAATTTCCCCTTTACATGTTTTAAAATAAGAATCCACTAATGGCGAAAGTATCAGAAAAGTGAAGATGATATAATTGAGGTTCAATATTTAAGTTTTCTATTTGACGCAGTCAAGATAGTTGAATATTGCGAGGCGGAAAATGTATCCAATGAAAATTTTGCTTGCTAAAAAGTACCAATTAGTCATTCTACTTTGACTTAATTTCGTAAAATGTAATCTAAGAGTTTCAAATATGAATCAATGCATTTTCATATATGAGGACTTCCCAAACTAAGATCAACTAAAATCAGATATAAGATACTTGTAACTATCTCTTGTTAAATCTAAAATAGATATGCCCCTTAAAACTATAGATTGGAGAATAAACCCAGAGATTGGTTTTCAAAAAAACAAGGAATCCCTTGCGGTTAATAAAGTAATTTTATTCAACCAGTCGGGGCGAGCAATTCAATCGCTTGTTTATTGATTTTTTCATTACATGAAAAGATTACCCTCGTGATGAGTATTAAAAAACCTTGAAGTAGTCTTTTTGTCATTGGCACTGATTTCATTCCTCTTCTGAGCTGGTATCTTCCTCGGCTTCCTTCGAAAGATTATTCTTTAAAATATTCAACTTTTTCAGTTTTGCTTTCCAAGACTCCAACGCTTCTTTATGACCCTCAACTTTTTTTATGACATCTTGCACAATAGGGTTGTCCTCGGAAGCATTGGAAAAGAACTGTAGGTTATTTTCCAGTTGACGGATTTCATTTTTACTTTCTTCGATCTTCTTTCGGATAAAACTACGCTCATTTTGTATGGCACGCTCCTGATTATCATTTTCTTTAAGTTGCTGGATTTTGTTCCCATATTTCAACAACTCCGATTCTTGTTGCGTGATATCCATTTTCTGGAAAAGTGCATCAACAATTTTGTTGAATTTTTGATTGATGCTTTTTTTCTTGAAGGGTACATGTCCATATTTTTTCCATTCCCCTATAAACGCTTTAATCGTTTGTAGGTCCTGTTCTTTTTTTCCGCTCAGCTGAAATTCCTTCAACCGCAGCATAATTTCTTCTTTATGCTTAAGGTTTTCCTGTTCCTCTTTAAAAGCACTGTTTTTGGTTTTCTGTATCCTATCAAAATAATGGTTGCAGGCAGCCTTAAATTCCTTCCAAAGTTTATCGGAATACTTTCTAGGCACATGTCCTATTTTTTTCCATTCACTCTGAATTCGCTTCATTTCGGAGGTAGCCGTGTCAAAATCCTCACTATCCTTCAGCGAAACGGCAATTTCTAATAAAGCCCTTTTCTTATCCAGATTCTCCTGCTGTGATTTTTTTAAATTTTTGTAGAATGCATTTTTATTCTTATTAAATGTCCTTACCGCATCCTTGAAAGAAGTCCAGGTCCTTTCGTTATCCTTTTGGGGAACTTTGCCCGCTTTAAAAAAGGACTCCCTAAGTGCCTCCAGTTGTTTAATCTGACCCTGCAAGGCTCTATGGTTATCAGAAACATTTTTGGACAGCTCTAATATTTCATTTATAATCTCATTCTTCCGTTCAAGATTTTGTTCACTAAGTTTATCGAGGTTTTTAAAATATTCTTGTCTTCTTTCGTGTATGGCTTTAGTAGCTGCACTAAAGCGGTTCCAAATCGCTTCTCTATGTTCTTTCCCTACGGGTCCAATATCCTCTTTCCAAATTTTATGAAGTACCTGTAGTTCTCTAAATGCCTTGTTCAAATCCGGTTCTACGGCCAACGTTTCGGCACGATCCACTATTTTCTGTTTTTCCTCCAGATTGTGCTTAAAATCTAAATCTCGTAGCTCTCGGTTGAGGTGAAGGAAATCATAGAAGATTTCGATATGGTGATGATAGGTACGCCAAACGTTGTTGTATTCATTCTTTGGGATTGGTCCGGCTTCACGCCATTTTTCCTGAATATCCTTAAAATTCTTATAGGTTGTGTTGATATCCTCTTCAACGTTTACCAAACCTTTAAGACTTTCTATGAGTTCCAACCGATAGGCCAAATTTTCTTTGTGGCTTTTCTCTAGATTTTTATAATACTGATTTCGTTTTTCCCTGTAATCGCTGTAGACTTCATTGAATTGTCTTTTGGTGACGGAATTGTACCTAAAATCAATTTCGTTTCCACCATTGGCAACAAAATCTTCCTTTTTACCATCAATGAATTCCTGAAATTTTAGGTTGAACTCTTCCTTGATGCCATCAACATGCTTTTTTATGGCCTGTACTTTTTCATTACGTACCAGCTTTTGCAGTTCTCCTACCAAATTTTCCATGCTCATGGCATGGTAGTCCAACAAAGGTATCTGATGTCTCTTCTCCGTGTCCTTATCCTCTGCGTCCTCGGCGTTGCTTTCGTCTATTTCATCTAGTGCGTTGTCCTGACTTATGGATTCAGTGTCGGCATCTGCAGACTTTTCGCCAGTTTGTGCTTCCTTTTCTACAACATGGTCATCCTCTTTCGTAAGTGGTTCGCTCGTTTTTTCTGGTACTTCAATTTTTATCTTGTCCCTTTTTTCCGCATTTATCGATTCAGGCGATTTTTCTCCTTCAACGGTTATTTCCTCGCCGGTTTTCTCCAAAACATCTTTTTCGTTTTTGGCAGTTGACGTGTTATTTTCTTCTGCCTCTATTTTTGGCAGTTGTTGTTCGTTATCTTCAGGCATCATCCATAATTAGGTTTTTACAAGATAGTGACAACCTTAACAAATGCAAAGAATATAGAAGTTCTTTTTGGGACAGTTAGGTCTATATGACCCAGTTGATTTGAATGGGGAAATTGGAATTGGGCATCACAGGCACTTCACTATTTTTGAAGATTTATATAATTATACAGAACTACTCGTTCCAAATTTCCCATGCCTTTTCCGCTTGTAATTCTAGCATTTTCAATCCGTTAAGAACTGTTGCTCCTTGTTCTTCTCCTTTTAACAAAAAAGCAGTTTTCTTAGGGTTGTAGATTAAATCGAATAGTAAATGACGATTACCGATAGCGGTATAGGGAATAGCAGGTTTTTCTGTTACGTCAGGAAAGGTTCCTACGGGTGAACAGTTAATGATGATTTTATGCTCATTGAGTATATCAGCATCCAAATCATCATAGGTATAGCCATTGTTCCTTCCGGTTCTGGATACAAATTTGAATGGAATATTCAAATTAGTCAATACGTAGGCTATCGCTTTTGATGCACCTCCCGTACCTAAAATGAGAGCTTTCTTATGATGTTCCTTAAGATAAGGGGCTAAGGATTTTTCAAAACCATAGGCATCGGTATTAAAACCAATTAGTTTTCCATCTTCTACTTTAATCGTATTTACCGCTCCAATTTTCTTTGCGGAATCCCGCAATTCATCCAGGTAAGGTATAATCAGCTCTTTGTAAGGAATGGTTACATTGAGTCCCTTGATCTCAGCATTGTTCTTCATCAAACTTGGAAACTCCGTTATTTCTTTCAAATCAAAATTTTCGTAAACATGCTGCTGCATGTTCAAAGCTTCGAATTTCTGAGCAAAATAACCCCTTGAAAACGAATAGGAAATATTCTTTCCAATCAACCCGAACCTAAACCATTCGTTTTCTGTTTTTTCCATACCAATCTAAAAGTAACAAGATGCTTATTCCGAATAAAATAAAGAAAAGGGCCCACCACGTTTCAAAGTTTTCTAAATTAGGGAGAAAACGCTCATAATTGACGATGATTGCCTTTCCATTAGAATCCAAATACAAGGTACCATCCATATCCGTTTTGAATATAGTTTTTTTCCACGGCCAAACTACTCCCAAAGAACCTGTTATAAAACCGAGGATTACTGCGGTGGATAAATGCTTGTAGTGTTTAAGTACGTAGCTAAGGATATGGGAAAGCGTAACGAGACCGGTCGCAGAGCCTAAGGTGAAAACAACTAATATTTTAAGGGTGCGTAAACGTATCGAATTGTTCACAAAACTAAAGTTACCCTGTACAATTTCCGCAAGGGTATCATAAAGCGCATTTACGCTGTCCACTAGCAATAGGACATAATTACCCAATAGTATAAGAATGAATGAGCCTGAAAGACCGGGAAGCGTCATCCCGGATACACTAATCATACCACAAAGAAATATGAACAACAAGTTGTCGTTCTCTTTTGCAGGACTCAAAAAGCTAATTGCAACTCCTACCAGCAGGCCAATAATTGCAGCGGATACCGTTCTTTTGGTCCAATTCTCGAAATCTTTGGCGATATAATAAATTGAACCGAGAATCATTCCAAAAAAAGTGGACCAGACATAAAGCTCTTTTTCTTCGAGAAAGTAGTCCAAGACCTTGGACACACTAAAATAACTGACCAACATCCCAAAAATCAAGAGGGTTAGGAACGAACCGTTCACATAGCGGTAAAAGCTCTTAAACCTACCCGCAATAATAAGCTTGAAAGCCTTAGCGTTAATTTTTTGAAGCGAGTAGATAAATTCTTCGTAAAATCCACCAACAAATGCTACAATTCCACCAGATACCCCTGGAACTTTATTCGCAGCACCCATGCAAAGTCCCTTGATAACTAAAAATAACTTATCAATAAAGGTTCTGGGTTTATTCATGCAGAATGGCTCTTACTTTTTTGAAGCTGATTTTTCCAAGATAAAAATAAGGGAAAAACCTACGAGCGCTGCTATAATGGCATACAATATTTGAGGATCACCTTCATAATTGAACGGTGAGGTGTTGGTATCGATGATGATTATTTTCTCACCAAAAACCTTAGTTTCCAAGACCCTTTTCCAAGGCCAGATTTTATTTAAAGATCCGACGATGAAACCGGTTAGTAGTGCCAATGTCAAATTCTTGTAATTGCTGAACATCCATTTTAAAAGTCGGGCAAAACTTAAAAGACCAAAAATAGCCCCAAAGGCAACTGTGACGATTACTTTAAAATCCTTTTCATGAACAGCATCCAGGATGGTTTTATAAGAGCCTAACAGCACCAAAATAAAAGCACCTGATATTCCGGGTAAAATCATGGCGCAAACAGCCAACGCGCCAGATAGGAACATAAAGGGAAGACTATCAATATTCCGGTTAGGAGGTAAGGTGGTAATATAAAAAGCTATAAGCACACCAAGGATAACGGCAATTATAGCGCTTAGGTTCCATTTGGTAATTTCTTTACCAACAAAGAAAACACTGGCCGTTACCAGTCCAAAAAAGAAGGACCATAAAAGAATAGGTTCATTTTCCAATAACCAACTCACCAGAGTAGCCAATGAGAAAAGACTTATGAAAATGCCTATAAACAAAGCCAATAGAAAATTACCGTTGGCCACTTTCCAAAATCCGCTAAAACCATCGGTTTTTAATGATTTAAAAAGGCCTAGGTTTATATTGTTTATTGATGTAATCAATTCTTCATAGATACCTGAGATAAACGCAATGGTCCCTCCGGACACACCAGGAACAACATCCGCGGCACCCATAGCAACACCTTTTAGTGTTATAAAAACATAATCCTTAATTTTTCTGGTATTCATAAAATCCGAAAAGTATCAAGAAGCTTTTTTGTAGTCGGCTAATATAGCTTTTATCCATTCGGAATCACGGTATTCTGGAAATTGACTGTTGAAGAAAGATAAGTGTTTGTGTTTTTTGTCCAATCTAAGCGCATCTAATAAAGCAATACGTGCGTTGATGTCATCATTTAAATGCATATGATAACCTACAGTTTTGTAGGCTATTTTATGGTTTTTCGGATAGAACTCTCGGCCTTGGGCAAGTATCTGAAGGGCTCCCACGGTATCACCATTTATATGCACCGCATCCGCCCATTGTAACCAAGTATCCAATTCATAGTTGCCTAGTTCCACGACCTGCTTGAACGAAAAATCTGCCTGGTCATAGTTATTCAAGGCCATATGGATATTGGCACATTTTTTCCAATAAAGCGGATTCTCTCCATCTATATTCAATGCCTTGTTGATATAATGTAATGCCTTATCAAAATTCTTTTTGCCAAAGTGGAGATTTGTGATGGCAAGCCAGCCTTTGTCCAATAATGGGTCTTCGTGAACAGTTTGGTAAAAGTAATACCGCGCCATTTCACTGTTCTTTAGTTTTTCATAACACTTTCCAATCCTTAAAAAGGCATGGGAAGTAGGATCCTCAATGCTAATGGTAGTCTCGTAGTTTTCAATGGCCTCCTCATACTTTCCAAGTTTCTCCAAGACCTTACCTTTTTCAAAATACGCACCTATAAAAGAATCGTCGGAGATAATGGCGAAATCAAATGCAGCCAAAGCTTCAACATACATTTCTTTAAGATAATATTGTTTCCCCAATTGGTGCCACGCCACTTCACAATAGGGGTTACGTTCCAAGTATTCATTAAGGTATAAAATAGCACCGTCATAATCTTCCAAGAATTCGAAACAGTAAACTACATTGTAAAGCGATGAGTAATCCTGGTCATCAAAATCGACACAGCGCATAAAACTTTCCTTGGCTAGTTTAAAATCGTCCATAAAAAGATATTCCATACCTAAGAGGGAATAAATATCAAAACTGTTAGTGGAAAGGTTAAGTGCTTTTTGAAGCAGTTCTATGGCCCCTTCATGATTATCCTTTTTTGAATAGATATTGGCTCTTTGAATATAGATTTCTTCGTTATGGGCGTCTAGAAGTTGTAGCTCGTTCAAAAGAAGCTCGGCGCCGGAAAGGTCATTTTCAAAAACCATCACCTCCACCTTTAATAGCCTTAATTCTATAGAACCAGGATGTTGCTGTAACCCTATTTTAATACCTTTCTTGGCTAAAGAGACTTTACCGTTATTTAGATAATGATGGATGATGTCCTCAAAGTCCTCGGCATCAAAGAAGTAGACATCATCGGTCTTTAACATTGATTCGAACTTGGTAATGGGCTGGTCTGGTCTTTCGTTAGATTCTAACGCCATAGAAACATTTTAGTTACACTACGGATTTAAAAGTAAGCCTTTGACGGTATTTTTATTGGTCAACAGTGGCTATATTATTAACAAATTAGTTAACAAGTTATTGTAACGGGCCATTTAAAATATCCAGAATTATGGCACAACCTTGTTCAATTTCCTGGTTGGAGATGGTTAGGGGAGGGGAGATTCTTACGGCCTTGGGTTCAAATAATAACCAAAAAAGTATCAGGTTTTTTTCCTTGGCCTGCATGACCAAATGATTGACTTCCACGTCATTTTCGAGAATAAGGGCAAGCATTAAACCTTTGCCCCTTATTTCCTTAATTTTTGGATGCACCAATAAATTACGAAAAAGCTCTTCTTTTGCTAAGGTGGCCGGTATTAAATCGGAGTTAAGTAGTTCCTTCATCGTAGCGAGACAGGCAGCTGCGATAACCGGATTCCCACCGAAAGTAGTAATATGTCCTAATTTGGGTTTGTCTTGAAGAGCGCCCATAATTTTGGAGCTTGATGTAAATGCACCTACAGGTAGGCCTGAAGCCATACCCTTACCCATCACTAAAATATCTGGAATACAATCATAATGTCTAAAAGCGAACAAGGTGCCCGTACGGCCGAATCCTGGTTGTATTTCATCCAAAATCAGTAAAGCTCCTACATTGTTGCAACGCTCCCTTACTTTTTTCAAGTATCCGTTTTTGGGTAATATAAATCCTGCTCCTCCTTGTATCGTTTCTAATACGACGCATGCCGTTTTCTCCGTAATTCGTTGCAATTCTTGTTCTATATTGAAATGAATAAAGGCAACATCGGGCAGTAAAGGCCTAAAAACACTTTTTCGGTCTTCAAAACCCATGAGGCTAAGGCTTCCCATAGTATTTCCATGATAGGCGTTATGCGCAGCAATGATTTCAGTCCTACCGGTATAACGCCGCGCAAGTTTTAGGGCTCCTTCTATGGCCTCAGTTCCAGAATTGACCAAATATGTCGTTTTCAAGGGACGTGGTAATTGTTCCGCCAATAGTTTGGTATAAGCAACGGCTGGGGATTGTACATACTCGCCATAGACCATAACGTGCATATATTTCTGAACTTGTTCCGATATCGCCTCTACCACCTTCGGATGGCAATGTCCAAGGCTACAAGCGGAAACTCCGGCCACGAAATCAAGATGTGCATTACCGCTGGTGTCATAGATATAACTCCCTTTTGCATGGGAAATTTGCATACCCAAAGGGTGGGGGGTAGTCTGAGCCTGATATTTCAGAAAGTCTTTATTCATGCTGAAACCTTACTTAGCTTTCTTGGTTTTCACTTTCTTTTTAGGGTCGGTAGCCTTTTGATTAGGAATTGTATTGATGGGGTCCGATGCGTTCTTGCTACGCTCTTCTTCCTCTGCATCAATATCAATGGGATTATCGATTCCCCTAATGACCACCAGCTCAATATTGTTATCGTCTTCGTCAAATATATCTTCCTTGGTCATAATCCGTTCATCGCCCCTCCAGACAAATCCTTTCAGAATTCTACTGTTTTCAGGTAAGTCTTTTTCTGGAAAAATATCACCGTCCGGATTAGTGAAAAACGTCAGGTCCTCAACATCATTATTTTCCATGGTAATCCTGATGGCACTGCAGATAGTTTTGTCGATACCAATGAGTTCGTCATCATCATTGTACATGTAATAAATGACTTCTGTGTTTTTGACCAGGTCAATGATTTTCAATTCATTTTCTATGAATTGTCCGAACAAATCCTTCCCCTTTGCCTGGTTGTAACCTGTCATACTGATACTGTCCAAGGATATGATAAAGGCATTTTCCAACACTTTAAGGGAATCTAGTTTTTCCGTTTTAACGTTTGAAATAAGATGGATACTGTCACCTGTCATTTGATTGTCCCCGTTCCATAGCACCGGGTTTTTAATCAGCTGGGTAATACCCGTTCTTTCCTCGGAATGGATGGAATCGCATTTTCCGCTTAAATCGGTCTTAAAGAACTTTGCATTTCTAAAAGCACGGGTGATGCGGGCCTCTGGTTTACCGGTTATCATGAGGGTATCTCCATGTACATACAGAGAGTCCAATTCTTTTTCCTGAACAAGAATCGAAACGGCCCGTTTTGTAGCAAAGACCGAATCTTTGGCCTTATGGACTTCGGCGTAATGCGCCCTAATGATACCCTTGTTGATGGTATCGGTCACGGTGATATTATTGGTTGCCGAGGCAAATTCCCGAGCCTTGTTAAAGTAAACGCTATCTCCCTCAACAACCCTATTGTTATAGTCTATCCT
This sequence comes from Maribacter aestuarii, assembly GCF_027474845.2. Classification (NCBI taxonomy): domain Bacteria; kingdom Pseudomonadati; phylum Bacteroidota; class Flavobacteriia; order Flavobacteriales; family Flavobacteriaceae; genus Maribacter; species Maribacter aestuarii. The sequence continues at coordinate 3,143,947 of NZ_CP107031.2, forward strand.
GGTATTCTTGATACCATAACCGCTCTCTACTTTGGTGTCATAAAATCCTCTTTCGCAATAAATTTTATAAGTATCTCCCACAATAGTGGATGGCCCATACATGTAGGCATTCTTGGAGGTGGTGTAATAATCCAATTGCTCGGAATCTAAAATATACTCCGGATTGTCAATATGGACGCTATCCAAAAATTGATATTTTTTAAGCTCCATGAAATACCGACCAATTTTACTGGTGAGGGTGTTGGCGGAGTCTATTACAGTTCCATTATCTTGGTAATACGCTTGCTGTCTTTCCCTGTCAAAACGCAACGTATCCGTTTTAAGGGTCATGTCGGAATTTTCGAGAACAACGTTGCCCCAAGCTTTGGCCAGCTTTACATCACCCAAATAGTTGATTTTTTCGCTGGTCATTTGAACGGAATCCCCTTGTTTAAGGATAACATTTCCTATTGCCTCCAAACGGTTCTCTTTTTGAAAATAGATTGCGATATCACACCATAAATCTGCACCTTGGTGTTCAAACTGGACTTGCCTTTCGTCTTTGCTGAAAATTGAGGCACCCGGGTACTCCTTTTCGTTCTTGGTGAAGTTCGCCCCGTAAACAATATTTATCTGTTTAGGTTCTTCTGGTTTCGTTTGACCAAGAATGGATAAAGAAAATAAGAATAGAACAAGATTAAGGACTGTGGCGCGCAAGATATTTTTTTTCAAAAATAGGATTTTTTGAAGCAGTGGTATCTTATTTGGGATACTTTTAATAGGTGCTAATCTATAGGTCGGGGTTTCATATTGGGCTTGTAACGCTTTCCAAAACCCGAGTTGTTCGGCTCATATACATCGTCCAATTTCACATTTACACCATCTTGTGGTATATCCTCCTCTTTACCCAAGGCCCAATAGATGCCATTAAGGGCAACCTTACGGACAACGGGCAATTTAAAATCATAGGGATGGCCTAATGTGGTGAAAAATACCCTAGCTTTTTTCCCCGATTCCCCGGTATAGCTTTTGGTCCAAGCTACAGGATTGTCCAACGGATACTTATCCAAATTTCCATCTATTTTATGTTGTGATTTTGTGGAATGCCCAATCAATATGGGCCTGCTATCTCCCTGTAACTTCCAATCCCCACCATCTACATGGTAAAGCCATGAATAGGCCTCAAAAGGTTCAAAACCCCTTAAAATTGGGTCGGTATTTTGTGTAGGTACCGCCGTGATTTCTGTTACGGGAAACTTACCATCATCAAAATGACCGTGGTGCGTTATCCACTGTTGCCCAAATACTTTTGCCGGCCACTCATCGTTCCAATACGTTAAACTAGAATCATTTTCGTATTTAAAAGCATGCGTAGCGGTTCTGAAACCGACTATTGGTTTGCCAGATTCTACGTAGTTCAAAATATAATCCCGCTCGATTTTAGGTAATGTTCGGAACCTTGTGAATATTACCATTAAATCTGCCGTTTCCAGGGCTTCCAATCCCGAAATGTGGTCCGTGTTATTCGGGTCGATTATTCCTGCTGAATCCAAAGCATAGCAGACGGTCACTTTTGCATTCAGTTCCCTTTTTACAAGTTTAGCCAACATAGGCATGGACTCTTCCGAGCGATATTCCTCATCTCCCGTAACGAAAACAACATGAAGCGGACTTTTCTTTTCAATACCTTCATTTTTTTCTTTGGTCTTTTTATCCGCGCAACCCAGGGCAAAAAAGGACATTATAAAATAGAGAAAAAAGCTTTTTACATTTTTCATAGGCTTTTGTTATTCAAGTGGGTGTTGCTGTAATAATTCGTCCGGCGTGTAAAAACCCTTCTTATCCTTTGTTGCCTCACGTACTTCATTCACTTTCTTCGGAGTAATTACCGAAGCTTTATTTCCAAAGGCGTTTCTTACATAGGTTAGTACAGCCGCAATTTCCTCATCATTCAATAAATCCTTAAAAGGCATCATCGGCACCTGACCGTCATATTGATTTCCCATGACGCTCATAGGACCATATAACCCGTTCAGGGCAAGTTTTATCAATCTGTCCTCACTTCCAGTCACCCATTCCTGATCTACCAGCGTAGGATATCCTGCGGCTTGTAGGCCCGATCCACTTTCTTGGTGACAGGTTATGCAATAACCTTCGGTTTCATAAATCTTTTTACCTTTTGAAAACACTTCTAAATCTTCACCTTTTAAGTGAGAAGCTATCAATTGATTTTCATTTTCCTCCAAAAAGTTACCTGTTAATCTCGTTTCTGCAAAATTATAAGACGCTTCCATCCATCGATCCAAGGGATGGTTGCCCGCTACTGCCAAAACCTGCATGCCTTTGTCCTTTTCCATCCAAGATGCTGCGGTAATAGCTTCCAGTCTTACCCGCCCATGAGGATCTGACGCCGCCGTTTTTAATAGCTCCAGACTATTCTCTAATTGGTGTCCCATGTACCTTAAGACCCTAACTGCCGCAGCCCTTGCTCTAAAGTCTTCGGATTGAAGGACTTCTTTAAGTAGTTTTTGATCCACCTTGTTCAATCCCCAACTGACCCATAAGGCTTCCAAACGATGATGTTCATAATCCTCATCGTTAACATCTAAATTTTTAACCCATTCGCTCAATTTCGGTAGGACTTCGTCTGAATTTCTACCTCTGAGTTCTCTACTTGTTCTATAGCGTGTTCGGTATTCCGGTAATTTCAGGTTGTCCAAAAGTACATCTATAGTTGCACCATCAATCTTAGCGGGCTCCACTAAAGGTCTTGAAGGGTAAGTGATTCTATAAATCCTACCATGAACATGATCTCTCAATGGGTCTCGGGCATTATGCTGCATATGGCCTATAAGAACATTGTACCAGTCTACAACATATAAAGACCCGTCGGGGGCAAATTCCATATCCACTGGACGGAAATTTTTATCGCTACCAATAATCAAATCTTGCCGGTGTTTTGTTTTAAAACCCGTGCCATCATCCATTACCTGATGTTGTTTCATGCCTAAAAAACCTATGGAGTTGGCCAAAATCATGTCCCCTTGAACTTCATCCGGGAAATGGCGGCTAGACACGAACTCCAAACCGGAAGTGGGTCTGACCCTGTGGGCTTCTTCTATTAAATCCTCCGTTAGGGGAGATGCAATACCATAAATTGATTTTAATGTACTCGGCATCATCCAATTCGTTGTGGGTCCAGAGGTGTGTAGAAAAAAGTCCTGTCCCCATTCATCAAAAGCAATACCCCAAGGATTCGGTATACTCACCTGAACGGTTCTCTCCAATTTTTTTCGTTGTGGGCTATACCTGTAAAAACCTCCATTGGTGGCCCTAACCGGTCCATAAGGTGTCTCCACGTTCGTATGCAGGAAAACCCCTTCTGCCATATAAAACGCCCCGGATGGGTCGGCACAAAATGCCGAAATTGCATGATGCGTATCATGATCGTCGAAGCCACTAAGAATGATTTCTACAGTATCCGCTTTATCGTCTCCATCGGTGTCCGAGTATAGCTTTAGATTGGTACCCTGGCTAACATAAACTCCTTCAGGAGCAAATTCAAAACCTATGGGTAAATGTAAATTGTCGGCAAACACAGTCTGCTTATCTGCCTTACCGTCGTTATCTGTATCCTCTAGAATCAATAGTTTATCATTGGGACGTGCATCGCCAGGCTTATAATGCGGATAGGAGGGAAGTGTTGCCACCCATAAGCGACCTTTATTATCGAAAGATAATTGTGCCGGGTTAGCTAAATCGGGAAATTCACTTTCAGACGCAAAAAGCTCAACTTTATATCCTTTAGGTACTTTTAATGTATTTAACGCTTCTTCGCCATATAGATATCCTGCTGGGTCATCGTTATCGCCCATATTGTAATTCGTTTCAACGGGAGGTAACTTAATTGTGTTTTTATCTGCAGCCACAACATCATATGTTGCACCCTGAACAGAGGACCAAATAGCCGTGTCCCGAATGGCCGTCATTTCCCTAATTTTTTGAATTTCAAAAGGATAGTTGTCCGGCCCAAAAGGTGCATGTCTACGACCATAAACATGAACACCGTTAGGAATTTTATAATCGTTGTGCCAAAAGAAATTTTTCTCGTTCACCGCATCGTTCACCGCGGTCCATTTATCGTTCATCACATCCGCCGAATTACCGGTCAATTCCGTAGCGAGATAAGAAGCGAATTTTTTGTAACCTTCTTGGCTTAACTGTGAACCATCAATCGTAAGGTTGCCGGATTCTTTAAACCATTCAGATGATATCTGGAACATGTCTATAAAGGGAACTTGATGGTCCGCACATACACTTTGCATGGCCGAGGTATACAGGTCAAGGTTTTTGTTTTCTTTTTTCCCGTCTGGAAGGTCCATGTCTTGAGAGCGGTCCTCAAAGGCAATTGGCGATACGATTACTAATTGTGGAGCTGAAATACCATTGTACTTTTGATTTTTGGTATGTAGAATAAAAGCTTCCAATTCTTCCTTAAAATTGTCCAAACCTTCTTCTCCGTTAAAGGATTCATTGTAACCAAAAAAAGCGATTATGATATCGGAATTTAAACTGGATAACCACTCATCAGGGGAGGGAAAAACGCCCTCGCTTCCCGAATTTTTCGCAAGTTCCTTTTGAAATTTTTCAGCTCCGGGAAAGGCCCAGGGTAAGTTTCTTGCAGAATGCGGTCTAAAGCCTGGAGTGTTACCGCCATCGCACATATTCCGAATTTTCAAGGAATCTTGGGGGTGGAGTAAGTGCATTTTAGTCTCAAAGTAGCCGTAGTTTAACATTCTGGAACCAAGATTGTTACCTATTAACGTAATACTACTGTGCGGTGCTATCTGAACAAGAGGCTTCTGTTTTTCACCACATGAAAGCGAAAAAATCATCACACAGCTCAAATAGATAAATTTGGTATATGACTTCTTTAAAAAGTTGTGCATAATGTAATAAGATGTTTGTATAATAGACGTAATAATTATGAATTAAATATAACCATAAAAAAGCCACCTATGGGTGGCTTGCAATTATTGGGTAATACTTTATCTAAATAACCTGTAGGATGATAATAGATTTAGAAATTACGGTAGTCCCCCTCAAGATAAGCATTTGCAGCCTCCTCTGAAAACTTTGCTCCTTCACTGTCCCAATGTAAAGTTTGCCCCGGAAACCTAGCTGCAATTACTCCCAAGAGGATGGTTTCGGTTAATCTTGATGCATAGGAAAAAGGAGCGGTACATTCATCGGTTCCCAAACACGCATCTACAAATTGATGGTAATGTTTTGGTCCTTCGGAAGCATAATTACGTATAGGTTTCCCCATATTATTTGCTTTTTCGACTGCAGTAATCTCTTCCGTAATATCTACGTACTCTCCATTGAAGATTTTCTTTGGAAGTTCCATAAAGTGAGGCAGTAACAACCTGCCTTTTTCACCTATGAACATGGCGCCCTGTTCTGGTAATTTACCATCTTCGGCTGTCCTTGTTTCTAAGGACATTTTATCCTCCAAGCTGGCATCCTCATCAGTTGCTGACGCTGTAGTACCGGACATGGCCTTATTGGCACCAGGTAAAATTAAATCCTCATGCATTTCTGGTGCGCCAGGGCCATCGTACCAAACCCATTTTAATTTTTCTCCAGTATATTCAGTTCTTGGAAATTCATAGGTAACTATGTTGTTCTCAGGGTAGGAAAACCCATTTGGCTCTCTGCACTCATTTTTCACGGTCATGGGAACATCCAAGGCCAATGCGTTATAGGGTGTGTCAAAAATGTGCACCCCCATATCTCCCAAGGTTCCACACCCATAATCCACTAATTTTCTCCAATTACCAGGATGATAAACCCCTTCCTTATAATCCCTCTTTGCAGAGGTGCCAAGCCATAGGTTCCAGTCCAATGTTTCTGGAATTTGGTCCTGACCCTGTGGTAATGGTCCGTCATAACCCCAGTTTTTTGGAGACCAAGCCCTTACGGTATGCACCTTGCCGATTATGCCGGATTGGATAAGTAAGGTGGCCAATTTATAATCGTAAAAAGAATGTACTTGAATACCCATTTGGGTAATCAAATTATTTTTTTCCGCCAGCCTCTTCATGTTTCTGGCTTCGGAAACGTAATGCGTTAAAGGTTTTTGACAATAAACGGACTTGTTCATCTCCATTGCCATCATAGAAGCTGGGGCATGTGTGTGATCCGGTGTTGAAACGATTACGGCATCAATTTCATCACCAATTTCGTTTAGCATTATCCTGTAATCGGTGTATGTTTTGGCATTGGGATGCAGCTTTTTGGCAGCCGCAAGGTTAATGGCATCTACATCACAAAGTGCTGTTACGTCAACTTTTGTATGAGAAGAAATATCCCTAAGGTCTTCTGCGCCCATACCACCCACCCCAATATGCGCGGTACGCAATCTAGTTAATGGGGTTTTCTTAGCCATTTTTTCTTGTTCCTTGCAGGCCATTAAAAAAGAGGGCATAAGTGCAGTGGTTGAGGCTAGAATAGCTGATTTTTTTAAAAATTCCCTTTTCTTCATACGATGCGAATTAAAGTTTTTTAATTTTTATGTTGCGAAACCAAATGGGGCTGGAGTGGTCTTGAAATCCGATATAGCCACTCTTATATTTCCCGTAATCCGGACTGTTTTTCCACTTATCGGAGTTCTTTTTTTCATACCATTCGTCCGTCCACGGGACAAAAGATACCACCATTTTTCCATTTAGCCAATGTTCCACCTTTTCAGGAGTGAATATGATTTTTGTCGAATTCCATTCTCCTGTGGGATAAAGAATTTTATTTATGGTATCAGCGGGATGCATGGCATAATCGGAGGCGGTTCTTTGTAGCGGCTTTAATTCTTCCGGTTTCTCCGTATAACCCAAGCTTAAATTGTATGCGGTTAAATCATGGATTTTTGCATAGTTTTCGTCATCTATAATCTGATATTCTGGGGAAACTTCTGGTGGGCTGTCATACCCCTCTTTTAAATGATAGAAGATTCCACTATTGCCACCCTCTGGAATTTTCCACTCTACATGAAGTTCGAAATTATCAAACTCTTGTGCGCCGTAGATGATGTCCTTTCCACCTTTATAGTCCTGCTCTAGACCAAGTTCCGTATCAAAAGTAAGTTCTCCATTTTTGGCAACCCATCCAGGCGGAAGAGTCTCTCCGTTGTAGGCGCGCCAACCGTCGGTACTTTCACCGTCAAAAAGCACAATCCATTCGTCAATATTTTCTGAGATTGCCGATGTTTTGGATTGCTCTAGTTTTTTATCTTCCTTACATGCGGAAAATAAGACCAGTAAGCTCAAGATAATTTTGAAGTGTTTCATTTTCAAAAGATTAATGAAACTAACTTAGGTAAAAAAATAATGGTGTTAAACTTTTTTTCGCTTAACACCATCTTCCATTAGACCGATGAGATCTTATTATCTATATATTGTCTGAGTCCTATCCGGTCCCACGGAGACTATTTTGATGGGTACTTCCAGTTCTTTTTCAAGAAAATCAATATAGTTCATCAAAGTTTCTGGAAGTTGCTCTTTTTTGGTCATTTTGGTCAAATCGGCCTCCCAACCCTTCATTTCGGTATAAATTGGAGTCACATTTTCTGCTTCTATATTATAGGGTAAATGGGTAATATTCTCCCCTTTATAATTGTAAGCGGTACAGACCTTTAATTTTTTAAATCCGCTGAGCACATCGCCTTTCATCATCATTAGTTCCGTTACACCGTTTATACGTACGGCATATTTTAAGGCTACCAGGTCTAACCATCCACATCTTCTTGGTCGTCCTGTAGTTGCACCAAATTCATTACCTACCCGACCCATGGTTTTACCATCGTTGTCAAAAAGCTCTGTTGGAAAGGGACCGCTGCCTACGCGGGTGGTATAGGCCTTGAAAATACCTTTTACATCACCAATCTGATTAGGCGCTACGCCAAGACCTGTACATGCCCCCGCTGCCGTGGTATTAGAAGAAGTTACATAGGGATACGTTCCAAAATCGATATCCAATAAAGACCCTTGTGCTCCTTCCGCCAATATTTTTTTTCCTTGCTTTTGGGCTTGGTATAAGTACTCCTCACTATCGATAAACGTGAGCTCTTTTAATTCTTCTATGGATTTGAAGAAATCCGATTCCAGTTCGGCTAGATTGTATTGGATATCTACATTATAGAACCCGATCATGGCCTCATGTTTATTGGCTAGGTTTCTATACTTCTCTTTCCAATCGCTTAGCTCTAAATCCCCAATACGCATACCGTTCCTCCCTGTCTTATCCATATAGGTTGGACCAATTCCCTTAAGTGTAGAACCTATTTTTGCCTTGCCTTTGGAAGCTTCGGACGCCGCATCCAGCAAACGATGTGTAGGTAAGATCAGATGTGCTTTTCGAGATATGAGTAATTTGGATTTGATGTCAAGATTGAACTTTTTCAGGGCATCCAATTCCTTTTTGAAAATCACTGGATCTATAACCACTCCATTTCCAACGACATTGACAGCATTTTTGTGAAATATTCCCGAGGGAATGGTGTGCAGTACATGTTTTATTCCATCAAACTCCAACGTATGCCCGGCATTTGGGCCGCCTTGAAAACGGGCGATGATATCATAGTTTTCGGTTAATACATCAACAATTTTTCCTTTTCCTTCGTCACCCCATTGTAGGCCCAACAATAAATCTACTGCCATCTAAATATACTTGGTTAGTTATCTGTGTTTTCTTCTTTGCCTTCCTTGTCGGCAGGCGCGTTTTTTGTTCCGTAAAAATAAAGGGAATGGGTATTGATCTTAATATCGAATACTTCCTCTATGGTTTTTTTTATGGATTGGATCCGAGGGTCGCAGAATTCCATAACCTCACCGGTATCTGTAAGAATGACATGGTCGTGTTGCCTGTCAAAATATGATTTTTCGTACTGTGCCTGATTTTTTCCAAATTGATGCTTACGAACCAACTTGCAATCCAATAAAAGCTCAATGGTATTGTATAGTGTAGCCCTACTGACCCGATAGTTTTTATTTTTCATATTGATATAGAGCGATTCTATATCAAAATGCTCCTCACTATCGTAAATTTCCTGAAGTATGGCGTAACGTTCTGGAGTTTTTCTATGTCCGTTCTCCTCGAGAAAGGTGGTGAAAACGTTCTTTACAATTTCTTGGTTTTTATTCGGCGCCATAGTACTCATCAATATACAAATGTACAGCTAAATTTTAATTCGTTTTCTATAGCCTTGTTACTTTGTCTATGCCGCTGATGTGCTTTAAATTTTCTATCAACTTGCCCAAAATAGCATTATTTTTAACTACTACGGTTATCCGTCCGGTAAAGGTTCCACCGTCCGTACTAAAATTCAAATTCCGCATGTTCACGTGCATGTTGTCCGAAATTACCTCCGTTATTTCACTCACAAGTCCTAAGTTATCTATACCGGTCAATTGTATATCTACCCTAAATTCTTCCTGTGAGGAGTCCACCCATTTTGCGGTAATAATTCTGTATGCATAATTGGACTGCAACGAAATCGCGTTGGGGCAATTCTTCTTATGAACTTTTATTCCTTCCGATACGCTTACGAACCCGAACACGGAATCCCCTGGAATGGGATTACAGCATTGTGAAAGTTTGTAATCCAGTTTTTCTTCTTCCGTGCCAAAGACGAGCATATCGTATTTGGAGGTTATCTCATCTCTGCTTACATCCTCCGGAGCAGGAGTTCTTCGCATTCTATTTTTAAAGAAGCTAATGAACGCATTGTTATAAGATGAGGCAAAATCCTTGAGCATTTGGTTATCTATGGATCCCATCCCCACCCGATAAAATAGGTCCAAACTGGTCTTTAATTTAAAATAGGTGACCATTTTGTTAATGGAATCCTCGTTAAGCGTAACTTTTTGGGATTTTAATTTCCTTCTTAAAATTTCTTTGCCCTCTTCCGCAATTGATTTTTTCTCTTCCCTTAGAACAGATTTTATCTTGGCCCTAGCTCTGGCCGTGGTAGCGTAGTCCAACCAGTTCTGATTGGGTTTGGCCTGGTTGGAAGTAATTATTTCTACCTGGTCCCCACTATGTAAAGTGGTATTTAGCGGGACAAGTTTACCATTTACTTTGGCTCCACGCGTGCGCATACCTACCTCTGTATGGATGTTAAAAGCAAAATCCAATGGGGTTGCGCCCTTTGGTAGGGATTTTAGTTCCCCCTTGGGCGTAAAAACGAATATCTCTTTGGAATAGAGGTTTAATTTGAATTCCTCTACAAAATCTACCGCATTGGTATTCGCATTTTCCAAGGCTTCTTGAAGTTTGTTCAACCATACTTCAATCCCTTGTTCTTTCTGGTTACCGTGCTTATACTTAAAATGGGCAGCGTAGCCCTTCTCCGCAATTTCGTGCATCCGTTCGCTGCGTATCTGTACTTCGACCCACTTACCTTTTGGTCCCATAACCGTAATATGCAAGGCTTCATAACCGGTTGATTTGGGCGAAGATATCCAATCGCGCAATCGAACAGGGTTGGGTGTAAAATGGTCGGTAACGATGGAATATATTTTCCACGCCAGAAACTTTTCGTTCTGCGCATCCGATTTATATATGATACGGATGGCAAATTTGTCGTAAATCTCATCGAAAGCAACGTTTTGCGCTTTCATTTTTCTCCTCATTGAGAAGATGGATTTCATACGTCCTTTAATGACATAATTCAGCCCTTCTTTTTTAAGGGAGTTGTCTATGACCTCTGCGAAAGAATCAATGTAGGCCTGTTGCTCTTCCTTGCTATCTTCGATTTTGTTTTTAATGTCGTAGTAGACGTCAGGCTCCGTATATTTTAAACTTAGGTCTTCTAATTCCGTTTTAATATTGTAAAGTCCTATTCTATGGGCAAGTGGGGCATAAATATATAGTGTTTCCGAAGATATTTTAACCTGTTTATGCTCTGGCATGGAGTCCATGGTGAGCATATTGTGGTAACGATCGGCAATTTTAATAATGATAACTCGGACATCATCGTTCAATGTGAGCAACATTTTCCTGAAGTTCTCCGCCTGCTGGGAGATGTTCATATCCTTTTTAAGGTGGGATATTTTGGTTAACCCGTCCACAATACGGGCAACGGTCTCCCCGAACATTCGGTCAATGTCATCAAGGGTATATTCCGTATCCTCAACAACATCATGAAGTAGTGCCGAGGCAATTGAAACCGCATCCAGGCCAATCTCGGATGCCACTATTTTTGCTACGGCAATTGGATGAAATACATAAGCTTCCCCAGATTTCCTTCTTTGGTTCTTATGTGCGTCCACGGCAACCTCAAACGCACTTCGAATCAGCATCTTATCATCATCCGATAATGTTTGATAGCTAATGCGAAGCAGTTCCTTATATTGCTTGGCAATAAGTTTATTTTCTTTTTCTAAAGCAGCCTGTGTCATAACTATATTAAAATTACCACAATCTTATCTGCTAGACAACAAAAATTATGCCTTTAAATTCCGTATTCTATCAATTAACGGGGGATGGGAATAGTGCATAAAAACGTAGGCGGGATGGGGGGTTAGGTTGCTTAGGCTATTTTTAGATAATTTTTTTAAGGAGCTTGCCAAGGGTTTGGCCGAAAAGGTATTCTTTGCAAAATCATCTGCCTGATATTCGAATTTTCTTGAAAAATGATTCATTAATAGCCCGGTAATTTCTGAAATAGGGCTATACAATATTCCAAAGCCAATGAGCGCGGCATGAAAACTGGGTTTATCAACGCCAATAGCCAGCGATATACTTGGGTTATTAATGAAAAGTGATAATAGAAACAGCATGAGACCGGCAAGCAATATCGAAGTTGCAAGATTAAAAATGATATGCTTCCTCTTGTAATGGCCTACTTCATGGGCTAGAACTGCTACAATCTCATCCTCCTCTAAATCGTGAATCAATGTGTCGTAAAGGGTTACCCTCTTTTCTTTTCCAAATCCTGAGAAATAGGCATTTGCTTTTGTGGACCTTTTGGAGCCGTTGATGACAAATATTTGTCTTAGGTCGAAGCCTACCTTTTGCGCATAGTTCTCTATCTTCTCTTTCAAACTGCCATTCTCCAGTGGCTCCTGTTTGTTGAAAAGTGGGACGATTAATTTGCTGTAGAATAGATTCATGAACAATGTAAAAATCGATATAATCCCCCATGCGTATAACCAAAAACTAGTTCCTGCCCATTGAAAGAACCAAATGACCAAAGAAAGTATTACCCCGCCTAAAACTACGATCATCAGCCAGCCTTTAATTTTATCCAGAATAAAAGTTTTGATAGTGGTTTTGTTAAAACCAAATTTTTCCTCAATAACAAAGGTCTGATAATAAGAAAAGGGTATGCTCAGTATATCACTACCGATCATAATAGTTCCAAAAAACAACAAGGCCTGTAAGATGGGGTTCGAGGTGTATTCGGATACGGTATTGTCTACCCAACCAAATCCGCCAAAAACTATAAAGCCTAGAATTAAAACAAGTGAAAAAACTGATGTTATAATCCCAAATCGGTAATTGGTCATTTTATAGGATTGCGATTTCTTATATTCCTCCGGGTTATAAACGTCCTTTAAATCTTCAGGTACAGGATCCTTAAAGCGTTTGGAGTTAAGATAGTTAAGGAGTGTTGTGAGAAGAAATTCACCTATTAAAATTGCTATAATCAAGTAAAAAATAAAAGTGTTATCCATAGCAATTTATTGCCCCTTTATGAACCAAACGTTTCTATAGCTATTTTGTTGCCGGTCTATTTTGACGTTGTCTCTTGGCTTCAAAGATAAGTATTGCAGCGGATACCGATACGTTCATGGAATCTATTTCGCCCTCCATGGGTATGATGATATTCTGCTTGGATGTCCTTAACCATTCTTCACTTAATCCACTGTCCTCAGTGCCTACAACTATTGCGGATGGTCCCGTATAATCCAATTCGATATATGTCTTAGATGCATTAAGGGCCGCACAATATATGCTTATGTTCTTTTTTTTCAAAAATGAAATGATATCCGGTGTATCGGCCAAAGCTATATTTCGAGTAAAAACGCAGCCAACGCTTGAGCGTATGATATTTGGATTGTAAAGATCGGTCTTAGGATTTGCTATGATTATGGCATCTAAATTAGCAGCATCCGCGGTCCTTAGCAATGCCCCTATATTCCCAGGTTTTTCGGGAGCTTCGGCCACTAGAACAAGCGGATTTTTCGATTTGAATTCAAGCTGTTCCAACTGATGGTTTTTTGCCAATGCTACCACTAAGAGCCCTTCTGTGGTATTACGATAGGCAAGTTTATTGTAAACCTCTTGCGATACCGATACAAGGGAGGTAGACCACGTTGTTTTTAGAATACGTTCAACTTCTGACCTGGTTACAAGCTTCTCATTATAGAGCAATGTTTCAATGGTGTAGCCACTTTTTAACGCAAGTTCCAATTCTCTTTTACCCTCTAATATGAAAAGTCCTTCTTTCCTGCGCTCCTTTGACTTGTTCTGTAACAGAACTACCCTTTTTATCAAGGAGTTTTGGATACTTGAGATATGTTTAAATTCCTGCATTACGGGCAAAAATAACCGAATATGTTAAGTAATCAATAATGTTTCGACCTAAGGGGAAACATAAATCCAACTAAAATGAAAAAAATAGTATTGTTGGCCTTTTTTATCGGTCTTACGGCCTGTAAGGAGAAGGCGAAAAGTGAAGAAAACCTACCGCAGGAAACCGAACAAGAAGATTCCGTACAAAAATTTCCCGAGGCCTTGGACAAAGTCTTTGGGGCCCATGGCGGATTGGATACATGGAGGAATCAGCGAACATTGACCTATGATTTACCTAAACCTGAATTGACTGAAACACATGTGATCGACCTCTTTTCTAGAAAGGATAAAATTACTTCAGAAGGTTATACTATGGGCTATGACGGAGAGGATGTATGGCTGTTAGATGTCGATGAGAGTTACAAAGGGGACCCCGTTTTTTATCATAATTTGATGTTCTATTTCTACGCTATGCCCTTCGTTTTAGCCGATGATGGCATAAATTACAGCACTGCGGAAAACTTGGACTATGAGGGAATTTCCTATCCCGGTATACGCATTACTTATGATAACGGTGTTGGAACCTCTCCAAAAGATGAGTATTACCTCCATTACCATCCTGAAACGCATCAGATGCAATGGCTAGGATATACAGTGACCTATCGCAGCGGTGAAACATCAGATAACATCAAATGGATTCGGTACAATGATTGGATGAACGTTAATGGCCTGACACTGCCAAAATCCATCATATGGTACGATTATGAAGGTAGAACTATTAAAGAAGAAAAAAGTTTGGTTATGTTTGAAAACGTAAGAATAAGTTCAGAGGCCAAAAATGATGATTTTTTTCAAAAACCTGATGAGGCAATAATTGTTGTGAAGGAATAAGAACTTGTGCATAAAAAGGGATTAATTTTAACTTAAAAAAAGGTTAAATGCCTTCTTGGAAAAATAGCAACTAAAAATTTTATGAGTAACTTAGAAGCTCTTGCGAAAGCAAGGGCTTTTATTTTGATGATAAAGTTCCCTTCTCTAGGAATAATGATAATAACAACTTACTAATCTAACAATACAATTATGCCAACGTACAATTTAAAGATTAATGGGAAGTCCCAAGAATTTGAGGCTTCGGAAGACACCCCCTTACTATGGGCCTTGAGGGACCAATTAGATATGGTGGGCACAAAATTCGGTTGTGGAATTGGGCAATGTGGGGCTTGTACCGTACACGTGGATGGTAACGCCATGCGTAGTTGCCAAATGCAGGTCTCCCAATTGGACGGAAAAGAAATAACTACCATAGAGGGATTATCGGAAGATGGTTCCCATCCTGTGCAACAAGCTTGGAAAGAGATTGATGTTCCGCAGTGCGGCTATTGTCAGGCGGGTCAGATAATGACGGCATCCGCTTTTCTGGATAAAAATCCCAATCCATCCGCTCAGGAAATAAGAACCGCCATGCACGGAAACATTTGCCGCTGCGCATCTTACAACCGTATCGAAAAGGCTGTCGGGATTGCTGCTAAAAAGCAGGTAGCGAAAGTTACTACCGTAGAAACTGAAACTAAACTGGCCTAACCTAAAAATCGAAAATCATGTCAACACTAATACCAACAAAATTTAGCAGAAGGTCCTTCTTAAGAACATCCTCACTTGCCGGTGGCGGGATGCTCATTGGTTTCAACCTTTTCACGGCCTGTAAGGACAATGTGAAAATGCCTGTAGATATTGCCGAACTGGACTATAATGATTTCAATGCCTTTATTAAAATTTCCAATGAAGGAATGGTGACCATATTCTCCCCAAACCCCGAAATAGGGCAGGGAGTAAAAACATCAATGCCCATGATCATAGCCGAGGAATTGGATGTTCCTTGGGAAAATGTAAACGTTGTACAAGGGGCTTTGGACACCAAGAATTATACAAGGCAAATTGCGGGAGGTAGTCAGTCTATCCGTTTTGGATGGGACGCTCTGCGGGAAACGGGTGCTTCTGCACGTCAAATTTTGATTAATGCGGCCGCGGCCCGATGGGGAGTAGATCCATCAGAATGTTCGGCAAAGCAAGGGGTGATAACGAATGCGACTGGCGATACCCTAACCTACGGCGACGTGGTAAACGAAGCGGCCAAATTGGAATATGAACGAGCCTCTAACTACGAAGATGTTGCCGAGGGAGGAGAAGTTGCCGAACAAGAGAAAGAAGTCATCGCCTTAAAAGACCCAAAGGATTATACCATTATCGGAACGGATAGGGGTAATGTGGATATCGATGAAATTATCACCGGTAAACCTCTTTTTGGACTGGATTATAAAAAAGAAGGTATGGTCTACGCTTCGGTTTTAAGACCGCCCGCTTTTGGTCAAGACTTAGAATCTTTCGATGCCGCCGATGCTAAATCCATCCCTGGGGTTATTGATGTTATAAAAATTGGGGAAAAGGCTAAATCTTTACTTAACGGGGAAGAGATTAATTGGACCGTGCAACTAACGCCTACAGAGAAAGTTGTGGTCATTGCTGAAAATAGTTGGGCAGCTATCAAAGGAAAAAATGCGGTTAAGGCCACATGGTCTGAAGCCACACCATTGGAGAGTACAGCGGCCCACGATAAAATTTTAACGGATTTATTGGACGGAAAGGAATTTAATACTCTCAGAAAAGATGGTGATGTAAAAAAGGCTTTTGCTACGGCAGATGCCGTTTTGGAACGTACATATGAATCTCCATTTTTACCCCATAATACTTTGGAGCCTATGAATTTCTATGCGGATGTTACCGATGAGAAAATACATTTGGTAGGCCCTGTCCAAACTCCGGCAGATGCTGCTGCTACCGTAGCACAAATGCTAGGACGTGATGTAGGCGATGTTCATCTAGAAATGACGCGTATGGGTGGAGGTTTTGGCAGACGTTTGTACGGTGACTTTGTTTACGAAGCTGCAGAAATATCGGACGCTATTAAGAAACCTGTGAAAATGTTTTCTACGCGTGAGGACGACATGACAACTGGGGTGTATCGCCCTGCGATAAAATATAGGATAAAAGCCAGTGTGAAGAATGGTGAGGTCACTGGCTATCAATTAAAAGAGGCAGCGGTTAACGGGAACATGTACGGACTCATTCCGAATTTCTTCCCTGCAGGTGCGGTCGAAAACTACCAAGTAGACGTGGCCAGTTACGATAGTAATATAACCACGGGAGCTTGGCGAGCGCCTTATACCAATTTCCTTTCCTATGCCGAACAAAGCTTTCTGGATGAACTGGCAGAAATGATGGAGAGGGACCCTGTTCAAATGCGTCTGGATATGCTGGAAAAAGTAAAAGGGACTACGGACGATCGTATTCAATATTCCGCAGAACGTTTACAGGATGTCCTTAAACTAGCGGCAGAAAAATCGGGTTATGGAACTGAGAAAGAAGGCGTATTCCAGGGCATATGTGCTTATTACTGTCATAATACCCACGTAGCCGAGGTAGCGGATGTAGTTATTGAAAATAACTCCCCTGTAGTTAAAAAAATCACGGTTGCCGTAGATTGCGGAATTGTAGTTAACCCGTTAGGGGCATTGAACCAAATAGAAGGTGGTGCCATAGATGGCGTAGGCCATGCCATGTACGGAGATTTTTCTTTTAAGGACGGTATCCCACAAAGTAAGAATTTTGATGCCTACAGGTTGATTCGTATGAGCGAAACCCCAATGGTAGAAACACATTTTGTCAAGAACACTTTGAGTCCTACGGGTTTAGGCGAACCTACTTTGCCTCCGGCAGGAGCAGCCGTGGCGATTGCCTTGAAAAAAGCAACAGGTAACCGTCTATATAAACAACCTTTTGTAAGCAATATGAATGCAAAACCTATTTTAGGATAATCTATGGAAGTATTATTTTTTGGAATCGCCAAGGATATTGTTGGTGCTTCGCATATGGCATTTTCTTCTGAGTCGAACACCCCGGAAACGGTTGGTGACCTAAAACAGCACTTGGTTAAGACCTATCCAGAGTTTTCTAGGTTAACTTCAATGGCGGTTGCTGTGAATAGCGAATACGCCAAAGATAATGTACCTTTGAAAAGGGATGATGAAGTAGCTGTTATTCCCCCTGTAAGTGGAGGCTAATGAAGAAAGTGATAGAAATTGTTGATAGGATAGATACTGCTCAAGTCTATTCGGAATTATCAGATGCTGAAAGTGGTGGTATTTGCGTATTTGTCGGAACTGTGCGGGAGTTTACTAATAAAGAGGAAGTTGTGGCATTGGAATTTGAAACGTATACAACGATGGCACTAAAGGAAATGGAAAAGATTGCTGAAAGGGCCATTGACAAGTGGGCACTGAACAAAGTTGTAATGCGTCATGCAGTCGGTGAAAAGGGAGTGGCAGAGCCTGTTGTGATTGTGGGAGCTTCTTCTGCGCACAGGGAAGCATGCTTTGAAGCATGCCGGTTTCTTATCGACACACTTAAGGAAACTGTTCCAATTTGGAAAAAAGAGAAATTTAAGAACAAAACGGTATGGGTCTCGGCACATCCTTAAATCTCTAACACTTTTTAAAAATCACCATAAAGTAAATTAGAGAAATCTTCATTTTCAAGGAAATGAACAGAGCATATGACTAAAAAACTTTCACATTTAGATGAGACTGGTAATGCCTCAATGGTAGATGTTTCGGAAAAACAGGCAACTGTAAGAACGGCTGTTGCTTCAGGCAAAGTTGCTTTCCCTCCAGCTATTTTTGATACTTTGGTCTCTAAGGACTTTTTAGGTAGCAAGGGAAGTATAATTCAAACAGCTGTTATTGCAGGGATTCAAGCAGTTAAAAAAACTGCTGATTTAATTCCGCTTTGTCATCAGCTAAATCTTTCTAAAATACAGATTGATATCGTTCCGGTCGAAAATGCTTTGCAAATTATCTGCAAGGTCAAATGCAATGAGCTAACAGGTGTTGAAATGGAAGCCTTAACCGGAGTATCTGTTAGTGCATTAACTATATACGATATGTGTAAGGCCTTGTCACATGATATTGAAATTTCTGAGATAAAATTGGAACAAAAATCTGGAGGAAAGAATGACTTCAATCGCTAAGCTTTACGGACTCGTTTTATCTGGAGGAAAGAGTACCCGAATGGGCACTGATAAAGGACTAATTGAATACCATGGTGTTCCCCAACGTGAGTTTTTATATGATTTGCTAAGTCAAGTTTGTGAGGAGACTTTTATAAGTTTGCGTAAAGAACAGCGAGCCGAACTGCCAGCTGCAATGAAAACGATAGTTGATTTAAATGAATACAAAGGTCCTTATAACGGACTTTTATCCGCACACAAAGCATATCCAAAAGTGGCTTGGCTAGTTTTAGCTTGTGACCTTCCCTTGATGGATTTAGAAGCTTTAAAGGAATTGATTGCCCAAAGGGATAACAACAAACAAGCTACTGCATTTGCGCTCAAAGAGAATCCATTGCCAGAACCTTTGTGTGCTATTTGGGAACCGCGTGCTTTTGAAGACTCGCTAGCCTATTTAGAAAGTGGTGTAGGTACGTGTCCAAGAAAGTTCTTAATCAATAATGACACAAAGTTGGTTTTTCCTAGGAATGAAAGTGTACTTCTCAATGCTAATTCGGAGGAGGAATATAAGGAAGCTCTAGAAAAGTTAACATAAGTTTTTCTAAATTTCAAAAACTTCGTAGGTTCGAGCCCATTCCTTTGTTTCGTTTGGCTCGATTCTTATTTCAAAGAATAATTCGGGACTAATCACGTGCTTCCAACCCCAAAGATTAATTTTACTTGTTTGAAAACTGGACTTTTCTCGAATCCCAATTTTAGTTTTAAGGTGCAAGAGTTCCCAAGCCGCTGGTACATTTTTTCCGCCAGATAGGTTGCTAAAGAAAAACTGCTCATTGGGCGAACAATTAAATATAACCCCCTTTTTACTAATACAAACAGCGGATTCAGTATTAAGGGTCTCTCGAAACAGTTTAGGTTTTAAAGCAAAAGGAAAATTTAATCTATAGTTTTTTCCTATATGATAATTATTCAAAGCCATAAAATTATGAACATATTCATCTGTAATAATTGTCTTTTCACCAGTGTTCTTTAAAGAATAGTTGATTGTAAACCCGGTTTCTTGTAGTCTGATTTCTTTCCGTAATTCATAAGCATACCCGCTAACAAGTGTTGAAATACAACTAATTAGGATTTGATTTGCACTAGTGCTAGTTTTAAATTCCGCGGGTTTAGTTTTGTATGGTTTACTGAACGCGTAGAGAGCGTCTTCTTTTTTTAATAACCCCACGCCTATTTTATGGAACCAACCACCAATTGTAGTTTCATCAAAACCTAAAGCCGTATCAATTCCGAATTCATTATAAAACCCTTTACCGAAGAGGTTTTGATTTTTAGCATTAGGGTCTTCGATACTTGCAAACTGAAAATCCTTAAATTTTAAGGACACAATTTTTCCTGTCCAATCAAATCGTGAAAAGCTATAGTTTTCATGCGGAAAATCGATTTGGAGTTCCAGATTTTTATTTTTGAGAATAAGCCCCATAGGACGAAGTTATCAAATTGCTGCCGATTTCAGTTTAAGAGTTTCTAGGTCAAAGGCCATCTCCCTTTTTACTATATTAGACAAATGAACCAAAAGCGTTACATAAGACAAACCACCCTCAAAGGATTTGGCTCGGAAGGTCAAAAAAAGCTAGCAAAAACTAAGATTTTGGTCATTGGTGCTGGCGGACTTGGAGTTCCTGTTTTGACTTATCTCAACGCCATGGGAGTAGGAAAAATAGGTATTGTCGACAGTGATGTGGTTTCTATAACGAACTTACATCGTCAAGTACTTTATGGAGAAGGTGATATTGGAGAATCCAAAGTGATTGTTGCTCTTAAGAAACTTAAGGCGCAAAATGCAGATAATGAGATTGTCGTTTACAATACTTTTTTAACTACTGAAAATGCAATTGAAATTATAACAGATTATGATATTGTGGTCGATACCTCCGATAATTTTCCCACGAGGTATTTGGTGAACGATGCTTGTGTAATACTCAACAAGCCTTTTGTGTACGGAGCGTTGCACGGTTATGAAGGCCAAGTAAGTGTTTTTAATTATAACGATGGGCCAACCTACCGTTGTATCTTTCCACAAATACCGAAGGAAAATGAAGTACCGAATTGTAATGAACATGGCGTGCTAGGAATAATCCCAGGAATTATAGGAAACCTCCAAGCTTTAGAGGCGATTAAAGTGGTAACAGGAATAGGGGAAGTACTTACAGGAAAGCTTCTAATCTTTGACGGACTCCAACAATCCTATCAAAAAATAAAATTTAAGCTACAACCTGAAAACCTAGAAATCAAGAAGCTTCAAGATTTTTATGAATGGAATGACCCTTGTGAAATTGTTCCTACTGTTTCAGCAGATGAGCTTAAAAAGTTGTTAATAGAGAATGCGCAAATCGTTGATGTAAGATTGCATGAGGAGTTCAATAATTATCATCTTCCCGAGTCCATTCATATTCCTTTGAATGAGCTGGAAGCGAATTCCAGTAAAATCAACTTTTCACTTCCTGTGTATTTACTTTGTCAATCCGGTAAGCGTAGCGAAACCGCCTTAAGACAATTGCGCGAGAAACATCCAGAAAGTTCGCTTTTTAGTATTTTAGGTGGACTAAACCAGTATTTGGCTGCATGCTCCTAACCTTTCCCGAACTTGTTTTATTAATGCTTGGCTTTATGGTCGTGGCAACCTTGTACTCCTCAGTAGGTTTTGGCGGAGGGTCTAGTTATTTAGCTCTTTTGGCATTAGTTTTCGTTAGTTTTTTTGCCATTCGAAGTACTGCCCTAATCTGTAACCTTGTTGTCGTTTCTGGTAGCAGCTACCTCTATTGGAAAAAAGGGTACCTAGATTTAAAAAAGTTTCTTCCCTTTATCCTGACCAGTATTCCTTTAGCATTTATCGGAGCAAAATTCCGATTATCCGAAAACACTTTTTTTATTATTCTTGGGGCGGCGTTAATCATTTCTGCTTTGGCATTGATTTTTCAAACGATTCAGGGAAAGAAGTCCGAGGAAGTTAATCCAAACTACCCCCCTTATGTAACGTATTTGTTAGGTGCAGGCATGGGACTCCTATCGGGACTTGTCGGCATTGGTGGTGGAATTTTTTTAGCACCCGTTCTTAATCATATGAAGTGGGATAAGTCAATAAAAATAGCAGCATTGGCTAGCTTTTTTATTCTAGTTAATTCAATATCAGGTATTGGTGGTTTATTGACTAATGACACATTTGAATTCCCATGGATAGAAGGTGCTGTATTGGTACTTGCCGTTTTTATTGGTGGACAAATAGGAATTCGTATAAGTCTCAGTAAACTTACTGGAAATGGAATTAAAGTAGTTACTGCAATTTTAGTTCTGATTGTAGGCGTTCGCGTACTCCTAGTTAATGGATTGCAATGGGATTTTTAAAAATCACTCTAAATTTATTTTTATGGATATTGCTTCAGTAAGCTAAATTGCCATAGATGGTATTTTATATGCATATAGTGGAATAATTCTAAATCTTCGTAAGAGAGCTCACCCATGAAAGAGGCATAAGGCTTGTAATGGGGATTGCCATCTTGAAAAGCATAATATCTCTGTACAGCTTCAGGGATATTGGAAATTGCTTCTTCTAATGAAGTATATTTTAACGGCGGTAGATCTGCCTCTGTTTTATCGCTAGGTCTATGTGAAAGAACAGAACCGCTTTTAATAAATTTCTGCATGCCCAATTGTTGCTCTGTGGCGGGGCTTATTCTTTCGCCTTTATATTTAGTTGTAGCACTACTTAATGCCCCTATCAAATGTTCTACCATATGCTGAGGTGTCATAAGTCCGAAATTTCCTTTGGTTTCTGAACTTAATGTATTCAGTAGTTCAGGAAATTTATGAGTTAGAAAATCTCTCTTACTATTTGAGGTCATAATTTTATGCTTTAAGTATGGCGTAATTAATTTTAATACCTAGAATGCAAATTACGGGTTTACTCTAAAGAAACTGTTTTACTCTTCTTAGATTTGATAAACCGATAAAAATACTGGAAGTTGCCATTGTACCAAATAGCGAATATGAAAGTTATATAGATAATCCAATCAGGCATAAAAAGTGCAGTGGCGAAGTAGGTCTTTAAAATTAACATAATGAACGCAAGTGCCGCAAAAGCTAATGAAACTAAGGTTCGCTTATCCTTTCTGTTTAGTAAAATCATGGTGATTATTAAAATTCCCATAAAAGGTTTGGTGTGAAGTAGTATTGGCACCAAAGTCTCATATTCAATATCGAAAAATAGCACCATGGCACTCATATATGCGGTTAAACATAATGGGCATTTTGGTATAAGAATCAATAAAACAGTAGAAAAAAAAGACATGGATCCATTAGCAGCTTCAAACTTTTTTGGCCCTCCAAACCTAGTTTTACAGCAAGTTGTCTTTACGGTTTCCATGGGAGTTGTTTACCATTTCTTACGGTAAGGTACAAAAGGATAGACTTCATTCGCAAAAAATTGGCTTTTATTTTGCGGTAATATTAAAAAACCATCTGTTTTAACGAGATTAGCGAAATCACCAGATCCGTTCCCTTTAATTGCTTCAGCTACTAATTTCCCATCTGGCTTACTTTCTAATGTGGCCTCCAAAAAATATACCAGGTCTGGTTTGAACTCCACATTGTTTTTCAGATGTACATAAAGTGTTTCAAAATCAACTTCCAAAGACTTTAAAAGCCAAAACTGAAGGTACATATACACGCAAACAAAAGACGATACCGGATTACCTGGCAGAGCAAAAATTTTTTTTCCTTCTGCATTACTGCCAAACCAAAAAGGTTTCCCAGGTCGTTGCTGAATCTTGTGAAAATGCTTTTTTATCTGCAGTTCTTCAAGTACATCGGGCAAATAATCGAATTTCCCTTTAGAGACCCCTCCTGTAAATATGAAAAGGTCATATTTCTTAAGCATTTTTGAAATGGTCCTCAACATTTCTTTTTTGTCATCGGCCAAATGGTATAAGTCTGCAGCTATTCCCCATTCTATTAAGGTGGCCTGAATTCCATAAATATTTGACCTGCGAATTTGATGTAATTGTGGAATTTGACTTACGGGCACTAATTCGTCCCCAGTGGAAAATATAATTACGCGTGGCAATTTCTTGACTTGCAGGGTAGCCTTGCCAACGGCAGCGGCAATGTTGATTTCCGCACTGGAGAGCTGTGTACCTCGATTAACGATTATGGTTCCTCGAGAAATATCCATCCCTTTAAAATGTATATTCTGTTTGTAATTAAGGGAATCCAAATTAATGGTAACAAGATTTTCTTCTACCGTGAGGTCCTCATAACGGATTACGGTGTCAGCACCATTTGGCATTATGGCACCGGTCATCACTTCAATACACTTGGAATTATCTTTTAAGGTTTGTTGTTTTGTCCCTGCAGCAGCTGTTGCTTCAATAGTAAACGTTCTTTGCCCTTTTGCGAAGGTTTTGTAATCAATGGCGATTCCATCCATAGTAACGCGATCAAAAGGTGGGAAGTCGCGGTCAGCAATTAAATCTTCACCTAGATAGGCCCCAATAGAATCTTCTAAATTTTTACTCACTAAAGGGAAACTAGCTTTGTGTTCTTCTAAAATTGAAAGGGCTTTTTCGTAAGGTATAAAGGTGTTATCCATACTATACTATTAATATTTAGGGAATCTATAGGTTTATTGATGCTTAGATTATAAGTTAAAGGGGGGTCAAAGACCTTTGAACATTCTTCGTTCTAATAACTAGGCTTAGGAAGACTTTATTTCTACCCTCCAATACTACTCATGCTTTGCATAGCTTTAGCAGGAGCTTTTCTCATTCTTTCCGCTTCAAACCCATCCTTAGGCTTTAAGCGAATGATTTCTCTAAATTTGTTTGCCAGTTCGTCATCTGAAACACCTGAACGCATATAATCACGAATATTAAAAACGCCGTCATCGTAGAGGCAACTTTTTATTTCTCCTTTGGAGGAAATTCGTAGCCTATTACAAGTATTACAGAACGTTCTTGAAAAAGCGGCGATGACACCTATATTTCCTTTATATCCGGGAACGGATAGTAAACTGGCCGTATCTCCATGCTTGCCAGGAAGTTTTTCCAATAGCGGATAATGGGCTTTTAGATCATGTTGAATATCACGCGAGGAATACATTTCCACGTTTTCCTTGTAACCTCCATTAAAAGGCATTTCTTCAATGAACCGAACATCAACGAAATGGTTTTTGGCCAATTCGGCCAAAGGAATAATGTCTTGTGTATTAATGCCTTTCATAATTACGGCATTTAATTTTATTTTAAAGCCGTTATCGACTAACATATGAAAAGTCTGCATCACTTTTTGAAAATCATTACGACGGGTAATTTTATGAAAACGTTCTTTATCCAAAGAATCAATGCTTAAGTTGATATTGGTAATACCTAATTTCTTTAATCGTGGAATATGTCGTTGTAACAGTGTTCCGTTTGAAGTAATATGAATGGATTTATAATCATCCAGTTTGGCGGTATTCTCCAATAATTTCATGAAATCTTTTCGAAGAAATGGCTCTCCTCCGGTAAAACGTACTTTTTGAAAACCTAACTGACCCAATATTTTTAATAAGCGAGTAATTTCTTCATAACTTAGCAAATGCGCTTTGGGTTCATAGGGAATTCCTTCTGCTGGCATGCAGTAAAAGCATCGCAAATTACAGCGGTCAGTCACTGCGATACGCACATAATCTATAGTCCTGTCAAAAGAATCCTTCATATAACTTTCCAAGCAATTTGAATAGTCAATATAGCTATTTTTAGATATATTCGGAGGACTATTTAAGAAAGAAATAAGAACCGCAAAATAATGAAAGAGATAAAATCCATTATACAGCTCTATAATTCATTCAAGAACTCGGGTGAAAAATGTGCCATTGCACAGGTGGTTCGCGTAGAAGAATCCTCCTATAGAAGAGAGGGTGCACGAATGCTGGTTTTTGAATCGGGTGTTTTCGAAGGTGGTATTAGTGGTGGGTGCTTGGAAGGCGATGCCTTGCAACGCTCCCAAATCGCAATCTTGAAACAGCAACCATCTATTGTAACCTATGATACTTCTAAAGAAAATGAAATAGGGGTGGGACTTGGCTGCAATGGGGTAATCGATGTCTTGATATCACCAATTTCGGAAGAGTCCCCAACATTGAAAATGTTGCAAAAATGTGTATCGGATAGAGATTTCCATATTATAGCCACCGTGACCGCACTTGATGCCGAAATTGATACGATACCTTTAGGTAGAAGCTTTTATTATGATAAGGATTCTGCATCTTTAGAAGACTGTGAGCATGATGGTTTACGAAACTTTCTTCAAGATAAAATTCAGGACGTCCTAGGACAGCAAAAATCAAAGACCTATCATTTTGAGGAAGAAGGAATAAGGGCCAGCGTTTTTATTGAAATGATTCCACCACAGTATCACTTGGCGGTTTATGGGGATAATTATGATGTTTATCCAATATTGGAAATGGCCAATTTGATGGATTGGGACATAAGTTTGGTAGGTAATGTGCAAAAACTCAAAAAAGAAAAGCTACAATCGGTTAAAAACATATATCCAAAAGATTTTGAAGAACGGCCTTTAATCGATAAGCGAACAGCGATTATTTTAATGGCCCATGACTACAAGACAGATTATATCAATTTACAGGAATCGGTAAAAAGTGTATCTCCATATATTGCTTCATTGGGTCCGCGAAAGCGTTTTGACAAAATGGTAGCTGAATTCAAGACTAATGGAATAGCATTATCCGACGAGGATATGGAGCGGATTTTTGCCCCTTGCGGTTTGGAAATTGGGGCTAACACCCCCGAAGAAATCGCGCTTAGTTTATGTAGTGAAATCTTAAGTGTTTTTACAGGTAAAACTGGTGGAATGTTGAGAGATAAAAAAGGCCCTATCCATATGAGAAATTAGGATTGCTTATCAGCTAACCTTAACAGATTGATTTTAAAAATATAGTATGATTCACTCTTAACGCCGCTCCCAGAGAATATTTTGCTCCCGCTGTCCGGCAACCACATTGGTAACAATCTCAACTGCTTTCTCAATATCACTTTCTGTAGTGTACCTCCCGATACTAAATCTCAATGAGGCATAGGCCAAACTGCGCTCAACACCCATCGCAGACAAAACGTGCGAAGGCTCAACGGAAGCAGAATTACAAGCTGAACCGTTAGAAACTGCAATTTTTCGACTTAAAGCAGTAAGTAAATTTGTTCCATCAACATAAGGGAAAGAAATATGTACGGTATTAGGTAATCGTTGTTTGCCTTTATTGTTGGATATGGCCAGTTCAATTTTGAGCAGACCTTCTTCAAGTTTATTTTGTAATGATTCCAATCGCAATTTTTCTTTTTCAAAATCTTTAGAAGTCAATTCAATCGCTTTTGCAAATCCAACTATGCACGGTGTATTCAAGGTTCCCCCACGTTGTTTTTTTTGCTGCCCCCCACCTTGAATAAAACTCGGTAGACCTTCGTAATTCTTATTATGTTTTATATAGGTCAGCCCGATTCCTTTAGGCCCGTAGACCTTATGAGCAGAAAAACAGGCAAAATCTACCAAATCCATAATCTTGCTTAAATCGATTTTTCCTAAAGCTTGTGTAGTATCCGAAAAAAGAAGACTTCCATTACTATGCGTTAATTTGGCCGCATCCTCTAGAGGTTGAATAATTCCGGTTTCATTATTAGCATAAAGGAGCGCGACCAAAATGGTGTCAGGGCGCAACTCCTTTTGCAGGGCTTCTAAAGATATTAGTCCATCGGAATTCACTTCTAAATAACTTATTTCAAAACCATCATCTTCTAAAAAGGCGCAAGTATCCAATACGGCCTTGTGTTCAGCTTTAGTAGTGATGATATGCTTTCCTTTAGATTGTAAATTGCTTGCGACCCCCTTAAAAATCATATTTATACTCTCCGTAGCGCCAGAGGTGTAAACTAAACTGCTAGAATCAACTCCTAAATCTTTGGCGATGGAAACGGTTGCATCCTCAACTGCGCTATTCGCTAGCCAACCATATGGATGATGGCTGCTCGAGGGGTTCCCAAAATCCTTATGAAAATAGGGCAGCATGGCATCTACAACCTCTTTCGTACATGGGGTGGTTGCATTGTAGTCAAAATAGAGTTGAGAGTACATTTTTTATATTTATTTGCCAATAAGTTAAAGGTAATAAATCTCACAAAATTCCCATTTTTTCTTTTAGAGCTGACAATTGGATTTATCTATACAATCATTAAAATATTAATTTGTTAATCACTGATTAATATCATTGTGATTTTGATGAATTAGCGTTATATTTATTATTCACTTCTTAAATTAATTCCTAAAATATTATGATTCCTGCTAATTTCAACTATCATAAGGCAACTTCATTAAAGGAAGCGATTGCCTTATCACAAGAACTTGGTGAAGAAGCTAAATACATGTCCGGCGGCCACAGTTTGCTGCCTATGATGAAACTTCGATTCGCCACCCCTGAACATATTATCGACATCAGTAAAATTGAAGGTCTATCTTATATTAAGGAAGAAGGCGATTTGCTCAAGATAGGTGCGCTTACTACGCAAAGTGAAATGGAGCATAACGCCCTCATAAAGGAGAAGTATCCTATTATGGGTGATGCTATTTGGTTGACAGCTGATCCATCGGTTCGAAACTGCGGCACTCTTGGAGGTAACATCGCTCACGGTGATGCAGCAAATGACCAGCCCGCTTTAATGTTGGCCATGCGGGCAACGATATTGGCGGAAGGTTCAGAAGGGCAGAAAACTATTCCCATAGACGAATTTTTCCATGGATTTTATATGACCGCTTTGGAACCCGGTGATATACTCACGGAAATTCAAATTCCGAAAGCCAAGAAAGGAACTGGTGGCGCCTATCACAAAGTAGAACGTAAAGTAGGTGATTATGCTACAGCTGGAGTAGCGGTTCATATTGAATTGGATGATGACGGTGTTTGCCAAGAAATCGGGATAGGGTTGACCAATGTGAGTGCCATACCCATGCGATTGGAAAGAGGAGAAGAAGTGCTTAGAGGAAAAAAGGTTACCGACGATTTAATTGAACAGATAGGTCAAATTGCAAGCGAAGATTGTGAGCCCGAATCTGATTTGAGGGGATCGGAAGCCTATAAAAGATCAATCGTGAACACGATTACAAAAAGAATGTTGAACAAGGCTCTTGAAAGAGCAAAACAATAGAAATCGCTATGGCAAAACATAAAATAACAATGACAATAAATGGGGCAAGCGTTTCTGCCGAAGTGGATTCTCGTTTGCTCTTAGTACACTTTATACGTGAAAATCTGGATATGACAGGCACCCATATTGGTTGCGATACATCAAGTTGTGGTGCTTGCACCATTTTGATTGATGGTAAATCGGTCAAGTCATGCACCTATTTAGCCGTTCGAGCTGATGGCGCAAACATCACTACAATAGAGGGTATTGCTGCAGATGGCACCAATCACCCGCTGCAAAAGGCATTTCATGACCAACATGGTCTTCATTGTGGTTTCTGTACTCCGGGTATGATTATGAGGTCTATAGAGCTATTGGAAACAAATCCCAATCCTACAGAAAAGGAAATACGATGGGGAATTTCAGGAAACCTGTGTAGATGCACGGGCTATAATAATATCGTAAAGTCTGTACAACAGGCTGCCCAGGAAATGTCGAAGGAAAAAGAAGCCACAGTCTAACCTCTAAATAATAAAAATATGTTCTCATGTAAAACATCACCAGAGGTAGGCGGAATGGGCCACTCTGTAAAACGAAAAGAAGATGCCCGTTTCTTACACGGCAAAGGAAATTATACCGACGATGTAAAATTACCGGGCATGCTGCATATGGTCATGGTACGTAGTCCGTACGCCTATGCCAAAATATTAAGTATCGATAAAGAAAAAGCTTTGGCCATTGACGGTGTTTTGGCTGTCATTACCGGAGAAGATTTGGCGCAATATAATCTACATTGGATGCCAACTTTACTGTCCGATACACAAATGGTTTTGCCGACAGATACTGTAATGCATCAATCGCAAGAAGTGTGTGCGGTAATTGCAACGGATAGATATATTGCCGTTGATGGTGCAGAAGCCGTAGACGTTCAATATGAACCAATGCAAGCAGTTGTAGACCCGTTCAAGGCATTGGATGAAGATGCACCTCTACTGCGCCCTGATAAGGAAGGTCAAAAAGACAATCATATTTATCATTGGGAGCGTGGTGACAAGGAGAAAACCGATGCTGCCATTGCCGCTGCCGATGTGGTTGTAAAAGAACGTATTCATTTACCAAGAATTCATGTTGCTTCGATAGAAACCTGCGGGGTTGTGGCCTCTTATGATAAGGATACCGAGAAAATGTTGATTTACTTGACCTCTCAAGCACCTCATGCGATTCGGACCATTCTAGCTTTGGTTGCGGGACATGTTGGTTTATCCGAAGAAAAGATTCGAATTATAGCGCCCGATATTGGGGGTGGCTTTGGAGGGAAAGTTCCGGTGTATCCAGGCTATGTCGTTGCGATTGCTGCTTCATTCTTGATAGGAAAACCGGTTAAGTGGATTGAAGACCGTTCAGAAAATTTAGTGAACGGCTTTGCAAGAGATTATCATATGGACTGCGAACTTGCGGCAACGAAGGACGGAAAAATCCAAGCTTTTAAAGTTTCAACTTTGGCGGACCACGGTTATACCGATTCTTCGGCGAACCCTTCAAAATATCCTACGGGAATGTTCTCTATTTGCACAGGATCGTATGATTATGAACATGCTTTCGCAGAATTGGATGCAGTCTATACGAACAAAGCCCCGGGTGGCGTTGCCTACAGATGTTCTTTCCGGGTAACGGAGGCGGTGCATGCCATTGAGCGAATGGTTGATAAGCTAGCGGCGGAATTACAAATGGATCCAGCCGAAATCAGGTTTAAAAACTTTATCAAGAAAGAACAATTTCCATATGCCTCTCCTTTAGGATGGAGCTATGATAGCGGAGACTATAAGGCCACCTTGGAAAAAGCCATGGAAATGGTAGGTTATGACGACTATAAAAAAGAACAAGCGGAGAAACGTGCTCAAGGAAAATTGATGGGCATCGGAATTTGCACTTTTACTGAGGTAGTAGGGGCAGGGCCATCCAAAGATTTTGATATTTTGGGCATTAAGATGTTCGATAGTGCAGAGATTCGTGTGCATCCTACAGGGAAAGCTTTAGCACGTTTCGGAACTAAATCACAAGGACAGGGTCACGAAACGACGTATGCTCAAATCTTGGCCGAAGAACTTGGGATTCCCTACACGGATATTGAAATCGACGAGGGTGATACCGATACAGCTCCTTATGGGTTGGGTACTTATGCAAGTCGTAGTACACCAACCGCTGGAGCAGCAGCAGCAGTTGCTGCCAGAAAACTGCGTGATAAAGGAAAGAAAATTGCAGCACACTTATTAGAAGTGAGTGAAGAGGATATTGAATGGGAAGTAGGAAAATATTTTGTAAAAGGAGCTCCTGAAAAATCTAAAACGATTCAAGATGTGGCTTTTGCAGCATACACGAATTTTCCACCAGGGATGGAGCCCGGCTTTGAAGAAACCCATTACTACGATCCACCAAATTTAACATTCCCAAACGGTGCTTATATATGTGTTGTTGAGGTAGATGAGGAAACTGGTGCCATCGATGTAAAACGATTTGTTGCGATTGACGATTGCGGAAATATCATCAATCCTATGATTGTAGAAGGTCAAGTCCATGGCGGATTGACTCAAGGTATCGCTCCTGCCATGTACGAGGGCATTGTTTATGATGATGAAGGAAATGTACTGAATGGAACATTAATGGACTATCTAGTGCCAACGGCGGTAGAATCTCCACATTGGGAAACAGGTCATACAATTACGCCATCGCCACATCACCCATTAGGTGCAAAAGGTGTAGCAGAATCACCAACAGTTGGGGCGCCACCGGCAATAGCGAATGCGATTATTGATGCATTATATCCATTGGGAATCAAACATTTGGATATTCCAATTACACCTGATAAGGTTTGGGATGCAATTCAAGAGGCAAAAGCGAAGGCCTAGCATAATGAAGTAAGAAGTTTAATTATCAATTCGTTTCAATCATAATTGAAAAGTAGGTGAGACGGTTTTGAGCAAGCAGAATACTTCATCATATATTAAAAAGTTTAGACTCCCGTATGTGCTGAAAAAAGTTTAAAGCATGCAAGGGACCGCAAAAAATTGAACTACGATGAAAACACAATTAGATAAGTCATTCGAGGTGCCACAAGGCACAGAATTGGTATGGGAACATTTAATCGACCCAGAGAAAATAATGGACTGTGTACCCGGGGTATCGGTCGAAGAAAAAGTCGGTGAAAACCATTATAAGGGGAAAGTAGGTATGAAGTTTGGACCTATGGGAGTAAAGTACGATGCTGATATTTTCTATAAGGAAATTGATAAGGAGAACAAAAAAATTATTCTTACCGGAGACGGAGTAGACTCCAAAGGTAATGGTAATGCCGAAATGGTGATGACCATTAATCTTACAGAACGCCCAGAAGGCGGCGTAAAATTAGATGCCATTATGGATGTTACTATAAACGGTAAAATAGCTCAATTCGGTTCGCGGTTGATTACTACAGTCTCTAACCAGTTGTTCAAACAGTTCGTTTCGAATTTCTCCAAAAAATTGGCCGCAGCCGAAGGGGCAACGGCCTAAAGAGTTTAATAATTCTAAAATAACAAAGCTATGCTACAACCCCTAGCATAGCTTTCTAAATTTAAACCATTGAACAAAGACATTCAAAAACTCATAAACGATTTTTATGAGCACGACTATATTTTAAATGAAGAATTGGCAACTTCAATATTTTTATTGAAAAATCTTGAGAAACCACTACTATTAGAGGGGAATCCGGGAGTTGGGAAGACTATGTTGGCCAAAACATTGGCCGAACATTTGAGAACCAATTTAATTCGTTTACAATGTTACGAAGGTTTGGATGTCAGCACCACCATTTACGAGTGGAATTACCAAAAACAATTGCTTCATATTAAACTTTTTGAGCAAGAGGAGGATAAACTGGCGCTCCAAAATCAAATTTTTGGAATGGAGTACGTTTTGCAACGACCTTTATTACAAGCTATCAGTGCTGATAAACCCGTGGTTTTATTAATTGATGAAATCGATAGGGCAGATGAAGAGTTTGAAGCCTATTTACTGGAGTTGCTCTCTGATTTCCAAATTAGTATTCCTGAATTAGGGACCATAAAAGCAAAATCAAAACCATTGGTTATTTTGACTTCCAATCGAACTCGAGAATTAAGTGATGCTTTAAGACGGCGCTGTTTGTATCATTGGGTTGACTTCCCATCTAAAATGGGCGAGATTAATATAATTGCAAAAAAACTTCCGAACATCGATGAAGCTTTGGCAACACAGGTGGTAACCTTTATTCATAATCTTAGGAAGTCAAGTTTACATAAACCTCCTGGAATAGCTGAATCTTTAGATTGGGCAAAAACGCTGTTACTGATGAATCAGAAAAACATTACGGATGAGATTGTGAAAACAACTATTGGAAGTGTTCTTAAGCATAAGGATGATGTGGAGTTTGTACGAAACAAATCCGTTCAAGAGTTTTTAGCTCCAATACATTGAAATTAATTAAGGTCACTTCGAACGCAATAGGAGGCTACAAAGCCAAAAGGGTTCAATTTTTCAAGTGCATAATCGAACGATTTAATAATCGAACAACCTATTAAATGCAAGCCGTAGAAAAAACATTCAAAGAACGCCTCATCGACTTTACGATGTATTGTCGAGAACGGCAATTTATGTTGGGACCTCAGGAAACAAGAGATGCCTTCGACATTGCGGAAAGAGGTTATGCCTTGGATAGAAAATTGTTCCAGTACAGTCTAAAGGCGATTTATTGTAAGCGTAAAGAACATTTTGATCGTTTTGATGAGATGTTTCAACGTTTTTGGAGTAGGTATTATGAAGAGAAATTAGAGCAGCGAAAAAAGCAAATCAAACAACTTAAAAAGGAAAAAGATACCGCAACGGTTATTTTTTTAGGAACGGAATTCAAACTTCCCAAAAAGGAAGTGAAGGAGCGTGAGGCAAAAGAAACCGTTGGTGCTAATGAAAGCATTCGTTTACGAATGACTGATTTTTCTAAGGTAAATGTATCCGACAAGGAGAAGCTAGAAGAATTGGCAGAAGAGCTTTTTCATCAAATGAGTATGCGTTTCAAGCGAAGGCTTGAAAACTCGAACAAAGGTACTATTGACATCCGAAATACCATTCGCCATGGGGTTTCCAAAGGAGGTTTGTTATTGGACCTATCCCATAAAAGAAAACGCAAAGAGAAGCGCAAAGTAGTTTTTATATTGGATGTCAGTGGCTCTATGGATACCTATAGTTATTACTTATTACGTTATGTTATGGTGTTAAAAAAGTATTTTAAAAGCCTAGAGTTCTTTACCTTTAGTACAAACTTGACCCATGTTACTCCTTTGTTACGGCAGAATAATGAAGAAGAAGTTCTAA
This sequence comes from Maribacter aestuarii, assembly GCF_027474845.2. Taxonomy (NCBI): domain Bacteria; kingdom Pseudomonadati; phylum Bacteroidota; class Flavobacteriia; order Flavobacteriales; family Flavobacteriaceae; genus Maribacter; species Maribacter aestuarii. The sequence continues at coordinate 3,178,174 of NZ_CP107031.2, forward strand.
AGCAAATAGGAAAAAAGGTGCATTCTTGGTCCAGTGGCACAAAAATCGGAGAATCGCTAACAGAATTTCTTTCCGATTACGGAAGTAAATTTCTAAGTCAAAAACATGTAGTGGTCATTTTGAGTGACGGACTCGAAACGGGAAATGTAAGCGTGCTGAAAGATGCCGTAAGAACGATACACAGAAAATGCAAGACCTTAGTATGGTTGAATCCTTTAAAAGGAATGGTTGGTTATCAGCCCATCCAAAAAGGAATGGTTAACGTGATGCCCCATTTAGATGCGTTTGAATCAGCACATAACCTGGATAGCCTATTAAAATTGGAAAAATTATTGATGGATGTTTAACGAACTCGCCTTACAGATAGAGAAACACTTGGCGCAAGGATCTAATTTTGCCATAGCTCAAGTGGTGGACCGTATAGCTCCAAGTTCAGGTAAGATAGGGGATAAGGCAATTATTTTGGAAACCGGTGAACTTATCGGGTGGATAGGCGGGGGTTGTGTGCGTGGCATTGTTATCAAAGAAGCGTTGGATGTAATAAGAAATAAACGCTACCGTCGTGTACGTATTTCACCCCAAGGTGGTACACGTGAAACGGCTTCGTTTAAAGAGTATGTCATGTCCTGTCAAAGTAAAGGAACACTAGAAATTATGATAGAACCTGTAATACCACAACCGGAATTGATTGTAGTAGGAAAGAGTAATATTGCCCGTAAATTGGTGCAAATGGCTTCTGTAGCTGATTTTAGGGTTTCCGTAATGGCGAGCAATGCTGACGTTCAAATGTTTCCCAGTGTAAACAGTCTTTACTACAGGGTAGATTTCAAAGTCTTTAAAAATTTCTCCAATACCTACATAATTATCACTACGCAAGGCGAGGACGATGAATCCTCTGTCAAAAAAGCTTTGGAAACCTCTGCTAAATATGTAGGCTTCGTTGCCAGTCGTAAAAAAGCCGAGGACATAAAATCATATTTGAAAGCAGAAGGCATCACAGACAAGCGTATTGGCCAATTAAGAAGTCCCGTTGGCTTGGATATCAATGCCAAACTGGCGAGTGAGGTCGCGATAAGTATCTTAGCAGATGTCATTGAAGATTTTCGTAAAGAACAAACTAACGGAGTTTCTTGTTGTGGGAGTACATCAGCTGCTGCCACAGAGCCTATGGTTAATGATAAATTTGTAGAGGATTATTATATCAACCCAGTTTGCAACGTGCCGGTCTCCAAAAAAACCCGAAGCATGTTCTAGAATACCAAGGCCAGAAAGTATTTTTCTGCTGTGATGGTTGTAAAGTCAGTTTTGAGAAAGAGCCTTCAAAGTATATCAAAACGTGATGTCACTTTTTTTAATTGCACGAGCGACTCTTGGGAAGCGAATTCTGTGTTTATTTGAACACTTGGTCTATTTGCAAATCATTTCTCTGCTTTCATGATTTATCCAAGTGCAAACCACTTGGAAATAAGGTACTTTTCATATTACTCCAGTAAGTAGAAATTTAAGAAAAGAATAGAGGGTATATTTTGTTGATACCAGATAGTCTTTATTGTATCTTAAATTAATCGTCTTTATTGTTAAATACTCAGCTTCAACGGATTTCCCATATTCTTCTCATAGGTGTAATATTTTAATGGAATATTAACGTTGGAGCTTGTTTCTTTAACTATTCGTCAGAATCAAGTTTCAAATAACCCGAATCCCATATTTTACAGGAGTTGACAAAGTGTTAAGCTTATGCCAACGGTGTAATATCTAGTGTTTTTGTCCGTCTTATATAATGTGTAGATAAGAGTACTTATTGTATTCATCACAGCAATATATAAAAACAATAATATGAACGATACTAAGAAACAACATACAAAAGAAAATGCAAGTGCGGACAAGGTATTGACGCGACACGAAAGTTGGAGAAACCATCGTAGGCATACGGGACTAAAATTAATACGGTTTTCTTAAAACCATATGAATTGAAATACTTTAAAGAGGGCTATTGCCCTCTTTTTTATTACCTCTATTTAATGAACGATTATAGAAAATCGGATGCATGAGATAAAAGTTGATGCTAGACCTATTAATAGGTTTAATGGTAATTGGTTTAGTAATAAATAATGTTACTATATTTATAGTACAACCAAACCATCAAATTTATGAATCCAATAGTTAAGAATATTCTAGCCGTTATCGCCGGTCTTATTATTGGCAGTATTGTGAATATGGGTATTGTTATGCTCAGCGGATCAATTATACCACCGCCAGAGGGAGGAGATGTTACCACTATGGACGGTTTAAGAGCCACAATGCATCTCTTCGAGCCTAAGCATTTTATAATGCCTTTCCTCGCCCATGCTTTGGGAACTTTGGTCGGAGCCTTTGTGGCCGCTAAAATAGCTGCTTCCCGAAAAATGCTCTTAGCATTGGTCATAGGCGCTTTTTTCTTTCTAGGTGGAGCCATAAGCGCAAGCAGTCTGGGAGGGCCATTATGGTTTAATGCCTTAGACTTAATAGTAGCTTATTTTCCAATGGCCTATTTGGGTTGGAGATTCGCTGATAAAAAGTAGACATTTGGTTCTTGTGAAGTACTCTTAATAATTGCTGTATTTGCAAAGTACCATTATCTCACTTCATCAAAGTAATAACGTGCTTTATATTTTCACTTATTTAATGGATTCAGTAGTTTACTTTCCACAGCAACCGAATCTATTTTATTACGAGAATAGTACACAGGAAAATACTGGTCATTCGCCCACTCCTCAAAAAGATTGTCATAAAAAGGACTATCGGGATTTCCGGATTGCCCGGGACTATTCATGCCCTCGGCTGCATCCCAATTTCCAGTAGTTACGATCATACGAAAAGAAGCACCACTACCTTGTCTCAAGTTACCACCGGTAGAACCTGGGGTATAGGAATTGCCGCCCCTTGGCAGGGGACCAAGATCTAGTTTCGCTTTCGTATCCTCATTCACCGCACTACTTAACGCATGCTCCATATAGCTATGTTTGTTCTTGTCTTGACCGTACTCCCATTTTGCCATGTCATCTCCCAATTTTTTCTCTAAATCTGCTACTGCATTTTCAAAAGCATCACTCAATAACGTATTTCTGTTAAGAACGGGATTAGTCCCAAAACGGGAATCTGGTTCTGTAACCCAATCCAAAATACGTTTCATTTGAATGCCCGGAACAATCCCTTTTCCAGCCTCGGGGATAAAGTGTTCGTTCGCCAATTTTTTTATTTGGTTTTCCCATGCCACATAAATGGCCGCAGGGACTGAATTGGCCTCCAATCTATAATCCCAATTCTTTAATTTGTCTTTTGCTTCTGAGGCTTTTTCTCCAAATGCTAAACCATTAAGCATAGGTGCCAATATCCTTGCAGGAATAGAGAGATAATCCGTTTGTAGCTCTTTCATGTCTTCCATAGTCAACTTTTTAGGATTATTATTCAATACTTCATCTATACGTTCACCGCGATAGGGGTCTGCCCAAGAGAAGGCAATGGCATCCCATTGGTCATAATCTTCCGCAACAACATTTTGGTTCGCTGTGGCTATGTATCCTTTATCTGGGTTGTAGGAGCTTGGTTTTTGTATTATGGGCAAATATCCGTCCCACTCATAGCGTCCGTCACCGGGGACGGGAACAAGACCGCTAAAATTTCTTCTTATCGGTGCGATACCAACCGATTGCCACCCTATGTTTCCTTTTTTATCGGCCCATACCATATTCTCTCCGGGGATATGACTATAATTGCAAGCATCACGGAATTCCTCCCAAGTTTGCGCTTGGTCCATTCTCAAGGAAGCTAAATAGGGTGAACCACCCGGTTCTAACCAAGCACAACGCATAGCGTAAGCCACATTGTTTTCTTCGTCAATATATGTAACAGGTCCGTGCAACGTATAGTTTAGCTGGGCTGTATAATCTTCCTTTCCCTTAACCTTTATAGTTTCTGTTAAGACTAACATATCTTTCCATTCTCCTTTATACTTGTATTGGTTAGGGTTTTCTGGATTCAGTTCGTAAACATATAGGTCTTCACCATCCGTTTCAAAAACAGTGAGACCCCATGAACCATATTCATTATGTCCAATGGAAATACCCGGAATTTCCGGTTCGCCGCCACCAATAACATTCCAACCAGGAGCTACTAAATGAGCCATGTAGCGCAGGGATGGTATTGCAATGGTCCGATGGGGGTCATTGGCCATATAGGAATTTCCATCTTCCATAAGGCTGGGACTTACAACCCAATTGTTACTGCCAATGGATAGGGAGTCATTCTTGCCCTCCAGAAGGGAGGTAACCGTTTCTTTTTCAGTTGAATTTTTGTAAACCGGGATGACATCCTCTGCTTCAAATTTGACAGGCTTTCTATAGGCATGGTATAGTTCTAAGATATCATCGTCTAACAAAGAAGTATTTATGGCAGGGTCAATTTCTAGATTAGGTTCTTTAGGATGAAACCAAAATAAATCCTTTGTCTTTTCAACACCCAACTTTGCTACGGAGCGTCCAACCTGTAATTCTTCATCAATATTACCTAAAAGCCCTTGATGTCGGGAAATAACTACTTCTGGAGTCCACTTTTGTGGTTGTATATCTAAAATTTTAAACTCTATAGGAAGTTGTTCAGGAGTTCTGAGTATCTCCTCTATGTAAGCGTTCACACCATTTGTGTATGCCGTAATTATTTCTACTCCGTTTTCATGGTAATGACTCATTTCCGTAGTCATATCACCTCTAAACTTAAAGAGTCGCGTACCGATATCCCTTTTGAGTTCCCGTTCCCCAAGTATTTCTGCCACTGTACCCGTAGCTTGCCTTCTCCAAATTTCAAATTGAAAAAGACGGTCGGCGGCAGCAGCATAGCCTTGGGCAAAGAATAGGTCGTGTTGATTTTTGGCATAAATATGATTAATGCCCCATTCGTCCCGAATTATTTCTACCTGTTCTTGGAGACCATCCACAGCCAGCTCCAGGGTTGTGTTCTTTGGTGATTCTTTACAGGAGATGGAAAGTGCCAGTAAGCTTAAACAAAGTAATGTTCTCATCTTAGTTATTATTTATTTTTCGTAAAAAAACCCGACATTACATCGGGCTAAAAATTAATTGCTTCTTTTTGAAAATACAATTTTATGCCAATGACTATCTCTTTTAAAAGTACAGTTTAAACATAGTAATCGGCAGTTGATCTTATTTACCTTCGTACTTGCCCATATACCTTTTCCAAAGTTCGGTTTGATGTGTTTCCAATGAAATGTCCCTGCCATCAATAAAAGCGTGTGTTAATTGATTTTCCCGCATATCCAAGGCATCTCCCTCAGAAACGAATAGGGTAGCACTTTTACCCGTCTCCAAGGTGCCATAATCCGCATCGATACCAAGAATCTTCGCACTGTTTCCGGTAATCAACTGTAAGGCCTTTTCCTTATCCAAACCTTGCTGACCGACCTGTCCGGCATAAAAAGGTAAATTCCTGGTTTGGAAATTAGATGCTTCATTGTTTTGAAGTCCTACCAGAAGTCCGGCATCCACCAAAAGTTTCGGTAGTTTATAGGGGAGGTCGTAATCATCGTCATCAAAAACGGGTAGGTTATGGGTAAACTGAACCAACACCGGAATATTATTCTTTTTCAAGAAATCCGTTATCTTATATGCATGATAGCCACCAACCAATACGACCTCCTTTGCGCCATTTGCTTTTAGGGTATTGATGGCATCAATTATTTCCTTTTCACCATCCGCATAAACGTAAAGCTTTTGTTCTCCTGCGAAAATTCCTTGCATTGCAGCGAAGGCAGGGTTGACTTCCTTTGGTTTTGTCTTACCATATGCCATGGAATTTTTTATGAAGCTTACTACTTCATCAACCTGTTTGGCATAGTCTTTATTGGGCTGATATCCTCTATCTTCACCCATCCACCATCTACCCTGGCGGAAGCTTCTGGGCCAATTTAGGTGAACCCCGTCATCAACTTTGATAGCTGCATCTTCCCAATTCCATGCGTCAAATTGCACGATGGACGAGGTTCCTGAAATCCGTCCACCAGAGGGGGCAATTTGACCTAATAAAACACCGTTTGGACGCATACTTTCTACAACCTTGGATTCGGCATTATAAGCTATCAAACTGCGAACATGTGGTATTAAATCCCCAATTTCATCTTGATCATTACTGGCTCTGACGGCATTTATCTCTACCAAACCTAAGGTTTTGGCAGGGGCAATGAAACCTGGATAAATGTGCTTTCCAGTTGCATCTATCACCTTGCCTTTCCGCGCAATTTTCATTTTGGAATCGCCCACGAAAGTAATTTTTCCATCCTCGAACATAATCAAGGAGCTTTCAATGACTTCACCATTCCCAAGATGCGCCGTTGCACCTTCAATGGTAATTGGTTCAGTTTGTTTGGAAGCAGGGGTTTGCTGGGCCACACCAGGGAAGCATAGACCAATTAGTACTAGTATGTATATTATATTTTTCATTTTATATCTTTTTAGTCTTGATGTCATAATTAAAGGCTTTCACACGTAAAATTCCTTTTTACGCTCTGTTTTGGTCCTTGCATTTTTGAACCTCCGGCCTTTTCTTCCAACATCATTTTTACCAGTTCGTTGCGTTCTTCTTTTATGGCCTCGCGCTGCTGTTTGTCCTTTTCTAAATCAAAATAGGTAATTCCTTCAATCACGGTTTTTTCCGCTTTCGTGTAAACGGACATCGGATGGCCCGACCATAGCACAACATCGGCATCCTTACCTACTTTAATACTACCAACACGATTATCTAAATGCAATAATTTTGCTGGATTTATTGTGACCATTTTCCAAGCTTCCAGTTCGGTCATCCCACCATATTTTATGGTTTTGGCGGCTTCTTGATTCAATCTTCTTATCATTTCACGGTCGTCACTATTAATGGCTACGGTAACGCCTTGTGATTGCATGATGGCCGCATTGTAAGGAATGGCATCGTTCACCTCAAACTTATAGGCCCACCAATCACTAAACGTTCCAGCACCTACGCCATGTTCTGCCATTTTATCGGCTACCTTATAACCTTCTAAAATATGGGTGAACGTATTCACACGGAAACCAAATTTCTCTGCGACCTTCATCATCATATTAATCTCACTTTGTACGTACGAATGACAGCTTATAAAGCGCTCACCGTTAATAATTTCGGCCAATACCTCCATTTCCTCATCATAACGATAGGGCTTACCGGCTTTCTTATGATCATCATATTCCTTGGCTCGTTGAAAGTAGTTCATGAAGACTTGTTCCACCCCCATACGGGTCTGAGGAAACCTGGAAAAGCTCTGCCAATTGGATTGCTTTACATTCTCGCCCAGAGCAAATTTTATAAACTTAGGGGTGTTGTCGTAGATGAGCCCATCGGCCTCTTCACCCCATTTTAATTTAAGGATGGCGGACCTTCCTCCAATTGGATTAGCGGATCCGTGTAATAATTGCAATGAAGTTACGCCTCCGGCAAGTGATCTGTAAATACCCATATGTTCGGGATCTACTACATCTTCCATCTTTACTTCGGCAGTGCTATTGTGGCCTGCCTCGTTCACGGCCAAAGCAGCAATATGACTATGCTCGTCTATAATTCCCGCCGTTAAATGTTTTCCAGTGGCATCTATCACTTTAGCCCCCCCAGCACCTAAATCCTTACCTATTCTTGCTATTTTACCATTTTTTATCAGCACATCGGTATTTTCAAGGATACCATCGGCTTCACTGGTCCAAACGGTCGCATTCTTGAACAATATATCTTCTTGTTTAGGCTTAGAAGCAAATCCATAACCTAGATTAGGAAAGGTAACAGGCATTACCTTAGGGGCCTTGGCCGTTTCATCTTCTTTATCTTTTTCTTCAAAAGCATCTGTTTTTGACGCCGAAAAGAAACTTTCTGTTCCATCCGGTAATAGGAGTCGCCCGGATAGGTTATCTACATCTTCGGTGACGGCACCTATCATTCTATAAGTTTTATCTCCCTCGTCTGTTGAGAAGGATAGCGTAAGCCAATTATCCTTATAAGCAATTTTGGAAGTCAATTTAAGGGTATCTTGTTTTACCTCTACCTTGGGTTTAGAAACTTCACCAGTTATGGCGACATCAAAAGTTTTTCCTTGTAACGTAAGCTTATAATCTCCACGGATATCCTTTATGTCCATATCGTTGACAATATTTTTGTTGCCTTGTACCCAATTTTCATAAAGGGTAGTAGACTTGTCAAAAATATCTCCGGAAGTAATCAGAAAGTTGGCATAGCTGCCCGACTTTAAAGACCCGATTGAGCTTGATTTTCCAAGAATTTGTGCAGGAACCGTGGTCAACGCCTCCAAGGCCTTGGTCTTGGAGAGACCATATTCAATAGCTTTCATTAAATTGTCCTTAAACTTGGACATGGATTTAAGGTCGTACGTAGTCAGAGAGAAAGGAACTCCATTTTCCGCTAGGACTTTGGGATTGGTCGGTGCCTGGTTCCAGAATCTCATATCCTCTAATGAAACGTAACTCATTTGATACGGGTCCGATACGTCATAGGCTTCCGGAAAATTGATTGGGATAATGTACTTGGCGTTGGTGGCCTTGATTTCAGCAATACGCTCAAATTCGTTTCCGCCACCCAATATGACATATTGAACTCCGTTGGCGTCCCCAATCTTATCGGCACGCAAAGCATTGCCCTTATCCTTTGCCTCAAAAATTTGAACCAGTCCCCTGTTTTCGATTAGAGCTTCCAGAGAGCGGTCTTTTGTTTTAGCATTACCTTTTGAATACCAATCCGCATCACTATACATTTGTCGTAAGAGAGCCAAAGCTCCCATGAGTGAAGTGGGGTAAGATTGCTTCTTCAAGACACTTTTGTCCAAAGAAAAGTATTGAGCGGAACGGTCATCCAAAATACGATTGGCGTCCGAGCCTTCTCCGTTTAAAGCAATGAGCACCCCGGTTCCTCTTACTATACCATCTTGAATATGTGAATTCACAACCCCAAAACCGGCCTCACGTAGTTCCTTGGCAGCCTTATCATCATATTTATACTTGGTGATGGCCGAATTTTCCGGCATTATATGATCGTTCCAGTAAAAACCTTCACGTTCCGCATCATATTGAGATGCTCTACCACCGCCAGGGCTTCTTTTAGGTTGTTCCACGGCAAACTTTGAATATGCATCTATAAATGAGGGATAAATTGATTTTCCAGATAAATCCACGACTACGGTATTTTCAGGTATGGAAACGCTTGAACCAGCGGATACGACCTTGCCATTTTGTATCAATAATGTACCTTTCTGTATGACTTCAGAAGGGGTGACATAAATTTTGGCATTGGTGAAAGCGGTGTAATTGTTATTGTTAGCCTTTACACCATCATTTACTGGAAAATAGTCTTGTGAAAAGAGAGTTGCACTACACCAAAATAGGCATAGTACCAAAATGCTTTTTTTCATTATGAGTTAGTTTGATTAGTCCTTTTAAAAATAAGATATGTAATAGTATTAAGTATCCCTTTTATACTTTTTAACATTCTTGAAAAGAAGAAAAATGATTTGTTGGCTACATACCAAGAAAACCGGACCTTTTTTAGGTAAAATAATCTTATTCTAAAAATTACCAGAACATTATAAAAAGAGTTAAAGCGGATGTTGCTTGTGATAAGCAACTAGTAGCGATACAACCGCATTATAACTCTGTATTCCTTTGGATTGGTTATTGGCCTTTAAAAAAGAATTGAAAATAGATTTGAATACAGGCTCCGTCGGATTTTCATAATTGGCCCAGAAGTCGCTCATCTCTTGAAAATTGAGCTTTACGCCTCCATTTAGGTCTTCTAAAAGGGCATCGAACATAGCAATGTCCCTTCTTCTAATATCGTTTAAACAATATCCAAGACCATAGGAATAGGCCGCATATTGGAAATATATGTCAGAATTACTGGCCGTGACCAGATACCCTATAAAGTTAGTTTCGTTTTCCGCGGAATAGCCTAGCTGATGTGCCATTTCATGACCGGTCACCACTGGAAATCTAAAATTGGGAAGTAATCCATTTACCTGGGCCTCATTGGTGAACGGATTTAGATACCCCGCATACCCCATATAGGATAGTCCTGTGTTAAATAAAGATTTTTTTACGCTCGGTGTTCTATATTCCAAAAAAGGATATTCATTGGATAAATGGGTATAGCCTTCCAAACTTTTTTGGAATATTTTTGATTTAGAGTAGGGTATGTTAATTGGGCTAATAGAATCTCCGGCTATTTTGTTTTGAAGGGCGTTCGTTTTGGCTATTAACGATTTAGTAAAGGAGACCAGTTCTTCGTAATCTGTGGACTCCTTTAGTGCTAAAGTATTGGAGAGTGGTTGGCGATAATAGTTTAACCCCCACATAAGATTAAAAGTGAAATATGCTATGGAAAGAACCATGATTACATCTCGTAAAAAAGATATTTTGTTGATTAGGATAGAGCGCCTGTTTCGGTAGATATAGGCTAGCGCAACTATGGTCAATGATAAATAAATGATGTCTCCTACTGAAAATGGAATCCATCCGAACAAAAACCGAAAAGCTCTTGATGTTACCGGATAAATACCTTGACTATAATAATTTTCGACCCATTCAGGTTTAGTCGCCAACCATCTAACAAGTAGTATTTGGGGTAAAAGGGAGAGTGCAATACCAGTTTTGAGGGATATCTTCATTGGGTCAAAAATAGCGAAATCCTTTTTCTATCCGTATTTTTACCTGCTTTACTTATACGCAATGAGCAACACGATTTTTCAGCTGGAACCAAAATTGATTTGGGAACAATTTGCCAACCTTAACGCCGTACCAAGACCTTCTAAAAACGAAGAAAAAGTTATTGCTTTTATGATGAACTTTGGTAATAACCTCGGATTTGAAACCTTTAAGGACGAGGTGGGCAACGTGATAATCAGGAAACCTGCTACTCCCGGTTTTGTAAATAGAAAAATGATTACGCTCCAATCGCATTTGGACATGGTGCACCAAAAGAATGCCGATACCGAATTTGATTTTGACACACAAGGTATTCAAATGTTCGTTGAGGGAGATTGGGTGAAAGCGAAGGGCACTACACTTGGTGCGGACAACGGTTTGGGCGTGGCCACAATAATGGCCCTTTTAAAAAGCAACGATATTCCCCATCCACCTTTGGAAGCATTGTTTACGATTGATGAAGAAACGGGTATGACGGGTGCTTTTGGATTAAAGGGTGGCATCCTTAAGGGTGATATTCTATTGAACTTGGATACGGAAGAAGATGATGAAATCGATATTGGATGTGCTGGCGGAATTGATGTCACTGCAAAAAGACACTACAATGAAAAGTCTTCAGTTCATGGGGACATAGGCTTTGAAATAAAAGTTAAAGGTCTCAAGGGAGGGCATAGCGGTATCGAAATTCATAAAGGCTTGGGGAATGCCAATAAAATAATGAACAGGTTGCTCTACACGGGCAGTAAATATAACATGAGAGTTGGCGCCTTACAGGGGGGCGGTCTAAGGAATGCCATACCACGGGAAAGTTGGTGTAAGGTAAATCTTGACAAAACCCATGAGGTAGCTTTCTTAGAACAATTTGGACTTGTTGCCGAGGATATAAAAAAGGAATTGAAGGTAATGGAACCTAACCTATCTATTATTATTGCTCCTTCTAAGCCTTCTAAAAGAGTAATGGGTTTAGGCGCACAGGAAAAGTTGGTTAAAAGTATATATGCTGCTCACAATGGTGTGTATGCGATGAGTGCTTCCATTCCTGATTTGGTAGAAACCTCCAACAATATAGCCCGTGTACAAGTGAAGGAAGGGGAAATCCTCATAAATTGTTTGACGCGTTCCGCCGTAGAGACCGCAAAAATGGATTTGGCGAATGCCCTTAAATCTACTTTTGAACTCGCTGGTTTTGAAGTTGAGTTTAAGGGTTTCTACCCCGGATGGAGTCCTAATCCGGACTCGGAGATTTTAAGAATTACTAAGGGTATTTATAAGGATTTATTCAAAGAAGAACCAAAAGTTGTCGCCTGCCATGCTGGTCTGGAATGTGGAATTCTGGGACAATACTACCCGAATATGGACATGGTGAGTTTTGGACCAACTATTTTAGGCGCCCATTCTCCAGATGAGCGGGTAAGTATTTCGTCTGTACAGAAATTTTGGAAATTTCTTTTGAAAATCTTAAAAGAAACACCGGTCAAGTAATAAAAAAGCCCACCAAACGGTGGGCTTTTTTCTTTTTAAATCGGTCCAGCCTATTGACCTGTTCCCGTAATTTCTACGTCAAAAACCAACTCAGCGTTTGGAGGAATAGGTCCACCGCCCTGTTCACCATATCCCAAATGTGGTGGAATAAACAATCGGACTTTTTCGCCAATATTCATATTGAGAAGACCTTCCCTAAAACCAGGTATCATGGGCATATCTTTACTGTAAGGTATGTTAAGGGCCGACATATCTCCACGGTGCATCTTGGTAATCTCTTCCAATATTCCGTATTCTTCTGCTACATCGGTATAATTAGTGTCGAAAAGCGTTCCGTCAGCTAGGTACCCCGCATACATTACTTGAATATTATTTCCAACTGTAGGCTTCTCTTCAGTACCCTCATTCAATACTTTCATTTTTAAACCGGAGGGCAATGTTTGAGCCGATTCCTTTTGGCTTGTAATTTCTGAAGCGAAAGCGGTTTTTATTCTATTTACTTCGGCCAGTTTCTCCGCTTTTTCCTTTTCAATTGCCGCCAGACGTTCTTCCTCATTGGCAAAGTAATCCGTCATTAGCTGTACCGCATCAAACTTTCTTGCTTCTTTGCCGTTACGGATAATTTCAATTGTATTCATTTTTACGGGTTCTACGGGTTTATTTCCGGCACCAACTGGAACATTTGCAATAGAATCTAACACGTTCATACCCTCAACAACTTCCCCGAAAACCGTATGTACACCATCCAACCAGGGAGTTGGCTTATGTGTGATGAAAAATTGACTTCCATTGGTCATCGGGCCAGAATTGGCCATGGACAAAATTCCTTTTTTATCATGGATTAAAGAATCATTGAACTCATCTATGAATCTGTATCCTGGATTACCTCTTCCGGTACCCTCTGGATCACCGCCTTGTATCATGAAGTCTTTCATTACTCTATGAAAGGTGAGGCCGTCATAATACTTCTTACCTTTAAACTGGTCACTTACGAACGTATTTTCACCCTCTGCCAAGGTAACAAAGTTGGCTACCGTCACCGGGGTTTTTTCGTGTTCCAACCGAACAATTATATCTCCTTTTGTAGTTTTAATATCTGCAAAGAGTCCGTCACCCAAATCTGCTCTTTTACTGGTTTTACAACTGGCCATTGCTAGGGCAATCACCATTACTACATACATTTTTTTAAACATCATACACTAATTAATTTTCGTTGTTATTTCCTGATTTTTCAATTTTTAATATGGTTATGGTGGATTTTAACGGGACATTAGTTCCTATTTTGTTATTATCCCCGTGATAACCGTATGCTAGGGATGAAGGAAATAAAAAAGTGGCCTTTTCATTCTCCTTCAACAATTTTACGGCATCCCTAAGTCCTTGAAACAATTCCTCCTTATCAACTCTGTATGCTATATTTCCAATGTCATTTTCGGAATAAATCGTGTCGTTTTCCAGAGACAATATATCATAAGTCATTGTAACGATATCATCTGGTTTAGGAGTATATTTTGCCGTATCGTTTACCACTAAATAGTGGTACCACGAACCCGCTGCACTATTTATGTAGTGCTTCAATGAATCATTCTCAATAATTTTCTTGATTTTTTGTTCCTCTGCTAGAAGTAGTTTCCTGTTCCTTTCTACCGATTGTTTGAAAAAGCTACCACTTTTTCGTTGTATAGGTTTTCTTGGCTCGGGACCCTCACAACCAATACCAACAATCAATGCCAATAAGAATAGTAACTTCCTCATTGTGTTAACTCTTTCTGGTAGCGCGGTAATAACGATTTAAAGTAGGCAGTGGTTTCACTAATATTTTTATTGCTTTTTCCTCCGGCAGCATTGGTATGGCCGCCACCTTCAAAATGGTTTCTTGCGAAATCATTTACGGAAAAGTCACCAACCGATCTGAACGAAATTTTCAGTATGCCCTCTTCTTTGTTTTCAATAAAAATTACAGCAAATCTGATGCCTTCCAAAGTCAAACCATAATTTACTAAGCCCTCTGTATCTCCCTTTTGATAGTTATATCGATCAAGCTCCTCCTGGCTTAACGTAGTGTATGCAGTGCTAAACTCCTCTAAAATGACCATATTTTCTAAGGCACAACCTAATAAATGTAATCTACTTGGCGAATTGGTGTCGTAGATTCGGTGATGAATCTCGGTATTTTCAGCACCCTTGTCCATCAAATCGGCAATTACTCTATGCGTATCACTCGTGGTTGCTTTAAATTTAAAGGAGCCGGTATCCGTCATTATACCTGTGTAGATACAATTGGCCATTTCCGCATTTATTACTTCCACATCACCCAAAAGGGAAATGAGTTTATAAACCATTTCGCAGGTAGAACTCATAGCAACATCCGAATACATAATCTTCGCATAATCGGAAGGTTGTTGGTGGTGGTCTACCATTACGAAAGTTGCTTCGGCACTTTCAAGATTTTCGGTCATTTGACCAACACGTCCTAGATGGTTAAAATCTAAGGTAAAAATCACCTCTGCTTGTTTTATGCATTCTTTGGATTCGGTATTCTCACGTTCGAAATTTAAAATTTCGTTTGCGCCTGGCATCCATTTGAGAAATTTCGGATAATCATTTGGAGATATTACCGTGGCTTCGTGACCTTTTAATTGTAGGTAGTGCCAAAGGGCCAATGTAGAGCCAATTGCGTCTCCATCAGGATTTTTATGAGGTATAATGGCTATTCTCTTAGGTGATGAAAGTAGCTCTTTTAGTGCATTGAGATGCTCAAAATTCATGGGCGCAAAGATACAATTTAATACTAAAGTCTTTAAATGTAAAGTCCTATTTTTATCATGTAAAAAATCGGATATGAAAAAATTTAAACTTGCCTGCATCGTAGTCTTTATAATCTCCTGCAATGCCAATAAACCCATTTTAGATTCAAATTCAAGAGAAGATTTTACTATTGCCTTTGGTTCTTGCAATAAAGCCTCACTTCCCAATTTGCTTTGGGACGACGTACTCAGCTCTGACCCGGATGTATGGATTTGGGGAGGGGATATTATCTATGCGGATACAGATGATATGTCAAAATTGAAAAGAATGTACGACGAACAGGATGCTGTTGAGGGATATAAAAATTTGAAATCCAAAGTTGGTATAATTGGAAGTTGGGATGACCATGATTATGGATTGAACGATGGTGGAGTAGAGTTCAAGGCTAAAAAGGAAAGCCAGCAGGAGTTTTTGGATTTTATGGATGTTCCAGCGAATAGTCCCAGAAGAAATCAGGAGGGTATCTATACAACTCACGATTATGTCTTGGAAGAGGGGGCAATTAAGGTCCTGGTTTTGGATACACGATATTTTAGAACACCCCTAACACCGGATACGGAAACCGAAAAAAGAATTAAACCTAATGCGTACGGCGAAGGTACAATTTTGGGTGAAACGCAATGGAACTGGTTGGAAACCCAATTGAAAAACTCCAACGCCGAGTTCAACGTAATAGTTAGCAGTATACAAGTATTGTCCAATGAACACGGTTTTGAATGTTGGGGTAATTTCCCGCATGAGGTAGACCGACTTAAGAATTTAGTGTCAAGTTCAGGGGCAAAGGGAGTGATGATATTGTCTGGAGATCGCCATATCTCTGAGTTTTCCCGTACTGAGGTGGAGGGAACGAGTTATCCTTTGATAGACTTTACTAGTAGCGGTCTTACCCATGCTTACATCGATTTTAAAGGTGAGAAAAATCCTTTTAGAGTAGGAGAGGTTGTTAAGACGGAAAGTTTTGGATTGGTGGACTTTGATCTTAAAAATAAAAGTGTACGAATGCGTATGGTAGGAGACGCCGGTAAATTGCTGGGCTCATTGCAACAAACCTATTAAAAGTTGTAGGTTATAGGGAAAACCGTATTTTTGCGCAAAATTTAAAAAAATGAGTACAAATAGAACATTTACGATGATTAAGCCAGATGCCGTTGAGAATGGCCATATTGGTGGCATTTTAGAAAAAATCACGGCAGCCGGATTTAAAATCGTAGCAATGAAATACACGCAGCTGAGTAAAAGGGATGCTCAAGAGTTCTACGCAATTCATAAGGAACGTCCTTTTTTTGGAGAGTTGGTGGATTTTATGACAAGAGGTCCTATAGTAGCCGCTATTTTGGAGAAGGAGAATGCAGTTGAAGATTTTAGGGCTTTAATTGGAGCAACTAACCCGGCTGAAGCTGCGGAAGGAACCATAAGAAAGCTATTCGCTACCGATATTGCGGAAAATGCGGTCCACGGCTCCGATAGCGATGAGAATGCAGCTATCGAAGGTGCTTTTCACTTTTCGGGAAGGGAGATTTACTAATTCAGTAATTACATAAAAGAATATTAAAACCGGTCCATACGACCGGTTTTATTATCTAAGTACTATTTTCTTTATCAAATTCTTACCTAGTTCTTCATTTAGCATGGTGATAATTTTTGATTTGCCCAGACTAAGCTCTTCACGTAAAACGGATGACGATAGGGATACGAACAAGGTGCCGTTACGTAATTCTATTGCAGTAGTGTAATTGTCGACTCCATTACCCATTAGCGCCTTCCATGCTTCTCTAGTGTCTACCTTATCAATTCCTCCTTGCAATTTATTTTTTTGAATAAATGCGGAAAGAGCCTCTTTCATGTTCAGATTGTCGTTTTCACGTTTTGCCATCAGTCGGAAACATTTATAGGTTCAAAACGTTTGTAGTGATAAATTGTACCCTCTTCATTTTTCAGTGAAAAATTTTCATTGGATAGCGAAACGATAATTTCCTGCCAACTACTTAAATTGTTTTTATAACGAATCGTAAATACCTCGTTTTCTTCCAAAATGGTAAAGGGTTCGGCATCGTCCGAGGTTTCAAAACTACCATCAAATTTTGGGTTTACCTTTTTGCGAAATCCCTTTAGACCTTCCAATTGAAAATAATCGACATTCGAATTGATTTTGTATTCTTTCGTATTGCCGTCGGGAAATTCAACTTCCGATATCTCCCAATAACCGTTTAACAAGGTCAATTTATCTTTTGTAACTGTGTTACAAGAAAAAAGAAGTGAACAAAAAAAGACAATTAAATACCGACTCATATCACAATTTAAAAATTTTATAGGTTTGATGAATCTTTTTAACAACGTCCTCTGTACGTTCGGCGTGGGTATCACTGACGAAAATTTGTCCAAAATTCTGCTGGTTTACCAAAGAGATGATATGAGACACACGATGTTCGTCCAATTTGTCAAAAATATCATCAAGCAACAATATCGGGGTAGTTTTGGATAGGTTTTGCATAAAATGGAATTGTGCAAATTTCAAGGCTATTAGAAACGATTTTTGCTGCCCTTGGCTTCCAAACTTTTTAATTGGATGCCCCATAATATCTAAACTGAGGTCGTCTTTATGTATTCCCACGCTAGTATATTGTAGAGCCCTATCTTTTTCCAATTTTTTATCGAGCAATTGCAGGAGATTCGTATCTAATAACTTACTATCATAAGTTAGGCTAACTTCTTCGGAATTACCCGTTATCGCTTTGTACTGTTCCTTGAAAATGGGGATAAATGCTTGAAGAAACTCGAGACGTTTCTGGAATATTTCTGAACCATAGGTGTTTAGCTGCTCGTTATACACCTTAAGCGAGGTAGCATCGAAAGTATGATTAACTGCAAAATATTTTAGCAACGAGTTTCGCTGTGCCAGCACCTTGTTATAATTGATTAAGGACTGTAGATAGGCCTTATCGGACTGTGAAATTACACCGTCCATGAATTTTCTTCGGATATCGCTGCCTTCTATGATTAAGTCACGATCGGCTGGAGAAATAATTACTAGAGGTAAGAGTCCAATATGGTCTGCAAAACGCTCATAGGCTTTGCCATTCCTTTTAATTATTTTTTTAGTATTTCGTTTTAGACTACAGACAATTTTTTCTTCCCGGCCATCTTTCTCAAAAACTCCGTCAATTACAAAGAAGTCTTCATAATGTTTAATGTTTTGCGATGAAATTGGATTAAAGTAACTTTTTCCGAAGGAGAGATGATAGATGGCATCCAAGATATTGGTTTTACCCACCCCATTATTGCCTACAAAACAGTTGATTTTTGAATCGAATTCGAGATTTTTCGATTCAAAATTTTTGTAATTGATGAGCGATAATTTTTTAAGGAACATTAAAATTTGATGAATTTAAGATTTGGATGGGTAGAATTGACCCTAAAATATCCAAAAATAACGAATAAATACGCTTCAGGATTTCAATAAAAACTTTATTTTTGCGCGACCAATAAAATTAGAGATGGCAACATATAAGAAAAGAGGATTTAAACCCAAAAACAAGGCTGAAGCTCAAGAGTTTGACGAGCAGGAAAGCACAACGGCCGAGGTATTCAGCACACTGGATGAAGGTGCTTCCAGGTCCGAGGAATGGGTGTCTAAAAATCAGAATTATATTTTAGGAACCATTGGTGTTATTGCCGTTGCCGTTTTGGGGTACCTAGCCTATAATCAATTTGTGCTCAAGCCAAAGGAGGCCAATGCGGCTAATGAAATGTATTACCCGCAGCAATATTTTGATCAAGCACTTGCGAGCACCACGGCAAAGGATTCGTTGTTCACGTTAGCGTTGGAAGGTGGTGAAGGTAAATATGGTTTTTTAGATATAATTGAGGAGTATAGCGGTACAAAAGCGGCAAACTTGGCCAATTATTCAGCCGGTATGGCTTACCTTAATATGAATAAATATCAAGAGGCGATAGATTATTTAGAAGATTTTAAATCGGATGACCAAATCTTAAGCGCCTTGTCACTTGGTGGCTTAGGTGATGCTTTTATGCAATTGGGACAACCTGAGGATGCACTGGGTTATTATGAAAAGGCATTTGCGGACAGCAACAATGAATTCACCACTCCAAAATTTTTATATAAGGCGGGTGTTACCGCTTTAGAAATGGGTAATAATGAGAAAGCATTGGATCATTTTCAGCGTATAAAAGACGAATTTCCGAATTCCGAAGCTGCCAAATCTATTGATGCTTTTATCGGAATGGCTAAAAGTGGAGCGTAATGGCTACTGCTAACAAAAATTTATCGGTTTACGATAAAACAACGATCCCAAACGCGAAAGACCTTCGGTTTGGGATCGTTGTTTCGGAGTGGAATCCAAAAATTACCGAAGGGCTTTTTAAAGGTGCCGAGGATGCACTGTTGGATTGTGGGGCGAACGCTGCTAATATAACACGTTGGAATGTGCCGGGTAGCTTTGAGCTTACTTTTGGTTGTAAAAAAATGATTGCAACAAGTGAAGTGGACGCTGTTATAGCCATAGGCAGTGTAATTCAGGGAGAGACGAAACACTTCGATTTTGTCTGCAGTGCTACCGCTCAGGGAATTATGGATTTGAATGTTCTGACCGATGTTCCCGTTATTTTTTGTGTACTTACCGACAACACCATGCAGCAAGCAATTGACCGCAGCGGCGGGAAACATGGCAATAAAGGAACGGAAGCGGCTATAGCGGCCATCAAGATGGCTACATTGATTCAGTAAAACCCTGATGTAAGGTCAGACTTAAATAAATCCTTTTGTTTTTCTGCCTGGTTTTTGTAATTGGACTTGAAACTTGTCTTTGAGTATGTCTGTTAACAAATTTTGGCAATACGGACAGTGCCCTTTTTTCGATTTTAAGTAACTTTGAATTATGGGTTTTCTGAGTAAAATAACGCGATTGCGAAAAAATAGGCAATTCGATTATCAACCAAGATATTTTGATGATAAGGGGAAAGGCAATCCCTATAAAATAGAAACAAAATTCGATAAATTTAGAAGTACCACAGCCAATCAAAGAGGTCTTAAAAATAAAATTTCTAATGCCCTTAGTGATGCCAAGCGGCAAGGTGACCGTAATATTAAGATACGTATGGCGGTTATAATAGCAATTTTGGTTTTTTGCTTTCTTTATATCATTGATTTTGACCTATCCATATTCTTTTCTTAAAAAATGGCAGATATAATTAGACTTTTGCCAGACCATGTAGCCAATCAAATCGCTGCGGGTGAAGTAGTTCAAAGACCTGCATCCGTTGTAAAGGAACTTTTGGAAAATGCTATTGATGCACAGGCTACGGAAATTAAACTGATAGTTAAGGACGGCGGCAAGACACTGATCCAAGTAGTGGATAACGGAATAGGAATGAGCGGTACCGACGCCCGTCTTAGTTTTGAGCGTCATGCTACCTCGAAAATTGAAAAAGCAGAAGATCTTTTTAATCTTAGTACTAAAGGATTTAGGGGTGAGGCACTTGCTTCTATCGCGGCAATCGCTCATGTAGAGATGATGACGCGAACAGGTGAGGACGAAATTGGTACGCACATAAAAATAGAGGGAAGTAAGGTAATAAGTCAAGAAGTTGCGGTCGTTCCTAAAGGAACATCCATGTTGGTTAAGCATCTTTTTTTCAATATACCTGCCCGGCGTAATTTTTTAAAATCCGATCAAGTTGAATTCCGTCATATTACGGATGAATTTCATAGGGTAGCTTTGGCGCATCCTCAAATTTCATTTTGTTTTTATAATAATGGGGGAGAGCTTTTTAATCTTCCAGAAAATGATTTTAGAAAAAGAATCGTTCATATTTTCGGCAGAAAATCCAACGAAAAATTAGTTCCGGTTACCGAGGACACGCAAGTTGTTAAAATTTCAGGCTTTATACAAAAACCTGAGTTTGCCAAAAAGAGTAGGGGGGAGCAGTTTTTTTTTGCCAATAATAGGTTCATTAAAAGCCCATACCTTCATCACGCAGTTCTGGGAGCATTCGACGGACTTATACGGCCGGGAACACATCCTGGTTATTTTCTTTGTTTGGATGTAGATCCCGCTTCCATAGACATCAACATACATCCCACCAAAACAGAGGTTAAGTTTGACGACGAGCATACGCTTTATGCCATATTAAAATCGTCTGTTAAGCATAGCCTAGGTCAGTTCAACGTTATTCCAGCGTTGGATTTTGAACAGGACCAGAATTTAGAAACACCTTACAGTTATAAGGATAAGGGCGTTAGCCTGCCAAAGGTTTCCGTTGATGCCGCTTTTAACCCGTTTCAAGTAGTTGAACATAAAACGAGGGTAGGACAGCACTATAGCAAGACCAGTACAAAAGGTTGGGAAAATTTATATCAAGGCTTTGAAACTCCAATAAATAGGGATGGTGCTAGTAACTTGGAGTTTGAATCGGAAACGATCAATGGTTCAATTTTCAGTTCGTTTAACGAACAATTGGATACCATAGGCACCACATTCCAGCTTCGAAAAAAATATATCATTACAACAATAAAATCCGGTATGGTCGTCATTAATCAGAGTAGGGCGCATCAACGGATACTTTACGAGGATTTCTTAAAAAATATAACTATAAAGAAGGCTGTAAGCCAACAATTACTATTTCCACTTTCTTTATCTTTTTCCTTGGATGAAATTGAGATTTTAAAAGAAATAAGGAACAATCTATGTGCAGTAGGGTTTGTTTTTGGTACTATTGATGAAAATGTAGTAGAAATTAAGGGAGTTCCTGTTATTGTTACAGAAAGTGAGGTGCAAATGGTCATGGAACAACTAATTGCCGATTATCAGATGGAGGTTGCCGTAGATAGTTTCTCTCAAAGCGATATGTTGGCAAAAACCTTGGCAAAAACCTTATCCGTTAAAACAGGCGAAGTTTTGGATGAGCAATCACAAACGGCATTGGTTAACGATTTATTCGCTTGTAAGGAAACTACGTTGAGCCCGTTCAACAAACGCACTTATATTACGATTACGGAAAACGATTTGGATAGAAAATTTATTTAGATGGGAAGATTAACCGAGGCAATTAAGCACTTACTTATTATTAATATTTTATTTTTTGTTGCTACGCAATTGTACGGGGAACAAATGTATGAATGGTTCTCCCTATGGTTCCCAAAAAACGAGAATTTTGCACTTTGGCAAATAGTTTCGCATATGTTTATGCACGGTGGGTTCATGCATATACTTTTTAACATGTATGCCTTGTATGCATTTGGATCGCCTTTAGAGCAAATGTGGGGAAAAAATAAGTTTCTATTCTTTTACTTTTCTGCCGGGTTGGGTGCTGCATTAATTCATACAGGTGTAAATTATTATCATTTTAATGAGGGGCTAAGTGCTTTAGTAGATTCGGGTATACCAGAACAAAATATAATTGAAATTATCTCTAGCGGGCAGTACAGTACGGAATGGTATTCCGTTGCAGGTAAATCCACTATAGATAATTTTCTAAGTGCGTATAATACCCCTGCTGTTGGTGCTTCAGGTGCTATTTACGGAATTTTGGTAGCATTTGGGATGTCCTATCCCAATAGTGAGCTGTTCCTAATTTTCTTGCCTATTCCTATCAAAGCCAAGTATTTCATTCCTGTATTAATCGGATTAGATTTATTTTCGGGAGTTACCGGCTATGGTCTGTTTGGACAGGGAATAGCACATTTTGCACATGTGGGCGGAGCTTTATTCGGTTTTTTAATGATGTGGTACTGGAAGAAAAACCAGTTTACTAAAAATAGATGGAATTAAAATGGCGCAAGGAAATTTAAAATATCAATTCAGCCGATTAAATATTGCGGAAAAGCTAATAGCCGTAAACGTATTGGTTTTTATAGTCAATAGTCTGTTCCCTTTTTTATTGGGACTTTCCAAAAATAGTATTGTACAATGGTTTGAGCTACCAAAAGATTTCTTTGATTTTTTTATGCAACCTTGGTCGATAATTACGTATTCTTTTTTTCACGGGGGATTCGGGCATATTTTTTGGAATATGTTACTGATATACTTTGTTGGGAGAATATTTTTGAATCTATTTGATGGTAGACGTTTTTTAAACGTATACCTCCTTGGGGTTATATTAGGGGGGCTTTTCTTTATATTGGGTTACAATATTTTTCCTGCTTTTTTTAATGTGACAGCCTATCTTATAGGTGCCTCAGCGGGAGTTAGTGCTGTTTTGATTTTTATATGCACCTATATTCCTAATCAAGAAGTCCGTCTAATTTTTTTCAATGTTAAATTATGGTATATAGGAGCTTTCGTGGTTTTAATGGATTTGATTCAATTACCCTATAGTGGTAACGCAGGCGGCCACTTAGCACATTTGGGAGGTGCGCTTTTGGGCTATTGGTATGCAAGACAATTATTAAATGGAACCGATATTGGAGCTGGTTTTTCGAGATTTTTAGATACTGTAGTTAATATGTTCAAAGGAGGGGATAAAAAAGCTCCTTTGAAAACGGTTTATAAGAAAAAGACGTCCAAGAATACTTCCAGTAACTCCGGTAAGGATTATGACCGACAAAGTCATCAAAAGAAGATTGACGCTATTTTAGATAAAATCAGTAAGTCGGGTTATGAGAGTCTCTCCAAAGCTGAGAAGGATTTCTTGTTTCAAGCTGGTAAGGAGAAGTAACGGGAATGAAAAAACTATCATTCTTCAACAAATTTGTATTTGTAATCAATCTCATTACGGGGCTCTTACTTTTACTGGCCTGTATGGTTCCGTATTCCACTTCGGCGAGTTTTTCTTTTTTAAGTCTGGGAGTTCCCCTTTTGGTTATTTTAAATATTGTTTTTTTTATTTATTGGTTAACTAAAGGGAAGTATATCCTCTGGTTCTCAATAGTAATATTGATTATAGGTTACGTATCATTAGGTTCATTTGTTCAGTTCAAATTGGATAAAGATTCTATTGACGATAATCAGTTGAAGGTGATGACCTACAATGCTTTTGGTTTTGGCGGCTACGGAAGCTCTAATTCTTCCAAAGCATCAAAAAAAATTGCGAATTTTATTGAGACCGAAAATCCAGATATCATAAGCTTTCAGGAATATAGTCAAAGAATAAATAGAACAGAAGTAAAGGATGATTATCCATATCAATATGTTAATGGAGGATATAGTAGTAATGAAAATCGTGTTATTCAGGCTATTTATTCCAAATATCCAATTATCAATGAAGGTGTTCTTGAATTTCCGGAAAGTGCAAATCATGCCATTTATGCAGATATTGCTTTAGAATCCGATACAGTGCGCGTTTATAATCTCCATTTAGAATCTTTGAATATTCGACCAGGAATGGTCAAAAGAGAAAGGTCGGACCGGCTTTTTAAAAGGCTCCGGAATTCTTTTGCCAAGCAGCACGAACAAGCCCTTATATTTCGAAAAAATGCTGAAAACTGCTCATACGCTAAAATCGTTTGTGTAGACTTGAACAACACCCAATTCTCAAGTGCCTACCGTATCATCAAAGGCAATATGAACGATTCGTTCGCAGAAGAAGGTACCGGTTACGGTAAGACTATTTATTTTTGGCGTTTTCCATTTAGAATAGACTTTATTCTCGCAGATCTAGAACTAGAGGTTTTGTCACACAAAAATTACAATATTGGTCTTTCTGACCATGAACCTGTAATGGCTTCTTTCAAGCTAAGTTCCAAGGAATAGACAATCTACATAGTCTGCCAGGATATGAATGAGGAATGCAAGTCCCCAGATACGAGTTTTTGGAATAATGAAAAGTAGTACATAACAAGCAATGGCCCAGTAGCTGTGCAATGGATGAAAATTGATACTACAGCGTACGGCATCAAAAATGGGATTTGCAATCAGGTGGTCAATATCAATAATAATTCCAGCTAAAAGCACAAGAGCCGCCCTTAGACTATCTTTTTTGTAAAAAACTAAAGCAACCAAAATGGGCACTACAAAATGAATCCCATAATGTAGGAGGAACCTAGACATTCGTAAAATCTATTTTTAGTTGTTTTAAATACTTAGTTGCTTCCGGACCAATGTTGAATATTAAATCCAATATACTTTGGTTTGGTATGAAGTTGTGCCTGTCCCCAAATACTTGATTATAGGGCGCGTATTTTATATTGAACTTCTTTTTGGCATCCACCAATGACCTATAGTCTTTTGTATTCTTAGTAGCCAGCTGAAATTCCTCTGATTTTGATGAAGGCATCTCTACTTGTAGCAAATCACAAATGGTTTCAATGGTTTTGAGATTATACTCTAGTAAATACTCGTATTGCGAATCATACATTGTTCGGATGTCATCCTCATAATATTCAAAAAAAGGTGATGTCCTATAAGCGGTTTCCAACGTCCTCCAATGTTGTCTCTGCCAATTGTAGGAATTATCAATCCTTACTTCCTTATACAATTGTCTGCCCTGTGTATTGCCAACGTGGACTATAGGTATGCTCAACACATGTAAACCACGATCTGTACAAATTTTCGTTCGATTCCTATAGGTTTGTTTTTGATAATTATCGTGAACCTCCCAACAGACTTCATTTTGAACGATTGCCGCACTAGAGGCTATGCTGAGAAAATACGTAGGATGTAAAAGAATCATCTTATCTGTTTTTCCGACGCTTCCAGAACCAATTTCCGATAAAGTAGGCAACCAAAAGAATAAGGAAATACTTGAAATAAGACTGCGGCTCACCATCTCCGTTAACCGTTGTGAATATTCGGTCCCAGCGAGGCCTCCAGTTGGACATGCTCTGGGTGAAATTATCAAAACTCATCCAAATAAAAATTGGTGTTCCAACGATATGGTTTTCTGGGACATAGCCCCATGCGCGACTATCTTCAGAATGGTCCCGGTTGTCACCCATCATCCAGTAATAATCCTGCTTAAAAGTATAGGAGTCGGCCACCTGTCCGTTTAGACTGATTTGATTGCCGGATACTGCAATGGTATTGTGCTCGTAATCCCGTATGATTTTTTTATATAAAGGCAATACTCTAAGGTTCAAGGGCACCGTAGCACCTTTTCTTGGAATATAAATGGGTCCCATTTGACTATAGTTCCATGGATAATCCGAGCTTTGGGGAAAGAGGTTGATGCCTCTCTTTCCTTTGGGTATGACCTGACGAACAACAGAATCGATACTGGCATCCTTTCTTAAGGTAACGACCATTTCATCCGTTAGGGGGACTAATCTTTCCCTATCCGTTACTTCTCTTAAGGACAGACCATATTTTCTAATTACATCCGTAGGTATTCCAGAACTTTTGGTATAAAGTTCCAATTCGCCATTGGCAGCCTGATTGTAACCCATCAAATATTCGTTCAAAACATTTGCCTGTTCTGGATTCACCTGATTGGAAAGGTATTTTCGTGTAAAATCTGTCACACCCAACTTTTCAAGTAATCTAGAAGAGACTCCTTTAGAGCTGTAAAGCAGGTAGTCATACTGTGGTTTGGCACTTCCAGGTAATTCCAGTTGCTGTCCATCAACATATACATAACCGTCCCTAACCTCTAAAGAATCTCCAGGCAGGCCAACACAGCGCTTAACATAGTTGGATTTTTTATCAATGGGTTTTTTTACCCCGTCCTCTTTTTTAAAGAAGACTCGAACGGTATCCGCTGGCCAGCTGAAGACAACAATATCGTTTCGGTCAACTTTTGTAAACCCGGGAAGCCTAAAATAAGGCAACTGTGGTTTGTTCAGATAGGAGCGTACCCCTAAAATGGGTAATGTATCATGAACCATAGGTGCGGCAACCGTAGTCATTGGTGTCCTTGCTCCGTAATGAAATTTACTAACAAAAAGGAAATCGCCAACCCGCAACGTGCGTTCCAAAGAGCCCGTAGGAATTACATAGGGCTGTATGAAATAGGTATGTACCAGAGTTGCCGCAACTACGGCAAAGACAATGGAACTCACCCATTCACCCATGGCCGTTTTAGGTTGTAGACTACGGTCTTGGATATAGCTTACATCCAAAGCGTAGTTCACATAATAAATATAAAAACCTAGTGTTAGAACTACCAACCATGATTCTAAAAGACTATTTCTACCAAAACTCCGTATAGTCTCTACCCAAATAACAGGAAACATCAATAGATTAATTATAGGGATAAACAATAATACGACCCACCATTTAGGACGGTTGATTATCTGCATAAGTATGACGGCATTGTAAACGGGGATGGCCGCCTCCCATGCTTTTCTGCCCGCCTTAACATATAATTTCCAAGTTCCTAAAAAATGGATGACCTGTACAATAAGAATAAAAATAATCCATTGTGTTACGTTCATAAAAATCTTATTTGTTGTTCAATATGGCAAAATTAAGCTTTGCCATTGTTTTAAAGGGTTTGTTGTGTTACTCAAAGTCTATAGGTAGGTATAAGCCATAATTGTTACTCTTTTTAACCCATGTTTAACACATCTCTCATTGTGAAAACACCTTTTTTTCCAATTATCCACTCGGCCGCAGTAACCGCACCCAGAGCAAATCCTTCACGGTTATGAGCGGTATGCTTTATTTCTATACTATCAACTTTGCTTTTATAATTGATCACATGTGTTCCGGGAACGTTTCCTATTCTTTTAGAGGTGATGGAAACGGTTTTCTCTTCCTTTCCGTCCAATTTCCAATTTTCGTAATCAGAATTAGAAACGATTCCTTCCGCAAGGGTAATGGCCGTTCCACTGGGTGCATCCAATTTTTGTGTATGATGTGTTTCTTCTAACGATACTTTGTACTGATCCAGATTTCGCATCATTCCAGCCAAATAATTACTCAATTCAAAAAAAATGTTCACACCTAGACTAAAATTGGAAGCATATATAAAGGCTCCATTCTTGTCGTTGCAAAGTTGAACGACTCTCTCATAATCTTCCAACCAACCTGTGGTCCCACAGATAACCGGTATGTTATGTTCTAAACATTTCTGGATATTGATGAAAGCAGACTGGGGCATGCTAAAATCAATGGCAACATCGATATTGGAAAAGTCTATTTCAGCAGTATTTACGTCAATTTTCGCAACAATTTCATGATTTCTTCCTAGCGCTATGCCTTCAATCATTTTTCCCATTTTCCCGTAACCGAACAACGCTATTCTCATCTTAAAATCTTATAGTTAAGGCCATCCCATAGGTAGGGTCATTGGTAACCTGGTTCAAATCCAAAAATGGCTCAAAATCAAAACTAAGGTCGTCATCAATATTAAATTGTTTCAAGTGGGCGTCTACATTGGCATCTATAATATTCAAGGCATAAAGACCAATGGATACCACTAACCAAAGGTCTCTATCCCGTTGAAATCTTTCCTGTTGGTTCTCTAACCTATCCAAATCAAAAAAAGGGAACTGACCTTCTCCATTGAATTCATCATCATCGAATCCCGCTAACCGGCGTTTAAAGGCTGTTCTAAAACGTTGATAATTGTCGTTGTTCCAAGTATAGGCATAAATACTGCCACCGATTGCCCCATAAACAATAGGAACTTTCCAGTATCGCTTGTTATAGATTTGTCCCAAACCAGGAAATACAGCTGAATAAAAAGCGGCTTTACTGGGAGCTAAAGGATTAAAGTTCTTCTTCTTTTTAAAGAGTGAATCCTGCATGATTACGCCACTTGAACGTAATGTTGATTTGAGACTATCCGATTCCGTTGTTTTTGGTATACTGTCGTTTTCCTCTTGTGCGTTTAAAATGGGCAAGCAGAAGCAAAGTATCAAAAATGTGGTTACAAATTTATGCACCGGTAATGCGATTTACAATGCGCTCAAATTCTTCTTCAGAACTATACGGAATTGTTATTTTTCCTCCAGATTTTCCGGAATGTTTTACTCCAACTTTGGCACCCAGATGCTCTTTCAGTTCGGTAACACCTTCGTTTACGAACTTGGGAATTGATTTACTGGTAGATGGCGAAGCCTTTGTGGGACTACCCGCACTATGATAATTTTTTACGGCATGCTCCGTATCCCTTACGGATAAATTTTGGCTTATGATTTTCTCGTAAAGCGCAATTTGATCTTGTTTCTTATCAATGTTTACCAATGCTCTTCCGTGGCCCATGCTCAAGAAGCCATCCCTCATTCCAGTCTGTATAATAGGGTCTAATTTTAATAATCGAAGATAATTGGCAATTGTAGACCTTTTTTTGCCTACCCGATCACTTAATTTTTCTTGGGTAAGGTTTATTTCGTCTATAAGTCGCTGATACGAAAGCGCAATTTCGATAGGGTCAAGATCTTGGCGCTGAATATTCTCGACCAACGCCATTTCCAAGGATTCCTGGTCATTTGCAATACGAATATAGGCAGGAATCGTAGTTAAATTTAACAATTTGGAGGCCCTATACCTTCTTTCCCCAGAAACCAATTGATATTGGTTAAAGCCGAGCTTTCTGACCGTTATAGGCTGTATAACACCTAATTCCTTAATGGAAGTGGCCAATTCTTGCAACGTATCATCGTTAAAATTGGACCTGGGTTGAAAAGGATTTACTTCTATGAATTCCAAATCCAATTCGATAATATTACCAACCACTTTGTCGGCATTTTTATCGGAAGCCGATTTAATATCATTTTCAGGATCTTTTAAAAGAGCCGAAAGCCCCCTTCCCAAAGCCTGTTTCTTCGTTGCCTTTGCCATGCTATACTTTCTGCTTGTTTTTCTTGACTACCTCGTTCGCCATATTTAAATAGTTACTGGCACCCTTACTCGCGGCATCATATTTTATTATGCTCTCCCCATAACTTGGGGCCTCGCTCAAGCGCACGTTTCGCTGTATAATGGTATCAAAAACCATATCCCCAAAATGCTTCCGCACCTCTTCTACCACTTGGTTGGATAACCGTAACCTAGAGTCGTACATCGTCAATAACATACCCTCAATATCCAAATCTGGATTATGTATACGTTGCACGCTCTTGATTGTGTTCAATAATTTCCCTAATCCCTCTAAAGCAAAATATTCACATTGGATGGGAATGATAACTGAATCTGCCGCAGTTAACGCGTTCAAAGTGAGTAACCCAAGTGATGGGGCACAGTCTATGAGTATATAGTCGTAGTCATTTTTTAAATCGGTGATTGCCTTTTTCATCATGTATTCCCTCTCATCCTTATCCACTAACTCAATTTCAATAGCCACGAGGTCTATGTGCGAGGGTATCAAGTCTACATTAGGTGAGGTGGTAGCAATAATACATTCTTGAGCCGTTTTCGTATGTTCCAAAAGTTGATAGGTGCCTATCTCTACAGCATCTACGTCTATTCCTAGACCAGAAGTCGAATTGGCCTGTGGATCGGCATCGATCAACAATACCTTTTTTTCCAGTACACCTAGCGAGGCAGCCAAGTTTACGGAAGTAGTGGTTTTGCCAACACCGCCTTTTTGGTTTGCAATAGCAATTATCTTGCCCATATTCAAAGTAAGTTTGGCTGTAAAAATACGATTAATTATGAGGGTGGTAAAAGGATTTTGTTAACACTAGGTGAATAACGCAACGATTTGCGTTAAAGACTGTTAATGAATAAAATCAATATTTGATAAAATACCAATGTTATCAAAAGTCTGTTGCTGAAGTGAATAACCACAGACCCACATAACATGACAGAGAACCTAATTAATTTGTTCTTCTTCTTTCCTCTTCGTTTCCGAATCCCCTTTCATTTACATTCACTTTTTGGTTTCCAAAACTATAACTTAGCGATACTCTTATAAATCGATTATTTCTATTCTGGCCGTATACCTGCCGAACTCCATTGACTGTGGAAGCCAGATTGTTCAGGCTCGAAGTATTGAAAATATCCTTCACGAAAACCGATGCCTTTAGATTTTTGTTAAAAAATGATTTAGAAAGGCCGAGATCGACACTCCACATTTCTCCAAGGGTGAACAAATCGGATTTGGCGAACGAATCGTATCTCATGTCAAGCTGTAGTTTGGTCACGTCATTAAGTGTAATCGTATTGTTCGATGACAAAGAATAGGAGAAACCGTTTTGAGGTATTGCGTTTATCGGCTTGATAAATTTGGTCTGGATATTGACCAGGTTGAAACTGTTTTGACTCTGTAGCCAGTTCAGCGTATTAAATAAATAACTTTCCCCGAAACCATAGGTATTTTGGTCGTAAAAGTTTTCTCGGGTAACTATTTGGGTCTGGTTCTCGATATCTGAAGTAAAAATGATTCCCGATGCATCTACTGTACGATTAAAGAAAATGTTGGTCGTCAATTTATTTTTAAAGGTGTGTTTGAATTCGAATACATCGGTAAAAGACGGTTGTAAAAAAGGATTTCCTTCACTGAAAGTATTACTGCTAACATATACGCGAAAAGGATTTAGGTTGCGATAGCTTGGCCTTCTAATGCGTTTCCCATAGCTAAATGTCATACTGTTGTTTTCGTTCTTTTCATAAGACATGTAAGCCGTCGGGAATATTTTCAGATAATTGTTTTTGTTGGTCTGGTTCAAGTTTTCGGAGAAACCTTCCGTTTGGGTGTTTTCAGCGCGAAGTCCTAGTTGTAGATTCCATTTCTCATTTATTTTCTTTGAGCCGTTCACATAAATAGCCTGGTTGTTTTCCATATAACTGAAGATGTTCGAAGTGTTAACGTCTAATTCGGGCGCGCCTGAATCCGTATTGAAGTTCTCGATGTCACTTTTGCTTTTAGTGGAACTTACCAGAAATCCGTAAGAAAGGTTTAAAAAATCAAAGGGATGTTCCATATCGCCTTTAAAGGTGAAGTTCTCGATAGATTGATTTGAAGTAGTGATAGCAGCGGCATTCACATTCAAGAATTCCATATTGGGAGAGAAGCTTTCCGTTCTGAAATTTCGTTCTTGATTGGAGTCATAGTAAAAATAATCAACATCAAAAGATAATTTTCTTCCCAACGTATCCAATGCTGTTATTGTATGTAGATTGACGAGGTGGCTATTGATATCCTGTAGGCTATTGCCATCATTGATCAACAGCGAGTCCAAGGTATTCGAAGCATTGAAAATATTGGAAATAGATCTGTCCCTAATATCGGGTTGTCTATTATTGCCCAAGTACTGCACGCCTACCGTTGATCTGTCGCTTACTTCATAATCGAGGAGTAAACGACCAGAAAAAGCGTCTTCATTATCTTTGGTCGTTATGTCGATATCCCATGTACTTTCAGGATAGTAGACTTGAAAATCTTCTAAACCGCGCAACGAACCATCGGTTTTGTCAAGGCTAAAGGAAACGTTCCATTTGTTTTTATTGTATAATAGGCTGTTTCTCAATGTCAGGAAGCTATGTGTATTGATGTTTTGAATTGCCGAAGTCGTATTTTTCCAAGAATTCTGCACTCCCTTCTTCAGTACGATATTGATGAGGCCTCCATTGCCGGAAGCTTCATATTTTGCCGGTGGATTCGTAATCACCTCAATTTTTTTGATATCATCGGCAGAAATCGAGTTGAGATAGCCCACGAGTTCGGCGCCGCTCAATGGAAAAATACGTCCGTTGATCATGACTTGCGAATTTCCTCTACCGAGCATACTTATTCCATTGTCGTCTACACGTAGTCCCGGTGCAATTTTAAGTGCATCTAAAGCGTCACCGCCCGCTGCGGTGATATTATTTTCAATATTGAAAACAATCCTGTCCGGCTTTTGATCGATAAGTTTCTTGGTGTAGGATACGACCACTTCATCGAGTGCATTGGCTGCTTCTTTCAATATGATTTCGCCAAGGTCTACATTTAGTTGTAGATTAATGTCTTTCTTGAAATCTTCAAACCCCAAAAAACTGATGACTAAATTATAAGTTCCTGATTCGGCATTTAGAGTAAAAGAGCCATTCTCATCGGTGATGCCACCGCTGATAATTTTTTCATCCTCCGACAATAGGACGACATTGGCCCAGGCTATCGCTTCGGTTTCGCTTTTGACATTTCCAGTCAATTTGAACTGAGCGTTTAGAAATAAGGGTAGAAATAATAACGATAAAATGATACTACGTTTCATAAGGATTGTTTTTGTCTATTTTCGTTTCGACAAATATCCTATGCAGTACCGGCCTGTGCGACCGAGTTCAAAAAGTCGAACGGATTTCTACCAAAGAAATCCGTTCGACTTTATTCTTCAAGCGTTCGACTTTTTCCTAAAGGTCTGATACTAAGTTGTTTTTGCGATAGGCGGTAGGTGTAGTGCCCGTATGTTTTTTAAAAGCGGTATTGAACGAAGATTTAGAATTAAACCCGATTTCGTAAAGAATCTCTAATATAGTAAGGTCCTTTTTAGTGGGGTCAGAGAGTATTTTCGTAGCACAATCGATACGATACCCGTTTACAAAATCGAAAAAGTGCTGCCCCAGGTGCTGGTTAATCAAAACGGACAGTTGTTTGGATGGAATACCGCTTTGCTCAGACAACTTTTGTACCGTCAGTGAAGGATCGAGATAGGGCTCTTTTTTAACCATGAAATCTTTCAATACCTCGATTTGTTGCT
Source organism: Maribacter aestuarii (assembly GCF_027474845.2). Classification (NCBI taxonomy): domain Bacteria; kingdom Pseudomonadati; phylum Bacteroidota; class Flavobacteriia; order Flavobacteriales; family Flavobacteriaceae; genus Maribacter; species Maribacter aestuarii. Next base: position 3,211,741 of record NZ_CP107031.2, read on the forward strand.
TAGTCTCCTTTGATAAATCTTCTTTTGATTTTCTTTCATTTATTAATTCTTTGGAAAGTTTTAGGTCGACCGTAATCCCCCTAAAAAGTTTGGGGGAGTGCAATGCTTTCCAGACCAACCAAAAACTAAAAAAAAGACCATAGCACAAAAGAATAATAAATGCTAAATCAGCGTTTTTTTCGGACGCGTCCGATTTTACTACGATCCCTTTAATAAATGTTAATAGCTGCGCTATCAAAATAAAAATCATGAGTTGTTTTATCCAGCGATAATTATAGAAGTACGCTTTGCCGGTAAAGTTTTCCAATAATAGCTTTCGATACCGAAAAAGATAATATAGCTCTGCAACTATATAGACAACTTCTAAAGTAGTGCCGAATATACTTAGCCATTTTTGCTCCGAGGTTTGCCAATAGGCGTCTAAAAAAAGACTTTGAGACGTACGGTCGACCATAAAAAAGTTAGGGATCAGAACGATAATTGAAATGGCCCAAGGTGCCAAATGCACCAGATGCTTTCTTTGTAATTTAAAATCAGCGTAAATAATTGAAAGAAAATATAGAAATAATATTGGGTCTTTAAAATTCGATAACTGTATGCGTAACATTTCAAGAACAGGTGGCAATTCGATATACCTATAGTAGAAAAACGCACTGATATCAATGGCCGTCACTATTAAAAACGAGGCGAGTAGTTTATTGCTCATTTTATTCTTGGTCTTGACCGTCAATAGGAATAGGGCAAGCAATATAAATAACAGAAAAATGATAAAACCTAGAATACCAAGAATATCGGGATTGCTCATAAGTGGTCCAGTTTGCGATAGGCAGTTGGTGTCAACCCAGTATTTTTTTTAAACGCTGTATTAAACGAAGATTTCGAATTAAAGCCGACCTCGTACAAAATCTCGAGTACGGTATATTCTTTTTTATCCGGATTTTTTAATAGTTTTTTTGCCTCCGAAATTCGAAATTCATTTACGAAATCAAAGAAATGCTGTCCCATTTTATGGTTAATAATTATAGAGAGATCTTTTGTTGGTAATTGTACGTAATCGGCCAGTTCATTTATGGTCAGAGAAGGTTCTAAAAAAGGCTTTTCGGCCGACATGTAACTCCTTACTTTTCTAACTTCTTCGTCCTCATGGGCCGACAATACTGTTGAACGGTCAGCTGCTTTGATCAGGTCGCTTGTCAATTTTAATTTTGAATCTACACTTTTAAAAAGCTCAGGATGGTTTAACGCCTTTAAGACGTACCAGCAAAAAATCAGTAGTTCTAGCGATATAAGTGAGATAAGCGTTCCACGGTAGATTACATCGTCGCTTGAAAATTTGTAAATATTCTTAAATAGCGCGGTTACATGTAAAATGAAAAGTACCGACATCAACTGCAATAGCCAATGGTAAAAAGGTATTGCCGCATTGGCATAGTTTTCCAAATATAGTTTTTTCGATCTACGGACGACCATGTAAGAAGCGAGCAGATACGAAAATACCTGAACATGGATAATGATGTGAATAATCTTGTTTTTAAGCTGCACCGATAGCCCACTTAATAGAATCAATGGTGAATCGGAATCTATGCCATAGTTACTCGAAAGCATCAAAAGATTTACGATTATATAAGGTATGGCGTGTAATAGATAAATTTTTTTTAATTTAAAATCCGTGTAGCAGACAGAGTTTACATAAAGGAAAAAAATAGGCAGCTGTAGAAATACGGTAGTCGATATCGCGGTGCTAAGTGCCAAATAATTGTCATTCAGCAATCTTGAAACGAATACGTTATCAATAGCACTCAATAACAGAAAGACTCCAAAAATGCGATTGGAAAAGCGATTTTTTCCCTTCGCGGAAAAAAGAAATACAGTAAAAAGCAGGCCTAGGAACAAGGATAGGATACTTAGGACATTGATTAGATTGAGGTCAGTCATTCGCTATTGAACGGTTTTCGGGCATGTTGGATAAAGTGAATCAATCAATGTTTTCTTTTACTTTGAGACTATCCTCGTACTCAATCAAATAAATCTCTTCATTTCTCTTTTTAAGATAGTATTGTTCACGAGCAAACTTTTCCAGCTCTTCTTGATCTGAAAGTTTTTCAATGGTCTTTTTGTCCTTGGCGATTTCTTTTTTCAAAAAGTCTTGGGTTTTCTCCAATTTTTTGATTTCCTTTTTCAGTTCTAAATGAATCAGTAGGGAATTGGTATCAAAGAAAACCATCCAGATAAGAAATACGGTTAGTACCAAGACATACATGTTTGTAAATATCTTGAACCACTTTTTCTTTTTCAAATCCTTTAAACCCATTTTAAACTAGTTTTTCACTGATGATGGTGCGTACCATATCAACTGCAACTGTATTATACTTATTGTTGGGAATGATAATATCCGCATATTCTTTGCTGGGTTCTATAAATTGCAGATGCATAGGTTTGATATTCGTTTGGTATTTTTCCAGAGTCTCGTCCAGATTCCAGCCACGTTCGTTTACGTCTCGTTTTAGCCTTCGAATAAGCCGCTCATCAGAATCGGCATGTACAAAAATTTTGATATCCATCATTTTACGGATTCGCGCGTTGGTCAAAATTAAGATTCCCTCGACGATCAATACTTTAGTGGGATGCACAAGGACCGTTTTATCGGTACGATTGCATTCTAAAAAGGAATAAACCGGTTGTTTGATGGAGTGCCCGGCTTTTAAAAGGCTTAAATGCTCTTCCAATAAAATGAAGTCAATTGATTGCGGATGGTCAAAATTTGTCTTCCGTCTTTCTTCTAAAGAGAGGTGGGAAAGGTCGTTGTAGTACGAATCCTGTGAAATCACGCCGACCTCCCCATCGGGAAGTTCATTGATGATTTGGTTCACCACTGTAGTCTTTCCGCAACCTGTTCCTCCCGCTATACCAATTATAAGCATACAACCCAGTTTTGAACAAAAATACAGATTTGTGCCTCAAATTTCTATTAAACTCAAAAATGAACTTTTTATAACAAGCCTTGCGATGTTAACTATTACTTTTGCGCCATGCAAGTAAAACCGGTAAAACCGAATTTCGAATTTATAGCATTAATGGCCTCATTAATGTCTATAGTTGCCTTGGCTATTGATGCTATTTTACCGGCCATCTCCCAAATTGGGATATCAATAAATAGTTTAGACCCTACCGATAATCAGCTTTTGATTACCATGATATTCCTAGGTCTTGGTGTGGGGCAGTTGTTTTTCGGACCCTTATCGGACAGCTTTGGTAGAAAGCCCATCGTATATTCAGGTTTTGCACTGTTCGGTATAGCCAGTATCATCTGTGTTTTTGCGCCTTCTCTGGAAATTATGGTGGCCGGTCGTATTCTTCAGGGAATAGGCCTATCCGCACCGAGAACAATGGCGATTTCTATTATAAGGGATACGTATAAAGGCGATTATATGGCTAGGGTCATGTCTTTTGTTACGGCATTTTTTATTTTGATTCCGGTCGTGGCTCCGGCGATAGGCAAATGGATAATGGATGCTTTTGAATGGCAAGGGATATTTTACATGCAATTATTTTTTGCTTTGGTGGTGGGTATATGGTTTTGGAAACGACAAGAGGAAACTCTTAAGGCACAATATAAAATTCCATTTTCACCAAGTGTTTTCATTAGTGGGACCATAGAGTTTTTAAAACATCGGGAAACTGTCGCTTTCACTTTTATTTCAGGACTAATTACCGGGGCATTTTTGGTCTATTTGAGCGCGTCGCAACATATATTTGAAAACCAATATGGTTTACCTGAGCTGTTTCCCTATATTTTTGCCGGTCTCGCCATTTCCATTGGATTATCCACCTTCTTAAACGGCACTTTGGTGATGCGTTTTGGTATGCGGAGACTTTCATTAATGGCGTTGATAACATTTTGCCTGATCGCTCTGGTATATGTAGGGTTATTCTGGGGAAAACCCAATCCCGGAGTACCGGTTTTGGTTGGATTTTTATCAGTGCAGTTTTTTTGCCTAGGTTTTTTATGGGGTAACTTTCGGTCCATCGCCATGGAGCCCATCGGTCACATTGCGGGTATTGGTGCGGCCATAAACGGATTTGTATCAACTGTCCTAGCAGTACCTATTGCTAATTACATTGGTAGTTTCGTAGACGATACCATCTGGCCACTTTTTGTAGGTTTAGGCGGTTGTGGACTCGTTGCGTTGGTCATTTTTCTTGCTTTTAGCAAAAAGCCACTGGTTTACAGAAAACAAATTTCTTAAAGGGCATTGTCCATTATTTCTTTAACAACTTCTGGGTTTAACAACGTGCTGGTGTCGCCAAGATTAGAAGTGTCCTTACTGGCAATCTTTCTAAGAATACGTCGCATAATCTTACCGCTACGGGTTTTGGGTAAGCCAGAGACGAACTGAATTTTATCCAATTTGGCAATTGGTCCTATTTGCTCTGTAATCTGTTGATTGATTTCTTTTCTTACATTATCTCGATCGCGCGACTCCCCAACCTCCTTCAAGATTACGTATCCATAAAGTGCATTTCCTTTTACATCATGAGGAAAACCTACAATGGCCGATTCTGCCACCGCTGGATGTTCGTTTATGGAATCTTCAATTGGCGCGGTCCCTAAATTATGACCGGAAACTATGATTACGTCGTCTACCCGACCCGTAATTCGATAATAACCAACGGCATCTCGTAAAGCACCGTCCCCGGTAAAATACATATTTTTATACGCCGAGAAATAGGTCTCCCGATAGCGCTCGTGATTTCCCCAAATGGTACGTGCAATCGAAGGCCATGGGAATTTAATACAAAGTCTACCATCTACTTGGTTGCCTTTAATTTCCTTAGCCTCTTCGTCCATAAGTGCCGGTTGTACTCCGATAAATGGTAATGTAGCGTAGGTCGGGGTCGTTGGCGTAACGTACGGGATTGGTGAAATCATGATACCCCCGGTTTCCGTTTGCCACCACGTATCTACAATAGGACTGTTCTTCTTGCCCACATTATTATTGTACCAATGCCAAGCCTCCTCATTAATGGGTTCACCTACTGAGCCTAGAACTTTTAGACTGGATAGGTTGTACTTCTCCACAAAATCCAATTTTTCTTTGGCTAAAGCTCTAATAGCAGTTGGTGCTGTATAGAATTGGTTCACCTTATGCTTCTGGACAACCTCCCAAAACCGACCAAAATCCGGATAAGAAGGAACTCCTTCAAACATAACCGTAGTAGCTCCATTAGCTAACGGACCATAGACGATGTAGGAATGTCCGGTTATCCAACCGATATCGGCTGTACACCAATACACATCATCCTCTTTATATTGAAATACATTTTTAAAAGTATATGCGGTGTAGACCATGTAGCCTGCGGTAGTATGTACCATTCCTTTAGGCTTGCCCGTAGAACCGGAGGTGTAAAGGATAAATAGGGGGTCCTCAGCATCCATTATTTCAGCAACATTGTCCGCATAGGCTTCATCTAATAAGGGTTGTAGCCACTCATCACGATCCTTAACCATGTTAATTTTAGATTTTATTCTCTTTGCTACCAGAACGGTGCTTACACCTGGGCAGTCCTCCAGCGCTTTGTCCACGATTCCTTTAAGGTCGATGGTCTTAGCACCACGAAATGAGCCGTCCGAAGTAATGACCATTTTGCAATCTGAATCGTTGATGCGGGTAGATAACGCATTGGCAGAAAAACCCGCAAAAACCACAGAATGTATTGCTCCGATACGAGCACAGGCCAATACGGAAATGGCGAGTTCCGGAATCATGGGAAGGTAGATACAGATACGATCCCCCTTTTTGACTCCTTTTTCCAAAAGTACGTTCGCCATTCTACACACACGCTCATGCAATTGTCTGTAGGTGATGTGTTCCGCTTCTTCTTTGGGGTCATTTGGTTCAAAAAGTATGGCGGTCTTATTTCCTCTTACGGGTAAGTGCCGATCCAAACAATTTTCGGTAATATTCAATTTAGCACCTTCGAACCATTTAATTTCAGGTTTAGTAAAATCCCAACTTAACACATTATTCCATCGTTTTCGCCATACAAAATGTTCCTCGGCTATTTCCTCCCAAAATGCTTCTGGATTTCTAACCGATTTGCGATATACCTGATAATATTCCTCTAAGTGCTTGATATGGTAATTGCTCATGTGAACGCGGTTTCTTAAATTATGGTCGTCACTAAAATGACATTTCTAAATTTTACCCTTAAATCTCTTGATAGGAACAAAAAAAGGGTAATTCATTACTAAAAATAACGAAAAAATCAATGTCCCGAAGCCTCTCCGGCGCCACTTGGGATTCGAATATTTTCTACAATTTCCTGTACATGTTCTGGAGGATCCGGTGTAAACTGCATGATGATGACCGATACCACAAAATTTGCCAGCATGGCTATGCTGCCAAATCCTTCCGGAGATATGCCAAACCACCAATCATCTTGGGTTCCACCTCCGAACCAGTCAAATTTAAACTTGGTCATATAAAAAAGCATTAATAAGATACCCACCACCATACCTGCAATAGCGCCTTCTTTGTTCATTTTTTTGTAAAAAATACCCAGAACAATAGCTGGGAAAAATGAGGCTGCCGCTAGCCCAAAGGCTAATGCCACTACGGCCGCAACAAAACCGGGTGGATTAATCCCAAAATACCCGGCGATTACCACAGCAACGGTTGCTGCACCTCTGGCGGCCCAAAGCTCACCTTTTTCAGAAATACTAGGTCTGAAAACTTTTTTAATTAAATCGTGGGAAACCGATGATGAAATCACTAATAATAATCCGGCCGCGGTGGATAAGGCCGCTGCGAGACCACCAGCAGCCACCAGCGCAATTACCCATGCGGGTAAATTGGCGATTTCTGGATTAGCCAATACCATAATATCCCGGTCTACGATAAGCTCATTTTGGGCAGCGTCTGCTACATATTGAATCTTACCATCATTATTCTTATCATCAAATGATAACAAACCCGTTTTTTCCCAATTCTTGAACCAATCCGGCATGGAGGCGTATGCTTTGTTACTTACAGTATTGATCATATTGGTTCGTGCAAAAACGGCTACCGCCGGTGCAGTGGTGTACAGAATGGCAATGAGTAAAAGCGCAATACCGGCGGATTTTCGCGCGTCCTTTACTCTTTTTACGGTAAAAAATCGAACGATGACATGAGGAAGTCCCGCGGTACCTACCATTAATGCAAGAGTAATGGCGAAAACATCTACCAGAGATTTTGAGCCATTCGTGTATTCGTTGAAACCTAATTCGGTTGAAAGTCCATCCAACTTGTCCAAAAGATAATTTCCTGAACCATCATTGAGGGTGGAGCCCATTCCAAGTTGTGGAATGGGATTCCCTGTCATTTGTATTGAAATAAATATTGCAGGAACCATAAAAGCGAAGATGAGTACACAATACTGTGCCACTTGGGTATAGGTAATTCCCTTCATACCTCCCAACACCGCATAGAAGAGAACGATGACCATTCCTATTATCACTCCTGTATTTATATCGACTTCTAGAAAACGGGAGAAAACAACCCCAACCCCCTCATTTGTCCGGCCACATAGGTAAAGGAAACAATGAGGGCACAGAGGACCGCTACAATCCGTGCTGTTTTGGAATAATACCGGTCCCCAATGAAATCGGGTACGGTAAACTTCCCAAATTTCCGAAGATAAGGTGCCAGCAAAAGAGCAAGGAGGACATACCCTCCTGTCCATCCCATCAGATAGACCGAACCATCGTAACCGGCAAAGGCAATAATACCGGCCATAGAAATAAAAGAGGCTGCAGACATCCAATCGGCCGCTGTGGCCATTCCATTCGCCAGCGGAGAAACACCACCGCCCGCAACATAAAATTCTTTAGTAGAACCTGCCCTGGACCAAATTGCGATACCTATGTAAAGTGCGAATGTGAGTCCTACGAGAATATAAGTCCAGGTTTGTACGGTCATAAGTTTTTGATTAATTGTATTCGGTCGGAAAATTAATTGGTTGACGGTTTTTAAAATTCTAATCGCTATTCATTAAAACCATACTTTTTATCCAGCTTGTTCATCAATCGCACATAAACGAATATCAAGACAACAAAGACATATATGGAACCCTGTTGTGCAAACCAAAAACCTAGTTTAAAACCTCCAACCTTAAAATTGTCCAAGCTATCCTTGAACAGGATTCCAGCTCCATAAGATACTAGAAACCATATGGCTAAAAGAATAATCAAGTATTTTACATTTTCCCTCCAGTAGGCGGTGGCCTTCTTTTGTTTTTCAGACATTTTTTAAGTTTAATTTTTCAAGATAGCGAATCGGTTATTGACACCAAAGGACTCACAGATATTTAGATTTGAGCCTAATTGGGTAAATAAACCACTCCACTAGATGAATCCCTTTTTGCCCCCGTAACCGAACGCAGCACGTTTATTTGCCTTTCAACCCGTAACACTCCCATAAGGGCAAACACTAACGCTTCCTTAAATTCGATTAAAATTGGCTCTGGGACTACTACTTCCATCTGGGTTCCCAGTTTTTGTTTCAATGTTTCAATAAGAAACGAATTCATTGCTCCCCCTCCTGTAATTAAAAGCCGTTTTTTGGTTTCGTCGGAATTTAGTTTTATTTGCTGCGCTATTTTATCGCAAATGTGATGCACAGAGGTGTGCAATAGATTTTGCAGTGTATCCTCTGTATCTTCCACAATAGGGACCACTTCCTCAATAAACCATTCATACCCAATAGATTTAGGATGGGGTAGGAGGTAATATTTTAAGTCGTTCAATCGCTTTAACATATCTGAATTGATTTCTCCTGTCCGGGCAAGTTCCCCATCTTTATCGTAATCCAGACCTATTTTTCTTATAATATAATTCAGAATCATATTGGCTAGGCCGATATCATAGGCGATTCTTTTATCTTTTACTTCGAACGATATATTACTGATTCCTCCAAGGTTAAGACAAAAATCATATTCGCTAAAGAATAATCTATCGCCAATAGGCACCAATGGAGCACCTTGTCCGTCCAAAGCCAAATCATTACTTCTGAAATCGCAAATCACCTTTTGACCAGAGGAATTGGCCAAATGTTGCCCTGACCCTAGTTGAAAGGTCAATCCCATTTCTGGTCGATGATGGGAAGTGTGCCCATGACTGGCAATAAATTCTACATCTAGATTTTTATTTTTTATGAAATCCAAAGCTCGTTCCCCAAGCCAAATCCCGTATGTATTATGTAATTGCAGCAAACTCTCAGCCGATAAATGGATAGAATCTTTGAGCTCCGTTTGCATAACCTCGGTATACGTAATGCTAGTTGTTTCTTTAATCTCAAACTGCCATTTCCCTTCATTTTCCCAAATATGACAATAGGCGAGGTCCAGCCCATCTAAGGAAGTCCCGGACATTAGGCCTAAGACTTTATAGCTTTTCATGGTATAAACTTTTAATGGTTACCGGCATCTTACCCTTAGCTTTAAATTGTCCTAAAAAATGGGCAGTGGCCACATCTTGAAATTCCTTCATATCTTGGTAAACCACCACTGTGGCTAGAGTATCTTCATAATTGAAAAGTTGTAAGGCATACGGATTACCATAATGATAGAGCACCACTTGCTTTGTATTGATCATGTCATTTATAAAATTGATTTCTTCCTTTAAAAATCCGAAACTATTGGTTGGTTTCATTTGAGGAGGGGTCAACAACAACAAGATTTGTTTTTCATCCCTAATTTCGGATTTCATTCTTTTTACAGCCTTAAGAATTTTAACCTGTTCTTGATGTTCATCAAACCTTTTCAAGAACAGCGTACAATAGTCCGTATCTCGGAAATTAGCAATATCCGAATCGTGTCCCTTCAATAGTGTAATTCCCTTTTCTGCGATTTTACGGTTTAAAGCGCCCGCTTTATTAAAGTCAAGTTCTGCACTCGTATCGTGCTCATTAAAAGCTTTTACTTTTAACTTCCATACACGTTCAAAGCTCTCTTCAATTTGTTCTTGAGATGCGTTTCTGAGTATGGTTTCAATTCCTTCTTGAACGTGCTCTGAGAAACAAAGAACATCGTTTCCGGCATTAAAGGCCAGCCATTCCAATTCTCCCGGCAACGGATAGTTTTTTGAAACGGCATGCATGTTGAGCGCATCGGAGATAATGACGCCTTTAAAACCCATTTCTTTTCGTAATGTTCCTTTAATGATTTCTTCGGAAATACTAGAAGGAATTCTTTTGCCATCTGCCAAGGCCGGCACGGATAAGTGGCCCACCATAATAGCATCCACGCCTTTATCGATTAATTTTTGAAATGGATATAATTCGTTTTGCAACAGTTCTTCTTTCGATTTATCGATGAGGGGCAAACCTAGGTGAGAATCCGTGGCGGTATCTCCGTGTCCAGGAAAGTGTTTGATACTAGTGAGAATACCTTCGCTCTCTGTTCCACTTACATAGGCTATAGCATTTTTAGTTACCAACTCCCTATTTTCACCAAAAGAACGATATCCTATTACTGGATTGTTCGGATTTATATTTATATCCACTACAGGCGATAAGTTCCAATGAATCCCTGCTGCTTTGCAATCCAGGGCAATTTGTTTGCCTACCTGAAAAATTAATTCAGCATCATCTATGGCACCTAGGGTAATGGCGTAAGGATATTGTGGTGTATTTTCTATGCGCATAGCCAGTCCCCATTCCGCATCAATAGCTATTATCAAGGGATATTTGGCCACTGCTTGGTAACGCTCTATTAAAGACGTAAGGGTATCAAAACTACTTTCATTATAAACCACCTGCTGATTTCCTTCGTAGTTGGTTGCGGCACTGGCGCGGGAATGAAAGAAGCAAAGCCCTCCAATTTGCTGTTCCTGTATCAATCGTTCCAGCCGGAGAATTTCTTCTTCCGAATCATTAATGAAGGCCGCAGGCATAAATAGTTGCCCAAGTTTTTCCTTTAACGAAAGTCTGTCCTTCGCTATATTGTAATCAAACACTTTGCTCATCTTTCTCTTTTGCTTTTCCGAAATCTGGGGGATAAGAAATATATCGAAGTAAAATAAATGCTGGTAGTGCAGCTAGTACGACCCATATGAAAAAGCCATCATAGCCCAACCATTCTTGCATAAAACCACTGATTAGCCCTGGTAACATCATCCCCAGTGCCATAAAACCGGTTGCGAGCGCATAATGGGAGGTTTTGGATTTTCCTTCAGCAATATAGATTAAGTAGACCATAAAACCCGCTATTCCAAAACCATAGCCAAATTGCTCCACAATTACAGTTCCGGTAACCGCCCAAGCTTCTGTGGTTCCCGTAATTGCCAATAAGGCATAAAGAGCATTGGGTGCATTGAGGGAAATTAGCATAGGCAACATCCATTTTTTTAATCCATGTTTTGATATTAAAATCCCACCAAGTATTCCTCCTATGGTTAAAAAGATAACTCCTATAGTCCCGTAAATCGTACCTACTTCAGAGGTGCTATATCCAAGGCCTCCTACCGAGGTCGGGTCTAACAGGAAGGGAGAGGCCATTTTTACTAATTGTGATTCACCCAACCTAAAGAATAGTATAAAGGTTATTGCCATTCCCATACCGGGCTTTTTGAAAAAGGAAACGAAAACTTCCCAGAAACCCTTTGGCTTTTGAAGGACAATCTCAGATGAGCTTTCAAATTTTGGGGTAATTATAAAGTTGGAGAGCGTCATAAGCAACATTATTGAGCCTGCACAAATCATGGTATACGACCATGCTTTTGTATTATCACTGTATTTGTTTTCTAAAAAACCCGCCAGTACCACCAGTAAACCTTGTCCCGTGACATTCGCCAATTTGTAAAAAACGCTTCGCATTCCAACGAAGAAAGACTGTCTGTCTTCGGTTAAGCCAATCATGTAATAACCATCTGTGGCAATGTCGTTGGTCGCCGAGGCAAAAGCTACCATCCAAAAACAGGCCAAGCTGGTAACAAAGAAAATATTAGTAGGCAGCGAAAGACCTATGGCCAAAAGGGCGATCGAGGCTAAAAGTTGCATTGCTAAAAACCAATTGCGTTTGGTGCTTTTTAAATCAACGAACGGACTCCACAGCGGTTTAATCACCCAAGGGAGATACAATAAGCTGGTATAGAGACCCAAATCTGCATTACTGAACCCAAGTCGTTTGTACATGATTACAGAAACGGTAACCACCAGTGCATAAGGTAAACCTTGGGCAAAATAAAGTGTGGGGACCCATGCCCAAGCCCACTTGTTTTTTTGTATCATTTTTGGCTTATTTCTTTTATTTGTATCATTCTTGGTTCAGATTCTTGACCATACTTATCTAAAAAAGTTAAGGCAAAGTGTTTACCGGAAATCATTCTTTTGGATATAATTAAAGTATCCGTATTGCCATCCAAATATGTTTTCTGGATAAGTTTTTTCATGGGATATTGCGATTTGGCTTTTTTTCTGGATTTATAAATTAGGGCATGGGACCAATCACTAGTATCACGTAGATCAAATTGCACCGTTTCATCATTCTGAAAACTTGCTTTAATTATTGGAATGGTTTGTTCAACTGTCTTGGATGAGGGAGTTACTGGTGTAAGGGCCGGTAAGCGATAGTATTTTTTCTTTAAGTAATCTACGACATCGGGATTGTCGTTCATTAATGATTTTGCACTGAAGAGAATGTTGCCACTTACTGCGGGAGTATTTCTCGCTAGTTTCAATTGGTTGGGCAGTTCTTTTTTCTCGTTCCAGGCTTGATCGCTATTGTTTCGCACTTTGTATGCTCCGTTGCCGATGTACAAGTTACTCCTAGTATTGTTTTGGGCCCACCAATCCACTATTTTTTTATGGGAGGCTACCGGCAGCTCCATGCTCCAGTATACTTGTGGAGCAATATAATCTATCCACCCCTCCTGCATCCAAAGTAGGGGATCGGCATAGAGATCTTCATAAGTTGTTTGCCCTGCTTGGGTGTCCGATCCTTTGGGGTCAGTGGATTTATTTTTCCAAACGCCGAACGGGCTAATTCCAAATTGGACCCAAGGCTTTTCGGATTTTATGGTTTGATGTACGTTCTTGACCAAGGAATCTACATTGCTTCTCCTCCAATCCTCCAGCGTTTGATGCTGCTGTGCATACCTCTTGAAAGCTAGGGAATCATTAAATACCTCGTTTTTTATTTTATAAGGGTAGAAATAGTCGTCAAAATGAATGGCATCTAAGTCATAAAGGGTAACCACTTCCTGAATTACTTCAGAAAATCTATTCCTTACCTCGGGAATCCCAGGATTGTAATAGTATTTTGTACCGTATTTGAGCATCCATTCCGGATGCATGTAATAATCATGGGTAGGGCTTAAAACTTGGGTCTTTAAATCGAAACTAGCCCTATACGGATTAAACCAAGCGTGAAATTCCATACCTCTATTGTGGGCTTCCTTAATCATCCAATCCAGGGTATCTTCTTTCCACTGTGCCGTTTTCCCTTCTTCCCCGGTGAGGAATCTGGACAATGGAGCAAAATCCGATTTATAAAATGCATCACCTGCGGTTCTAACTTGAACAATAACCGCATTGTAATTTAAATTTTGGTAAAAATCTAAAATATGCAAGTAGTCGGTTTTTTGTTTTTTGGGAGCATCGTTGCCATTTTTTGGCCAATCAATATTAACCACGGTGGCAATCCAAACGCCTCTAAACTCTCGTCTAGGTTGAGGTATTCCTGATTTGAAAATTCCACAGGAATTAAGGAGTAGAAGAACTACAACTGGTAATAGGTATTTGGACATAGAAAGTAAAAAAGGTCTATTTCGCACTAAAATAGACCTTTTTGTCAAGGTTTAAAATTAATTGAATTTATGTCGTACAAATGCTTCCATGGCGGCGTAAGAGGCCATACCAAGAGCCTTGTATTTGTTTGCGGTATCCCTGTTACGCTCCTCGGCTCGCATCCAGAATTCTCTGGCATCGTCTCCTTGGAACATCACCCCGTCCTTTTGGGATTGGTGGCAAAATATTGCATTTCTTTTCTTTAATACTTGGCTGGGGCTCATGGGTACCGCCATTTCTATCTCATTAATATCCCACTCGTGCCAAGCTCCCCTGTAGAGCCATAACCAACAATCTTTTAAAAACGGTTCAGATGCTAGTCTATCCAAAGCCTCCAATACAGCATCTAAACATACTTTATGTGTGCCGTGGGGGTCTGCCAAATCCCCGGCTGCGTAGATTTGATGCGGTTTAATTTTGGTGATAATATCCATGACAATCGATATGTCTTTTTCGGAAAGGTTATTTTTTTTGATAGTTCCCGTCTCATAAAAAGGAAGGTCCAAGAAGTGTACGTTCTCATCCTTAAGACCCACGTAACGGGTAGCGGCATAGGACTCACCACGTCTGATATTTCCTTTTAACTTTCTAACCTCCGGAGAATCTGCCCTGCTTTCATTTTTCTGTGCAATTGAGTCAATTAGCTTTTGTGCTCTATCCGATGAATTTATATACATGGCTATTTCAGCATATTTTCTCGCGTCGGTATCGGATACCGCGATGTTTCCTGAGGTTTGGTAGGCCACGTGTACCTCATGCCCCTGTTCCACAAGTCGGTCAAAAGTACCTCCCATAGAAATCACATCATCATCCGGGTGTGGACTAAATATGATGACACGCTTCTTGGCTGGCGTTGCTCTTTCCGGTCTATTGGTATCATCCGCATTTGGTTTTCCGCCAGGCCATCCTGTAATCGTATGCTGTAACTTGTTGAACATCTTTATGTTCAAATCATAAGAGTCTTCCAAGGATAGCAAATCTGCCATTCCATTATCGTTGTAATCTTTATCGGTAAGGCTCAGAACTGTTTTTCCGGTTTCTTCACACAACCAGACAATAGCTTTTGCCTTCAGTTCTTCTGTCCATTCACAGGCATCTACCAGCCAGGGCGTTTTGTTCCGCGTCAGTTCACTGCCCGCGCCTGTGTCCAAAACAAAAGTGCAGTTGTTATGATTTTGCAGGTAGGTCGCTGGCACGTGGGAGGAGATTTCACCTTCAATAGTTTTCTTTATGATATCCGCTTTGTTCTGCCCCCATCCAATTAAGATGATTCTTTTTGCTTTCCTAACGGTGGCAATCCCCATGGTGATTGCCTTTCTAGGCACGTTGTCAATTCCTAAAAAAGCTGGTGCAGCATCCACTCTGGTAATGTGGTCCAATGTTATGACCCTAGTTCCTGAATTATAGTGGGACCCCGGTTCGTTAAAACCTATATGCCCCGTTCGTCCAATACCCAATAACTGAAAGTCCAACCCGCCATATTCCTTAATTTTCTTTTCGTAAGATAAACAGTACGCAACAGCTTTCTCGAAAGGTACGGTGCCATCCGGGATATGAATATTTTCTTCAGGTATGTCCACGTGGTTGAAAAGATGCTCATGCATAAAGTAGTGGTAGCTTTGGATGTTGCTGCGCTCCATGGGCAAATATTCGTCCAAATTAAAAGTAACCACATTATGGAAACTTAAACCTTCCTCTTTATGCTTACGCACCAATTCCTCGTACACACGAATAGGTGAGGAGCCAGTAGCAAGGCCTAGAACACAGGTTTTGCCCTGTGCTTGTTTTTTCTTGATAAGCTCTGCAATTTCATCGGCTACACGAACGGAAGCTACGTTGGAATCAGCGAATATTACATTATGGATTTTCTCAAAACGGGTTTCTTCAAATTGACCAATGGGTTTGTGAGTAATGTCGGTTTTCTGTGGCGCTGTCGCGGTTTTCATAGGGTTAACGAAATTTTATTCGATTAAAATCAAGCAAATATATGCAAATAATTTAGTATTTGCAGTTTTTTGCAATATTTTATGCTGTTTTATGCATTAATAAATAAATATGTAGATATTACTTACCATAAACTGTATAAAACGGCAGGTAGATAATTTTGATTATCTTTGACTTTTTAAGCGAATTTTTAAGCGAATAAATACCTTACTATGCTGAAAGAAGAGCGTCAACAAACTATACTTAGCGAAGTTGAACTACATAATAGGATACTGCTGACGGACATCGCGGAAACTCTTGATGTTTCCATCGATACGATTAGAAGGGATGTTAAGGAATTAGATGCAGAAAACAAATTACGAAAGGTACATGGGGGTGCTATTTCTCTTGGTTTCACTACGAACAGTGCACGAAACGCCAATATCTATGCTCTAGATGACAAGGTGACGATTGCCAAAAAGGCAACGACAATGCTAAAGGACGGAGCGGTCATTTTCATTGATGGTGGAACAACTTGTTTGGAATTAGCTCGCATAATTCCTGAAAAACTGCAACTTACTTGTTTTACCATAAGTCTGCCGGTGGCTATGGAACTTTCAAACAAACCGAATGTAAAGGTGATTTCCATTGGTGGACAAATTGCAAAAGAGGCACAGATAGCCATAGGTGCAAATGCCATCCATAATTTATCCGAAATCAAGGTAGATTATAGCTTTATTGGAACCGGATATGTGGATGCCCTTTATGGGCTTACCGAATTTGATTGGGATATTGTCCAGATTAAAAAGGCGGTTATTAAGGCGTCCAAAAAAACGGTCTTACTATCCATATCAGAAAAACTGAATTCCCAGCACCGTTATAAGACCTGTGACATCAGTAGTATTAACACCATGATTACGGAGCTCGACCCCGATGATAGCATTCTAATACCTTTTAAAAATAACGATGTAACGATATTATAGCCTATGGATTATAAAAAAATAACGGAAACACCTTCCAATTATGATGGCTTGGAACACATGGATACCAATGCAATATTGGTAAATATGAACAAGGAGGACAAAAAGATTGCCGATGCGGTAGAAAAGATGATTCCACAGATTTCCAAATTGGTAGATGAATTGAGTAAAAAGTTTCAAAATGGAGGTCGGTTATTCTACATAGGTGCGGGAACCAGTGGTCGTTTGGGTATTTTGGATGCCTCCGAGATTCCACCCACGTTTGGCATGCCCCATGAAAGGGTAGTCGGACTCATTGCGGGTGGTGATTCAGCAATCAGGAAGGCTGTTGAAAATGCTGAAGACGATACCGTACAAGCATGGCTGGATTTAAAGGAGCACAACATAAATACTACGGACGTCGTCGTTGGCATTGCTGCTTCAGGAACAACGCCCTACGTTATTGGAGGGCTTAAAGACGCGAAAAAGAACGGGATTTTAACGGCTTGTATTACCAACAACCCTGGATCGCCCATTGCTAAAGTTGCTGACATTCCTATTGAGGTAAATGTGGGACCAGAATTTGTTACCGGGAGTACGCGCATGAAAAGTGGTACCTCTCAAAAATTGGTATTGAACATGATTTCTACGGCGCTCATGATTAAGATTGGCCGGGTCAAAGGAAATAAAATGGTAAACATGCAACTTACCAATGATAAATTGGTTGACCGTGGAACTCGTTACATAGCTGAGGGTCTGGGAGTAGACTATATTGAAGCCGAACGATTACTTAAAAAATACGGTTCGGTAAAAAAAGCCCTGGACGCAGAGGCGGATAATACTATTCAGTAATCAGTTCAACTTCCTCTGTCGTTACCATTTTATTCGAAGAATTACCCCAAGAATTCAATACATAGTTCATCACATCTGCGATTTCTTCGTCTTCCAGACCTAAATCTGCCATCGCACTATTATAGGTAATTCCATTCACTATGATTTCTCCTTGTTGGCCAAATTTTACACCGCGGATACTGGCTTCCCTGTTTTGCATTAAATAATCGGATTGTGCTAACGGAGGGAAAACATGTGCTACACCTTCACCCTTTTCCAGATGGCAGGTAACACAGAAATCGGCATAAATTTCGCTGCCGCGTTCCATGCTCTCTTTTAAACTGGTATCCTGAAACAGGGAGGAGCTGATAATAAAAATGACACAAAAGTATATGGGAAAGAAAACCTTCATACGGACTAGCTTTTAGGTATCAATTTATAAATACCTTTTCCTTCGACCGCAACATAAATTAATCCGTCTGGACCTTCTTTTACATCACGCACTCTTCCTTTATTAAGTAACTTTTCTCTCAGGATTACCTTTTCGCCATCCATTTGTAACCGTTCCAAATATTGAAATGCCAACGACCCAACTAATACACTTCCCTTCCAATCCGCATATTTGTCCGTAGTAACGAATGCCATTCCGCTTGGAGCGATAGAAGGTACCCAATAATAAATGGGTTGTACCGTACCTTCCATCTCGGTTTTTTCCGTTATCGGTGTACCGCTATAATTTATTCCATAAGTAACCAGTGGCCAGCCATAGTTAGCGCCTTTTTGGATAATATTTATTTCGTCTCCACCTCTTGGCCCATGTTCGTTATCCCAAAGTTCTCCCGTAGTAGGGTGTTTCGCCAATCCTTGAGGGTTACGGTGTCCGTAACTGTAAATAGCGGTTTTAGCCCCCTCCTTATTCACGAAAGGATTGTCATCAGGAATACGCCCATCATCGTACATTCGATAGATTTTTCCACCATCCCTTGTAATATCTTGTGGATTTACGTCGCGAGCACCACGTTCCCCTATGGAGAAATAAAGGTAACCATCATTATCAAATATTATTCTAGATCCAAAGTGCTGTCCTTTGGTGGTATTGGGTGTTGCTTTATAGAGTAGTTCGTTATTTATCAACGCGTTACCATCAAGTTTGGCACGCATAACTGCCGTGTGTCCACCTTTGCCTTCACCTTCTTCCGAGGCATAAGAAATATAAATCCATCCGTTCTTTTCATAATCTGGGTGCAGTTCAATATCTAACAGCCCTCCTTGGCCTCTGTTATAAACTTCAGGAACATTCGAAATTTTGGTCTTATTATTGTCTTTAAAATGGATTATTTCACCGGATTTTTCAGTTATGAGCATAGCTCCATCCGGAAGGAAAACAAAACCCCACGGTATCTGTAGGTTATCGACGAACAGCTCGGCGTTGAAGGGAATATTTTCAGGGGTAGTGACTTTGTTTTCAGCCTCTTGACCACAAGAAAAATTAAGCATTACAACGAATAAATAAAAGCAAAATGCACTTTTTTTCATAATCAAACGTTAGAAATATGTTATATGGTAAATGATTTTTTAAAGATAAACAGAAAATATAAGTATAAACAATTACACTAAAGAATAGCAACGATTCCCCAATATCATTGTTTTTCTTGCCAAAACTCGACTTAACCTATGCTCCCAAAAAAACCGCGGTATACGCTGTATACGCTCATACTGATAGCTTTATCGGTAGTCGGTTCAACAGCAGTCGCAAACTCCAACGTCAAGATTCTTTTCGATGAGGTAGTACTGGCCGTGGAAAAAGTAGTTACGACTTCGTTTTCCGAGGACAGTGGTAATACTTCTCAGCTAAGTAAAATAGAAGAAACGGTCAGTTCGGATAGTGCTAAATTTTCGGCACCTATGTTCATGACCATTATCCAAGGTGCCGATGAAGAGGTCGGATGTAGCGATAATGGTTTTACCGTTGCCCGATTTAATCTTTGTGGTGACTCCGATAATAGAACGGTCAGTTTATCAGGAGGGCCTTATGGTTCCGTGTCATGGCAAATTCTAGGGGGTTCTTGTTCCCCGGATATTAATGAAGATTGTCCTAATACAGGTTCCTGCTACTCTCAAGTAGCTACAGGTCAGACCTTCAATATCAACGCTGCTTCTGTACCATCTACCGTAGGAGCAGAATATCGCGTTGTAGCGGATGGACAAATTTTTTACTTCAAGGTAAAAAAGAGTACGATTACTCAAACTTTTGTAAAGCAGGATTTTATTTGTGGTGTCCCTGGAAGAATTCAGATCACAAATTTATCCAGTGCTTACGAGTTCAGTATTAATGGTGGAATAACTTGGCAAACGGCAATTTTCCCAAACCTTGATCCCGGAACGTATAATATTTTGGCTCGTTTAAGAAATACACCGAATACTTGTGAATACCCTTATCCTCCTATTACTATTGATCAACAGGATATAGAAATTGAAGCCACTTTTGTGGATGCGCAGTGTAGTGGGGATACAGGTAGTATCACCGTAACTGCCAATAATGTTCCTGGACCTTTCAAGTATACTTTATTAAATTCTAGCGGGGTCGCACAGGAATTCACGGCCTTTATATCAGATAATCCCTATACTTTTTCAGCCGTAGGTTTCGGAACGTATATCGTACAAGTTGAAACACAACAATGCCAAGGGGATCCTTTAAACGGTATTGACCCGCCAAGACAAAACGTAGATACTTCCGGAAATCCTATTACCATTGGAGCTGGATTAAGTGCCTTGGATGCATCTACTGAGGTAAATAGCAGTTTTGGATGTTCTACCATTTCTAGTGTAGATATTACCTTAAATGTGGACGGTGGTTCAGGACCCTACACCTATACGGTCAACGGTGGGCCAGTTCAGCCTTCTTTTGGTAGTTCGGCCACAAATACGGGAACTACCACTTACGCTGTTACCACAGCGGGTACTTATGATTTTGTGATTACGGACAGCAATGGTTGTGATATAACCGCATCTTCAAATGTAGAGGAGCTTTTACCACCGGATGTTACTGTTGCAGGAATCGATGGAACATGTAGTAATGGTGGAGCACAGATTGAATTTACGGTAAATGATGCAAGAGGATATAATCTATCGTATCGGGTAAATACAGGAGACCCATGGGTAACAACACCACAGATATCGGTTCCCGCAGGAACTTACAATGATATTGAGGTTAGGTATCAACAAGGGGGATTTGAGTGTACCATTTCTTTGCCACCAGTCACTGTGACCAATGTTGGTGTAATTTCTGGTTCTGCCAATAAAATTGCAGATGTTACTTGTAATGGCACAGGAGGTACGAACAGTGGTCAAATAGATTTCGTAGGTCCTTTTTCAGGAGGATCAGGAAGTGGGTATGTATTTAGTATTGATGGCGTAAACTTTACAGGGACAACTTCCTACGCTGGTTTGGCTGCCGGAATTTACACACCTATAATTAGGGATAGTGGTGGTTGCCGTTTGGAGTTAACTCCAATAGAAATATTAGACGTTGACCCTCCGACTAACATCGACTTTGCACAGAGCAATACCAATTGTGCTGCAAATACTTCTGACGTACAATTAACGGCTACGGCAAACTTTGCCATTGCAACATATGAGGTAATAAGTCCTTTAGCCATTAACAATGGGACAAATGATACATTTACGGGGCTCACCAACAATGTCAACCATGTTTTCAGGATTACTGATGTTAATGGTTGTACTTATGAGGAAAGTTTTACACCTGCGGTAATTAGTTCTATTCGGGCACGGCTAGGATCAGGTGGTGATTTAAGGGTGTGTACGGGCGCTACTGATGGGGATGCCACATTCTTGGTGGATGGTTTCGCAAATTCGTATTCCTACTCAGTAAGTCCAGGTGGTTTTAGCGGTACTGGAGAAACAAATCTTCAGGTGCCAATTTCTGGTTTGGGGGCCAATACTTACACGATTACAGTAACTGATGACGATACGGGTTGTACCGACACGGCAAGTGTCACGGTAGTAGAACCTTCAGCGGCATTAAGTTTAACTGCTACCGTTACCGCTATGAGCTGTGCCAACAACAATATTGGGCTAGTTCGCGCCAATGCCTCTGGTGGTTATGGTAGTTACAGATATGAATTGGAGTGGCCAACACCTCCGGGAATCACACAAGGCCCCAAAAGTGGTAGAAACTTTGGAAATCTCACTGCTGAGGGTACTTATACTTTAACTGTTACAGATGTAGAAGGATGTACGACAAGCACAACGTTTGTGCTAAATCAGGTAGATCCGCCAAGTATCGCTCTAGGTACTGTGGATTACTGTTATGGCCCTGGTGATGATGCATCAATTCAAGTCAGTTCTACAGCTGGTTCGGCAGCAATTAGTACGCATCAATATCGTATAAATGGAGGATCGCTTCAAGCTAGCCCCAACTTTAATGGGCTTGTACCAGGTACTTACACCATTGAAGTGGTCGATGGTAACAATTGTACCGATGATTTGACGGTGACCATTCCACCCCAAATACAGATTACCCTAGATTTGGTTACAGAGATTCCATGTGGTGGCGATGGTGAGATGGGAATTACCGTCAATGGTGGTGATATCTCAACACTTGCAAGTACATCGTACACCATTTTTCTTGATGGTACCCCGGTAGCGGGACACACTGGAAACAACTTGCCATCAAGCACTTTTAATTATACTGTTCCATTTGGTTCTGAAGGTACTTACACCGTTGAGGTTACAGATAATAATGGTTGTACAAATACATCGCCGCCACTGACCTTTACTCCCCCGGCATCCATTACCGCTACAGCGGTACCTGTAGGCTCGAGTTGTGGGGATAGTTCCAGTGGATATGTAGAAATTATCCCCGATGTATCTACAGGTACTCCTGCATTTGAGATCGTTTTTGCACCTCAAGGAACAGGCTTGGTCGATAGTCCGTTCAATGCATCGCAACCTGCTGGATTTACCTATAGTTCACAGACCATTTATTCCGGGCTTTCTGCCGGAACGTATGAATATATCGTTAAAGATGCGAGAAATTGTACTACTGGTGTTCAAACTATAACAGTAGTACCTGATTCAACAAATCCTCCGGATGCAACCGTATCTTCAATTGATGCTGATTGTGATGTAACAGGAGTTTCCGGTGGAGTCCGAGTTGATTCAATTGCAGACGGAGTTGCCAGTTTTATAATTATCATAGAGGATAATTTTGGGAACGAAATTATTAGAAGGGAAAATGTGGGCCTAGGCGATTTGCCTTTGGATATTGAAGACCCTCTCCTAGTGGAAGGCAACTATACCGTTATTACACTGGATTCCCGTGGGTGTTTAGATTTGGACGCTATTAGTATTAATTCAATTGATTTGCAAATAGTCCCAGATTTTACAGTCCCAATAGTATGTGATAGAGGAAATTTACCCCAATGTGTTGATATTGTAAACGGGGTTGGTCCTTTTGATATACGCTTGGTTACGGATCCTGTATCGCCGTACATAGATTTAGGTCCCACCGCCACACGCTATTGTTTCCCTGACCTCGTACCTGGTGCTTCTTACACTGTGCAGGTGTTAGATCAGGGCACTGGCTGTGAATATATTGAAGAAGTTACAGTGCCCGATGGGCCCAATCCGTTGGATGTTTCTTTGTCCATCGATAATGGTAACTGTAATGGAGAGGATGTGGAACTGCGCTACATTATTTCTGGTGCTGCAGGTCCTTTTGATATTGTGATTCGGAATCTAGATACAGGTGCCATTGTTACCAATGTTACAGCTAGCACAGTTGCGGATAATACTATATTGGTACCACAGGGTCCTTATGCCATTTCAGTGATTGATAATGCTACTGATTGTACAGGAGGTGATACTATAGAGGCCACATTGAACATGCCTAGGGTAGATGTCATTAACAATGAAAATGCGAATTGCAATGAAGATGGACAACTGACTTTTAGAGGTAGTGGGGGTAATCCATATCCACCTTCAGGTGCTGGATCGTTGCCCGATGGCTCGCCTTATGAGTATGCCGTTGTAGTAGCGGGAAGCACTCCTGGCGCCGGAGATTACAGTACGGTTACAACTGTAGCCTTACCTGGTTCATTGGCACCTGGTACAGCTTATGACATTTTTGTCCGTGATTCCAGGGGTTGTGAGTTTATGACTTCGGCCACTATTGTACAGTTGGACCCTGATTTACCATTACCGTCTATTTCGGTAAACAACCAGTGTATAACAGGAGCACCACCGGCAAGTTTTCAAATTGATGTGACCATGCCTGCCAATATTGATAATCCTACGTTTACCTTGGGCGGTCAGACCTTGGTTCCAGCTTATGATGGTATCAACCCCACAACGGCTACATTCAGCGTTCCAAGTATTGGCGTTTATGATGTATATGTGGTCGATTCCAATGGCTGTGATGTATCCACTACTGCAGAAGTATTTCAGATTCTTTCTGCATCGGCAGATTTTTCTACAGAGCCTAGTTGTAACAATAACGATGGCATAATTACGGTTACTCCCAACGGTGGTAGCGGAAACTTTACGTTTGAGTTACGTGATGGTGCGGGTACATCAACTGGTAATTCTACAGGTGCCACTAATGGTATTTTTACCGGTGTGGGTCCCGGGGATTATGAGGTGTTCATTAGAGATGATATTGCCAATGATGGTAGTGTTTTTTGCGACTTCACGGTAGATGGTATTACGTTGGATGCCGCAATACCTCCTGTAATTATTGATATGGGCGAGAGCAATATAAGCTGTAACGGTGCCAATGATGGAAGCATAAGCGTAATATTGAATCCCGGATCGGACGTTGATGGAATTTTGGAGTACCGTTTATTCGATTCCAGCAATACGGAGATTAATAGCAATATTTCAGGTTCTTTTACGGGTTTAACACCTGATACGTATCGTGTAGAAGTTGAAACTGATAGAGGGTGTATCGATGACGAAACCATTGCCATTTCTGAGCCTCCAACATTTGAAATAAGCGCGACCGATGCAACATTGGTTTGCGAAAATGGAGCCAATCGTTTTAGTACCGCTACTATATCTGCTACCTTGGTAAGTATAGGAAATGGAGGACCTTACGGGTACCGCCTTGATCCCGGTGATAGTTATCAAAGTAGTCCAGATTTTGATATTGTAGACAACGGTACTGATCAAACCATCACAATTTATGCTATTGACGCCAACGGTTGCGAAGATGATGTTACAATTACCGTTTTTGCTCCTACTGACGTTGTTTCGAGCATTTCACAAGACAGGGCATTGACCTGTGCAGATCCTGAGCGTGTTGAGATTACGGTAACAGGTACTACGAATTTTACGGTAATCACTTCGGGACCTTCTGGAACTACAGTACCTAATGTAAACCAACCCAGTGGAAACTCCATTTTTGTAGACTTACCAAGTGTAGGTGATTATTTGATTGAGGTACAAGATAATTCTGCAGGTGGATGTAGCTATCCACTTCCTGTATATACCGTGAATCCTCCAACCGAGCCGACAGTGGTAATTTCCGAGGCGAATCCTGTACGTTGTTTTGGTGCCTCCGATGGGGCATTGAACATTGAGGTTTCAAATTATGTGGGTACACGTTATAGCTACCAGGCATTCTTATTGGATGTGGGTGGGAATAGGATACTGCCTGCTGAAGCTTCTGGAAATTTTGATACTTCCGTGGCAAACCCTGAAACTATTTTAGGTCTCCCTGGGGGAAACTATGTTGTGGATATTGTTTCATTAGATGACCCCCAATGTCCTGCGATCAGTAATGTAGCCAATATACGGACACCCAATGGGCCGTTGACCGTTAATGCCGTACCTGTTGGTAATGTGGGTTGTAATAACGATTTGGGTGAAATTGAAGCTACCGGACAAGGTGGTTGGGATTCTTTCCCTTATGAATATCGATTACTGTTCAGTACTGATGGAGGCGTTACCTATACCACGGAAGTAGCACCTTTTTCTCCTAATAACGAATTTACCGGTCTTCAGTTTGGATTCTATCGAGTTGAAATTCAAGATATTGAAGTCTGTATAAATACTTTTGATATTGAATTGGAAGAAGTTCCTCAGATAGATGCAGGTATCCGTGAGCCTCAAGGCCTGGATTGTCCTAACGGAAACAATGCGGTGCTCGAAGCTTATGACCCAAGCACTGGAGATGCAATCACTGCTACCCCGGGTGCAACGGGAGGGTTTGCTGGAGCGGGATATAACTATAGGCTATTATATTTAAACAGCAATGATAATACGGATATAGTATCTGCCAGTGGTCTTCAAAATTCACCAACTTTTATCGGTTCTAGTGGAGGATTTATCAGTGCAGGTTGGTATGCCATTGAGGTTTCTTCTAGCTTTGACTGTATTCATATTACGGAACCATACTTTGTTGACCCACCTCCGCCTGTAGTACCTTTATTGGTGCAGACAAGAGTACCTGGCTGTGGTGGCGACGGCGAAATGAGATTGACGATAGAAAACCCCGACCCATTATTCACTTACGAATATGCTCCGGTTGAAAACGGGGTAATCGTTGGGCCGTATCTACCAATGGTCGGTACTTCGGTATTAATTCCAGGTGTACAAGGGATAACCTATCAGTTTGATGTTAGAAAGACCAGCGCCTTAAGTATTTGCTTGCCGGTACGTTCCAATGGTATTACCATGACCAATGCAACGGGAATTACGATTTTACCAAATCTTCCTGATGATATTTCTTGTGCTTCGGAGTTGGATGGTCGAATAGAATCATTTGTAAACGGTGGTGTAGGTGATGATTTATTCTATTTATACGTAGGCGATCCATTAGATGCTTTTACACCTGCTGCTAGCGCAACATTGTTTAGAGGTCCACAACCAGATGGTACTTTTGAAGGTTTACCAGAAGGCAACAATTATTACATTGCAGTAACCAGTGGTGCGACCTGTATGGATATTGCCGGACCATTTGAAATTATTAGACCTGCTCCAATCGTTTTCGATGCAACTCCTACCCCTGTAACTTGTAACGGGGAAGAAGATGGAAGCATAACTGTTGAAGTAATTTCTGGTGGAGTAGGACTGATTCAATTTGCTATTGCTCCTAATTTCAACGAATTCTTTAGCGATCCGGCTACACCTGGCACCTATACTTTTGATGAATTGGCTACCGGTACTTACGAAATACTTATCCAAGACGAAAACGGATGTTTTGAGAAGGATTTTATTACTGTGGATGAACCGGAAATTGTTGAGGTAATTAACATTCAAACCACACCAGAGTTATGTATTGGCGCTAATGATGGTACCGTTGTCTTTGATATTATCGGCGGAACGCCGTTCAATGACCCGCTAATTAGTCCGTCTCCATATTTTGAGTACAAGCTAGAAATGATTGACCCAATTGATGAGACAGGAACTGCAGTTTTTGCACCTTATGATGGTCAGATTATCCAGAACTTGCAAGGAGGGGCCTCTTATGCCTTATACATCCAAGATGCAAATTTATGTCCTGCCACCCAACTTTTCACAGTGGACATCGGTGTAGATTTAACGGCTGAGCCCATAGTGCAATATGGTTGTGAAGGTATATTCCCCAATAGTACCACAACGGTTCAAATGCAGGATGCATCCCTAATGTCAGATTTAATGTTCGCTTTAGATCCGGTTGACCCTACGGATGCTATTACAGCCATGGCAGGAGTAGAAAATGTCTGGGGTGATTTGCCCGCAGGCGACCATATCGTTTACATCTACCATGAAAATGGATGTAGTAATTTTGTTGAATTTTCGGTAGACAGTTATGATCCTTTAACACTGAACGCCATGAAAACTGGTCCAAACGAGCTAGTGGCTTCCGCAGAAGGTGGTTATGGAGGATATGAATATTTCTTCAACGGTGAGTCCTATGGGGAGGAGACTACCTATACTACCAATGAAAGTGGAATGGTCAACATCCGAGTGGTCGATGCTAATGGTTGTGTGGCTGAGGTTGCTATTCCCTTTGAGTTTACGGGAATGCTGGAG
This sequence comes from Maribacter aestuarii, assembly GCF_027474845.2. Classification (NCBI taxonomy): domain Bacteria; kingdom Pseudomonadati; phylum Bacteroidota; class Flavobacteriia; order Flavobacteriales; family Flavobacteriaceae; genus Maribacter; species Maribacter aestuarii. The sequence continues at coordinate 3,239,318 of NZ_CP107031.2, forward strand.
ATTCCAAATTTCTTTACTCCGGACGGGGATAACCAAAACGACTTCTGGGCACCAAGAAATAGGGAATTCTTTCCGGATATAGAAGTTAAGATTTACGATCGTTACGGAAGGGTCGTAGCCATACTCGATGAAGTATCTGGCTGGGACGGTAAATACGAGGGTAATGAAGTTCCTACGGGTGATTATTGGTATGTAGTAAATGCTAATGACAAGAGTAAACAGCGTTATGTAGGTCACTTCACCTTGTACAGATAGGTTTTACAACAGATATTTTATTAAAAGGGAGACTTGAAAGAGTCTCCCTTTTTTTGCATTCAATTTGGCTAGAATCATTATTACATTTACAGCGAAATTTTAGTATTTTCAACTCGCCTTAAAAAGGAGTAGCATGAAAAAAATAGGCTTGTTTCTTTCCATTTTCCTTAATTTATTTTTAATCGGCTATATCTTTTTTAATTCTAATAGTGAAAAGAAGACTATAACAGAGATTAAGGAAGTTAATGGAGAAGTGATATATGATGAAAAGGGATTGGTCGTAGAACCAGTAAATATCGTAATGTTGGGCAATTCTATAACATTCGCAGGAGATTGGCAGGACGAATTAAAGAGAAAGGATGTTTTTAATGGTGGAAAGCCCGGCTGGACTACACAACAGTTATCATGGGTCATTAAGAATTTTATCGTTCCCTACAAACCACGCGTTTGTTTCTTCAAAGGTGGCATAAACGACTATTCGCTGGGGATTGGTACTGATCGTATTTATGAAAATATGACTGTGATTATGGATTCCATTAATGTCGTAGGAACTAAACCGGTATATACAACAACCCTATATCAGCGTGGGGTCGAGGAAAGAAATAGAGAAATTGACTTACTCAATGCAAGAATGCAAAAGTTTTGTTCGGAACGTGGATATGATTTTATGGATTTAAGACCTTTCCTCTGTAAAGAAGGCGATATCTTAGATGCCTATGTGCAAGATGATAATACCCACTTAAAACCAGAAGCATACCCGAGATGGGCGGAAGCCATGAAGCCTATCCTTAAAAAATATGGATTATGAAAAACCTGATTTACAATGGTAAAGTCATTTTGAAAAAGATTCTCTTCGCAGTTCTTATGTTAAGTTTAAACGCATATGCTCAGGATGATACTTTTGGAACTTGGAAGTACATAGAAATTGATAGTACCAAACAGATGTGGGGTGATTGGGATCAACCGGACTGGCTTCGTTATTTTGGCTTGGATTCTGGCGATGTAAATAATGATGGTAATATGGATATAATATCAGGGCGCTATATCTATCATAATCCGGGCGGAACCATGGAGGGAGTTTGGAAACGTACCGTTCTAGATGATAATGTAGACGGAATTCTCTATATGGACGTGGACAAGGACCCCTACGCGGATATTATCGCAATGGCTTTGCCAAATTTATACTGGTATGAGGCTACTAACTTAGAAGGGACCATTTATCAGCGTAAGAAAATAGGGGAAGTTCCTGCTACGTCCCATGTTAATAGTCAAGGGTTTGAAAAAGCCCAAATTATTGCCGGCGGCCTATCAGAATTCGTTATTGCTGGAAATGGGGATATCTATGCGGTAGAAATTCCAGTGGAAAATCCTGTAGAAACTGACTGGAAAATAAAGATGATCTGTCAGAATACCTCGGACGAAGGTATTGGTGTGGGTGACATAGATGGAGATGGGGATTTGGATATAGCAGCTGGTAGAAGACCTGAAGGAGCGGAGGAACCTAAAATTTTAGTTTGGTACGAAAATCCAGGGCATATAAATACACTGTGGAATCCTAACGTGGTTGGTGAAAGTATTCATCCCATAGATCGAGTTGAGGTATTGGATTTGAATAATGATGGTAAAACGGATATAGTGGTTACTGAGGAGCGGTATCCAGGTTTGGAACCCGACGCTAATTTTTGGTGGTTCTCCCAAAATGATTTGAATTCATGGGAAAGAAATAAAATTGTAACGCAATATTCCATCAATAATTTGGACATAACGGATATTGATAATGATGGCGACATTGATTTATTAACAGCCGAACACAAGGGAAAGGCGCTAGAACTCCAGCTTTGGAAAAATGATGGAAAAGGGAATTTTTCCAAAAATATTTTAGACACGGGAAAGGAAAATCATTTGGGTACACAGTGGGTCGATTTGGATGCGGATGGTGATTTGGACATAATAGGGGCAGGCTGGGACCAGCATAAATACATGCATGTGTGGCGCAATGATGCTGTAATATCGCTAAAGTCTGGAATGATATTTAAAGAACATCCGTGGACTCCGGATACAGTGAGCGATAGTGGCAAATTCTTGAGGGTAGGAGGTAAACTGGATTACAAAATAAATGAAGACCATTTTCCCAAAAGTGGGCATGACCAAGGTTTTATATCATTTGATCAAAAAATTGACTTGTCCAACGCCGTATCAGCTGAAGTATTGGTGGAAAGGGTTCAATCCCATGAGGACACAAAAAATTTAAAAATTCAATTCAACAAAGGCAAGCCCATTTATGTACCGGAACCTTCTTTAATTACCCCATCTGCTACGGATTACATGTTTCATAGCACCATTAAAGTACCAGTTCCTCTGAAAGATTTGATAAACGGGTACAATGCTTTCAAGCTCACCGTAGATAAAGAACAGTCATGGGATTGGCCTCAAAACCTTATATATGGTATTGTCCTACGAGTTTATTACAAAGATATGGTCGTTCCAGAATTAACACTAAACGGGGTAAGTCCAGAAGGTAAACTAGGAAATGAAGTACAATTATCGCTTAGTGGTGCAGACCAAGGTAATGTAGCACAGGTGGATTATATCGGTTTATATGAGGATGTAAATACCCAAGGGGACGGTAAATACCTTCAGTGGCAGTTTCGTTACCATCGTGGAGAAATTACAAATCACATTGGTACTTCCACTACAGCGCCTTTTATGGTTACCTGGGATACGAGTTGCATTCCCGACCAGTCAAATCCAATAAGACTAGCAGCGGTCGTAACAGATAATCGAGGTTTTAAGCATGTACTTTCCAAAGTCGATAATTTATCACTTGATAGGGATTTTAAAATTAGTTTGGCCAAACCTTTTGGTACCGAACCTTTTTGGACAACTCGTAACGGAGAACATAATCAATATTGGGTCATTGAGGACGAGATAAACAACATTCAAGAGGCGAGGGCGTATTGGAACAGTTGGAGTCCCTGTTATTCAGAGGGCTTTAGAATCAATAACATAAAATATGAGCCTGTCTCGGGTACACCTTGTTACGACTCCCATTGGCACGATGAGAGATTAGAAGATTTTTCCTCTTTAAATACGGGTAAAGTGAAGTTGACAACATTGAAAACCCCATTACATGATGGTCAGATGGTACACGGTATGGATGTGCAATGGCCGGGTATTATGCTTAAAATAAAGAGCGACAGTAAACCTGAAAAGGCAATCTTAATCACAGAAGGGAGTTATGAAAACAGATCTCATTTTATAATTAGACAAGGAAAAATTACATATTATTATGATAAGGCAGGTGGGGGTTTTTCCAGAATAATTGACAGATTTGGTAATGATTGGGTGAGTTATAAGTCGGAGCCTTGGGACCAATATCCGGCTTCGGCTGCATCTGCTTACAGGGGTCTACCAAATTTGGTATTCAAATCCGATACTGACGGCGGTGCCGGACATCCCGGTCATGACAGGTGCACCTCTAAAATAGTCGATGAGAATAAAATAAGAACAACATCACTGAGTGGGTCATGGGAATGGGAATGGACTTTTTTTAATGATTATGTCCAATTGGATGTTTTAAAAAGCGAAAAAGGAACTCCTTATTGGTTTCTTTATGAAGGAACTCCTGGCGGTAGCTATGACCCCGCAAGAACGTACTTCGGCACAAATAAAACAAAACCATCAACCGAGATTCCTGATTTTTATAAAGGTACGATTGATTGGGATGAGCTTGAATGGGCATATTTTGGTAAGGAGAATGTTAAAACTACCTTTTTTGTCGCTCATGTTGATAAAGATGACCATTTGGATTTGATGTCTTATCTTGGAAACTCTGAAGACGGTGCCCTAAGTGGGGATGGAATGACAGTCTTTGGTTTTGGTCGCAATGAAAAGACAGAGCCCTTGCTCATGGGGAACAACACTTTTTTAATTGGAATGGTCGATTACAATGTAAACGAACAAGATAAACACACAGAATTGTCCAGACACATTCAAGAACTAATAGCTAGCAAATAATTATGATTATGACAATAAAACAAAAACAACCGATAATTCTCGCAATATGTATACTCGGTGGGTTTATTTATTCTTGCAAAGAGGATAAAAAGAAAGTATTAAATGAAAGCGACGAGACGATAAGTAAAGAATTAGCTTTTGCCCAGCGTAAGATTGTGGATAGCGCAAAATTTTGGTGGGCACATACCCCAAAAGATGTAACAGGTGATGGCATCGCAGATGTCCTATTCATTAATAATAACGCCTCAGGGGGCTATTTGGGCTTCTACAAGGGGCAAAAGGAAGACGGATTATGGGAGCTAAATATAATTTCGGAAACACCCACCACCGGCGGACTTTTTGCATCCGGAGACTTAGAGGCAAAAGATATAGATTCTGATGGCGACATTGACGTAATTGCCGTACGGCACCCTGGGGAATGGACAGATGCGGGTGCCAGTGCAGAACTATTTTGGTATGAAAATAATACCGGGGAATGGATTTCGCATTCCATAGGAGTTGTTCCTGACGCCGTTAAAGATGTGAGTTTTGCGGATTTTGATAATGATGGTAAGATGGATTTGTCAATTCTAACATTTGATGAACATACCTTAAGTATTTTTAAACAAAATGCTGCAGATAATTGGGAACGCGTGCAGTTTATTCAGAACGATTTTTTGCATGAAGGAATGGACGTAGGTGATATTAACAATGATGGGTATCCGGATATTGTGGCGACAGGAATGGTTTACTATAATCCTGGGGCTACACTTACTAACGATTGGCCAACAGAAAATCTAGACGAGATGTGGAACAATCAAGAAGGAGATTGGTCCAGAAATGGAACTAAAACCTTTATGCGAGATGTTGATGGCGATGGTAAGACAGAAATTTATATGGCACACTCTGAGCGTGCGGGATATCCTCTTATTGCCTATAAAAAAGTAGGTTCTAAATGGGAAAGTAGAGTCATTAAAGATAGTATTCCAGCATGTCACACGTTGCAGGTCTATGATTTCGATTTGGATGGCGACTTTGACGTTTTGGCAGGTATCAACTATGGAAGGGCGGTTAACTTGGATAAAACCAATTTTGACGTTTCGATATTTTTGAACCAAGGCGATTATATGAATTATGAAGAGATGGTCATTGAAAAGGACGGAATTTATAATGGACAGGCTTTGGACTATGACAATGACGGGGATATTGATATTTTCAGATATCCAAATCACGAGTCTAAAGATTTCTATATTTTGGAGAATAAACTAAATTAGGATTATTGAGAGTATATATTTATTACTTGTTTGTATTGTGTATTTGTCAGAGTTGTGCATCCCAATCAAAGCCGGCTTTGGTAGATGCAGCTTTGGAAACTACTGTCAAGGAAAAACTAAATTATTACCTCTATTATCCCGAAGATTATGAAGAAGAACCGGAAAAGAATTTTCCTATTCTTCTTTTCTTACATGGGGGAGGGGAAGCTGGGGACAGTTTGGTCGCAATAAAACGAAATGGTCCGCCCAAACTGATTGTGGATGGAAAGAAATTTCCCTTTCTTATTTTGGCTCCTCAGAACCCCTATCAAAAAAAGTGGTGGAATACACGAGCACTAAAACAATTATTGGATACCATTGTCGCCAATAATAGAGTGGATAAAAATAGAATTTACCTTACGGGATTAAGTAGGGGAGGAGGAGCGGCATGGGAGATGGCGGTCCAATATCCAGAAACGTTCGCCGCTCTTGCCGTTGTTTGCGGTATGACCCCGGTGCCTTACGCATCTTGGCTAAATAAGAAGATGCCCATATGGGTTTTTCATGGTGAGGACGACGAATCGATTCCAATTTCAGAATCTGAAACAATGGTAGCCAAGTTAAAGGAAATGGGATATCCCGTAAAATTTACCAAGTACCCTGGAGTAGGCCACAATTCCTGGATTCAAGCTTATAGAACGGATGAACTTTATGATTGGTTCATGGAACAAAGTTTAATCAAGAATTAAAACTCATGGCTTGAACTGCCTTGTTTCCTTACCTAAATTATCGTAAAATGTAATTTTAGTAATATTAGGTGTCAATTGTATATTTCTTCCAGATTGTGATTGAAAACTATCACCCCAATATCGCTCTACAAGTCTTTTTGAGCCACTTTTGAGTTCTAAAATAGCTTTTACTTCCGTAAAACCGAATTCTTCATGGCTAATGGGTAATTTCCTTTGATATTCGAAAACCCTAAGAGAATCATTGTTCTGTGAAGCGATGACTAGTTCCTGATTTGGTGAAATTCTTGTAGAAACTATTGCCTTTGCATCTCCCGGAACAAAAAAATGTGACATTTCTAAAGGAACGTTCTTTATTTTTCCATTACCCTCGTTCACCATGGTAAGTCCAACGAGTGCGTCTGCCATACCCTGTTGTACTTCCATACCAAAATCATTGCCAACCATTAAAAAGTCAATGAACTCATCACCATTTAATTCTTTTGGTAATATCCCATAAACTGGTCCGTACTGTGCCTCAATGGGTAAAGCATGAAGTTTAAACTTTCCGTTACCCAGATTTTCCACCCACGAAGTTTCCATATAGTTAAAGGACAGTACAGTGGCATCCTCTAAAAGCCCATCGGAGAACATTTCAGGAAGGGTGGAGGCTCCGAATTCTCCAAAGGAATTGAATTTTTTCCGAATACCCACGTATTGTTTGGTAACATCTTGCCAGGGATGGTATAAGTATTCTTTCTTTACTCCAACACTATCCCTTAAATAATAGGAAATTAAAGGGTCAATTGTACCATTTTGGTCCAAATCCTTCGCATATAGCCTTATGGGCTGATCTGCCGTACCCTGAAAATTGATGTTCCTTCCAAAATTACCTGCTACATAGTCCATATCCCCATCATTGTCTAAATCGGCGGAAGCTAAGCTGTTCCACCAGCCATGTTGATCTTGAAGATCGGACGTATTGGTAATTTCCTCCAACTTTCCATTTACATTTTGAAATAAACGCAGTGGCATCCACTCGCCTGCAAGAATAAGATCCGGCCAAAAATCTCCATTAAAATCGGTCCATAAGGCATCGCTAATCATTCCCGGAAATTCGAGTTCTTTATTTACTTCGGAGGTCACATCAACAAACTTGATGTTATTACCTTCGGACCGATTTTCAAAAATATAGGATCGGTCTGCCTTTGGGTAGGAAAAGGGCAAAACCCTGCTACCTACGAACAAGTCCAAATCGCCATCCCTATCATAATCCGCTGCTTTTACGGCAGAAGAATTGGACATCAAATCCGGAATAGCACTGGAGAAATCGGTGAAATTACCCTCTCCGTCATTGATCATTAGAACATCTTTGTAATAGGCATTGCCAGAGGGGTATTGGCCACAACCTCTTGCAATATAAAGATCTAAATCTCCATCATTATCCGCATCAAAAAGAAGAGTTCCAGCATCCTCTTCCAGTTTATCTTTTTTGTAGCTAACATTTTTTTGCTGAAAGGTGCCGTCTTTTTTTTGAATAAACCAAGTTTCGTCTTGACCTCTGCTTCCTGCAATAAAAAAATCTTCTAGATTGTCATTGTTTATATCTCCTACAGCCATAGCTGGTCCATATTGCGAAAATTTGTGCGGTAAGGTTCGTTGAAAATTAAAATCTATGAAATCTTCGTCCTTGCTTAAGTAATCTAGGCCATGCTTTTTAGAGGCCTCTGCAAATAATGGTGTTTGAGTATTTCTATTTGATTTTGTGCTATTCGGTTGGTAGTTTACCTCTAAAAGTTGATTACTGGCTAAATTTTCTAATTTCTGAATTTTCCCATCCGGCCATTCAATCAGGAGACTGTCCACTTGCTTGGTGTTTCCTAGGCCTAGATGGATAGTTTTTTCAGGTTGTGACAAATAGCCCCTACCAGAAAGTACGGATTGCTTTTGCTGTTTGCCGTCATAATAGGCTTTAACAACCGAGCCTATAGCTGCAGGATTTAATTCCGGACCAACGAGTGCTACCCTAAGATAGTTATCCTTTTGGCCACGGGAAGATAGATGGTTTTCCAAAAGCGTTGCTTCATCATTAATATTATTGATAACCAAATCCAAATCTCCATCTTTATCTAAATCTCCATATGCCGCGCCATTGGAAAATGTTCCGAAATTAAGCCCCCACTCATTGGTCACATCTTTGAAACCTTCCCCTTGTAAATTTTTAAAAATGAAATTAGGGATTTTGATTTCCGGAATGGCCGAGATTAATTTCTCTTTACTAACGAGTCTACTCGCGGTCATTCTGAAGTCACCAAAGTCCCTGTCCGTAACATCCTTGGGAAAGCCATTGGTGATTAATAGATCTTTCCAACCATCATTATCATAATCGGCAAATAAGGGCGCCCAGCTCCAATCGGTTTCTTGCACACCGGAGAACATGCCAATATCTCCAAAAATAGGTAAATCGGTATCTGGGTTTGTTCCTAGGTTTTGCTGTAATGTATTTCGTGTATACTGGTATTCGTATAGGTATTTTCTTGTAAAAATTTCTTTTTGATAGCTGCTAGGCCCTTGAAAGAGTTTTTTTCTCTTGTTGTAATAAGGCTGCATTTCTGTGGTAAAAATATCCATTTTACCATCGTTGTTCACATCCGTAATATCGCTACCCATGGATGAAAGACTAAAGTGCTTGAAAATTTCACCAGCTCTGTTGGTAAATGTACCGTCGTGATTGTTGATGTATACCAAATCGTTGCTCAGGAAATCATTGGCTACGTAGATGTCCGGCCAACTGTCTTCGTTAAAATCATAGATTAATGTGCTGTGACTGTAACCATGGTATCGAATTCCCGCCTTTTCAGATACTTCAATAAACTTTCTTTGTTTCAGACTATCCACATATACATTTTCATATAGTACATCTCTACTCAATGAAGTGCCATCATCGGTAAGCGGACTAAATTGATTTGGATTAATACCCTCAATACGGTTTACTCCTATAAAAACATCAAGGTCACCATCCATATCATAATCGAAGAACTGGGCATGCGAAGAATATGAGCTGTCATCAAGACCGTAGGTAGCTGCCTTTTCAATGAAGCTGGGGACACCGTTCTCATCGTAACCTTCATTTATGTAGAGTAAGTTCTTTCTTTGGGTACTATCTTTTCTAAACGTGTTACATACATAAATGTCCTGCTTTCCATCTAGATTAATATCTATTATGGTTACCCCGGAGGACCATTGCAAGCTATCGTTCTTTTGTATTTTCGCTGTTTTTGAGATGTCCTGAAACCGGAGCCCGCCTTTGTTCAAATAAAGTCTGTTTTGAACTTGATTACCTGAGAGAAATACATCGTCCAAACCATCACCGTTGACATCGCCTAAAGCCACACCAGCTCCGTTGTAAACAAATTCGTTATCCAGAATATTAATGGAATCGTTCTCCGTAAGTTTATTGTTAAAATCTAATCCAGACGCTGTGGAAGGTACTATCGTAAATAACGTTTTAGGAACTTCATCCTCACAACCAATAATAAAGGTCGCTAGGGATAAAATGAGGCATTTAAAAATCCGATTATTCATTTTGGAATAGGTATAGATGTTACTTACAAAGATGCACGAACCTGTAAAAAGAAACAAAAAAAGGCTGCCAATTTTGGCAGCCTTTTTAGCTATTTAATTTGATTACTAAAAATTAGTAACCTGGATTCTGAGATAAAACATCCGAACCTTGAATATCTATTTGCGTTTGTGGAATTGGATAAAATTCATTTTTACCACCTGTAAAGCTAGCTCCACCAAATTTGGTAACCAAGTACTGAGACTCGTAAGCCAAATAATCGTTAAGTTCTTGTGCAGCTACACCCCATCTAACCAAATCAAAGAAACGATGTCCTTCTCCAGAAAGCTCCAATTTACGCTCCAACCTAACCGCAGCAGTTGCGAAATCTTTGTTAGGAAAAGAAGTGTACTCTGAGATTACGTAGTTAGCGGCATCGGTTCCATCTGCATTTTTAACCCAGTGCTCAGAGTTTGCGGCTCTTGCACGAACTAGGTTAACATATTCCAATGCTTTGTCCAATGTACCGGCCTCAATTTCTGCCTCGGCAGCCATTAAGAGAACATCTGCATAACGAATAATGGTATAGTTCATTGTGGCATATCCTCTAGTCCAAGAGCTACCATCTGTAAATGAATTTTCCTGAGATCTGTAATAAATATACTTCTTAGGAGAATAGGGTCCGGCATAAGGGAAACTTCTTATCCAAGCAGAACCTGGGTGCTCTATCCAATCCAAATATGGAATACCTTTTCTACCAATAGAGTGATCTATTCTAGGATCTAATGGATCTGGATCTTCTACAAAGGTTGCTTCATCATTCCCGTTAGTAAAGACATGTCTATAGATGTTATCTACTTCATTTTCTGGATTGTTGTAGGATCCGTCCAATAATGGAAGTCCGTCCGCTCCAGTTCTAAAAGAATTGGAAAGCTCAATACTAGGTTGGAAGAATCCACAGCAGTTACCGGGACCATCAGGACCTGTGTTGTAAGGGTAGTTCAAATCATCATAGTAGTTCGCGTTTTGAGTGCTACCTGTGTTATTAGCTGATTCTACATCCATGACCGCTTCGGCGTGGTTGTCGTTTTCAGCATTGTATATTTGAGCATAGTCATCCAATAGGGCATACTTCAAACCATTGGAAGTAACCCCGTTTGCAATAACATCGTCGAACCAAGTTTTAGCTTCCGCAAATTTTTGTTGGAACAGTTTGGCCTTACCCATGTAAGCGGCAGCTGCCCATTTATTCACCCTACCCGCATCTGTAGTGCTTGGAAGGTTGTCGTAAGCATACTGAAAGTCCGCCTCTATTTGAGCCCAAGCATCCCCATTATTAGGAACTAACGGAATATCGGCTGCAAGTACTGTTTCGTCAAAAACAGGAATTTGATTAAAATGCTTCTTAAGATCAAAATAGAAATGACCTCTTAACATTCTGGCCTCCCCAGAGATTCTTGCAGCATCTGCAGCAGTAACATCGGTAGCGCTCGACAAAGCCCTAAGAACTGTATTAGCTCTACTAACACCTTCAAAACGACCATTCCAGAGTAAGTTCAAATCACCTTGTGTAGGGTCGGTTTCATAACGCTGTACAGGATTTATGGAAGAGTAATCCCCAGCATCCGTACCTTTATTGGCTTCGCCCCCCAAGATAGACCCAGTAACCCAGTGGTTAGGACCTTCAAAACGGTTACCGAATACTCCGTTAAGAGCGGCATACGTACCTATTAATAAACCTTCAATACCATCTTTGGTGCCCACCTGAGCATCCGCTAAGGAGCCCGTGGGTAAAACTTCCAAGAATTCATCGCTACATGAGACCCCGAACATAAGGAGTGACATGGCGATAACGCTTGTCTTTTTAAATTTAGTCATTGTTTTCATAGTTAATTTTTGTTAAAGATATTATTTTTTCCTGACATAAGTATCACATTTTTATCACGTTACCTTATATTCCTAATTCCAAAGTTATCAAATACTGTGGAGATACGGGATAGTTACCCACATCAATACCAAAGTTGGTGTCCGCACCACCACCAATTCCTGGATCAAGACCGCTATAGTTCGTAATTGTCCAAATGTTGTTAGCGGATAGTCCAATTTTAAATTTGCTTAAACCTAATCTATCGGTTAAGTCTATAAAATCATAGGATAATGCCAAACGCTGTAATCTTACATAAGTACCGTCCTCAACATACCAAGAGTTACCTGCACCACTTGTACTTAAGTTGGACGCACTTTCCCAAATTGGTGCGGCGGCATTATTCCCCAATTCTGGAGTCCAAGAACGTTTCGCATTTTGTCCTTTAGCGGAACCTTCAAAAGTTCCAAAAAAGTCTGTAAACCATTTGGATTGGTTAAAGATTTCATTACCTACCGAAGCAAACCAATAGGTTTCGAACTCTATGTTCTTATAGCGTAAGTTGATAGTAGCACCACCAGTATAATCTGGAACCGGACTACCAATGAATGTCCGGTCATCTGGAGTAATTACGCCATCACCATTAACGTCGGCATATCTGAAACGTCCCAGACCTTTTCCATCTTGGGCTGGAGAATTCGCAACCTCTTCCGCACTGTTGAAGTACCCTATAACTTCATATCCAAAGAAAGAAGACAACGGTTGTCCTATTGCGTTTCTAGTAGCTTGAATACCTCTGTATGCCTGTCCATCAAAAAAGTCGATTCCAGGAGCTAGCGCAGTAATTTCATTCTTTAGGAAAGAGTTGTTCAAGGTAACGGTGAATGATAAATCTTCGGTAAAGTTTCCACGACCGATAATCTGGAAGTCAACACCTGAGTTGGCCATTGTAGCAATGTTTACCGAGGGAGCAGAAGCAAAATTTCCTGTAACACCCGCTAATGGTAATTGATACAATAAATCTTCGGTATCTTTTTTCCACCAATCAAAAATAATCTCTAATCTATTATTAAAGAAGCCTGCATCAAAACCGATATTGGTAGAAGTACTGGTTTCCCACTTGGCATCCGGGTTACCTATCCTACTCTGTGCAAAACCTTCATCTGCACCACTATTTTGACCTGCTATAGGATAAAATGTGTTTCCTCTATTGGAGGCATAAAGAGAATATTGGTTATTGGGATCCACGTTATTGGAGTTACCCATTTGTCCCCATCCACCACGTACTTTTAAATCAGATATAAAATCCTGGTTTTGCATAAACGGCTCTGCAATGACACGCCAAGCTGCGGAAATTGCAGGGAACGTTCCATAACGATTATTACCTCCAAAACGAGAGGCACCGTCACGACGAATAACCCCAGTCAAGTAATAACGCTCATCAAAGTTATAATCCAATTTCCCAAAAGTGGAGAAAAAGTTTACCCCTTTGAAAAGTCCACTATTCACTACCGGACTTTGAACCACACTTAAACTCTGGAAATCCAAATCTGTAGAGAATGGGTTAATACCACTACCATTAATAAATCTACCTGTACCCGTATTCAAGGCTTCTAAACCTGCGAAGGCTGTTATTTTATGCTTTCCAAATAGCTTTTCATACGAAGCTGTATTAGTAAAAGTCCACTGATATGAATAAAAACTTCCCTCAGAAAAACTATTACTGGCCTGTGGCTCTGAATCCCCTAAATATCGGAATCCGTAATTCACATTATGTCCGTTGGTATATTGCCCGCCTAGACTTGTTCTCAATGTTAGTCCGTCAAAAGGTCTAATCGCAGCGTAAATATTTCCAAAGCCTTGTATGGCATAGTTTATGTCATCCGCCGCATCCAAACTTTGTACCCGAACAGGGTTTCTGGGATTGTTAAAACCTGAAGCTCTTGTACTTGCAAAACTTCCGAACTCGTCCCTTACAGGAATGATGGTAGGCATTCTGTAGGCTGAAAGAATCACGGACTCGTCATCCGCACCTCCAATACCACCATCACCTCCAAAACCACCAACCACTGATCGGTAAGTCACCTGAAAGTTCTCGCCGATGCTCAGCCACGGTGTCACGTCCACTTCAGAGTTAAAACGTGCCGTATATCTGGAAAAATCATTATTTAAGAGAACCCCGGCCTGGTTTTGAGCCGATAAACCAATATAAAAGCGACTATTCTCATTGCCACCATCAAAGCCTAAAGTAAATCTGCTAAGTGGCGCAATTCGCGTAAGTGCCTTATACCAATTAGTTCCTGCCAAATTTGGACGAATTAAGAAAACATTTTCTGGATCGGCTTCATAGTTAGCCCTGATCTGAGCCAAATCTATATCAGACTCAAAAACACCGTTCTGACCATCTGCATGCAAATAATCCGGGAACCTTGGTGTAGGGTTGCTACCGTACTGGGGATGTGTGTATTCTGGTGTAGTACCGTTTGCCGCAGCATTATTTTCGTAACCTATATGGGTATATTCCGCCATTTCCTGAGGATTCAGGTTTTGCGGGGCTCCTGCTACATTGGGATCACTGACACCACTAGCTACGTTTAAGGTAATTCTTGTTTTACGTTTCGTTTTAGAGCCTGGCTTAGTCGTGTATACTACCACTCCGTTGGCTGCCCTAGCACCATAGATGGATGCTGCCGCAGCATCTTTAAGAACGGTGGTAGTGGCGATATCGTCAGGATTTAAGAACTCCGTATTTCCTACGGGAACACCATCTACTACATATAAAGGTTCGTTACCACCAAAGGCACCGAAACCACGGATACGAATCTGACTTGTAGTACCGGGCTGTCCGTTGGTTAAAACAGTAACACCGGCAACCCTACCTTGTAGTTGTTGTTCAACGTTACCAGAAGGAATTGCTGCCAACTCTTCTGCTTTTACAATGGATACCGCCGCAGTGGTTTCTCTTTTGGTCTCCGTAGCATAACCCGTAACGATTACCTCATCTAGTTGGGCTGAATCTTCAGCTAAGGTAACATTTACGGTTGATTGACCACCCACTGCAACTTCTTGCCTTACAAAACCTAAATAGCTAAAAACCAACACAGCACCTGGTTCAACGTTTAAGGTATAGTTACCATCAAAGTCGGTTTGAGTTCCGTTAGTAGTTCCCTTTTCGACAACGTTGGCTCCAGGTAAGGGCACACCTTCACTGTCTATGACCGTACCTGTTACTGTATTCTGTATCGAGATACCGACCACTACATTGGGTACGTTTGTTTTTGCATTTGCCAAAGCCATCTGGACCCCAAGACAAATGAATGCCGATAAAAGTCCCATTTTGAGGAAATTCCTCTTCTTTTTGGCCTTTACCGAATTGTAATCATGTTTTTGATTCATAATCCTTAAGTTGTTTGTTAGTTTAAATTAATTATTCAATTTCTTTCTTTTTTTAAGTTTACATGAGTAATGCAAATGTTAAAAAAAAACCAAATTTAGCATAATGATAACAAAATTATGTGAAAAATCTATCGTGAGCTGTCGATAATTTGCCGTATCAAGAGTCAAAAATATTCTTAAATTATTGGCAATATCTCGGTTTAAGCCCCTTTTTATTTGGTTATCAATAGATTAAGTAAGCATATATTGTAGGATTTCGCAATGAAGGATTTTAACAATTTAATTCATAATTGTTGTTAAAAAGTAGGTTTTTTACTGCATTCTATAACGTTATAGCTATGATGGCTAAAACGTTATAGGTAAAAAAATTAAGAAAGAATTATGTTAATGAAAAGTTTAGTTTGTAGTGGGCTATTTTGTAATTAAAATATAGATATTCCTAAACTTTTTTACAGCTAATGATTATCAGTTTTTGTAATTCGTTTTTCGTAAAAAAAAGATACTTTTCTCCTCCTTCTTTCCATTTGGTCTTTTTTCTGATTTCGGATACGGATATCGGGAAGTTTCTGGTGGATATGTTTGCTTTCTCATACCCTAGTGATTTTATGCTTTTTTTATTGAAAGGCAATACATCTTTAATTTTGAAGACACGGCCAGGAAACTCTTTTAACTCGTTGGACGTATACATATGTGAATGTTGGTGAAGTTTAGTAAGACCAAATTCCTTTCCAAGTAGGCGATAGGCACCTGATTTTAAAATGGTGGCGTTAGGTTCATACAAATATTCCTGAGGAAGGGAAAATTTTGAAATGGCGTCTTTTTCCTCTTGAAGTAGAAATGTGAATATCTGATTCCCGTTCTTTCCATGATCAATGGTTTTGACTTTTATGGGGCCGGTGAACCCTTTTTTTAATATCCAAAGTAATTCTTTTACCTCGTTATCCACACCTATTATGTGTATTTCAGAAACATGCTTCAGTTCTTCCAAACCTGCATCGATATCTAATAGAGGCCCAGTCTTAATAAGAATATTGTGGGACTTGGAAAAAAGAAAGTCGAGACTTTGAGTTACGTCAGGTTTACATTGTGATAAAAAATAAACCCTTTTATTTTTTTCATCTCGGCGTGATGGATCTATATATATCCAATCATATGAGATAGCACTATCGGCCAAATATTGGAGACCATCTCCGTGCACCACCTTAATATTATTCGCATTAAGTTGCTTAAAATTATGTGAAGCAATTTTGGACAGGATTATGTTTTCTTCCAAATGGTACACCTCGGTTATTTTTTTGCTGAACGCATAGCTATCCACACCAAAGCCACCCGTCATGTCCAAAAGGGTTTTCCCTTCTACGAGTCCTGCCTTATAATTGGCCGTAACTTCAGAGGAAGTCTGGGAAATATTTAATTTGTTGGCGTAGTAGATATGAGTAGTAGCGAACCAGGTCGGGAGTTTTTTTTGCTTTTAGCCTTTGCTTCAATTTGCTCGGCCAGTTCTTTTGTGGAGATATTGGGAAAGGGACTTTCCTTAAATAACAAACTAAGTACATCTGTATTAAGGTGGTCCAAAATATAACGCTGCACTTCCTGATTTAGCAAATCCTCGTTCACCTTTGTACTATAAATTTTGGGTCAAAGATTTTACTATTTTGTTATCGTTTAAAAATTCTTTAAGAATTACCTTAATAGCCGTATATCCCGGTACGGCTACAATCATTCCAACAACTCCAAAAAGAAGCCCGGCAATGATGATGATTAGAAATATTTCTAAGGGATGAGATTTTACGCTGTTGGAAAAAATAAAAGGTTGCGAAAAAAAGTTGTCCACCAATTGTCCGATGAGAAGACCTATAGCAACATAACCTGCTTTTGGTAAAATTACTTCACTAAAGTCCGAGCCCAAATTGCTGGTCATTGTTAGTGTCAGCATAAGAACACCCCCAATAATAGGACCTATATAGGGGATAATATTAAAGAGTGCACAGAGAAAGGCGATCACGATGGCATTTTCAATACCAACGATTAAGAGTACAATGGTGTAAATAACAAACAGAATGAAAATTTGCAGCAGTAGTCCAACAAAATATCTGGAAAGCAGTCCGTTAATTTTCTCTATGGAATTGATAGTTCCTTGCTCTTTGGTTTTAGGTATGAAGGTGAGTAAACCTTTTTGGAAAAGTTTGCTATCCTTTAGAAAAAAGAAGGCGATGAAAAGGATTGAGAATAGACCGATGCTGAAGGTGCTAAGTACATCTAAAAAAGAATTCAAAAGATTTGGAATGAACCCGATATCCAATCCTTCTATTATATTCTTCTCAATTTCGGCCTCTTCAATAACCTCCTCCACCACGTTCGAGGAGATACCCAAATAATCTGTAATTTGAATGTATAGGGTGTCTATACTGCCTTGAAGCTCATCGATATTTAAAAGCGAAAGATTTTTACTTTGCTCCGACAATAAGGGGACAAAGAGCGCTAATATTCCTGCTAGCACACCAACCATTAATATCATGGTAGCTATTACGGCCAAGATATTCGGGAATTTTAGTCTTCTTCTAAAAAACAGGACCAATGGCCTTCCAATCAATGCAATTACTGCAGCAATGGCCAAATATGCGAGTACTGACCTTATGGTGTACAAGAAATATAGTACCAATAGGATACTTACAATGATTGCAATTGCTCTCAAAATTCCGTTGGCAAGTGTTTTAGCGGACATGGTTAGGTTTTAAATGCGTATGCAATTATATTGGCACCCATTTGTAGGGCTTTTTCCCTTATTTCCTGAGGGTCATTGTGTACTTCGGGGTCTTCCCATCCATCACCGAGATCGGATTCCAAGGTAAGTAATAATACTAACCTATTATCAATAAAAATTCCCATGGCTTGTGGCCTTTTGCCATCATGTTCGTGAACTTTGGGCAGCCCCATGGGAAAGTTGTATTCCTGATTAAAAATTGGGTGGTCCGCTCCAATTTCCACTAAGTCGTTGTCTGGAAACAACCGCTCCAACTCCCGTGTGATATAAGGTTTCATCCCGTAATTATCATCAATATGCAAGAACCCACCTCCGATCAGGTAATTTCGTAGATTCTCCAGTTCCTCTTCGGAAAAAACAACGTTGCCATGCCCGGTCATATGTAGAAAAGGATATTGAAAAATGGAAATGCTACCCGCCTCTACAGCTTCTGGCTTATTCTTTAATCGTGTTCCGATCTTCGAATTACAAAAATTGATAAGGTTTGGTAAAGCAGTAGGATTAGCATACCAATCACCTCCTCCTTGATATTTTAAAATAGCTATTTCTTGAGCACTAAGGGAAGAAATCATAAAATAGACCCAAAAAAGCAAAACCAGCGTAAGTTGTTTCATAAAGATCCGAATAAAGTAGTATCAAATTTACATAATATCAAAATGAAACGTCTTATTATACCTTCGTTGTTTGCCATAATACTAACTTTTATGGCATTCAAGGAATTTAACGAATCCAAATCCTCCGATACCATTGGAGAATCATCTGTAATTTTAGAAAATGGTATCGTTGTATTGGAATTGTTTACTTCGCAAGGATGTTCCAGTTGCCCCCCGGCTGATATTCAATTGGAAAGGGCAAAGAATGAGTATCCGGAAAATGTTTTTGCGCTCTCCTATCACGTAGATTACTGGAACTATATCGGTTGGAAAGATCCTTTTAGCAGCAGGGCATTTACCATAAAACAGCAAGCTTATAACAGGAAATTCGAAAGTCAAAGTAATTATACACCTCAGTTAGTGATTAACGGTGTAGAACACTTTGTAGGGTCTAATGGAGCTAAGTTAACTTCCAAGATTCATCAGTACCGAAATAAAATACCGGAAAACACGATCAAAGCAGTTGGGACTAGAGGGGAAGATAGGATTACGTTCAAATATGATATTGGCGGGATTTTGAAAAATAAAAAGCTCCGTGCCGTATTGGTCCTTGATGAGCGGACTACACAGGTGAAAAGGGGTGAGAATAAGAATAGAACGTTGAAAAACGCCAATATAGTAATCGCGGAAAAATATCAAGAAATTTTATCGGGTAAGGGTTCCGGCTTTATTGAAATACCAAAAATTGCCAAGGAAAATGAGAAGATTTCGTTCATACTGCTCATTGAAAAAAACAACTTGGAAATTACTGGAGCGGAAAAAGTTGAAATTTAACGACCATTTATAAGGGCTACCGTGGTACAGGCCACAATTGCAGCTGTTTCCGTACGTAATCTATTGTCGCCCATGGATACGGACGTATAACCGTGCTTGGTTGCATTTTTAATCTCCGATGGGGTAAAATCCCCTTCTGGCCCAATTAAGATGGTGATAGGGTTGTCTGGCGCAACGGTTCTTTTTAATTCAAAACGTTCGGAATTCTCACAATGGGCCATAAAGAGGAGCCCTTTTCTCGGTTCCTCCAAAAAATCGTTCAAAGAAACAGGTTCGTTTATTTTAGGTAGATAGGATTGAAATGACTGCTTCATGGCAGCTTGGACTACTTTTTTATAACGTTCCAGCTTAACGACTTTTCTTTCGGAGCGTTTACATATTATAGGTGTTATCTCGTGGACTCCAATTTCTGTGGCTTTTTCTAGAAACCATTCGTAGCGATCATTCATTTTAGTAGGCGCAACGGCCATGTGCAACCAATGTTTTTTCGGGTAATCCCTTTTAACTTTTACAATTTCGACCGTACAACTTTTGGGGTCGGATACTGTAATCCTGGCGGTAAAAAAAGTCCCTTGCCGTTGGTAATCCGTAATTGGTCATTGACCTTTCCCCGCAATACCTTTACAATGTGCTTGCTTTCACCACTATCAAAGGTGAAGTTTTTAGAGTCTTTGTCCAGTTCCTCGTTAAAAAATAGTTGCATAAAATTAGATGACGTACCTAGCTTGGGCGGTGATGGTCTGCTCGGAAAAATCTTTGTTTTTAAATTTATAAAATCCAACGATACCAATCATGGCGGCATTATCGGTACAATATTCAAATTTTGGAATATGTGTGGTCCATCCCAATTTCTGCTCGGAATCTTTAATCGCTTTTCGAATTCCTGAATTAGCGGATACACCACCACCTATGGCAATTCTTTTAATTCCAGTTTCTTTAACCGCTTTTTTAAGCTTTTCCATTAGAATGGTCACAATGGTGTACTGTATAGAAGCACAGATGTCCTCCATATTCTCTTCAATAAAGTTAGGCTTTTCCGACATGTTTTTCTGTATAAAGTAGAGAATACTGGTTTTAAGGCCGCTAAAACTGAAATTTAGCCCTTTTACTTTTGGTATTGGAAATGGGAAGCGTAAGGGGTCTCCATTGGAGGCATGTTTGTCCACTAAAGGACCTCCCGGATAAGGTAATCCCAATAATTTGGCGCTTTTGTCAAAAGCTTCGCCTACTGCATCATCCAAGGTCTGACCAAGGATTTGCATGTCAAAAAAATCATTCACTCTTACGATTTGCGTATGCCCTCCGCTTATGGTCAATGCTAAAAAAGGAAAGTTAGGAGTGGTCATGCTTTCATCCTTTATAAAATGGGCTAGAATATGCGCTTGCATATGGTTCACTTCTATTAGAGGAATACTTAGGCCTAATGCTAAAGACTTGGCAAAAGAGGTGCCCACGAGCAGGGAGCCCATAAGTCCAGGTCCACGGGTAAATGCTATGGCGGATAACTGTTTTTTATCGATATTTGCTTTAGCCAATGCTTGACTAACTACAGGAACTATGTTTTGTTGATGTGCGCGGGATGCCAACTCAGGAACAACGCCGCCATATTCCTCGTGGATTTTTTGATTGGCCACCACATTACTTAGCACAGTATCATTACGTAAAACGGCCGCAGAGGTGTCGTCGCAAGAAGATTCAATAGCAAGGATAAAAATAGTTTCGTTGTCCAACAGGTTTGGAATAAAAATTGGAATACAAAGGTAAAACATAAAGCCCTATCAAAAAATTAAGAAAAATACTGATTCGGACCATCTTGGTCCTTCTGTTGACATGTATTTTGGGCACTATAATACTTTCGTTACCGGTTGTACAAACGCTTTTGGCTACATATGCGACCAAAACCATCAACAAGGAGTTTGGTACCAACATCAATATAGAAAAGTTAAGGGTGTCATTAATCTCATGGGACACCGCTTTAAAAGGTATTCATATAATAGATTATCAAAAGGACACACTCTTCCATGTTAATGAACTCAATACATCCATCCTAAGCGTAAAGAACTTAATAAACGGGAAGCTTGAATTCGGTGATATAGAGATTGAGCAGCTAGATTTTAAACTAAAGATTTATTACGGCGAAAGAACCACCAATCTGGAAGTGTTCATTGATAAATTGGATGATGGTAAGCCCAGGGCACCCGGTACGCCCCCATTTTTCTTTTCTTCTTCTTTTGTTGATATACAAAATAGTAGATTCCAATATATTGATGCTAATCTTGAAAACCCGGAAATACTCAGTTTTACCGATTTAAATATTCAGGCGGATAATTTTCAAATCTTGGGACCCGAAGTTTCCGCGGATATCGGTAATATGTCCTTCGTAAGTCAAAGAGGAATTCGGGTAGAAAATTTAGCCACTAATTTTAAGTACACGAAGCAACAAATGCGTTTCGATTCTCTCAAAATTAAAACGCCCCTTTCCAATTTGGACGGTAACCTCGTGTTTAATTATAACAGGGAGGATTTCAAGGACTTCTTGAACAAGGTCAACGTCGTGGCTGACTTTCAGGAATCAACCGTTTCCTTTGACGAAATTAACCTAGTCTATAACGAATTCGGTAAGGGAAAATTAGCCACTTTTTCTTCCAGTATAAACGGGGTTTTGAACGATTTAAATGTTAATGAATTATTCCTTTTTTCAGACAATACTGGGATTAGGGGGGATTTCAATTTTAAAAATCTCTTCAACAAACAAAGGCCTTTCATTTTGGACGCCCAAATGAAAAATGTGACCAGTAGTTACTACCAATTAAATGCTTTGCTGCCTAACTTAATAGGAAATTCTCTGCCTTCCGCCTTTAGTAAATTGGGTCAATTCACCATCCGGGGAAATGCCTTGATAACTCAATCTTCTGTTGAGGCAAAAGTAAACCTGAACACGGCCATAGGAAGTAGTTATTCGGACATTGTTCTCAGTAATATTAATAATATCGACAATGCTACCTATAAAGGCTTCATTTCATTGATAGATTTTGATTTAGGTGATTTCGTTGAAAGCAAAAGCCTTGGAAAAACTACCTTGGATTTTAATGTGGAGGGACAAGGGTTTGTAAAGGAAAAGTTGAATACGGAGGTCATTGGACAGGTATATACTATTGAGTTCAATCGATACAACTACAGGGATTTAAAGGTTTCCGGTATTTTGAAGGAACAATTGTTTGATGGGTCCTTACAAAGTAATGATGAGAACATTAAGTTCGATTTTAAGGGATTGGCAGATTTTGGTGAATCACGTAATAACTTCAATTTTAAAGCTTCGGTTGACTATGCAGATTTTAAGAAATTGAATTTCATAAACGACAGCGTTTCCATTTTCAAAGGCAACGTGAGCATGGATATCAATGGGACCACATTGGATAATATTGTGGGTGATATAAAGTTTGAGCAGACTAATTATCAAAATGTAAATGACACCTATTATTTTGATGATTTTGAGGTAACCTCTTCTTTTGAAAATGATTCTGTAAGGACCATACGAATTAACTCACCGGATATTATTACAGGTTACATGAAAGGCAACTTCAGGGTAAAAGAACTGGGAAAACTGGTTCAAAATTCACTTGGTAGTATTTACACGAATTATAGGCCGTTCGAAATTTCCAGTGGTCAAAACCTTGCTTTTAACTTCAAGATATATAACAAGATAGTGGATGTCTTTTTTCCTGATGTAAGGTTTGACCCCAATACATTCATTAAAGGAAATATTGTGGCGGACGAGGGTGATTTCAAATTAAATTTTGAATCACCGAGTATAGAGGCTTTTGGGAACGCCGCGGATAACATTGAAGTAAAAATTGATAATAAGAACCCGCTGTTCAATACGTATGTTTCAGTGGGAGATTTGAATACTCCGTATTATAATCTTAAAGATTTCAGCTTAATAAACACAACGCTTAAAGACACCTTGTTTTTTAGATCGGAATTTAAGGGAGGCAGCGAATTCAATGATAGCTATAATCTCAACTTTTATCACACTTTTAATAAAGAAAATAAGTCGGTAATTGGCCTTAAAACCTCGGACGTCACTTTTAAAGGGAATAAGTGGATATTAAACAAAGAAGGTGATACCCAAAACAAAGTCATCATCAATAGATCTTTAGACAGTATTTCCATTCAGGAAATTGTGATGAATAACGATGAAAAAGAGCAAATTCGTCTTAGGGGACAGTTAGCGGATTCTACCTACAAAGACTTGGAGTTACAGTTTAAGATTGTTTCCTTGAATAAGATTACCCCTGTGATTGACAGTCTTAAACTACAGGGAGAAGTTAACGGTACCCTGAATGTATTGCAAAAAGACGGTATTTATCTTCCTTCCTCAAATCTAAACATTTCTGATTTTGGTATTAATGATATTGGTCTTGGAGATTTAGCCATAAGTATCGCAGGAAATAGGGACTTAACAGAATTTCAGGTAAACTCCCAATTAACGGATAACGGAATCGAAAAGTTTGGGGTAGCTGGGAATATAGAAAATAGGGGAGATATGCCCACGGCAAACCTTCTGGCAAATTTCAATAATTTTAATTTAGAACCGTTCAGTCCGCTGGGAGAAGGGGTCATAGACCATATTCGAGGTGATATAGACGGGAGTGTGAATATAACAGGGCCAGTGGACAACCCTAATTTTGACGGTCTCCTAACGCTGGACAATGCAGGAATTGCCATACCGTATTTAAATGTAGATTATGGTTTTGCTCCGCGGTCGCGGGTAAGGTTAACCAATCAGACTTTTGATTTTGAGAATATAGCCCTGACAGATGTAGACAAGAATACCAAGGCCAATATAGATGGAACCATTTCGCACCGTTATTTTAAGGATTGGGTGCTCAATCTGAATGTAAATACCAATAACAATCGCTTTTTAATTTTGAACACTGAATTTAAAGAAGGTGATCTGTATTACGGCACTGGTTTTTTGAATGGAACCGGACGTATTTATGGGCCTACCACGGCATTAAATATTACGGTAGACGGTAGTACGGCACGAGGCACTTCATTGAAAATTCCTTTGAGTGATGTTGCCAGTGTAGGGGATTACTCGTTCATAAATTTTGTCGAGAAGAATAATCTTAAAACCATAGAGGAGCAAAGGCAATTAAAAGATTATCAAGGCCTTGAGCTGGAATTTAACTTAGATGTAACTCCTGATGCCGAAGTTGAAATTGTCACCGACACCAGAACTGGAAGTTCCCTAAAAGGCACTGGCGAAGGTATTTTATTGATACAGATAAATACCAACGGTAAGTTCGAAATGTACGGTGATTTTGTTGTGGTGACCGGAGAATTTAACTATAAATTCGGGGGTTTTATTGATAAAAAATTCACGGTGAAACCTGGGGGTACCATAAATTGGGACCAGAAGCCTTTGGAAGCGGATTTGAATATGGAAGCCATTTATTCTTTAAATGCTAATCCTGCTCCACTGCTAGATGATCAGGGTTTTACCAGAAGAATACCGACCAACGTAGTTATTAAACTAACAGATGAGCTGCAAAGCCCGAATATTGAGTTCGGTATTGAATTTCCAGGCACAAATTCTATTGTTCAATCGGAGCTGGAGTATAAACTTCAAGACCCAACTGTTGAGGAGAAAAACGCTATTTTTCTCTTGGCCCAGGGAACTTTCGTGAATGATCAGAATGGCATCAACCAACAGGCCATTACCGGTAATTTAGTTCAGAGCGCCTCTGGAATCTTGAATTCCATTCTCAGCGGAGGTAATGATAAGTTGAATTTTGGTCTTTCCTATGAACAAGGAGCGCTCAATACTGATATTGAAACCGATGACCGTATAGGGGTTACCGTCTCTACGCAAATCAGTGACCGGGTCCTTTTCAATGGTAAAGTCGGGGTTCCTGTAGGCGGTGCAAGCGAAACTTTGGTCGCCGGTGATTTTGAGATACAGGTAATTTTGAACGAGGAAGGTACGTTAAGCGCCAAATTTTTTAGTAGACAAAGCGAAATACAGGCATTTCTGCCCGATCAACAAGGCTCTACGCAAGGCGCTGGACTTTCTTACCAAGTAGACTTCAACAGTTTTAAAGAGCTATTCAAAAAAATCTTTAATAAGGATAAACCGGACACGCCGTTGGTACCGGTAGAACAGGAGCGACCTTCTGTAATGGGAAAAGATAGTCTATTGCAATTTTATTCCAAACCTAAACCCATTCAAAAACTATATAGGTAGGCCTATCTTTAATTACCAATTCATATTTTAATGTCGACGTTGTGCTAATTTGTAACAGCGCAAACGATTTAGAAGGTTTTAGTGCGATTTACAACGACCTTCCATTTCTTTATTGATAGAACTTTTAGTATTTTCGTTGGCTTAAATTTTTTCATGTCAACAAAAATCAAAAAAATAGCGGTGCTAACCTCTGGGGGCGATTCTCCCGGCATGAATGCCGCCATACGTTCCGTTGTTAGGACCTGTGCCTATATGAAGGTTGACTGTATAGCCATTTACAGGGGATATCAAGGCATGATCGAAGGCGATTTTAAGCCTATGGATGCCCGTAGTGTAAATAATATCATTAACAAAGGAGGCACCATACTTAAATCAGCTAGATGCGAGGATTTTAGAACTCCAGAAGGTAGAAAATTAGCTTACGAAAAATTAGTTGAAGAGGGCATTGATGCTTTTGTGGTTATTGGAGGTGACGGTAGTTTTACGGGGGCAATGATTTTTAATAAAGAATATGGTTTTCCTGTAATCGGCATTCCAGGAACGATTGATAACGATATTTTTGGGACCACCTTTACGTTAGGCTTCGATACCGCCTGTAACACCGTTGTGGACGCCATAGATAAAATTAGGGATACCGCCAGTTCTCATAATCGACTTTTCTTTGTCGAAGTCATGGGGCGCGATGTGGGCCATATCGCTTTAAATACAGGCGTAGGGGCAGGTGCGGAGGAAATTTTGATTCCCGAGGAAAACCTAGGTTTAGACCGTTTACTGGAATCCCTAAAAAGAAGTAAGCAATCTGGTAAATCGTCTAGTATTGTAATCGTAGCTGAAGGTGATAAGTCCGGTAAGAATGTTTTTGAGCTAAAAGAATACGTAGAAGAGCATTTGCCCATATATGACGTACGTGTTTCGGTCTTGGGCCACATGCAGCGCGGAGGTCCTCCGTCCTGTTATGACCGAGTGTTGGCGAGTAGGATGGGAGTGAAGGCCGTAGAAGCGCTACTGGAAGGCAAGACCAGTTTGATGGTAGGAGTTCAGGATAATAAACTTATTCTAACCCCCATAAATAAAGCTATAAAGGGTCATACAAAAATAGATAAGGAACTCATTAGGGTTTCTGAAATAATGACAACATAATTTTAATATATAAAAAGAGAACAATGTCAAATTTAAAAATAGGGATTAACGGATTCGGTAGAATAGGTAGATTAGTTTTCAGAACAACGGTCAAACGTGGGGATGTGGACGTAGTTGCCATAAACGATTTGTTGGATGTAGAACATCTGGCGTATTTGTTAAAATATGATTCGGTTCATGGCGCTTTTGACGGAACTGTTGAGGTTAAGGACGGTCATTTGGTCGTTAACGGAAAAACGGTAAGGATTACTGCAGAAAGAGATCCAAAGAATATTAAATGGGACGCTGTTGGTGCCGACACGGTTGCGGAATGTACCGGTATTTTTACAACATTGGAAACGGCACAATACCATATTGATGGTGGCGCTAAGAAAGTAGTCATTTCAGCACCTTCCAAGGATGCTCCTATGTTTGTAATGGGCGTTAACCATAAAGAGGTCAAAGCATCTGATAAAATTGTATCCAATGCCTCTTGTACAACGAACTGTTTGGCTCCAATGGCCAAGGTACTGAACGATGCCTTTGGTATTGAAGAGGCTTTAATGACAACGGTGCATGCGACTACGGCAACACAGATGACTGTGGATGGCCCTTCTAAGAAGGATTGGAGAGGTGGAAGAAGTGCTATGTTGAACATCATTCCAGCTTCTACCGGAGCGGCTGTAGCCGTAACCAAGGTAATTCCTGCTCTAAAAGGAAAACTTACCGGGATGGCATTTAGGGTTCCAACGGCAGATGTATCCGTTGTGGATTTAACGGTAAGGTTGGAAAAGGAAACTTCTTACGAAGAAATCAAAAAGGTTTTTAAGAGTGCGTCTGAAGGAGAATTAAAAGGAGTACTAGGTTACACGGAGGAAGCCGTGGTTTCTCAGGACTTCATCGGCGAATCTCACACAAGTGTTTTTGATGCAGGTGCCGGAATAGAGTTGAACTCTAAATTTTTCAAGTTGATTTGCTGGTATGACAACGAAGCCGGTTTTTCAAATAAAATGGTTGAATTGATACAACACGTTAACACGCTTTAATCACATATAAGTTTTGCAAGGAATTTCCTGAAAATAAGGTATTTTTTACCTATTTTCAGGATTCTTTTTTTAAATGGATAGGATATGATTCTAATAGTTGATAGTGGTGCAACAAAGTCTGATTGGATTGCATTGGATGAAAAAGGTAATCAGCTTTTTTTGACACAGACCTTGGGATTAAGTCCAGAGGTATTGACAAAGGATGTTATTGAAGATCGTTTGGCCAATAACTTTGAACTTTCCAAAAACAGGGAAAAGGTCTCTAGGCTTTATTTTTATGGTGCAGGTTGCGGTACGGATAGAATGAAAAAATTCCTAAAGGATATATTTACGGATTTCTTTCCAAATGCAAAGGCAGAGGTTAAAGAAGATACGTACGCGGCAATCTTCGCTACTACAAAAATCGGTCATCAAGGAATTGTTTGCATTTTGGGAACGGGGTCTAACTGTAGTTATTACGATGGTCATCAACTATTTCAAAAGGTAACGTCCTTGGGCTATATTCCCATGGACGATGGCAGTGGAAATTTCTTCGGTCGTAAATTAATAAGGGATTATTATTTTCATAAAATGCCTCAGGATTTAGGTATCCAATTTGCCAAGAAGTATAACCTCGATGCGGATGTCATCAAGGAAAATCTATATAAACAGCCCAACCCGAATACCTACTTGGCCACTTTTGCTAGATTTCTGATCGAGAATAAAGACCACCCCTATTCAAAAGGAGTTATAGATAAAGGTTTTCAGCAATTTATTAATAACTATGTGATGCAGTTTGAGCTGGCGACTAAAGTACCTATTAACTTCGTAGGTAGTATTGCCCATTATTTGCGTGATGAACTTACTGCGGTTTTGGAAAGGAATGATTTAATCGTTGGTGTTATTCGGCAAAGACCCATAGAAGGGTTGGTCGAATTTCACCGGGAGAATATGTAGTTTTTATTTAACCGCTATCATGGATATCTCCACGTTCACGAACTTGGGAAGGTTGGCAACTTCTACCGTTTCCCTTGCGGGTGCGGTATCGGCATCAAAGTAAGAACCGTAAACTTCATTTACGTTTGCAAATTGGTTCATATCGCTAAGGAAAATAGTGGACTTAACCACATTTTCAAAAGTCATCCCAGCTTCAATAAGTATCGCTTTTAAGTTTTCCATCGATTGTTCGGTCTCTTTTTTTATATCCCCTGTTATCAATTTATTAGTTTGAGGATTTAAAGGTATTTGACCGGAAATATATAATGTATCTCTGGCTAGTACGGCTTGATTATAAGGGCCAATTGGAGCAGGTGCATTTGTAGTATTTATGATTTTCTTCATGATATTTTTATTATTAATTACGTACAGGCTGACTTCGATTTTCCCACTTTAAATCTTTTAAAATCGATGATTTAATTCCAATAAAGAAATACCAGCGTTTATATTGCCCGAAAGGGGTCCAATTAAAGCGCATTACGAAACTTTTAAGATCACGCTCAAATCTTAGCTGGGTAAGTGTAAATCCCTTGTTCTTGAAATCATATCCGGAAGAACCTCCAACTTTCCAACGCGGGGATAGCGTGATATCTCCTGAAAACATCAGGGAGTGACTGCTAAACTCATTTTGCCGTGCTGCATTTGTATAACTAGCAGAATATGCCAGTCTAAAATCCCAAGGTATTGTAGTACCATATAAGGGATTTTCCACATCTTCATCCTCATCGTTCCTTTCACGAATAGGGTTATCCGCAAAATTATCTGCGCGACCAAAGAGATCATCGGTTCGTCCACCACTCTGGGCTACGTAATCAAACTCATCAATTTCTTCTTCCTCTTTATCGCCCCTTTTTTTACCAAAAGTTTCGTTATTGATGGAATAACTAACATTTACATTGGCACGGGTAAGCCGCAAAAGGCTACCTCCGTTATCAATATTGAACGTATTAATCCTGCGACCATTATTGTCTATTGCGTAGGGATCCAGACCGGCTGCAAAGTTTATAGCCATTTTATTGTTCAAAATGTTGGTGCCTCCATTAAGGCTCAAAGGACTTAAGCGCAAGGAGTCTGATTCCAAATTATACCCCGTGGATATATTAAAGTTACTAAGAAGAGGAATCTTCTTGGGTTCTAGTTTGGTGGAATCCTTATCCCTCACTTTTGCTTCCAGTGTATTGGCAAGAGAGAAGCTAAGACTGTTGGACCTTCCTAACCTAGGTGCACCGTTAAGCGTTCCTTCAAAACGACTGTACTGTACTGACTCACCTGTCTCAGTATCAATTATATATTCATCGTAAAACTGGTCAAAAGATGGTGCATAACCATAACTCAACTGGGGTCGCATCACATGCCTAATGGCCTGTATTTTTTTATCCTCACCAAAATTAAATGTTCCGTAAAGTGTAGTTCCGATACTCGCACTTAGGTTATATTGATTATACCGGTCAAAACCACTTATAGTGTCTCTGACCACGGTTTCGGTTTCTGTATCAAAACGTTGCTCAAAAGTCTCCAAGGCCCAAACGTCCTCGTAGGTTCCGCCCATACTCACACTAAAAAATTTAGCTATTTTAAAGTTGGTGCTAATTGGAATCCGATTTCTTGCACCGACCTTGGCGTTATCGAACATTCTGCCGGTTAGAAAATCCTCATCGTTAGTTGTGAGACTGTTCTGTGCGTTAAAATCATATTGAAAATTGATATTTTGAATCGCCCCTTTCTTAATACCATCTCTTCTGGCGAAAGGAAAAATACGCTCCATACTTGCCTGAAGCGTCGGTAATGTCATTCGAATATTATCAACATCTGAGTCGGTTGCTGTAGGCGAGGTCAATTGGGAATGCGTAGCCGTTACACTCATATTTACTGATGGATACGCTGGAAACGTTCTGGAATACGAAATGGACGAGGATAAGGTATTGTTTTGCGTATTGGGCAAATTTCGTTGCTGCAACGAATTCCGATAATATTCACTACTTCCTAAGTTGACCGAAGCGGAAAATCGGGAATTGGGACTTGCTTTGGGATCTTGGGAGTGAGACAGTTGTATGTTGTAATTTCTGGTTAAGCTATAATCGCTAAAGCCTCTTTGGCTGTTAACTTGGTTCTCATACCTGAAATTAAAATTACCACGGTATCTATATCGTTTGGTATAAATAGAGGTCGACCTAAAACCCCAACTTCCATTAGTATAAAAGTCTCCCGTTAGGGTTAAATCGGCATAATCCCCAATGGGAATATAATATCCCATATCTTGAAGAAAATAACCTCTATCGGGGTCGTTTCCAAAAGTGGGCATTAAAACCCCAGCCGCTCGTCCCACCGAAAGGGGGAAATAAGCAAATGGCATTGCAATGGGGGTTGGAACATCGGCTATATAAAGATTGCTAAATCCGGCGATAACCTTCTTTTTAGGTACAAACTTGGCCTTTCTAACCCTAATATAATAATCGGGATTAATTGTATCCTTGGAAGTGGTCAACTTTCCTTCACTTAAAAAATAAACGGAATCGTTCTCTTTTTTAGTAATTTCCGCATAGACTTTCATGGCATCGCTTCCTAAAGCACCGGCAGCGGCCTGTTGTTCCGTTCGGGAATTCCATATCAAGGCTTTTTGGGTATCAAAATTGAAGCGAATAGAATCCGGAATTACAATATTCGACCCTTGTTTAAAGTAGGGTAACTGCGTATAGTTTCCCAAAGAATCCTTTATACGGCCTGCAGAAACTTCGTTTTTAATGTAATCCATGATAATGATGCCCGCCTTTAGTTCCGTATCCTGGTAATAGATTTCTGCCTCGTTGTAGAGGTATATTTTATTTTCTTTTTGGCTTAGTTTTACATAATCCTTTGCCTTATAGGTAATTTTATCCAACAATAAGGCTGGTTTTTGGTTCAAGGAATCAGCTGTTAAGGAATCGGCGACCACGGAATCGTTAGCTACAGGTTCTGGAAAAAGTGGAGCAATTATGGTATCTTTTGCAACCTTAATGGGAAGGGGCACTATCCTGTCCTCCTGTGCTTGCATCAAAAACGCACCAACAAAAAGAATGAAAAGGAAAAGTACGTACTGTTTATTTGATTGCAAGGCTATATATCCTATTTTTGTAAAGGTTTGGCGGTTGAATAGAGCCACAAGTTTCTGATGTCAAACTTACATATATTTTTTAATCCCCTGTTAGGGTATTACCATAATTTTAACCATGACAAGGGCTTTGAAAACCCATATGAATATGAGAATTAAACGACTTTTAGTTGTACCATTTTCGGTATTATGTCTTGCATTATTTTCCTACACCGCATCAGAATCTAAAACTGTAGCCAACGAACCCTTTGTAGTTGTCTTGGATGCCGGTCATGGTGGACATGACCCTGGTAACCTTGGAAACGGTTACTTAGAAAAGCAAATAGCGCTGAACATTGTGCTAAAAGTTGGTGAAATCTTATCCAGCAACAAGGATATAAAGGTCATTTATACACGCAAGGACGACACGTTTATTGATTTATATGTTAGAGGAGAAGTCGCTAACAAGGCAAATGCAGACCTTTTTGTCTCGGTACATTGTGATTCACATTCATCCGACGCAAACGGTGCCGGAACGTTTGTTCTGGGATTACACGCTAATAAACAGAATTTTGAGATTGCAAAAAAGGAAAACTCGGTTATCTATTTAGAGGATAACTACGAGACGAGGTATGCGGATTATGACATCAATTCGCCTGAATCGGTTATAGGCCTAACTATTATGCAAGAAGAATTTTTAGATCAAAGCATAGCTCTGGCCAAAATGATTCAAGACAATTTTTCCGACAAGTTGAAGCGGAACAATAGAAAAGTCAAACAGGCGGGCTTTATAGTTTTGCATCAAACCTTTATGCCCAGTGTGCTGGTAGAAACGGGTTTTTTGACCAACAAAGATGAAGGGGCCTATTTAGATTCCAAGAAAGGACAATTAGAAATGGCCACGGCTATAGCCAATGCTATTGTAGAATATAAGAAAGGTGTTAGCGTCTCAAGCCCTTCTATTGCTAGTGCTGAACCTATACCGCCAAAGGCTGAGGAACCTCTTCCAACGGAGGAACGTCAAGAAAAACCTCTTGTTGCCGTTGAAAATGAGACTGAAGAAGCTCTCCCAATAGTCAAGAAAGAACCTGTAGATAAAATTGATGATGTCCAAGTAGATAATAACGACGTGGAAAACAACGTAGTAAAGGAGGTCGTGAACAATGAAGCGTCAAAGCCTACCGCTGTAGCTAATGATATTATTTACAAAGTGCAGATAATGGCAAGCGGAAAGGACCTTGCCCTAACCAGGGACAATTTTAATGGATTAGGAATGCTTTCCAAAGAGCCTTTTAATAATCTTTACAGATATATGTACGGCGAGACCAATTCTTATAGCGCTGCGAAAAAAATTCAGTCCAGTGCCGTTTTAAAAGGTTATAAATCGGCTTACATTGTCGCTTATAAAGATGGGGTACGCGTACCTGTACCTAAGGACTTGGAATAAGTTTTTCAATTAGAACTTTTAAGTTGTAATTATTTCTAATTTTGTTTTAACTATAAAATACATTTATTGAAACTATCGAGGGAACTTAAAACGGGAATTATAGTAATCGGTGGAATCCTATTGTTTGTAATGGGATTCAGTTATTTAAAATCCACACCATTATTCGATAACAGTAAAACCTTGTACGCAATTTATCCTAATGTAGGAGGCTTGCAAGCAGGTACCGTGGTTTCCATAAACGGTTATGGGGTAGGTAAGGTAAATGATATTAAGTTCAAGGATACCCAAGGGAATTTGATTGTTACCTTTAGTGTTAGCAGTGATTTTAAATTTTCAAAGAATAGTAGGGTAGAGCTCTATGATACTGGTATCATTGGCGGTAAGGGACTTCAGATAATTCCGGTATTCGATGGTGCCCCTGAGGCGCAATCCGGTGATACACTTTTAACAGATACAAGACCTGGTCTTACGGAACTAGCACAGCAAAAACTGACTCCATTGTTTAGAAAGTTTGAATCCGCCGTTTCGGATGCCGATTCTGTCCTCATAAACGTTAATGATGTACTGGACTCTAAAACAAAGAAGGACTTGCAGACAGCCATTAATGGACTAAGTGAGCTTATGACCAGTCTCAACGGTAGTGCCAAAGTGCTGAACAATATTTTAAACAACAATCAAGGCAAGCTAGACAGTTCTCTAACCAATTTTGAGACATTGACCTATAATTTCGCCAAACTTTCGGACTCTTTGAATAATGCCGGGTTGGGTAGGACACTATCCAGTTTGGAATCTACCGTTGCGAATTTAGATATGATAATGGCCAAGATAGAAAAGGGAGACGGAACTTTAGGTAAGCTCATGAACGACAAGGAGTTGTATACAAATTTGAACAGCGCCTCTAGGGAATTGGATTTGTTGCTTCAGGATTTTAGGCTGAATCCTAAGCGCTACGTCAATGTATCTGTTTTCGGTAAAAAGCAAAAGGACTATATGGTGCCTGAAGAAGATCCAGCAGAAAAAATCGAAGAATAATTTATGCAGTACTTATCCAATATTCTCTTTGCCATTCTTTTAATCGCCGGGATTGGTTTTTTTGCAAAGAATATAGCACGTCTCAGACGCAATATCAATTTAGGTAAATCGACGGATGCCTCCGATAATAAGGGCCAGCGTTGGAAGAACATGGCCAAGATTGCACTTGGACAAACAAAAATGGTTGTTAGGCCTATAGCTGGTATTTTACACATCATAGTTTATGTTGGTTTTGTTATTATCAATATTGAAGTTTTAGAAATTATCTTGGATGGTTTGTTGGGTACACATCGTATCTTTTCTGGACTTGGAATAATCTATGATATACTCATCGCTTCGTTTGAAATATTAGCTTTATTAGTCATAGTAGCGGTAGTAATCTTCTGGGCGAGGAGAAATGTGATTCGATTAAAACGATTCATGAAGCCAGAAATGGAGGGGTGGCCTAAAAAAGATGGAAATCTCATCCTGTACATAGAACTAGTGCTAATGGCCCTGTTTTTGACGATGAATGCTACTGATTTTCAGTTACAATTGAACGGAGCGAATCATTATGCCAGTCAATCTGGTATCATGGGCTCTTTTCCGGTAAGTCAATATTTATTGCCAATTTTTGAAAACACGTCCAACCAAACTTTGATACTTATAGAGCGTACTGCGTGGTGGTTACATATTGCTGGAATATTGTTTTTCCTCAATTATCTTTACTATTCAAAACATTTACATATTCTGTTAGCCTTTCCCAACACCTACTATGGTAGGTTAGTACCAAAGGGACAATTTGAAAATTTAGAGGCAGTAACCAATGAGGTTAAATTGATGATGGACCCATCTGCAGACCCATTTGCAGCTCCTCCTGAAGATGCGCCTGTACCTGACAAATTTGGCGCATCCGACGTAATGGACTTGAGTAGGATTCAACTGTTAAACGCCTATACCTGTACAGAATGTGGGCGCTGTACGAGCGAATGTCCAGCTAATCAGACCGGTAAAAAATTATCACCTAGGAAAATTATGATGGATACCCGTGACCGTTTAGAGGAAGTAGGTAAGATAATGGATAAGAATGATGGGGAATTCAAAGAAGATGGCAAACAGTTATTGGACGATTATATAACTCGTGAAGAATTATGGGCCTGCACCACATGTAATGCCTGTGTAGAGGCTTGTCCAGTAAGCATAGATCCATTGTCCATCATCATGGATATGCGACAGTACCTAGTAATGGAGAATTCTGCAGCACCCACTGATTTGAACAATATGATGGGGAATATCGAAAATAATGGGGCACCTTGGCCATTTAATCAGATGGACCGTTTAAATTGGAGTAACGAATCTTAAAGTATATTATGGCAAGTGAACTAAAAGTACCCACCATGGCAGA
Source organism: Maribacter aestuarii (assembly GCF_027474845.2). Classification (NCBI taxonomy): domain Bacteria; kingdom Pseudomonadati; phylum Bacteroidota; class Flavobacteriia; order Flavobacteriales; family Flavobacteriaceae; genus Maribacter; species Maribacter aestuarii. The sequence goes on from NZ_CP107031.2 coordinate 3,274,880, forward strand.
GCTCTTTGCCGCTGGCACTACCCCCGAGGTTTTGTTCTGGGTGGGATGTGCAGGTAGTTTTGATGATAGGGCAAAGAAAATAACCAAGGCTTTCGTTAAAATCTTAAATAAGGCCCAAGTATCTTTTGCTGTCTTAGGAACCGAAGAAAGCTGTACTGGGGATCCTGCAAAAAGGGCGGGGAATGAGTTTCTTTTCCAAATGCAAGCGGTAACCAATATTGAAGTAATGAATGCCTACGGGGTCAAAAAAGTAGTTACGGCATGTCCACATTGCTTTAACACCTTAAAAAACGAGTATCCTGGACTAGGAGGCACTTATGAAGTTGTTCATCATACTCAGTTCTTGAAACAATTATTGGAAGAAAAACGAATCACTATGGAAGGTGGCGCTTTCAAAGGTAAACGTATAACTTTTCACGATCCGTGTTATTTGGGCAGGGCCAATGGCGTATATGAAGCCCCTAGAGAACTCATCAGAAAATTGGATGCGGAGTTAGTAGAAATGAAGAATTGTAAGCAGAAAGGCTTATGTTGTGGTGCAGGTGGAGCCCAAATGTTCAAGGAACCGGAGAAAGGGGATAAGGATGTGAATATTGAACGCACGGAACAGGCCTTGGAAACAAAACCGGAAATAATTGCTGCTGGATGCCCATTTTGTAACACCATGATGACGGACGGTGTCAAAAATAAAGAAAAAGAGGATTCCATAGCAGTTATGGACATAGCAGAGGTCATAGCGACCGCAGAAGATTTATAGTGCTAATAAAAAATTATGTTAGTAGATTTTAATACATTACCGGACACCTCTAGAGTATGGATTTATCAAGCCAATAGATCTTTTACGGATACCGAATTACAAGAGATTTCTAGCGAATTGGATAAATTTCTGTCACAGTGGACCGCTCATGGCCAAGGTTTAAAAGCCGGTTACGAAGTTCGGTATAAACGCTTCTTGATTATTGCACTGGACCAAAGTAGCCAACCCGCCACCGGTTGCTCCATAGACGCTTCTGTTCATTTTATTCAAAATTTAGAAAAGAAATACGGAGTTGAATTGCTGGACAAAATGAACGTTTCCTACAAACAAGGTGAATATGTGGCCTACAAAACTTTATTGGAATTTAAAACCATGGCCAAACAAAGGGCGATTTCCAAAAACACCATCGTTTTTAATAACCTTGTGGCCACGAAAGGAGAATACAGAGAGCACTGGGAGGTGCCTGCTTCGGAAAGCTGGCATGCACGTTTTGTCTAAAAGTCTCGTTTGCCAAATACCCTTTTCATTAGGTTTTATCGATGAAATGCAATAATTTTCTTGCTTTAAAGTTATCTCCATACAGTGAAATCTATGCGCCCTTTTTTATTAACCTCACTTTGTTTACTTGGTTTTCTAGGTCTTTTTGGACAGAATCCATTAGTCGCTTCTGATAGTCTTTCGCAAGTCGCATGGGTAGATAGTCAGTACGAGCAAATGACTTTGGAGCAGAAAATTGGCCAATTGTTCATGGTCAATGTCGCTTCCGATCAATCTTCCAAGGCGATAGATACTATTAAGAAACTTATTAAAGAGCAAGAAATTGGGGGCTTAATATTTTCTAAAGGAGGCCCTTTGAGACAAGCAGAGCTTTGTAATGAATTTCAGTCCATATCAAAAATTCCGCTCCTTATAGGTATGGATGCAGAATGGGGTCTGGCTATGCGATTGGACTCCACCTATGCATTTCCATGGAATATGACCTTAGGGGCCATTCAGAATAATGAAATTGTAGAAAAGGTAGGATATCGTATAGGAGAGCACGCTAAACGTTTGGGGGTACACATCAATTTTGCTCCGGATATCGACATCAATACAAATCCTTTGAATCCCATAATTGGAAATCGTTCCTTTGGTGAGAACAGGGAAGTAGTAGCTGAAAAGGGGATTGCCTTTATGAAAGGTATGGAAAGTGCCGGAGTATTATCAAGCGGAAAACATTTTCCAGGACATGGGGATACCGCTGTGGATTCCCATCATGACCTTCCGATAATCCCATTTTCGAGGGAAAGACTGGACAGCTTGGAACTGTATCCCTTTAAAAGGCTGATTAAGGAAGGGTTAAGTAGTGTTATGGTGGCACACTTGGAAGTTCCGGCAATGGAATTAAAGGAGGGCTTGCCATCATCCTTATCCGAGCAGATTATTTCTGGAATATTAAAAGAAGAAATGGGGTTTGAAGGCCTGGTCTTTACGGACGCTTTAAACATGCAGGGGGCGTCTAAATACGGAGATAAGGGAGAAGTAGAGCTAGCCGCTTTTATTGCAGGAAACGATATGTTGTTAATGCCTAAAAATGTAGTGGATGCTAAGGAGAAACTTCTAAAGGCTTACAATCGTGGAAAAATAAGTGAAGGTCGTTTGGCCTTATCCGTGAAGAAAATCCTTATGGCCAAGTATAAGGTAGGATTACATAAGTACGAACCGATAGATAAGGAAAATCTCTATAAAGATTTGAATTCGTTAGAAGATGATTTGATATACGAGGAAGCTATTGAAAGTGCTATTACGGTTGTTAAAAATAATTTTGATCTCTTAGGCATCAAAAATCTACAGAACAAGAAAATTGCCTATGTCAAATTTGGAGATGCACCAAGTGATGCCTTTATAGAAGAATTGAACAAATATGCAGCGGTAACACAGGTGAATGGAAGTGATATCGCTAATTTAAAGAGTAAATTATACGAATATAATTTGATAATTATAGGGCATCACAAAAGCAATGATAGCCCATGGAAAGCCTACGAGTTTTCTAAAACCGAACTTTCTTGGTTGCAAGAGATAGCGAATCTTAGGACATCCAATCTCATCCTTTGCGTTTTTACCAAACCTTATACCTTGTCCAATATTCAAACCTTTAAGAGTATTGATGCCGTTGTGATGTCTTATCAGAATAGTGATTTAGCGCAGCGCAAAACGGCTGAATTACTATTTGGAGCTATTCCGGCTTTAGGTAAACTTCCGGTCACAGCTCATTCTGAATTTCCTGTGGGAACCGGTATAGAATTGTCATCACTTCAGCGATTAGGATATAGCAAGCCTGAGCGGGTTGGGCTAAGTACTCAAAAATTGAACGATATTGACAGATTGATGCAGAATGGACTGGACAGCTTAATGTTTCCTGGTGCTCAGGTCCTGGTTGCTCGAAAAGGAAAGGTGGTCTATGAAAAGAGCTTTGGAAAACCTATCTATTCCTCGGATTCGGATGTACGGGGAGACGATTTATATGATTTGGCATCACTTACCAAAATCCTGGCCACGTTACCTATGCTTATGAAGATGGAGGAAGAGGGGAAAATAGCTTTGAACGACACCTTTGAAGAATTGGTGCCCGGTTATTCTAATACGGAAATAAAGAATGTGACCGTTTTAAAGGCCTTGTCCCACTATGGTAGGTTGCCAGCTTGGATCGCTTTTTATGTTAGCACTTTGGATAAGGACCGAAAGCCTTCCAAAGAATTTTACCGAAGCACTGCACTACCTGGCTTTTCGACAAAGGTTGCCGAAAATTTATTTTTGGCCGATGCCTATAAAGATTCTATTTATGACCGGATTGGAAGGCAAGACTTAAAATCCAATAGGTATAGATATAGCGATGTTCCCTACTATGTTATGAAAAAATATATTGAGGATACGTACGGTGAACCCCTGGATAAACTTACACAAGATTTTTTATATAATAGACTCGGGGCCAATTTTACGACCTATAACCCATTAGATAAATTTCCAAAAAACAAGATTATTCCTTCTGAAGAGGATAAGTACTACCGTTACCAAACCGTTCACGGTTATGTGCATGACATGGGTGCGGCCATGCAAGGTGGAGTAGGAGGGCATGCAGGATTGTTCAGTAATGCTAACGATGTGGCTAAGATTATGCAAATGTATTTGCAGGAAGGTTATTACGGGGGTGTCCAATTTTTTGATTCACGTACGGTGCAAAAGTTTAACAAATGTTATTTCTGTGATAAAAAAGTCAGAAGGGGAGTAGGATTCGATAAACCTCAATTAGAAAATAGTGGTCCTACTTGTGGTTGTGTTTCAAGAAAGAGTTTTGGACATAGCGGCTTTACAGGCACATATACCTGGGCGGACCCAGATGAGGAAATTGTTTATGTCTTTCTTTCCAATCGTACCTATCCCAGTGCATCGAACACTTTATTAGTTAAATCTGCGTTAAGAACCAGAATTCAACAAGCTATTTACGACGCCATTTTAAATTAAAAGGTAGTTTTGTAAAGATGAAAATAGCAATTGTATGTTACCCTACTTTTGGGGGTAGTGGGGTGGTAGCCACGGAATTGGGAATAGCACTGGCCAATAGGGGTCATCAGGTTCACTTTGTTACTTACAGGCAACCAGTTCGTTTAGAGCTTTTAAGTCATAATATCTTTTTCCATGAAGTACATGTTCCGGAGTATCCCCTTTTTCATTATCAGCCCTATGAACTAGCTCTATCAAGTAAATTAGTAGACACTATAAAGCTGCATGAAATTGATTTACTCCATGTACACTACGCCATACCGCACGCCTACGCTGGCTATATGGCAAAAAAAATGTTGGAGGAGGAAGGTATTTACGTTCCAATGATAACAACCCTGCACGGAACCGATATTACTTTGGTTGGCAAACATCCATTTTATAAACCTGCAGTAACGTTTAGTATTAATCAGTCAGACGTAGTTACGTCCGTATCGGATAGTTTGAAACAAGGAACACTAGAAATTTTCGACATTCATAAGGAAATAGAAGTAATCCCAAATTTTATCGATTCTAGAAAATATAATACATCTTTCACAGACTGCCAACGTACTAATATGGCGGATGAAAATGAACGTATCATTACACACATAAGTAATTTTAGAAAGGTTAAACGTATACCCGATGTAATTCATGTTTTTCATAAAATACAACAACAGCTACCAGCAAAGCTCATCATGGTAGGTGAGGGTCCAGAAAAAGAGGGGGCTGAAAGACTTTGCGAAAAGTTGGGAATTTCCAACCAAGTAATTTTCTTAGGTAATAGTAATGAAATAGATAAGATTCTCTGTTTTTCCGATTTGTTTTTGTTGCCCTCTGAGTCCGAAAGTTTTGGACTGGCGGCATTAGAGGCCATGATTAATAAGGTTCCTGTCATTTCCAGTAATGCTGGTGGTATACCCGAAGTAAATATGGATGGTGTTACCGGTTTTCTGAGCGAAATAGGCGACATAGATGACATGGTAGAAAATGCAATAAGTATTCTGAAAGATGATACTACGCTAGAGCAGTTTAAGACAAATGCTGTACGAGAGGCGCAAAAGTTTGATATTACCAAAGTGCTACCCCTGTACGAAGAGGTATATCAAAGGGCATACAAAAGCAGGTTGAAGAATGCTTAAAAAATCGTTTTCACTTTTTTTATTAAATGCGATGCTTGTTCTTTTCTCTTGCAAAGGACAAAAGAACGCAGCTTCCGAGGATGTTAAGAATTTTCCTGATATGGAATTAATAATGGAAGAGAATTACAGCGGTTCAGAAGTAGAAGAAACCCTGATTATTAAAGATCAAAAATCTTTAACGGCTTTTTTGGAAAAATTAATAGAACTCGAAAACCTGGTCTACCGATTCCAGAGGTCGACTTTGATAAAGAAATGATCTTTGTTTGGTGTGCCGGAGCCGAGGTTTCCGAGATGCCAGAATTGCACTTAACTAAGGAAACAAAGGATGCTTATATTCTTTCGAAAGAGCTGAAAACCAGCAAAACTGAAACTAAATCAGTAACAAGTCCATTTCGAATTTACAAACTACCGAACAATTCAAAAAAGATAGTTTTTAATAAAGCAGATAATCGGTAGGAATGGATAGTTCATCTATCCGTCGAAAATAATCACCTTACATGGTACTTTTTTGTTGGGTCATTTGGGTAGGCGTAATTTTACGTTTCAAACCCAAATCTTAACCTATGAAAACCTCATTGCTTTTATGTTGTCTCTTAGTATTTGCTATCCACAATACGGCAATCGGACAAGAAGAACTTCAGCTTACCTCCAAAGATAGTATCGTACAAAAATCCTGGATTTTAGGTTTAGGCTATAATGCTATCGACGATTCAGGAAACGTTTTTGATGGGTTATTTAACGTTGGGGAGGAGTGGAATATCTTGCCCTATCCCTCCAGATTGAGTATTGGAAAATACTTTAAGAACGGATTGGGTATTGAGGCTATTGGTACTTACAACAAATATAAAGAAGGGAATATTATAGATGGGGTAGAAAATGCTACAGATATAAATTATTACGGTTTTGATACGAGAGTTTCCTACGATTTAAATAAGATTATTGGTCATACTGCATGGTTTGACCCTTACATAGGAATAGGTGCCGGCTACTCGGATGCTAATAATGTAGGAAGAGGTACCTATAATGCCGTTATAGGTTTCAGAACGTGGTTTTCTGACAAATGGGGTCTGGATTTTAACTCTTCGGGAAAGTGGGCTATGAGCCAGTCGAACGGAGCTACGAACCACATTCAACATGCGGCAAGTATAGTTTATCAATTTGGAATAGAAAAAGGGCTGTCAAAAAGGGGAGAAGAGAAGTTAGCGATGTTGACGGCTTTAGAGAGAGAAAGACAACGACAAATGGATTCCGTAGCAGAGGTCAATAGATTAAAGGAGGAAGCTTTACTTGCAGAACGGCTTAAAGAAGAAAAGGAAAAAGCTGAGATGGCTGCTGCTGAGAGAGCCAAGTTAGATGCGCAAAATAAAAGAAAGAGTATCATTAAAGATAAAATAGACGCCCTCGGTTTTGTTTATTTTGATTTGAACTCTTCTGTTTTAAATAGAAAATCTCAACAAATACTAGACTCATTGGCCATAATTATCAATGATAATCCAGGTTTGATTTTGAAAATCACTTCGCATACAGATTCTCGTGGATCATCGAATTATAACGATTGGTTGTCCCAAAGAAGGGTTGAAAGAACGAAAGACTACTTGCTGAAGAAGGGGATTGTTTCATCACAATTGACTACTGAGGCTTTTGGAGAGCGAATGTTGCTCAACGAATGTGATGATAACACTTTCTGTTCCGAAGAAAAACATAAGGTGAATAGGAGATCGGAGTTTGTTATATTGAAAATGAAATAAACAATTATTTTTCTAAATAATTACATTGCATTTGAAATAATCATTTAATTTAATAAAACATTGTAGATTATTTGGTCAATTTTTTAGTTTCTCAACTAAATTTTTAATATGATTATTTCTTAGCAAGCCTCCATGGGCAACATCAGACATATGAAGATCTGGAGTATCATTTGCTTCTATAATTATTGGGCCATTTGGCGTAATTGCAACATCCCATCCAATCCATCGGTCTGGGATGTAGTCAAGAGTATTTAAAGCAAGTTCACAAGCTTCCTTATAGTAAGGAATTATAAAGTTTTTAAATTGATAATTGGAATTTGGATGAGATGTCAGTTTTTCTCCTCCATGCTCCATTGTACGATAACCATAACTTTTTAGCGTTCCATTTTTTTCGTTTATACCTATGTAAAGACCTCCAGCAGATCCATTATCTACTACACTGTCGCCAATTCCAAATCTCATAAAAGTGGAAACAATTTCTTTTTTACCTAAATCTGTAATATAGGTAACAATTCTTAAAGTATTTAGTGATTTTTTGTGAATTTCGTTGACCTTGGGGTGTTGTTCAACTACTTCAGAAAAAATATGGCTTCCTTCTAATAAAACATTTTGATAGGCAGTAAGCTGACTAGGTAATTCATCTTTATTTAAAATGAAGCAACCTTTTCCCCCATAAAGATCAAGTGGTTTTACAAAGATTTTTTCCACGCTCCAATTTTCGAAAAGATTAAAGAAAAAATCTAGTAATTCGTCTTTAGCTTTAATATTTCTGATTTTGTCTTGATAGAAATATTGATTTGATAAATGATATCCAAGAAGTATTGGGGTCTTAAGAGAATATTTTTTCGAAAAAAGCGCAAATGTTAGTTTATTATTGATGATAGAAGTATTTTGTATTTTATGAAGTTCTTTACTCTTATGTATAAGATCTCCTTCCTTTGTCCCCAAGTAATCATATATATTTGTTTCATCCTTCTTATACAAATGCTTAAAATAATATAGTGGCATCTCCTTTTTAATATACCAAAGAGAGATAAACTCCTTTAAAATTTGAGACAAGTTTTTTTTATTCTTGTCCTTTAGAAAAATTTTAAATCTTTTAAAAGCCGTTCTATTCATAACTCGCAAATAAAATTACTATTTTACTTTAAAAATTACTAGAAAAATTTGAACACATTAACAAATAAAAAAATGATATTTCTTCGAATGATTTTAATAGAACAGTTGAAAGATTTATCTTCATTTTTAATTCAAGCAAGGTATTAATATTAATTACCTTTTGATAAGTTATATACAGTAAAAGTTTTATCCTTAGTTTTTAAAAGATTTAAGCAAATATGATTAAATGGGCTTTGTTAACTAGTTTTTGGGGTAAAAATGCAGTGGATGTGATTGAACATTATTCCAAAAAAAGAAATTAATAAAATCGGTCTACTTATATATGAAGCGGAAAACTGTGGTGCCGTTCATGTTGCAAAAAAGAATGGTATTCCTGTTGTATTAATTAAACCTAGCGAATATCTTACCCAAATAGAATATCAAAATGAAATACTTAAAAGTTTAAAAAGGAACAATATCTCCCATATTTTCTTACTTGGATTCCAATATTTAATTCTTAAAGAAATTTTAGATGCTTATCCTAATAAGATAATGAATGTTCACCCTTCACTATTCCCTAGTTTTTTGGCCACAAAGACCGCTATACAAGATGCTTTGAACTACGGCGTTAAGATTACCGGAATTACAACACATATTATAGACAATGAATATGATAAGGGGATAATTCTATATCAAGAACCTATTAGAGTAAAGGAAGGCGATACATTTGAAAGTTTATATCCTAAATTTTCCCAAATTGGTATTTCAATCATATTAAAAACAATGAATAGGATTGAAAGCGGTAAGTAAGTTATGAAATATAAAATGATTTCAATTTTAGTTATTTTTTTTTGATTTAGATACTAATTTAGATTTATAAAAAATTGATTCAAAATATTTGAAAGAAACGCTGGCAACTGCTATTGTGGTGAATATTACGGCAATGTTCAAGGAGCAAATAAATAATATTTCAGAAATAAAATACGATTCTAAACTAAATTTCGTCACTAAAAAAAGAATACCTGTAAGAACTATCATATGATACATATAAATACCGTAAGACACTTTACCCAAGTGATTTATAATTTTACTTTCTATATTAAAAACTGGATAGTATGAAATTAGACTTATCAAGAGACCGCTTACAATCATATTAAAAAAGTGAAAAAGGAATCTATTTTCGAAATCAAATATATTGGTAACAAAACTTAAAATAAAAACTGCATACACAATTAGGTGAACAATTTTGTTATTAAAAATACTTGTTTTCATTTGCTCAAAAATAATTGCCAAAAGTCCGCCAAAGAGGAAATAGAAATAAAAATTATAGTGTACAAATGCATTGGTAAAAGCGAATAAGATTAGACAAATTATTAAAACAACAGATAGTAGTTTAATAGTTTTTCCCTTGAAAGTTAAAATAAGTAATGGTATGAAAAGATAAAACTGTTCTTCTACACCTATACTCCATAATACTTCTAAAATCCCTCCTACACTATAAAAAGAGGTGAAAACATTCGGCATAAAGAAAATGAAATATAATAATAATTTGTCTAAGGAGTAATTAATTTCGAAATCAATATTAAACAGAGGCAACATAAAATGATAAATAAACAGCCCAACGAACAAAACTAGATAGTACACAGGATATAATCTAGAAATTCGTCTTGCATAAAATCGTTTTAGGTTTATGGTATTATTTTTTCTTAACTCAAGCCATAATAAACGTATAATTAGAAAACCGGAAAGAGTAAAAAAGTAGAAAACACTTAAAGTTCCTTTGTGAAATATAGGATGGTCATTGAATGATGCAATATTTAGTGTTTTAGAGACCAATGGTATATGTGTAATTACAACGAAAATTGACAATATAAATCTTAGAGCATAAAGATTAGGTAGTTCTTTCATAAAGTTTTTTTGATTAGAAAGGATGTCCTGAAAGAAGTCTCAGTTCTGGATTATTTGAAAGAAATTTGTTTCAATGAAAATTTAATTACAAAACCTAAATTTTAATTAATCTGTCGCATTTCGCAAAGGAGAGATTGGGTAAATAATTATTATGTCTCTTAACGTCTTTAACCCCATTCAACCAATCAATATAAATACCCGGGGTATTAATCCCTGCTTGGTGAGAAAAAGGATAGCCACCACCAAATCTAGGATTCATTTCAAGAAAATAAACTTTTTCATCTTTAACAAAAAAATCACAATCCATATTTCCGATATGACCTGAATGTAGACTTACCTTTTTAGCTATTCTTGAAAATTTTTCATCAATGACAGAAACTGCTTTGTCAGTCTCGCCAGAACGCATTACTAATTTTTGTCTAACGAAGGAATCATAATAATTACCATCAAAGTCGTTCAAAATATCTATACCATATTCCTCCCCTATAATTTTCTCTTGAACTAAAATACTCTCGTATGGTCTATTAAAATTTCCCTTTTCTGGTCCTCCTTTTTTTAGTTTTTCTATATTTAAATTGTAGGAGAGTATTAACTCTTCTTTGCTGTCAACTGAATCTATACCTATAGATGCGCTTCCCCACCTTGGTTTTACAATTAAAGGAAAATTTATTTCAGAGTTATTCAAGCCTACTAAGGCTTCATCAAGACTTTTATAGGTCTTAGGAGTTGCAATCTTATGCAGCTTAAAAAAATTATATGTCTTCCATTTGTCAAAAGCAATATCTATAATTCTTTCATTTGAAATTATAAGTTTAGCTCCAGATAGCTCAAGCTTTTCCTTGTTTTTTGACAAAACGGGTAATTCCAAATCGTTTAAGGATATAATAGCATTAACTTTTTCTTCAAGAATAATTTTTCTAAGAGCATCAATGTAATCTGGACTATTAATTGATGGTACTTTTCTTGCGATGTCTGCATCCACTAGGGCAGGTGCGGTTAGTTGTTTATCAGCAGCGATTATATTACCTTTTCCATTAAGGGCTTCTTTAAAATAATTTATCAAATAGTTTCGCCTTCCAGCACAGGTGAATAATATGTTCATCTATTTAATTTTTTTAACTTCAATTAATTTTCAAAATTTTGATTCCCATTTTTTAATCCTGTCTATTTTGATAACTATTAAATTGATAATTACCTCATAGAACTAACCAGTTCTCTATAAATCCTTTTATGGAAGATTGATTTTTAAAATCAATCTTAATATTTCATTCAAATGGTTTTATGGTTCTTGCTCTATACTCATCAAAAGAATGCATTTCTTCATTTAAGTCTATGTCAGAGGCGTTCATGATTTTTTTTAAAGTTTTAAGTAGTATTTTAAAATCATTATAAAACGAAAGGTTTTTAACATATATTACATCAAGCTCTAATTTTTGATCCCAGTTCAAACTATTTCTACCTGAAACTTGAGCCAAACCTGTTATTCCTGGTTTAACACTGTGCCTTATTTTTTCCCTATTGGTGTAAAAAGGTAAGTAACGCATTCTAAGAGGTCTTGGACCAACTAAGCTCATGTCACCTTTAATTACATTTAGTAATTGAGGAATTTCATCTAAGGAAGATTTTCTAAGAAAGGAGCCAAATTTAGTCATCCTTTCATTATCAGGAAGTAATTTACCATTTACGTCCTTTTTGTCATTCATTGTCTTAAACTTCATAATAACAAATTCTTTTTCATTTTTTCCTGGTCTAGACTGAAAGAATATAGGTCTTCCCTTATTGATTAGAGTCAAAACAACATAAACAATTAGAAAAATTGGAAGAAGAGTAATAAATCCAATCACAGACACAATTACATCAATCACTGGTTTGAAAAATATGCTGTACATTTTTTTGTTCAATCAGAAACTAAAGGAGATTAAAAATCTTTATCCTAGTCTTCACTAAGTTAGATATAATAATCTACCATTAAAAATTCTAGGAGCGTATTAAGTTTTTACTTTGTAAATATATTAATTGTATTCTTCAAGATTCTATTTAATAGGTAACTTGCTTTTTAAGCCGATAATTTACTGATATTGACAATTATTAAACTCAGGTTTTTTAAAGGTAAATTGCCAATGTGAGAGTTTCGCCAAAAGCATCTAACGTACAATCTTTCTCGGGCTACAGTTTTTTTTTACATATAATAGGTTAAATTCAATTTACTCTCGATATCGCGGAAAAAATCCTTTAGAGATGTCAAAAATCTGTGATACAGGAACCTCAACATTTAGGTTCATCACTAAACTTTTATATTTTTCTATATTAATAATTTTTCTTCCTGTATGGAAAAATACATTTTCATCTAAAGGGAAGAATGTTTTTTTGTATTTATACAAGGAATCATTATCAATTTGTCCTCCTCCTAATACATAATATTTGTATTCATTATCTCTTGCCCAATTAATTACATTAAATTTGAGGAAATCATTTGGTCTGAATTTGAAATACGTAGCATCAGTGCCCCCGAGGAAAGAATAAACATGCTTATCATCCATTAAAAGTAATTCTACAGAAATTACCAAATTATTCTTTTTTACCAAGGCCAATGCTGAACAGTCCCCATTATTTTTTAGAAATTTGATAAAATAATCAAGTGAAAAATGATATCTTTTTTCAGCATTATTTCTAATCATTGTGTCAAGATATATCTTATAAAATACTTTGATAGAATCCAAATCGATTTCGGATTGAAGAATATCAAATTCCAATTCATATTTTAAAGCTTTTCTTATGTTATTACGAACTTTTTTACTGAAATTACTCCATTGAGTTTCATAATGTACTATTTGTCCCTTCACGTTTTTCAATGTTTGTACAACAAGACCACTATAATGCATATGATTGTTATTAAGACTGAACCTTATAAATTCTGAAACTACATTATTCTCTTTATACCACAAATCCACTGCCTTCCAAAATTGAATGATGATATTCGGTTCAATATCTTTATTGAATATAGGACCGCTGTAGCTATAAGGGCTAATGACGTCATAAAACTTTTTCTTGGTTATTGGGCAAATGATAGTACGGAGATAGAACAACATTAAAATCCTTGGATTATCATCTGTGCTAAACACAAAGTATTTAAGGCCTTCAGAGTCAACTAAAGGATTCAATAATATCTCTAGCCGGTAAAAGGGATTTGCGGTATTGATTTGTTTTAAATAATCTTTGTATTTTGGATAGTCTTGTTGAGTAGAAAGATTATGAATTTGTAGGGGACTAATTTTCATTCAATCAATTTAAGATTTTTCAACGAATATCAATGTGTGTCTTTTTCCAAAGCTAAAGAATCTAAATACTGAAAAATAATTTAAGCCTGAATGCTCATATTCTAGTTTTTATCCGCTTTTAGGTTTACGCTATTTTCCGAATGAACGATATCATACATTATTTTATCTGCTAACAAGCCACTACTCCAGATAATCCTCCCACAATGTTCTAAATGCCACATTGCTTTGTTGTCAATTACATTGCCTGCAAGCAAAGGCCCGGCAATAAAAAAATTATCACTTGATTCAAAATCACTATTTATCTTAAAACCTATTTTTGACTTATTCGGTACGACTAGGGATTTTGATATTAATTTCTTAAGAAATTCAGGGGCATCACTACTTTCAAGCGTAGTAGCGCCCATACAATTGATTATTAAGTGAATGTCCTTGTCAATATCTATTTTCTGCTGAGATGCCGTATCTACGTAGGTTACCCTTAGACCATCCATATCTTCAATTTCATGAATCTTATAGAATCGTCCTGCAATATGATTTAATTTATCTCGCTGTTTTAATTCTTTGACTACACTAGTATAGTGAGACCCAGCGCATCGTTGTTTTCTACCAATATCGTTACCGTGAAAACATGCAAAATTTTCCAATTCATCATAGTGCAATAACCCTAGAAGACCTCCAATTTCACCAGAAATTGTATCAACAGTAGATGCGGCCCCTAGACTCATTTCATGTGCTCTGTCTAAATCTTCATATGCTGCCTTGGCTATGTCATTGGCAGTAATGACTTTTTTGCTTTTAAGGGCAGTTAGAGATTTTGGCTTAAAGTCCTTTCTTTTTCATAGTCAATGTCCGAATCTGGCATTAAACCATGGGATGACAAAACGGTATAGCTGGTAATCTTGTCGTTTAAGTCAATGTGGTCCACAAAACTATATAGTGTCTCCAAGCCACTGGCGTTAGCACCAATTACTAGAACATTTGTCGCTTTGCCATTTCTTGACCTAAGGAATTCTTTAATTAAACCTATATTGAATGAAAGATTTTTATTGTAAATATCATTAAGTACAAGATATCCATGACCTTTAATAATTAATTCTTCTTTGAAAATTTTTCTTGTAGGCAATGATCCTATAGACAGGACTATGTTTTCGCTGTAAATAGAAATCTCATTTTTTAGGATTACTTTGAACAAGTTGGTTTCTTTGTTAACATCTAAAACCTCGCCATTTGTGTATGTCATCTCAATTAGTCCAGCATTTTCACATCTACTGAGTTCACTGACAGTTTTTTCTCTAATAAATCTTCCAAAGAAAAATCTTGGAATATAAAGTTCGTTCCAATTATTTGAATCTATAAAAGGTCTATTGTTTTCTACCCAGATTTTTGCTTGCTCCCCGCCATGCTCTAAAAACTCATCCAATAAAGACTCTTTCCTTTCATCTAACCATTGGACAAATAATAGACGCTCATCAGGCGGAAGAAAATTATTTAGGGCATTAATAAGCAAAACCGCCTTTCCAGATCTATCACCATAAGGTATACCCGCAAAGAAATCCGGTGATTTATCAATTATTCTTACCCTAAATGGTATATTTATTGGTTGTTCCGTGAGAATTTGCGTAATTCTCAACAACGCATAAGCGGTGGCAATCCCAGCTCCAATAAATGTTATATTCTCTTTTTTCAATTCTATAGAATTAGTCATGTTTTTAACTCAAATGCAGTGATGTTGGAATTTTAAAAAACATGCGAAGTTTCAATCGAATTTTGTTGTCCTAATCGTAATTCCACTTTAACTTCCTTAGGAAAATTTAAATTAATCATAGTTGTTGCAATTAGCAATAATAAAGGATTTCTTTTTCATCAATCTAAGTAAGTGTAAGGTCCATATTTAAATTTCATTTAGAACGCAGAGTTCAACCTAATTTTTTCTATATAAAGGAAAATATCCAGAATCTAAATTGATTTCTCCATTATCTTGCTTCTCCCCAACACTGTTACTTTTAACAAGTTCATGGTAAATTTCCGTGTTTAGAACTTTTCTTCCCGTATAGAAACTTAAATCCTCATCTTTTGGAAAAAACTTTTTTTGTACTTGTAAAGACTGTCACCATCTGAAAGTCCACCTCCTATAATGTAATACTTTAAGCCTTTTTTTCTTGCCCAATTAAGCATATTAATTTTCAAAAAATCATTAGGCCTTACATGAAAATATTCAGAATTGGTTCCGCCCAAAAAGGAATACATGGTGTCATTAGATAAAAGTACCAATTCAGTTGAAACTGCTATTTCCCCCAGATACACAATAGCAAGTGAACATCGTCCTTTATTTTTTAGAATGAAATTTGAAAAATACTCTAAAGTGTGATAGAAATTGTCTTTAGCATCATGTCTATCCATAGTACCTATGTAAATAGAATAGAACTCTTCAATTTGAGTTGATTGGATTTCATCGTGCCATAATTGAAATTCTAAATCATACTTCTGGGCATTATTATAATTTTTCCTAACAGACCTATTAAAATTGTTCCATAAGACTTGCTCATCTAGAATATTGCCTCTAACATTAGAAAGCGTGTGAACAACCTTCCCGGAATAGTTTCTATGATTTCCTGAGAAATTAAATCGGATAAATTCGGAGATAATATTTTCGGCCATATACCAGTCATCAACTTCTTTCCAAAAATCACGAAGAATATCTACTTTACAATTTTTTTCCAAAAGTGGTCCCGTATATCCCCATGGACTAGAAACATCCTTATATGTTGTCTTCCTTCCCTTGGTTATTATTGGATTGAGATAGAAAGGCATTAAAACCTTAGGACTATTTTCAACAAAAAACACAAAATACATGAGATTATTGTTTTTTTGATAGTCTACATTTAGTAGTTCATATTTATAATAAGGATTTTCTGGGTCAACCATATTAAGGTGATGCTTATACCTCTCTACGCCAACTTTTGATGAAATTTCATGTACCTCCAAAGTTTTCAATAATATGCTCATTTCTAAAATTTGCTAAAGGACTTTGTCTAAGGTATTCCAAATATTATAGATTATCATACTAGGTGTTCCTTGCACATTATAAAAATACGCATTCTTATCATTTTCGTTTGTTGTTGTCCTAATTATTGGTTGAATTTGATACATTATTGGATTAACTTCATGTATTGATAATGTACAACCCTATTATTTTTTATGATAACATACCACTATATCATTTATAGAATTTAATCTGAATAACTATTGGTAGAAGTCAATTGAAGTTCAAAGACTACCATAGGATATTATCGGTATTTCAGGACTTCTTTTAGCTCACTGTAAGAATTTATTCTCAGAAAGTTGTTAGTGTTTGACTATAAACTGTTTGCTCAAAATTTGATTTTCCCCTTTTAATTTAAGTAGGTAAGTGCCGTTTGATAGTTGGGAAATATCCAATCTTCCATTAAAACCTTCAGAATTAATATTTTGAGAAATCACTAGTTTTCCGGAAAAATCAAAAATTTCGATTACTAATAACTCAACATTCTGTGACTTAAATTCAAATTCTAAATTTATATGGGAATTTGCAGGGACCGGCGAAAGAATAAGGTGGTTCTTGTCAATATTACTGCCTAAAACCGGCAGTCGCGCTGTCAAAGGAGTGGAGCCAATACAAAAGTTGGTAGACTCTGATGTAGTAAAAGTGCCTCCTGATGCTAAAATGGTTCCATCGGATTTTGTTACGCTGTAATTTCCGTCGCCATATTGCCCACAGCATATGCCATCTCCATAGCTATCATAGATTACGAAATCATAACAACCCTGTTCCAAACATACACTTTCGGTCAGTGTTGTAAAGTCATCGGCATTTGTATACCCAGATCCCGATAAGACCGCTACACCATTCGAATTTAAAAGCTCCCAAGAGGTCTCTCTGGCATAATCGTCAAATAGAATAGATACGGTAACTTCTTCACATGTATCGGAATCACATCCGTCCGGAATGCCATCATTGTCGCTATCTATCGAATCATCACTTCCTTCGCAGATGTCGTCATCGTCGCACACCCCGTCGTTGTCGGAGTCGGGGCACGTGCCTCCTTCGGCTATGGTCGTTGTTCCCAGGTCCTGTTCGCAGTCTCCTTCTCCCCATCGTGTAAATATACGGTAGTCCCCAGGTGCAAGGTCCTGCACGGTGAAGGAGCCACTGTCGTCCGGTACGCTGTAAGCCTGGGGCCAGGTGGCCCCGCCGTCGATACTGAACTCCATGGCAGTCCTCGTTCCACCGTTCACCGCATCTTCCTGGAAGGTGAAGGTGATGGAGCCGTCGCTGGCGCCCGTCACCGTTTCGTCCGTACCGGCTACGGTTGCCGTGGGGACATCGGTGCCGGTACAGGGTTCCGGGGTCCCGCATTCGTCGGGCGTTCCGTTGCCGTTGGTGTCCTCGAACAGGGTTATGTTCCTGAAATAGGAATCTCCTTCCGCGCTGGCATCGTCGTCCGTTATCAGTACCATGTACCGGAAGGTCCCGTTAATGCGTGTTCCTATGGGCACGCTGTAGCTCTGCCATGTTCCGTCCCCTGGGTAGGGGGCTGCCGTAAAGTCACCTGCGTACCCTTGGTTCCCGTACACCACGGCCCCGGTCCTCTGGTTGAGGTCCAAGGTGTTCTGGTTGAAGGCGACCTCGTGTATCTCCCCTTCGGTATCGCTCCTGAAGTCGAAGGTCAGCACTGTATTGGGCGTAAAGTCGTAATCTATCTCGATCACCTTTCAGGCGTTACCGGTCATATAGATGGTGCTTCCCCCGTCCTGTAGGGCATAGGTGCCGTTGTCCTGTCCCGGAAAGGCCGTTATCTGGTAGTCGTTGAAGTTTGTTGCCGGACAACCCTCGCATGCATCGGGTATGCCGTTTGCGTCCACGTCGATGGAATCGTCCCCTAGCGGGCAGATGTCGTCATCGTCGCACACCCCGTCGTTGTCGGAGTCGGGGCAGTTGTCGGCTCCCTCGGTAATGGTGACGAACTGGTTTGGGTTGGGTGCTGTTACCTCGTCGACTATGCCTGAGGGCCATCGGACCACTATCCTGTCTATTGTGGTGGCGCTCCCGATTCCGAAGTGCTGGGTGAAGGAGTTGAACACGCCGTAGCCCTCCCCGGACCTGACCTCCCTGATCTGCGTTCCCCACGGACCGTGGAGCTCGACTCTGGCGCCTATGCCGTTGACGTTGCTCTGTACGCCTGTTAGCTGTACGTTGAGGAAGTTGTTGGCGTTGCCCTGGTTGAGCCAGAGCCTGTCCTTGACGGTGGTGGGGGTGTTGAGCCCTGTGGCGTACCCGGCGTATATGTCCAGGAACCCGTCATGGTTCAGGTCGCCCACGGTAAAGGACTGTACGGTATTGGAGTTGAAGGGGTTGTCGGCGAGCGCGAAGGTGCCGTTCCCGTTGTTGTAGAACAGGAAGTGGTTGTCCCCGGAGACCATCAGGTCCAGGAACCCGTCGTTGTTGAAGTCCTTAAAGAACCCCTGTACGCCGTAGAGGTTCTCCGGTGCCAGTGTGGGCAGGAGTCCGCTCGATGCGGTGACCTCGGTGAAGGTCCCGTTCCCGTTGTTGCGCATCAGGTTGGGCCCGCTCCCGTGGTTGATGATGATGGCGTCCATGTCGCCGTCGTTGTCGATGTCCCCGAAATCGGTGAGCCACGTCTGCTCTCCGTTCTTGAGGTTGGCCGCCGCGGCGTCCTCTGTAAAGGTGCCGTCGCCGTTGTTGCGCATGAGCATGTTGATCCTCCTGGGGTCTGTGGGGTCGGTGACGCCCCCTCGGCACTTGGAGATGTAGAGGTCCAGGTGGCGGTCGTTGTCGTAGTCGACCCACATGCTGGCGTAGTTCCCGGAGTTGTCGCTCGCGGGCACGGTCTCGGTGTCGAGTATGGTCTCGTTGACGCTAAAGGTGCCGTCGCGGTCGTTGATGTATATGTTGGACTCCGCGTCGTCGTTACAGGCGAATATGTCGGCCCACCCGTCGTTGTCGATGTCGGCGAAGTTGCTGCCCTGTATGAACAGTAGCGGTCCCGGCAGGTATTGGGAGGTATAGGAGTCGTTGCCGTTGTTGTTGGCGATGACCTTTACCCCGTCGTAGTAACCTCCGGAGAGTATGTCGTTGTAACCGTTGTGGTCCATGTCCGCGACGGTGACGCTCCACTGTATCCTACCGTCGTTGAGGATGTTGGGCACGGGCCCGAAGTTGTACTTGTCGAAGGGCTGTCCGGGTGCGTTCTGGTACTGTACGGAGAGGTTCCTTCCGTTGTCCAGCTGTACGATGTCGTCCCTTCCGTCGCCGTTCATGTCCGCGACGGCCATGACCAGGCCGCTGTAGTTGTCCCCCTGCAAGAGGGAGGTGGCCTCGGTGAAGGCCACTGCCGAAGCGTCCGTGCTCATGCTTACGGTGATCACTGTGGTGTCCTCTCCGGTGTCCTGCCCGTCGTCCACGGTCAGGGTCACGGTATAGTCGCCCGGTGCGTCGTAGGTGTGGGCCACGGTCTCCCCTTGAGCCGTGGTGCCGTCCCCGAGGTCCCAGTCATAGGTGAGGGCGTCCCCGTCGGCGTCGGAGGAGGCGGAGGCGTCGAAGTCCACGGGCAGGGGTGCGGTACCGTTGGTGACCGATGCGGTGATCACGGCCTGTGGCGGGTTGTTGGCGATGGGCGTCAGGGAGTTTATCCAATCGGCGATGAGCTGCACGCCTGCGGCGTCCACGACGTCCTTGGCAATGGGGGGCATCTCCACGTTCTGCTGCAGGGAGTTCATCCTGTGGTGCATCAGGGAGCTCCCGGTCTGTTGGGGCACGACCACTTTACCATCGGGGAGTCCCAGGTCGTAGGCCACGTCCCCGTACACGATGTTCTGGTCCACGAGCGGGGTGGTGTAGCGCGCGTCGAACTGTGCGATGTTGTCCACGGTGGGGTTGTGGCAGCTGGCGCAGTTCACGTCTATGTAGCTCCTCGCCCTGTCCTCGAGGGACCTGGAGAGGTCGTCCTTTGCCGCCACGGCCATGTAGTTCCCCGCATTGGCTTCGGTGATGTTCTCGGCGATGATGCCCATCTCGCTCAGGTTGGCCAGCTGGTTGGCCGACACCCCCCCGGGATAGGTGATGGTCTTGTTCAGGTTCCTGGTCTTGGGCCCCAGTACGCTACCGTTCTGCGGGAAGTGGCAGGCCACGCACTCGGCCCTACTGGGATAGTGCCAGCTCTGCACAGTACCGTCGACGTCCACGTCCTCGTCCAGGGACCCCACCAACAGTTCGGCATCGGTCTGCGCGGCGTTCCACTTGTAGGTGAGGTAGTAGTAGACGTCGTCGTCCCCCTTGACCTCGAAGCGTGTCTCCAAGCGCTTTCCGCCGAGCTCGAAGTGCTTGATCAGCACGGACCCCCTGGGGAAGTCCCATGCATCGGTGTCGGAGAACACGATCTGCTCCTCCGCGGTATCGTGGGTGCCGTCGTTGGGCACGGCCATCCACCTGGACTTGGAGGCGCCGTCCGACCAGAAGGGCTCCACCATCTCGTAGGGGACCACCCCGTCGCTGGCCGTGAGGGCGGCCAGGTCCGAGAAGGCGCCCGTCTCCGATAACAGGGCGGGGGCGAAGGGACCGCTAACGTCGTCCGGTGTACCCACCGGGAGGTTCCCGTTAAGGAACTTGCCGATGGCTCCATTACCACCGGTATTTATATTATTAAATTCATTGTAAATGGCCGTAAGTTCAGAGGGTGTTAGAGCAGCATTGTAAAATCCAGCCGCTTTCATTGTGCCATTACCATATTCTTTTAATCCGGTATTGCTTGGGGAACTTCTTAACCCATTAATCAAAATATCTAAATCTGGGTGACTCGTTGTACCCACTGTTGTGCCGGAATAGATTTCAATACCATTGTGGTATTTCTTGTGAATATTACCATTGACGGTTAGTGCAATTACATCTCCTTCCTGTATGGTTGCTGGGGTATTCCCACTAAATCGATTTCCAATTACGCTAAAAATACCTGAATTGGAATAATTGAGTCCGAATTGCCCCTGGTTGTAATGGTATCCTTTGGAAAATAGCCAACAACTAGAGGTTGAGCGCCTTTCACCAACTACGTATACCAGCGAAAAATTATCCGTGCCACCTACAAAATTTAGTGCATTCGTAATCTTACCTAAATTCAGTAAAGCGGTGGGTGCCGAAAAATCCAATTCCTTATCTCCATTGGATGCAATATTCACAGTAACATCTACTGCCGTAATAGTGGCAACGGATTTTTGGTCTGTCACAGAAATAACCAGGTCTCCATCGTTGCCTAATTGCTCTTCCCCAGTAATCCATGTGACCAATGATGGTAAGTCTGCACTGATCGGAATTAAGGGTGCAAAGGCTGAAGAGAATATATGCTCATCATAAGGTATCTTTGGTGACTTTTTTAAAATGTCTTTTTGTTTGATTGAACCTTTTAAATTTTCTTTGGAAACAGAATTATAAATAAGGGAGAATCGATTTGAGTCAAAATCAACACCATTAATTACATCATTGACATTGAGCATTACCAAATCCTCATTTAAAAGTTCATCTGGATGAGATTTAAACGCTGTGTAACCAATAATAATTAATACCACAATCAAGGATGCAAAGGCTAACATTACCCCTTTGTCCATTTTAAATGTTCTTTTATTCATACAATCCATATGTCATACGATGTATGACAGATTTAGTATTAATAGAAAATTTCTGGGGGAACTGCTTTGACAGCTAATATATTAAGCAATAGGACGATACTACTAACAAAAGCTAGTAAACTAGATAAAAAACAAAAAATAATAGTCCAATTGTAATAATACTTTAATTTATTAGAATTTCATAAAATAACCTTATTAACTTTTAAAAAAGATATTAGAAAACTTAAAAATTATGGATAATAAATTTTTAATTTCAGATTTTGGGTAAGATTTAAGATTAACTCAAGCATTCTACCAACCTTACTAATTAAGATTAGTTATTTTTGTTTAGATACCCATGAGAAGAGATAAACCTATAATTGCGCTTGCCACTCCTTCAGGTTCTGGAGCAATAGCCGTAATTCGTATTTCAGGAAATGAGGCAATAGAAATAGCATCAGCGGCTTTTAAATCTATTTCTGGAAAGATACTGAATCAACAAAAAAGCCATACCATACACCTTGGTCATATTATGGATGGCGATCGGTTGTTGGATGAAGTCCTGATTTCGGTATTTAAAAGTCCAAATTCTTATACTGGAGAAAATGTAGTAGAAATTTCTTGTCATGGCTCATTGTTCATTCAACAAGAGATTATCCAATTATTTTTACGAAGGGGCTGTCGCACTGCAAAAGCTGGTGAATTTACCCTTAGGGCATTCTTAAATGGAAAAATGGATTTGAGTCAGGCAGAGGCTGTCGCTGATCTCATTGCTTCCGAAACAGAAGCCAGTCATCAAGTTGCATTACAACAAATGCGTGGTGGATTTAGTAATCAGATAAAAAAACTAAGGGACGAATTAATACAATTTGCCTCCCTTATTGAACTGGAACTGGATTTTGCGGAGGAGGATGTAGAATTTGCCAATCGAGAGCAGTTTGAGGTTTTATTGGATAAAGTAGGAAATATTTTAAAAAGATTGATAGATTCTTTTGCCATTGGAAATGTAATAAAAAGTGGTATTCCAGTAGCTATTGTTGGCGAACCCAACGTAGGAAAATCAACTTTGTTGAACGCTCTTTTAAATGAGGACCGGGCATTAGTTTCAGAAATTGCTGGAACTACAAGGGATACTGTAGAAGATGAGATCTCCATTGGAGGATTTGGTTTCCGTTTTATTGATACGGCCGGAATCCGAGAAACTGTTGACGTAGTTGAGGGGATGGGTATACAGCGAACTTTTGAGAAAATTGCCAGCGCCCGGGTTATTATCTATCTCATAGAGGCTCAAAAAGTCAGAAATGAGATTGAGCGATATAAAGCAGAGATCGATAACATTTCTGCTAAATATCCCAAGACGCCGTTAATAATTATTGCCAATAAGTTAGATATGGTAGGTGATGAAGAGAGGGCGCATATTCAATCTCAAATTAATAATGTGCATTTATTATCAGCTAGGGATGGTAAAGGGGTAGAAGACTTGAAAATAAGGTTATTAGAACTTATAAATGCCGGGGCCATTCATAGTCAGGAGACCATTATTACCAATACAAGACATTATAATGCTTTACTGAAGTCATTGGAAGAAGTTGATAAAATAAAATTAGGCCTAGAGGAAGATGTTTCAGGTGACCTTTTGGCTGTTGACATACGACAAGCACTTTATTATCTAGGGGAAATAACCGGTGAAATTACATCCGACGATCTTTTAGGAAATATATTCGCCAATTTCTGCATCGGGAAATAAGTCTAATTTAGATTTTACATTGCATATTCATGTTTGATTTTTTTTCAAAGAAATATTATTTAGTAGATGAATTAGATGGATTCGTCGATATACACAACCATATCATTCCAGGAATTGACGATGGAGCAAAAAATGTTCAAGAATCAGTTTCTTTAATTAAAGCTTTTGGTGCTATAGGTGTTGAAAATTTCATATGTACTCCTCATATCATGTCTAATTATTATCCAAATGATAGCAATAGTATTTTTGAAGCATTAGACCTACTTCATATTGAATTAGAAAGAATAGGATTGAAGGATGTCACACTTAGGGCTTCCGCAGAACATATGATCGATGCAAATTTTGAGAATTTAGTGCAAGAGAATAAGGTGCTTACTCTAGATGAAAATTATCTATTAATGGAAATGTCCTATTTGCAAAAGTCAATCAATTTCAAACAAGCGGTTGGAAAAGTTAAAGAAAAGCGACTTTTTCCAATTTTGGCTCATCCGGAACGCTACGTTTATATGCACGGTAGTATGTCTAACTATCAAAAAATAAAAGAGCAAGGAGTTTTATTTCAATTGAATATGTTGTCTTTGGGAGATTATTATGGTGGGGAGGTTAAAAAAGCTACGGTTCAACTTCTAAAATCCAATCAAATAGATTTTATTGCTTCTGATGTTCATAATGAAAGACAGTTTATATATTTGAAAGAACTCACTCTAAGCAAAAACTTACTAGAACTGGTACGTCCAGTAATTGAAAGGACCAAATACAATTTCAACCCTTAGACTATTCTGGTCGCTCAGAATTTCCACCATTTTGTAGTGCCCTTCCCATAATGATAACCATACTTTCCGCCGTAGCCTAAGTTGGACTCTTTCACATCATTTACGATGAACGATAAACCTGGTAATTTTCCTTCTTCCTTTAGTTTCATAGGAAATTCAATGACTTTTTTCTCTGTATTCCCCGCCCTTGTTACATACAGAATTTGATCGGCGTACTCAGTTAATAAAAGAGTGTCTGTCACGACCATTAGCGGAGCGGTATCAACAATTACATAGTCATAATGCTGCGATGTTTCCTCAAAAAGTTGTTTCATTCTATCCCCCATCAATAATTCAGACGGGTTTGGAGGTACTTTACCTGAATATATAATATCTATAGTACTAGTATGTACAAGCAGGGATTTAATGATATCTTGACTTGATAGGCTATGGTTAAATAAGTATTCTGTTAAACCTTCGTCACCAGTTTTTTTCGATACTTTTAGTTTATCCACGTTCTTTCCCGCAAAAAAATTATGAAGTTTAGGATTACGAATATCCGCTCCAATAAGTAGTACTTTTTTTTCCGTGCTTGCCAAAATCATGGCCAAATTTGAAGAGATAAACGTTTTTCCCTCCCCAGGAACGGTGGAGGTAACGAAAATAATATTGTTGCGTCCGTTCTTTTTTGATTTTATTATATAGTCCAGATTCGTTCTTAGAATTCTCATGGACTCGCTTAGTACAGAACGATCATCTTTTTTTACCAATAAATCGTCTTTTCTCCCTACACTTGGAATTTCACCAATAACATTGATTCCTTTAACCAAGTTCTCTAACTCATTCTTATTATTTATTTTATTATCTAGCAACTGGTTCACATAAATAATGGAAAATGGAACTAAGAGTCCTAGAATTAGTGAAGCTAAATAGACAATTGTTTTTTTTGGCTTAACTGGTCCCTGCTGAATCAAATATGCATAATCAATAATTTTGGATTTTGGTGAACTGGAAGCCATGGTTATTTGTGATTCTTCTCTTTTTTGTAGTAAGTAGAGGAAAAGTGATTCTGTTGTTTGCTGTTGTCTCTCTATATCCCTCAATTCTCGGGAATTTTTGGGAGCTGAATAAATTTTAGAATTAATTCGCGATAACTGACCAGATAGATTATTTACTTGTAGTCCTAGATTTCTCTCCATTCCGCTCAGACTGGAACTTATACTTTGCTTTAAACCGACTAACTGCTGGTCTAAATTGACTATTATAGGATTTTTTTCATCTGCACTTTTTAGAAGTCTTTTTCTTTCGAGGACTAATTCATTATAGCGAGCCGTTGTGTTAGCTATACTACCATCGGAAAGACCTACGTTGGAAGGAAGGACTTCAAATCCGTTTTCTTCTGATAAATAACTGTTCATGCTGGAAGCTATATTCAATTGGGTACGTGCGTTTTCCAACTCCTGTCTATTGGAGGCACTTACATTTAAGGCGATATTGGATTCATTTGCAATATCTGTCACTCCTTTTTCGGTTTTAAACTCTTGCGCACTTTGGTCTACAGATGTTAATTCTTTAGAAATTTCCCTTATCCTTTCATCAATAAAATTAGAAGTTCTATCAGCAATAATTTTCTTATCTTCTACAGCATTTGAATTATAAACTTCCACTAACTTATTTAAAATGTCCAAACCTTTTTGAGGTATAGGGTCGGTAAGAGATATGGTAATAATATTTGAAAGTTCATCTGTAGCACCAATTGCTACTTTCTGCTGATAAGATTCGGCAACCGAAACCACAGGTGTAATATTTATTCTGATTTTTTGTCCAATATAATCCTTTAGATAATCTAAGTTTGGCGTAATAACGATATCACCCAAAGGCGTTGATATATTTTCTCCGTAGGAGAAAATCTTAGAGGGACTATCCAAATCTAGACTGTAACCAAAAGAACTACTTGAAGAAAGCTTGCTGAAAAAGGTGAAATCTGAACTGTTAATGATTGAATCAGTAGCTATAAAGTTAATTTTGAATGGCCTTCTGTTATATATTTCCGAATTTTTTACATTGCCAAGAACAGTATATTTAACATTCAGTTGCAGGTCTTTGACAACTTGGATAAAATTAGATCGAGAATTTAATATCTCTATTTCATCCTCAATTTTATTTACACCTTCGCTCAAAAACTCTAAATCACTAAAAGCAGCCAATTCAGATGAAGAATTTTTTTCTTCTAGAATATGTAATTTTGCCTGAACGGCGAATTCAGGTGTCGTATACCTAAGATAGATCATTGCAATGAAAATCCCTATTCCACAGCAAAGTAGAAACCATTTCCAATGTCTGATATAGCCTTTTAATACTTCGGCTAAGTTCATATTAGAATTGATTAAGTCTTTTGATTCCATATATTAGAAAGAATTAGATCTGCAACCGTCAAAGGGAGTTTTGTGTGAACTAAAAGAAGTTTAATTACTACTGGTTATAATAAAAACCGATGAGGTTATTACAACTGATGCAATTGATACCCAAATTGATGCTCTTGTATCTAAGGAAGAGGAAGAGACCGCTGATTTATTAGGTTCAACATAAACCACATCATTTTGTGTAAGGTAGTAAACAGGAGAATTCAAGGATTCCTTTTTGGTTAAATCAATTCTAGTGTAAACTTTAGTTCCATTAAAATCTCTAATAACCAACACGTTATCTCTCATACCTTTTATTGTCAAATCATTTGCTAGACCCAATGCTTCTAAAACAGTTATTTGTTCACCATTTACTAAGTAAGTGCCTGGGCTTCTAACTTCACCTAGTATAGTTACAGTAAAGTTCTTCAAACGAAGATTTATTATAGGGTTTTTAAGATATGGTTCCAATTTTTCCTTTAA
The DNA here is from genome assembly GCF_027474845.2 of Maribacter aestuarii. Classification (NCBI taxonomy): domain Bacteria; kingdom Pseudomonadati; phylum Bacteroidota; class Flavobacteriia; order Flavobacteriales; family Flavobacteriaceae; genus Maribacter; species Maribacter aestuarii. Next base: position 3,302,366 of record NZ_CP107031.2, read on the forward strand.
TAATTCTTTGGTTTCCTCCGGAGACATTCCGACAATTCTGACATTTCCGATGACTGGAAAATCTATTTCGCCATTCTTGTCTATGATATAATCTATTTGTTCGGCTCTTATTCCACCCTCCTCAGAACCTTTAAGTAAATTAAAAGGAAGGCTCGCTTCAGGATCAAGGGTCGATACATGTACACTTATAACATCATCAATTTTAAATTTCTGAGTATGAGAATTATCACTTATTATAGTCTCGTAGTCTTGGGCATTTTGAAAGTAAACGATTTCCTTTTTACTAGTACATGAAAAGGTAATAATACACATTATGATAACTATGGAACTGAGACGTAGAGATTTTATTTTTTCTAGCATGTTATTCTATTTTGTTTCCTGCAAGAATAATGAAAAATTATGACTGAACAATCTTTAAATTGGGTTTACTTAGACCCTCAGTTTTATCTTCTTTTTTATCCAATTCGCACAAATCAGAGTTTTTAGATATATACTCCGGAACAATTTCTTTCATTAACTTGACTGTATTCCCGTTAAAAAACATATTTGTAATGCAAAGCTCATCAATTTTAGACCTTGTCTTTGCATAATCCAATTCTCGGACCTTGCTAATTTTTATTTTTTTATGGTAAGTGGGTAGTGTATTCTCACCATTTGCTAAGAGTTCCTCATATAATTTTTCCCCTGGGCGTAATCCGGTTATTTTAATATCAATATCTTCAGGATATCTTAAACCTGATAGTTTTATCATATTCCTTGCGAGATCATATATTTTAACGGATTCCCCCATATCAAATATAAAAATTTCACCACCCGTACCCATAGCGCCTGCTTCTAAAACTAATTGGGAGGCTTCAGGTATGGTCATAAAATATCGTGTAATGTCCTTGTGAGTCAGGGTTAAAGGACCTCCTTTTTCAATCTGTTTTCTAAAAAGAGGAATTACCGAACCGTTGGATCCCAGTACATTTCCAAATCGCGTGGTAATGAACCTGGTTTTATTTTCCTTTTGCATACAACCTATGTACATTTCGGCAATACGCTTACTAGCACCCATAACATTCGTTGGGTTCACAGCTTTGTCGGTAGAAACGAATACAAACTTATCAACACCATGTAAAACAGACAAATCCGCAACAGTTTTTGTGCCGGCTATATTGATTTTAATGGCTTCATATGAATTATATTCCATAAGGGGTACATGTTTATAAGCCGCTGCATGAAAGACCATGGTTGGCTTATATTCATCGAAAATGGCGTTTAGTCTATTTTTATCCCGTACATCACTAACCAACGGAATAAAATTGTGGAATCCATTCTGTTTCAATTCCTGTTGTAGGTCGTATAACGCAGATTCTGCTTGATCTACTATTATCAAGGATTTGTAATTATACGTACAAATTTGTCTTACGATTTCACTTCCAATGGAGCCGGCCCCACCGGTCACCAAGATACTCTTATTCAATAACTCCGACGCGATTTTACTATTTTTTATTTGTATAGGGGCACGATCCAACAAGTCTTCAATTTGTACCTGCTTTATTTGAGACACCTTGAGTTCCCCATTGATCCAATCCTCTATTGGTGGAACAATTTTAACGGAGACTGGAAAATCTACGAGGCCTTCTACCAAGGTCCGTAAATGTTTAGAATCTATATTTTGAATGGAAAATATTATTTCTGACACATTATTCTTCAGAATAAAGTGCTCATTTAAGATGCTTTTGTTAAAAACAGGAACTCCATTAATATTTTTCCCTACTTTTTTATTATCGTTATCAATATATCCAATTACTCGTGCGTTACTTCTTATATGATTGGTAATTGCGTTGTAAGTAAGTATTCCTGAATCTCCTGCTCCATAAATCAAAACATTTTTCATTGCTCTTGCCTCACCCGACATTTGATGGAACATGGCTTTAAAAACATATCTGGACGCTGTGAGGGTAACAAAGCTTATTAAACTATTAATTATTATAATGGACAATGGAATAGTGAAATTATAAAACATTCCAAACTGCCTGTTTGCCAGTACTAGGAAAATAATAAGGATACTGGACAAACAAATGGCGTTGAAAATGTTATAGACATCCCTCACCCCAGTGTGCCTTACTACGCCTTTGTAAGAGCCCACGATTATAAAAGCGAGGGCAGAGGCAATCATTATTATGGGCAATTGTAATATTAGTTTTTCTACCTCAAAATCTAAGGTGAGATTAAACCTTATGAGATAGGATAGTACAAAAGATAAACTTACAATTGCAATATCAATACCTAAAACCAACCATTTAGAAGCATAGCGTTGGGCATTGAAAGTGAAATAATCTTGAATCATCATGGTAGGTTATTTTTAATTATGCCCACAACACGTTCCAAATCTATCTCTGATAAATTGGAACCACTTGGCAGACACAATCCTCTAAGAAACAAATCCTCGGAAGTTCCGTCCATATAATTGGGATTGCTTTTAAAAACAGGCTGTAAATGCATAGGCTTCCACAGTGGTCGGGATTCTATATTTTCATTCTGTAAGGCCAGTCGTATCGTTTCTCGTGCTTCATAAGAAGGCGTGAGTATACAAGTTAGCCATCTATTGGAAAAGTAATCCTTGGGCTCCTTCAAGAAATCAATACCTTCAAAACCGTCTAAATTTTTCAAATAAAACTCATGGTTTGCTCGTCTGGTATTTACCCTATCCTGTAAGACCTGCATCTGTCCGCGACCTATACCGGCAAGAACGTTGCTCATGCGATAATTATATCCAATATTGGAATGTTGGTAATGGGGAGCGGCATCCCTAGCTTGGGTGGCCAAATGAATGGCCTTTTCAATATATTTCTTATTAGGGCTCGTTATAGCCCCACCACCCGAGGTGGTTATAATCTTATTGCCATTAAAGGAAAGAATACCAATGGCACCGAAGGTCCCACACTTTTTTCCTTTATAGCTGCTACCCAATGCTTCCGCACTATCCTCCAAAATGGGAATGTCATATTTTTGAGCCACTTCATGTACGGCGTCAGTATCGTAAGGCATTCCGTACAAGTGCACTGCAATGATAGCTTTTGGCTTTTTATAGTTTTCTATTCGATCTTTAATTGCCTTTTCTAAAAGAATTGGAGATAGGTTCCAAGTATTGGATTCACTATCAATAAAAATAGGTTTCGCACCAAGATAGACTATGGGATTGGCTGAAGCAGAAAATGTAAAACTTTGGCAAAGGACCTCATCGCCAGGGGAGACACCCAATATTTCGAGTCCTAAATGTATAGCCCCAGTTCCAGAACTTAATGCTCCTATATGTACATCCTCACCTAAATAACTTTTGATATCATTTTCAAAACCGGTAACATTAGGGCCTAACGGCGCTATCCAATTTGTTTTGAACGCTTCTTCAACAAAAACTCTCTCGGCATTGCCCATGTGGGGAGATGAAAGCCATATTTTATCCGCTATTTTCGTTTCCAAATTTTCTCGACCATTTTTAGTGAAACTTCTAACATCCTTAGGCTCTTATGTTGACAGAAAGAAATACAGTACAAAATCGTAATTCAACAAATCAAGACATAATAGACTAAGAGACAAATTTAATATTTATTACGGTCAGCGGTTAAATATTAGAACATATTTCGCCAAAGGTGTGAAAAAATCGGATATAAGCTTATTACAGGTTTTTTTTGGCTAAGAAAACACCTATTTTACCTTATCATACATATCCTTCAACATAAGACATTGGACGATTTGAGGATAGTGAAACTCAATATTCTTTTGAACTTCATTGATTATCTATTTATTTTCAAAGCTCGCACGTGATTAAAGTTATAAAATAGCAAAAATGTAAAAATATAGACCCTATGAAAAATAATTTGTAAACTAGCTTTTTAATCTCTTTTGTTAAGACGATGCTGAATTTTTATATTCTGTTCAACATTGAATGATTGAAATTTGCGGTTTGTAGAATATAGAGGATATGATCAGTGTATATTTTTGAGGACATTGGTTTCTTAAAAAGTAAATATGGCTTGGAACTTTCAAAGTTTTCTTTTTCTAAATGTTTTCTACATCTTTGCATTCATTTTAAATTTAAACCAATTTTTGACAATTAGAGAAATATGAATCTTACAATTATTGGAACTGGATATGTAGGTTTGGTTAGTGGTGCGTGTTTTGCAGAAATGGGGAATACGGTTACCTGCATTGATATTGACAAGACAAAGGTTGAGAACCTCAAAAAGGGTATCATACCGATATATGAGCCTGGTCTCGAGGCTATAGTTAAGCGTAATATCTCGAATAAAACGCTACATTTTAGTACTGTTTTGTCAGACCATCTGGAGAAATGCGATGTGGCTTTTATAGCCGTTGGCACTCCCATGGGAGATGATGGTTCCGCGGATTTACAATATGTTTTACAAGTAGCTAAAGAAATTGGACGGTATATGACCCATTCTTTGGTTGTGGTAGATAAATCCACGGTTCCGGTAGGTACGGCAGATAAAGTACGTGCCACTATTGTAAAAGAATTACAGCACCGAAAAGTTAATATTGCTTTCCATGTAGTATCAAATCCGGAATTTCTAAAGGAAGGAGATGCAATTAATGATTTTATGAAACCGGATAGGGTGATTATTGGAGCTGATAATGAAGAGGCTGTGGAAACAATGCGGGTACTCTATTCTCCTTTTTTAGAAGTAGTTTGGATCGATTTATTGTAATGGACGTGCGATCTGCGGAGATGACCAAATACGTAGCAAATGCAATGTTGGCGACTAAAATTTCATTTATGAACGAAGTTGCAAATATTTGTGAATTGGTGGGAGCGGATGTTAATAAAATACGTATTGGTATTGGCTCTGACAGTAGAATAGGTTATAGTTTTATATATCCAGGAAGCGGTTATGGCGGCTCCTGTTTCCCCAAAGATATAAAAGCGCTAAAAAAAACTGCATTGGAACATGGCTATACTACTAGATTGATAGGCGCTGTTGAAGACGTTAATAATGATCAGAAATTTGTGATTGGCAAAAAAGTAGTGAAAAGGTTTGGCGAAAATTTAAAAGGTAAAACATTCGCCGTGTGGGGACTGGCTTTTAAACCAGAAACTGATGATATGCGAGAAGCTCCTGCTATATATGTAATTAAAGAGTTAGTAAATCGAGGAGCAAAAGTTAATGCCTATGATCCAAAAGCTATGGAAGAGGCTGAGCATTTCTACTTAAAAGATGTTGAGGGCATTTCTTATTTTCAATCCAAATATGAAACCTTACGTAATGCCGATGCAATGATACTTTTGACGGAATGGAAAGAATTTCGTTCCCCCGATTTTGATGAGTTAAAAAAACAAATGAAGCATCCTATTATATTTGATGGTAGAAATCAGTTTAAGGATGAGTTTCTTAAAAAACTTGGTTTGGAGTATCATCAAATAGGTAAAACATCACTAAGTCTTTGATGACTAAATTGATTCGATATTTTAGCTCAATTTGAACATTTTATTCTTTATTATCTAAATCAAAAAAGAATAATTAATTTTTTATCCGTATAAAATCTTATATTTCAACTCTTGAAAAATATATAATTAGAAATATTCTTTTAATATGACTATTCTAATTTCCATGATAAAAGATTGCTTGATCTTTTTTTATGAAACTATACAAATCTTCAATAATTATTAATATTTCAATCAATAACCATTCATCGGAAATATATCCCCTTTGAATTAAATTGTTTAATGTCTTAAAATCTTTTCTCACTTTTGGAGCTAAATCAAAAACTAATAATCAATTATGGATATTGAGCATTTTAACCTTAATCCGAATCTTAAAATTTTAGTCACTGGGGGTGCTGGTTTTATTGGTTCAAATATTTGCGAGGCATTAATAAAAAATGGGAATAAAGTTACATGCTTAGATAACTTTGCTACTGGTAAGAAAACTAATATTTCGAAATTAATCGATAATAATAATTTTACACTTTTAGAGGGAGATATCAGAAATCTGGATACTTGTAAACAAGCTTGTATTGATGTCAACTATGTTTTGCACCAAGCTGCACTTGGTTCGGTGCCAAGGTCAATAAATGACCCTGTCACCAGTAATAGTGTGAATGTATCTGGATTCTTAAATATGCTAGTAGCGGCGAAGGATTCTGACGTAAAACGATTTATTTATGCAGCAAGCTCCTCTACTTACGGAGATTCCAAAATAATGCCTAAAGTAGAAGATCGAATTGGAAAACCCTTGTCACCTTATGCAATAACAAAATATGTTAATGAACTCTATGCTGATGTTTTTTCGAAAACTTATGGTTTGGAAACAATAGGTTTGCGCTATTTCAATGTATTTGGGCGTAAACAAGATCCTAATGGAGCGTATGCCGCTGTAATACCTAAATTTACCACGCAGTTAATGAATCATGAATCCCCAATGATAAATGGAGATGGGAGTTTTTCGAGAGATTTTACTTACATTGATAATGTTATTGAAATGAATATAAGATCAATTTTGACAACTAATCCAGACGCTATCAATACCATATATAATGTTGCTTTTGGAGAACGTACTAATTTAAATCAACTTATTGAGCATCTAAAGATATTTTTGAGTGAGTTTGATTCGAATATTAAGTCTATTGAGGTAAAATACGGGGATATTAGAAAGGGAGATGTTCCTCATTCCTTGGCCTCTATAGAAAAGGCTAAAAAATTACTTGGTTACAATCCTCAATTCGATATCATTAAGGGGTTAAAGGAAGCTACTAAGTGGTATTGGGATAATTTAAGAAAATAGTTTAACATGACTTTTCTAATATTAAATATTTAAAAAAATGAATAAAAATATTGCCGTAATAGGTCTTGGTTATGTTGGTTTGCCTTTAGCCAGATTGTTCGCAACAAAATATGCTGTAGTTGGTTTTGACATAAATAAAAAAAGAGTTGAAGAATTAAATTCGGGAATTGACACCACCTTAGAAGTTGATAATGACACTTTACACTCTGTGCTAAAGAGTTCTTGTAATGAGACGAAAGGTTTGTTTTGTACTGATGATTTAAATAATATTTCCAAATGTAATTACTATATCGTTACTGTTCCCACACCGGTTGATAAAACTAATAGACCAATATTAACTCCACTTTATAAGGCAAGTGAGACCGTTGGCGAAGTATTAAAATCAGGAGATATTGTCATTTATGAATCTACTGTGTATCCCGGTGTAACTGAGGAAGAATGTGTCCCTGTTCTAGAAAAAATTAGCGGATTAAAATTTAATAAGGATTTTTTCGTAGGTTATTCCCCAGAACGAATCAATCCTGGAGATAAGGAACATACTGTTGATAAAATTCTGAAGGTTACTTCTGGTTCTACGCCAAAAATAGGTAAAAAAGTTGATGAGCTTTATGCTTCTGTTATATCTGCGGGAACTCATTTGGCACCAACTATTAGGGTTGCAGAGGCAGCAAAAGTTATAGAGAACTCACAACGTGATATAAATATTGCCTTTGTTAATGAATTGGCCAAAATATTCAACTTAATGGGAATAGACACTAATCAAGTATTAGAGGCAGCAGGAACCAAATGGAATTTCTTACCATTTAAGCCTGGTTTAGTTGGTGGCCATTGCATTGGCGTGGACCCCTATTACCTTGCTCAAAAAGCACAGGAGTATGGCTACCACCCTGAAATAATCCTGGCGGGAAGAAGAATGAATGATACCATGGGTAAGTATGTGGCTTCTGAGGTCGTAAAAATAATGGTCCAAAAGGAGTTGAAAATTAAAGGGGCTAAGATATTAATATTGGGAATCACTTTTAAAGAAAATTGTCCAGATGTCCGAAATACAAAAGCTGTGGATGTTATCTCTAACCTGCAAAGTTATGGAGCTGAATTGACGGTATATGACCCTTGGGCTTCACCTCTAGAAGTTGAAAAAGAATATTCCCTTTCTACTATAGTAGATGTTCCAGAAGAAAAATTTGATGCTATAGTCTTAACTGTTGCACACAAGGAGTTCTTGAAATTAAAGTTGAGAAAATTACTGAGTACTGATGGTATTATTTATGATGTAAAAGGCATTTTAGAGGAGAAGGTGGATGGTAGACTTTAAGACGTGATTTTCATTTTTTGAACCATTGTTGATACCCAGTATATTATACTGGGTTTTTTATATACATTACTAATCTCCATGTAGATTAGTTTCTTCAGTAAGCGAATTAAGAATAATTTGATTTACTTTTAGATATTATGTATTAGTTTGTACATGACAATTTCCATGACTATTTTATTCTTGATAGTCTAAAAATTCTACTCTTAAGATTTTATTTTAAAACAACACTTTGCAAAGAAGTAAAAAAGCTTTGCATCTAAGATGCTCACTTTACATCCGGATACCACTAAACGCAAATGGAATTAGTTGTTTAAGAAAATTCTTATTGTCAGTCCTTCCTATATATTTTTTAGTACCGATGTTAAATTTGTTAAAAAAAAGGTGCGTTCATCGAATAAGTGATTTTCAAAAAACTAAAAGTGTCATGTTTCACGTAATACTCTGGTAAGTAAAATGCATTTTGTCGAAAAAAACTCAAATTTCATCGATGAAATGAAAATTTAAAATAGATTTGGAAAACCCAAATATTAATGTTTAAAAAGTACGTATGAAACTTAACCTAAATTACGCTGCCCCGGCGTCATTGTTTTTTGTTATTATTGTTTTATTAACTTCTTGTAGTAAAGATTCTGATTTGTTATCTGATTATGTGATTACAGATCCACTAAATAGTATAAATTTAAATACTTATGTGTCAGATGACTTTTATAAAGTAAGTCCTGAAAGTAACGTAACCTTAGATGTTCTCGCAAACGACTCATTTGAAAATCCAGAAGAAATTATAATTTCAGGTACCACTTCTCCAAATTATGGAACAGTTTCAATAAATAATGATAATACATTGACTTATGAAATGTCGGCGAATAGTAACGATGAGGGTACTATTGTTGATACTTTTACTTATTCTACAGATATAATTAACGAGGATGAAACTATTACTACTGAAGAAGGTAATGTGACGGTTGTGGTTGGTACCGCCAATAGAAGTTACGGAGAGCTTAAGGCTTTTCCAGGAGCTTATGGTGCAGCTTCTAATATAACTGGCGGTCGTGGACAGAAAGTATTTAGGGTGACTAATTTAGAAGATAATGGTGCAGGTTCTTTCAGGGCCGCATGGGGTAGTAATAGGGTTATAATCTTTGATGTATCTGGAACGATTGAGCTTTATTCACCATTATCAGGTAGTGTTAATAATGTCACTGTGGCAGGTCAAACTGCTCCGACAGGAGGTATAACCTTTACGGGAGGTTTGACTAACAGACCTTTATTTGAATTAGCGAACTTAAATAATGTTATATTTAGATTTATAAGGGTAAGGCCGAAATATTATCAAGGTGGAAACTCTGATGCCTTCCAATGTAATAATTGTGATAATATAATAGTGGATCATTGTTCCTTTAGCTGGGGAGGTGATGAAGCCATTGATTTCCCAGGAGCGCCAAATAATCTTACGCTTCAATACTGTATAATGGCAGAAAGTTCTACTGGCACTACGGCAGGAGATACATACAGTAACGGATCAAGTTTTTCATATTTGCGCAATTTGTATACAAATATTAGCCATAGATTTCCGGCATGTAGTCCTGATAATCAAGTTGACATCATTAATAATGTCGTTCACAATTGGTACAGTAGGCTAATCATTTCAGCGAATAATAACAATGTAAAGCACAATGTTATAGGCAATTATTGGCAAAGAGGGCAAGTTCCTCTGGCTGTAGCCGAAAGGGTCAACTGGATAGACGTAACTGGTGCTGGGCAACCATTCCCATTGATTTATAGTTATAACAATTATATAAATGATGTGACAACAACTCTAAATCAAAATGACTATAGCACTGTATGGGTTCATAGATGGGGGTCCAATAGCAGTCCGTCATTTAATTATGCTTTGCAGATGTCTTCAGCAATAACTTCTCCTATAAGTTTTAAAAGTGAAAATCAATTTCCTCTTTTAGGAAAGGGTATTCCACTTTTAAATCCTATTGAAGCAAAAGAGAATGTAGAGAACAGTGCTGGAGCTAACGCTTCTTTGGATGAAGTAGGAAATGTAAGAATTGAGTGGGATTTCATAGATGACCTATATAGATTTGATGTAAAAAACAATACTTATACAAGTTACAGTTATCCAATAAACCCTATTGGATACCCACATTATATTTCTTTTCATTCTAAAGTGAGCAATATTCCCATCAACAAACGTGAATCAAATTTTGATAGCGACAATGATGGTATGCCAGATTCTTGGGAAATTTTACAAGGTTTAGACCCAAATAATAGTATTGATGGATCAGAGGATATTAATGGAGACGGTTATACAAATTTAGAAGACTATTTGAATCAAGTAGATTTTTAATTTAAAGGTTTTATTTCTTTTTTAAAATACTTTTAAAGTTTTTACGTAACACGGTTCTTGATATAAATATATAACTAAGATTTTGATTTAATTTCACTACTATTTTTTTCTAGTACTTTAAATATTAGAATAGAGGGAATAAAAGTTAATACCATAATTAATTTATGAAATGGCCTTTTAATTTCAAGGATTGTATTATTAAATGATTTCTTAGAAAGTATTGAGTATTTCCAAAGAGAAAAAAATTGTTTTAGATACTCTTTAGGCCCCATTATTTTCCCAGCTTTTGGAATTATATTGTTTATAAACCAAATGTAAAAATAGCTTCTTACCTCTAAAGCCTTGATAGATAAATCAGTATCTTTCATTAATTGATTACCGGCATCTTGATAATACTTTCTTAGAGGTTCATTTAAATAAACTGTCTGATAATTTAAACCAATTTGTGACCAAATATAACTTTCCGGAAAAAACTTAGCGCCCTTAAGTATTGGAAATTTATATTTTTTGAGAATATCAACTCTAGTACATCCCCATTTTTCCCCATTCACTTTCTTTTTATAAATAATTTCAAAATAATTAGATATGCCTTCTAAAGGAAATTTATCCCCAACTATCATATCATCTTCATCTACACATAGAACTGAAATACCAGATATATCATCACCTTTATATTTAGACCATTTGTTCTTAAAAATCTCTAGAGATGTGGGAATAAAACTATCATCCGAATCAGCAGGGACCAATAGCTCTCCTTTAGCTTCTTCTATAGCTTTGTTAAAAGCAATATGTTTACCACTATTCTTTTGGTGAAATATGTGTACTGGAAAATCAGCATTTTCTTTATAAGAATCAAGTAACGATTCAATACCATCCTGCGAGCCATCATTAATAATAATCCATTCAAAATTTTTATAAGTCTGATTATTTAAACTATCCCACACTCTATATATGGTGTGCTTGCGATTATAGACTGGGGTAAATATTGTAAAAAACAAATCAGGCATTTTTTTTGCTTTCGAATTAGTATCAGAATTATTTAGTTTAGTCATTAATAAGCTTGATTGTTCATTATGAAATTAGTGTCCGAACTAAAAGTCTTTCTAAATTTTTAACCTATAAATTATCGTAATATATAATTTTACTTAATGATTAAACGATATTAGCCTCTGATTCTTGCGATTAAATTAGAGATACTTGAAAGTGTTTAGAATTATTCTTAAAACTGAAAGAAGAATTATTGCTGCCCCAAGCTTTAACTTACATAATTAATTTAAAATAAAGTTCAATCTTAAGTTTTTAATTCAAAACTAAAATGTTAAAAACCAATAATCTAAAACATTCGGTAAAACCTAAAACTCTACTAATTTTTAAACCTACAACCGTTTTTTTACATTATTCATCTAATAATAATTATAATTGGATTTAATCGAATATAATTATACGTTCATATATTAAACCAGCGTAAATTATTATTTTTTTTAGATATTTGCTAGACTTCTATGGGTTTGAAACAATCTCTTTTTCTATTTATCTAATCACAGTTTTTTTAACAAACTAAAATAGCGTTTTGATATCACGAAATATCTTTAAAAGGAGCTAGAAGAGAATATTAGATTATAATTAAAACATTTTTTAAAAAGCCATATTTGAAGCTAAATAACTCATTATTTTCAATAAGTTACATTTGTGAAGAATAAAACCCCTTTTATAGATAGACTTATCTCTTTTTTGCTATTTCTAGGGCTAACCTTTGGATTGATTTTTATCTACTTTGCTCAGGAACGTCACTATAATACATTAGTTTACGGTAATTTATTACTTGGAACGGAAAGATATTTGAGAATTCTATGCGTAATGCTTGTGTTTTTGGTATCTGTTTTGGCTATTTTTCGGTCAAAGTCTCGTTACACTTTAAATGTTTATGCAGCTTATGTAGTGCTTCTTGGATATATTACATTAAATTATGTTCTCTACGGTGCTGATATTTTTGACACTACCAAATTGATGGACACAAAAGGAATTGGACCTTGGATTTGTATGGGCTTAATTTTTGTTTCACAAAATGACGGGATTTTTAAAAATATCAAAATTTTCCTTTTTATAACTGTTTTCGTGATTTTTGCACTTTCAGTATATAATTTTATAGATTATGGTGTTGGGGCTTATCGCGGAGAAGCAATAGCAAAATATTTGGTCTATGCTGTAAATATGGTATGGATAGCTCCATACGTTTTCCTTATTCTCAAGAATAAGGTAAAATTTGCCAAATTTAGATTTTTAGTTCTTTTACCAGGGGTTTTCCTTGCACTTATTACCCAGACAAGGTCATTTTTATTGATTTATTTTTTGGTTTTATTATTTGATTTTTTTCATACCAAAAAGAAGACTTTATACATATTATTTGGGAGTATTTTAGCCTTTGGCTTTATGGCTCTGTTGCTATCCTCAGAAGCTCTAAGCAGTTCTTACAAATTATTAGGTAAAAGAGGATTGGAGGATAGCAGGACTAGTCAGTTAGTTCAATTTACAGATCAAATAAATATAATTGAATTAGTTGTCGGTAAAGGTCCAGACGCAACATGGAGTTTTTCCGGATTTGCATACCAACATTTGGACAATCAATGGATGCTTTTGCTATGGTGGGGTGGCCTTATACCTTTTCTAATGTATTTTTATCTTACAGCTTTTATTCCCGTAAAAATGTTCTTGAAAACCGATGACTATGAGACTAAAGTAGAATCGTTTATTTTGATTCTTTGGACACTCGCTTGTGGCGGGATGGCAATCTTTTCTACTATGTCAGTCGAATTTTACTTTTTTGTAATATGCCTCATTCAAGGAAGGTTACTTCACAAATACAGCTTAATAAAATGACGGTAAAAAAAAGTGATGTATATAAAATAATTGCTCTGTATGGTTCTTCATTTATAAACATGGTTCTTGGTGTTTTGACAAGTATCTTGAACACTAGAATATTAGGCACGGCCAGCTTTGGAGATTTAAAATTTATAGAGACAATTGTTCGTTTCTTTGCAAGTGTAACAACGGCGGGATTTTTTGTTTCGATTACAAGATTGATTGCCATCAACAATAATAAATCCTATCAAAAAAAATGCTGGGTTTTTTTGTTATTGTTCTTTTGATAATGATTGTGATTGCGACTGCTTTAGTATTTATATTTTCTTATGTTGAACCAGTTTATTTTAATAATGGAACAGGGCACTTATTAAGGAAATTTTCCTTTATTGTAGCCGCAATTTTAGTTAGCTCTGCATTAGCAGATATATTAAGAGGACTTAATTACATATACACGTTGGTATTTCTGAGTGTCACACCAGCAATTCTATATGTAGCATTTGTTTATCCTTTAAATTTAAACTATGAAATTAGCCTTGAGAATATTATTGCTTTACAATATGGATTGCTATTTCTTATACCATTATTAGTAATTATAAAACTAAAACCTATACTAAAATATGATTCTAAAATTTCGAAAGAAGTCTTTTTAGAAAATAAGACAAATGGACGTCCAATCTACTTTGGAGGTCTTGCAGGAGTTGCTACTACTCATCTTGCTGGGTTTTCTATCTCATATTATCTGGACAATACTCAAGTTGGGTTTTATATGCTTGCCCTCACCATGTGTTCCCCGCTTCTTGTAATACCTTCAGTTTTGGGAACTGCCTATTTCAAACAGTTTGCCGTGATAAGAAAAATACCTGTAAAAATAATATTATTAACGCTAATTATAAGTTTATTAGCTATTTTCATATTCCTATTTATTATCGAAGATGTTATAATTTATTTTTATACAGAGCGTTATCTTCCCGTAAGTGGGATTGCAAAGATTTTAATTATTTCTTTTCTTTTCCATGGATTAGGAGATTTGATTAATCGCTTTTTGGGTGCCAAAGGAAAAGGAAAAATATTAAGAAACGCTGCTTTCATAGTGGGGGCAGTAAATATCATAGGTTATACTCTCCTAGCAAATTTTTTTGGAATGAACGGCGTTGTATTAACGAGAGTTTTAGGGAGTTTGACATACCTATTATTAATGTGGTTATACTATAAAAATTTTATTAGAAATTCAAAAAATGTTCAAAAATAAGACACTTCTAATTACTGGAGGAACTGGATCTTTTGGGAACGCTGTACTAAATCGATTTTTAGAAACAGACATAAAAGAGATTCGTATTTTCTCGCGAGACGAGAAGAAACAAGATGATATGCGGAACCAGTTAAAGAATAACAAGGTAAAATTCTATATAGGTGACGTACGTAATTACTCTAGTATTGACAAGGCCATGCGAGGTGTAGATTATGTATTTCACGCCGCTGCTTTAAAACAGGTGCCGTCCTGCGAATTTTTTCCATTAGAAGCAGCAAAAACCAATGTTTTCGGTACACAAAATACCATTGATGCCGCCGTTGCTAATAAAGTAAAACGAATTATCTGCTTAAGCACGGATAAAGCCGCATATCCTATAAACGCCATGGGTATTAGTAAAGCCTTAATGGAAAAAGTGGCCGTGGCAGCCTCCAGAAACATTCAAAACGACGATACTATTGTTTGTCTTACTCGTTATGGTAATGTAATGGCTTCTAGAGGTTCTGTAATACCTTTATTTGTAAAGCAGATTGAGGAAAAAATACCGTTAACGGTTACCGACCCTAAAATGACGCGCTTTTTAATGTCCTTGGAAGACGCCGTAGATTTGGTGTTATTTGCCTTTGAACATGGGAACCAAGGAGATCTATTCGTTAACAAGGCGCCTGCAAGTACCATCGGTGATCTAGCCAATGCCGTAAAGGATATTTTTAATGCCGATAACGAGATAAAAGTAATCGGTACTAGGCATGGCGAAAAACTATACGAAACCCTGTGTACGCGAGAGGAGATGCAAAAGGCCCAGGATATGGGAGATTTTTACCGAATCCCTGCCGATAATCGCGACTTGAATTATAGTAGGTATTTCTCCGAGGGGGAGACCAACATCAGCGAAATTGAAGATTATCACTCGCACAATACGGTTCAACTCACCAACGACGAGCTTAAAAACACCTTATTGAACCTTGATTATATAAAGGACTTACTGTAGTGAACCATCTTCAGCTTATTAAAGGAGGTACATTTTCTGACCCGAGGGGAACATTAAAGTTTTTCAACGGGTTTCATATGTCCCCTGTTGTAAGAATGTATGAAATAGCACCAATGGACACGGAGGTCATTAGAGCTTGGCAAGGTCACAGGTTGGAAAGAAAATGGTTTTATTGTATACAGGGTGAATTTATCATTAACATCGTTACGGTAGATAATTTTCACAATCCTTCGGCTACTACCAAGCCAAAAAAGATAATTCTAAGCGAAAAGAAACCATTTATATTGGAATTACCCGGAGGCGTTGCCTCTGGAATCAAAGCTGTAAAATCACAATCAAAGCTGTTGGTTTTTTCAGATTTTTCTATGGAACAATCCAAAGAAGATGATTATCGTTTTGACTTAAACTTCTGGCAGGGAGACTGGAAATCCTAAATAGTAGCATAATATATAAGGAGCAAGTATGAAATTAAAAGTAGGAGTAACCGGGCAAGCCGGATTTGTTGGATATCATCTATTCAGAACACTATTCTTAAGAGATGATATTGAACTCATTCCTTTTGAACGTAATTATTTCGAGCATCAGCAACGCCTTGGGGATTTTGTAGAAAAATGTGATGTAATCGTACATCTTGCGGCAATGAACAGGCATGAAGACCCACAGGTCATATATGACACCAATCTACGATTGGTTTCCAATCTTATTGCAGCCTGTACCTCCAGAAATGCCCGGCCACATATTCTCTTTTCCTCCTCCTCACAGGAAGAGAAAGACAATTTATACGGTAAATCCAAGAAGGATGGGAAGTTGAAATTTATTGATTGGGCCAAGGATAATGGTGGTAAAGTGACCAGTTTAACGATTCCAAACGTTTTTGGACCTTTTGGCAAACCAAACTACAACTCCGTAGTAGCCACTTTTTGCTATAAGATCGCTCATGGTGAGGAGCCCACGATTATAAATGACGGAGAGGTGGGATTGATTTATATTAATGATCTAGTAGCCTTGTTTATTTCGGTCATCGATGAAAAAATAAAAACCGCATCCATAGGGCAAAATAGCTATGAAATGGTTATTGAGCCAAATACGTTTATTAAAGTCTCCACTATTTTAAAACTCCTTAAACAGTACAAAGAGGATTACATGGGTAACGGAGTATTTCCAAATCTTGAGAAACCTTTTGAAAAGGCACTTTTCAATACTTTTCGCTGCTACGTTCCTGTAAATCATTATCCAGTAAAATATGTAAAACACACGGATAAAAGGGGTAGTTTTGTTGAAATAGCGAGAACGGAGACCAGCGGACAATTTTCATTCTCAACCACCGTTCCTTCTATTACTAGAGGAAACCACTACCACACCAGAAAAGCAGAACGTTTTGCTGTAATTAGTGGCAAGGCACTGATTCAATTGCGTAAAATTGGAACTTCTGAGGTAGTCGATTACTATTTGGACGGAGATGAGCCTGCCTATGTGGATATGCCTATTTGGCATACACATAATATTAAGAATATTGGAGATACAGAACTTATTACCTTGTTCTGGATCAACGAGCCTTATAATTCCGAGGACGCCGATACATATTTCGAAAACGTATAATTTAAAACTATATCTTGAAGAAACTAAAAGTACTTACCGTAGTGGGCACGAGGCCTGAAATCATTAGACTTTCTTGCGTATTAAATGCCCTTGATGCCAACGAGGCCATTGAACACACCTTGGTTCATACAGGTCAAAATTATGATCATGAACTCAATGGGATTTTCTTTGAAGATTTGGGTATTCGAACTCCGGACATATTCCTAAACGCAGCAGGAAAGAATGCTACGGAGACGGTAGGGAACATTTTGATAAAAATCGACCCCATTTTAGAGGATATGGCCCCGGATGCCTTTTTGGTGCTAGGTGATACCAATTCATGTTTATGTGCTATACCGGCTAAAAAAAAGAAAAATACCGGTCTTTCATATGGAAGCCGGAAATAGATGTTTCGATCAGCGCGTGCCCGAAGAAACGAATAGGAAAATTGTAGATCACGTATCCGACATAAATTTAACCTATTCCGACATAGCCCGTGAATATTTACTTCGCGAAGGACTGTCTCCAGATAGGGTCATCAAGACAGGCAGCCCAATGTTTGAGGTGCTAAACAAATTTAGATCAAAAATAGAGGCATCGGATGTACTGAAGACTTTACAATTGGAAAAAGGAAAATTCTTTGTCGTATCCTCGCACAGGGAGGAGAACATAAGTAATCCAAAAAACTTTGAAGGGCTCATAGCCTCATTGAACCTGATTGCCGAGAAGTACGACTATCCGGTTATAGTATCAACCCATCCAAGAACCAGAAATATGCTAGACGCAAAAAAAATTAAGGCACACAAAAACATACAATTTTTAAAACCCCTTGGTTTTTCAGATTATAATGCTTTACAATACCATTCTTTTGCCGTGTTATCGGATAGTGGCACTATATCTGAGGAATCTTCTATATTAAATTTTAGAGCACTTAATATTAGGGAGGCTCATGAACGGCCTGAGGCGATGGAAGAAGCTTCCGTTATGATGGTTGGTTTGAATCCTGAAAGAATTCTACAGGCTTTAGCGGCTTTAGAGGTGCAGGAAAGAAATCCAGAGCGGAACTTTAGACCAGTTGCAGATTACTCCATGCCCAATGTAAGCGAAAAGGTAGTGCGGATAATATTGTCCTATGTAGACTATGTTAATAGGGTTGTTTGGTCTAAGGAAAGTGATAAATAGAAATGGAATTTACTTATTACTATATATACAGTAATTTTGATTTTACTCAGACAAGTGCCGGTGCCACTAGAATGATATATTATGCTAAAGCTTTAGCCGACATAAATCATAAAGTTTTTTTAGTAAGTTGTTGCTCCACAAAAATAGATAACGAATGTTTTAAAGAAATGGAACCTAATATTTTCGTTTTAGAAAAGAAAAAACTAACCAAAAACTTTTTTAAAACAATTTTTTTCCTCAAGGAATTATCCTCTTTTTCAAATAGCCATTCTGGAAAAAAAGTATACATTTATTACCCATACCCTTTAGTATCTTTAGAAATTTTAGCACTTATTTTCTTCAAGTACATCAAAAGAAAGCCTGTTTACTATGAGTTAAATGAAATTCCAAAATACACATCTTCTTTTCATGCTCCCGGCTCTTTTAGAGCGTTAAAATATTCGATAAAAAGAATAGTGTTCAAAACTGTATTTACAGTTATGGAGCCATTTCTTATTTTTTACGACGGATTGATATGTATCTCAACTGCTATGGTTAATTATGGTAAAAGGTATAATAAGAATATTTTGAGAATACCTATTCTCACCGATCCCTATAAAAATATTAAAAAGTCAAGTAATCTATATGCAAAAGAAAATCTAACTAATATAGGGTTTTCTGGAAGTATTCATCCTACAAAAGAGAATCTTGATAGTTTTATAAATATAATTACTGACTTAAGAAAAAAAGGCTATAAATTATCTTTTAATTTATGCGGTACAATATTTGAAAATTATCGTAATGATTTTGTTGAAATATGCCGATTGAGAGATGAAATCAATTATTACGGGAACTTAAATCCTAAGGAATTTTCTACATTTTTGAGCCAACAAGATATTCTTGTGATTCCTAGAGGATTTAGTTTACAAAATAAGTATGGTTTTTCAACAAAACTCTCAGACTATTTAAATCACAAGAAAATAATATTATTGACTGACATAAGCGACAACAAATTATATATCAAAGATGGATTCAATGGGTTTATTGTTCCTCCGGATAATGAGCTTGAAATGTCAAATAAATTAATATATATATATGAAAATTTATCCGTTCTAAACAAACACATAATTCCTAACGCAATTGAATCTTCTAAAAATTACTTTTATTTTAAAAATTATAAAAAAGAATTGCAAAATTTTGTCAAATAGATGCTAGAAATAGTAAGCCATAAGACTTAAAATTACTATAACTTTTAGACGTATATCTTGACAATTAGGTTTATATTTTTAAGGTTTAAGAGTTATATCATTTTCAAAACGACTGTGACAAGAATTTCAATTCTTCGGAAGAAGATTTAAAACGCTTATTGTATAATTAAAATAATTAAATAAAATTTATGTGCGGTATTTACGGATCAACGATTCCATACGCTGAAAGTGAAGTAGCTTCAAAACTTCATCGAACTTCTTTTAGAGGGCCGGACTATTCGGAATCTGAAATTTTTGTTGAGGAAAATTACCAATTGACGCTAGGTCATAATCGTTTAGCTATTATCGATTTAGATTCTCGTTCAAATCAACCATTCAATTATATGAATCTGATTTATATTGTATTTAATGGGGAAATTTATAATTTCCAAGATTTGAGAAACACCTTATTACAAAAAGGCTATACATTTAAAACTAAAGGAGATACAGAAGTCATTTGTGCGGCATATCTAGAATACGGAGAAGAATGTCCTAAATATTTAAACGGGATGTTTGCTTTTGTAATCTTTGATAAAAAACATAAAATTTTATTTGGAGCTAGAGATCGTTTAGGACAGAAACCTTTTTATTATTATCATAATAAGACAGAATTCGAATTTTCTAGTCAACTTTCTTCTATACAAATTGGTCATAATAACTTAAGTATTTCCAATTCTGCTATTCAGAATTATTTAAGGTGGGGTTACATCCCCGACCCACAATCTATTTATAATGAAATAAAGAAACTACCGCCTGGTCATGCATTTAATTATAATCTGAGTAGTGGGGTATATAATCAAAAAGCATATTGGGATTTAGACATTAAGGGTCTAAGCAAGTTTGAAGGTAGTTATCAAGATGCAAAACGAGACTTATCTACCTTATTGGATGACGCAGTACGTAAACGTATGATTGCTGATGTTCCGTTAGGTGTTTTTTTATCGGGAGGTGTAGATTCTTCATTAGTTGCAGCACTAGCACAGAAGGGAAACAGCACAAAGATTAGGACTTTTTCGATAAAATTTAACACAAAAGGTTATGACGAAAGTGGATTTGCTCAGGACGTTGCTAATCATCTTAAAACGGATCATCATACTATTGAATGTAATTACAAGGAAGGTCTTGATTTGATTCAAAATTTTAGCCATTATTATGACGAACCCTTTTCGGATTCTTCGGCTATTCCTTCTATGCTTTTGGCTAAATATACTCGAAAGCATGTTACAGTTGCTCTTTCAGGTGATGGTGGAGACGAAAGTTTTTTAGGTTATCATAGGTATAATTGGGTTAGAGTTGCAAAAGTTTTTTATCAACTGCCTGAATTTCTAAGACCTGTTTTTGTTAAAATACTTTTTATGTTTCCACACTATAGGAGTAAAGTAATTGCAGAAGTTCTAAAAAATGCAAATATTAACGATGCATATTTAAGCATGATAACCGGGGCCGTTGATGAAATTCGGAACTTAAATAATAAGGATATTTCTGATTTTTACGCACAGTACTTGTATCATAATAATAAGAATATTTATGAAAGGATATCCGATTTCGATATCAAAACTTATTTAAATGGGGACATTAATACTAAGGTTGATAGGGCCACAATGGCATATTCCTTAGAAGCACGATCCCCTTTTATGGACTATAGAGTTGTAGAATTTGCAAGATCTATACCAACCTCTTTTAAATTTACAAAAGGGAATCAGAAGCGTATTCTTAAGGATATTCTTTATGACAATGTGCCTAAGAAGATTTTTGACAGGCCTAAAGCAGGATTTGCTATACCACTAAAAGAGTGGTTTCGCGAGGATTTAAAAGGATATGTTTTGGATGAATTGGATTTTAATGGATTAAAAGCTTTACCGAATATTGATGCCTTGGAGATTCAGAAGAAAATTCAGCAACATATGAAAGGAAGTTGGAACCGAGATAGTTTAATATGGCGTTTATTAGTGCTAAAACAATGGATGAATGAAAATAGCGAGGGACTTACAATTAAATAAAAAGTCCGTTTCTATATTAATTTATAGTCTGGCAAGTGGAGGAGCGGAAAGATTTACTTCTTATTTGATGGCTTATTTTATTGAGAAAGAAATAGATGTTACTCTTATATTAATGGAGAATAACATAAAATATTCAATTCCTAGTAAAGTAAAAATAAAATTTTTAGGTAAATCCAAAAATTCAGATATCGGAATAATTAAATTCCTTAAGCTACCCATTTATGCATACAAGTATGCGAAAATGAATAAAGAATTAGAAATTAATTATTCATTTAGTCTTCTCACTAGACCAAATTTAATTAATGTTCTATCTAAAGTTTTTTTTGGAAATGAGTCAAAGGTAATAATAAGTGAAAGAGCGTATCCAAGTTTGCAATATGGCTACAATAATTTACACTCTAAAATAAACAAAATTTTAATTTCATCATTTTATGATAAATCAAATTTAATTATTGGTAACTCGGTAGGAAACTCCAATGACCTAATAGAAAATTTTAACATAAAAAAGAAAAAAATAATCACAATTCCAAACCCGGTAGATATTGATGCTATTGATATTGTAGAACCAATAGATGGGTTTTTCGATAAAGATTTTTTCAATTTAATAACTATAGGAAGACTGGATGTTGGTAAAAATCACAGGATGTTAATAAAGGCAATAAATGATTTTACAAATATCAGACTCTACATTATTGGAATAGGTGAATTAAAGAATGAATTACAAAGT
Source organism: Maribacter aestuarii (assembly GCF_027474845.2). Lineage (NCBI taxonomy): Bacteria > Pseudomonadati > Bacteroidota > Flavobacteriia > Flavobacteriales > Flavobacteriaceae > Maribacter > Maribacter aestuarii. Next base: position 3,324,640 of record NZ_CP107031.2, read on the forward strand.
CTAATTAACCATTGCAAACTTGGAGACAGAGTTTTTTTATTAGGTCACCAAAAAGACCCCTTCAAATATCTAAAATCTGCTGATCTTTTTATTTTTGGATCTAGCCATGAAGGATTTCCAAACGTACTACTGGAAGCGATGGCTTGCGGATTGCCAATTTTATCTACCAATTGCAAATCTGGCCCTGAGGAGATTTTACAACTTAAGAAGCCCAAAGAAAATTCTATCATGATTACAGATTTTGGTTTATTAGTCCCCGTCTCTAATACAGAATTAATGAAAGAGGCTATTGACTATTTTACAAAGAATCCTAAATACATGAGTTTGTGCAAAATAAATGTTAAGAAAAGAGTTATGGATTTCGAAAAGAGCCAGATTTTAAAAAGGTATACAAATCATATATTTCAATAATATTTATGTGCGGAATAAACGGATTTATAACAAATAGGAGTTCAACGAAAGAGACTTTGACTTCTCATATTTATGAGATGAACAATCTCATTTATCATAGAGGCCCAGATGATAACGGGATATTTACAGATCAACATAATGGTCTTGCAATGGGAATGCAAAGACTTGCTATCATTGACCTGAATTCAGGGAAGCAACCTATTATCTCAGATGACGGTAAGATAATTATAGTTTTTAATGGAGAAATATATAATTACTTGGAACTAAAAAGAAGTCTTGAGAATAGTGGAGTTGTTTTTAAGACACAAAGTGATACTGAAGTTATCCTAAGACTTTATGAAAAAGAGGGTGCCAATTCATTTAAGAAACTGGATGGAATGTTTGCTTTCAGTATTTATGATAAAATAAAGAACAAAGTCTTTATTGCTAGAGATTTTTTCGGTGAAAAGCCTTTATATTATTGTGAATCCGGAAATCAATTTATATGGGGGTCAGAATTAAAATCCGTCATAAATAGAATTGGTTATAAGCCTGATATTTCTACTATTGGCTTAAATTTATATTTTAGGCTTACCTACACCCCCTGTCCTTATACTATTTATAAGGATGTTTATAAGTTAGAGCCTAATTCATACATTTCTTACGATTTAGTCGACAAAACTTTTAAAATTTCCCAGATTGAGGAAGAGTCAATTCCCAGGAAGAAAAATGATGTCTCTTTTAAGGAGGCTAAAGAGAATGTGAGAAATTTAGTTTATGATAGTGTTCTTAGTCGATCTGTTTCGGATGTCCCAATTGGGACCTTTCTTTCAGGAGGAGTAGATTCTTCAGTGGTCTCGCTATGTTTATCGCAAGCCAAATCCAAACCTATAGATACATTTTCAATAGGATTCGAGAAAAAGTCTTTTGATGAAACGGACAAGTCTCGTGTGGTTGCCAATTTAATAGGAAGTAATCACCATGAATTTATTATTGGTGAAAAAGATCTTCATGAAAATGTTCATGAAATACTTCAAAATTTTGATGAACCTTTTGCCGATTCTTCTAGCTTACCAACCTATTTAGTTTCAAATAAGACAAGAAAGTACGTTAAAGTAGCTTTAACGGGCGATGGAGGAGATGAAGTCTTTGGAGGATATAATAAGTATTATGTTGGTAAAATGAACCACAATTATTCTAGAATTATACCAAAGCCTCTACACAATACATTGAAACGCATCTCATCACCTCTTCTTAAAGTTTCTAATGATAATAGGGGGTTAAGGTATAAGATAAATCGTCTTTTGACGTCTATTGATTATGATGGCAACTATTATTGGGATATAATTTCATTGGGATTTTCGAACAATTCTTTAGATCGTTATCTATTGAAAGAGCATTGGCAAGAAGATATTTTTGAATGGTACAAGGAAAAAACCAAAATATACAAACCAAATAGCCTGACTGATTTTAGGATTATTGATAAGAATATAAGTCTTGAAGGAGACATGTTGGTTAAAGTGGATAGAACCAGCATGCTTAATTCACTTGAGTGTAGAGCCCCTTTTTTAAATAAAAAAATATGGAATTACACAAACTCAATTCCTGAGAAATATTTACTTAAAGGCTGGAACAAGAAATATATTCTTAAAAAGTCTTTTGAAAACCAGTTCCCGAAGGATTTTTTGGAAAAGAGTAAAAGTGGTTTTGGTGTTCCTGTTGGCGACTGGCTTAGGTCTTCTTTAAAACTAGAACTAATAAGTTATGTTGAGCATGAGAGAATTCAGAAGCAAGGGATATTTAATTCAAATAACATTAAAAAATTAATTAACAATCACCTTACGGGCAAAGAGGATAATACTTTTAAAGTATGGACTTTTTATTGCTTCCAAAAATGGTATTACAATACTTATGAAGACTAACGGGAAGAAAAAAAGAAGTTAATTAGGATAACTACAATTCCGGGGTCGTTAAGCGGTCTTCTACATGGACAAATGAAGTATATGTCCAAACATTTTGAAGTCTTAGGCATATCATCTTCTGATGGGGACAAGTTAGCGTTGGTGGGAATAGAGGAGGGAGTAAGGGTTATCCCCGTAGAAATGACAAGAAAAATCACTCCTTTTAAAGATTTAAAAGCAGCTTATAAGCTTTATACAATTTTTAAAAGAGAAAAACCATTTATAGTACATACTCATACTCCAAAAGCTGGTACTTTAGGAATGTTGGCTGCCTACTTAGCTAGGGTACCTCATAGATTGCATACTATTGCAGGCTTACCTTTGGTTGAAACTAAAGGATTTAAAAGATTTGTTTTGGATTTTGTTGAAAATATAACCTATCGTTGTGCTACCAAAATATATCCCAATTCTTTCGGGCTCTTAGATATTATTTTGGAGAATAGATATACCGAGGATAGTAAACTTAAAGTTATTGGTAATGGTAGCTCAAATGGTATAGATTTAAACTATTTTAATCCAGAATTGTTTAATCAAAAAGAAATAATAAGTTTTAAAAAAATTAGGTTTTAAGGATTCTGATTTCGTTTTTGTTTATGTAGGAAGGTTAGTTGGTGATAAAGGAGTAAATGAATTAATTCTTGCATTCCTAAAAGTTAGTCATACATATATAAATGCCAAGTTATTGTTGGTTGGTCCCTTTGAAAATGATTTAGACCCACTATTATTAGAAACAGAAAGGATTATTAAAACAAATAAGAATATTGTTCTAACGGGTTGGGTGGATGACCCTCGTCCATATTTTGCAATAAGTAATGTTTTAGTATTTCCTAGTTATCGTGAAGGTTTCCCAAATGTAGTAATGCAATCTGGTGCTATGGGTATTCCAAGTATTGTTTCTAACATCAATGGATGTAATGAAATAATAAAGGAAAACGAGAACGGTGTAATAATTCCTGTTAAAAACGTTCAAAAATTAACTGAAGCAATGGAGAAAATGATTTCAAAGTTTCATGAAAATGATAGTATATACGATTCAATCCAAATAAGAGAATCCATTACCAAAAGATTTGAAAGAAAGATGATTTGGGATTTAGTATTGAATGAGTATCAGTATCTGGAAGGTCAATAGCGAATTTTATTTTTTGAGATTTAAAATTTATAATTGTCGGAAAAAATGTTATATAAATTTTAATATTACGTCATAATATAAATCTTTTTTTGTTGGGGTTTTTAGATTCAAAAATGGCAATACGCCCAGAATAAATCTGTGTGGTTAAATAGAATTAATATCCGCGGCCAACGACTCTACGAAGCTAAATTGCTTTTGAACGATTTAAATTTAATGATTTTTTTTCTTTCGCATATTGCCAAAGAAATCATTATTAGTTTACTAATTGTTAAAAAAACATTGATTCAGAAACGAGGTTTATTTGGGATTAGCTATTGGTGAATTAGACATAACATTGGTAAATGCGTTTAAATCTGAAATTCGATATATGAGAATACTTGAACAAATTAGAAGATTACTTTTTTGGTCTTTGGACAATTTTAAAGATAATAGTATTAAGAGTCATTTGGAAGATATCTCATTTATTTTGGAAAATTTTACTTCAGAAAAGTCAAAACAAAGGAGAGATAGTATTTTATATAATTATTTAAAACATGCAGTAGATAGTACGCCTTGGTATTTCAAATTTAAGGGTTTTAAAGATATTTCAGATTTTCCGGTAATTTCGAAAATCGATATTCGAGAAGCCTACGAGGACATGTTATCATTATCTTACAGAGATAAACCATTTACTGAAATAGCAACAAGCGGTACAACTGGGATTCCTTTTCGAGTAAGGCAAGATAAAATTAAGAAAAACCGCAATTTAGCTGACACTCTTTACTTTGGTAAAAAAGGAGGTTATGTATTAGGGGATAGGCTCTATTATGTAAGAAAATGGGTGCCAGAAACAAGTAGGACAGCTTTTGGAAATTTTCTTATTAATATGGTAGAAGTAAATGTCACTGATTTTTCCAAATCGTATTTAGATAAGTTGATATCGAGAATGGAGCTGGATGTTTCTAATAAAGCGCTTATAGGTTATTCTTCAGCATTTACGGATATCTGTAGACATTTAGAATCTGAGAATAGGACTCCTCTTGAAAGAAATTTCAAATCTATTATAGCTGTTGCTGAAGCACTTAGCCCAAACACAAAAAAGTCTATGGAAACTTTTTTTGGTTGTCCTGTAGTAACAAGGTATTCAAATTCTGAAAATGGAATATTCGCTCAACAGAGCAATGAAACCGGGGATGATTATCATATCAATTGGGCCAGCTATTACGTTGAAATATTACAATTGGACAATGATAATCCCGTATCTGAAGGGCAAATGGGCAGAATTGTAATTACTGATTTATTTAATTATTGTATGCCAATGATTAGATATGATACGGGAGATTTAGGAGTGATGGAGAAGAGAGATAAGGATTGTGCGCCTTTGTTGACTAAAATTGAAGGTCGCCGTATGGATGTTCTTTATAGTACTAAAGGCGAACCGCTTTCTCCATACGTTGCCTTTGAAATGGAATACTTTACAGAATTGAAGCAATTTCAACTCATTCAGGAATCAGAAAAAGAATATACTGCTAAATTAAATTTGGACGGAGTTTTTATGAACGAAGAAGGATTAATTAAAAGGCTCAAAAAATATCTTGGTAAAGATGCAGTCATTAAATTTGAATATGTGAAAGCCTTTCCTCAGCTTGCTTCAGGAAAAAGAAGGTTAACCGTAAATAATTATAAAAAAGTAGTCTAGCTTATTATTTTTTTAACAATAGTATGTTTGCAACATAAAAATTATGCCCCGTATCTATCCAATTGTAAAACGTAGTCTTGATTTTTTTACTGCTCTATTAGTATTAGTAGTTTTTTCACCTATTATTTTACTGATTTTTGTAATGCTCCTTTTTGCTAATGAGGGGAAACCTTTTTTTCAACAGCAACGGCCTGGTCGCCATAAGAAAGTATTTACCATAAATAAGTTCAAGACCATGAACGATAAAAAAGATGCTTCGGGAAAGCTTTTGCCAGATGGTAAACGTCTAACACCAATCGGCATTATTATTAGAAAAACATCCTTAGATGAGTTGCCTCAACTTTTCAATGTACTTAAAGGAGATATGAGTTTTGTTGGCCCAAGGCCACTGTTGGTACGCTATCTACCTTTCTATACCAAGGAGGAAGAGCTAAGGCATACGGTAAGGCCGGGTATATCGGGTCTTGCTCAGGTTTCTGGAAGAAATACGGTTAAATGGGACGATAGACTTAAATTGGACATAGAATATGTTGAGAACCTATCTTTTTGGTTGGATATGAAAATTCTTCTGCTCACCGTTTTACGTGTCATACAGTCAAAGGATGTTTCTGTGGATCCCACGGTTTTGATGCCCGCCTTGGACGTGGAACGTAGCATTAAAATGGAAAGCAAATAGACCTTTAATTCACCTTACACTTTCAGATTTGTTAGATTAAAATTCATGAGGTCTAGTGCTTCTCTTGAATTTACAATATTGCCTCAAGTAAATACATAGGTGTATTTAAGATTTAAAATTTTATTCATTGATTATTTGGTAATTTAGTATTCGATAAAATTTTAATGCAACTCATGAAATATTTCTTACAACTGCTTATTTTCATATTTTTCACAGTTGCTCCCGTGATGGTGACAGCACAAGAGGATAATTTACCCGCTGACAAAGTTGTGGTAGTTGATGAACAAGAAGAGGCAAAAGAAGTTAAGCGAAAAGTAGAAAAAGCCGAAAAAGAAGCGCGCCTTTTAGATAAAAAGGAAAAAGAAGCTAAGAAGGTAGAAAAATTAAAAAAGGAAATTAAGTCTAGAGAAAAATCCATTGATAAAGACGCTAAAAAAGCGATAAGACTTCAAAATAAAATAGAAAAGGGAAAGATTAAAGGCACTCTGGCGCCAGTGGATATCCAAAAGATGGAAGAAAAAATTTTGGACCTGAATGCTAAGATTTTAAAGAATAAAGGGAAATTGGATAAGTTAAAAAGGAAACAATAATTTATTACATTTCAAATGTTTTCTGTAACAATTGCTCTTTTTTTGAGACGTATATGGTAGTTATTCATCATAAATCAATCAAAAAATGGAAATTGTAAATCAAAACATCGCATTAAGGGAGGATAGAAAATTAATCGTAATTGCCCATCTCTCCCAATACTTGGATTTTATTACTGGATTTGGAGGCCTCATAGTGCCGCTAGTGCTATGGCTTACTACGAAAGATTCCGTTATTGGAATGGATGAACATGGGAAGGCTATCGTTAATTTTCAACTCAGCCTGATACTTTACATTATTATAGGTATACCTGCAATTTTACTCTTTGGTCTTGGCATTTTACTCTTAATTTTTACTGGAATGCTATCCCTACTTATACCCATTGTAAATGCAGTTAAAGCTAGCAACGGAGAATCTCCCAGCTATTTTGGGACCATTAAATTTATCGCATAGACATTTCATAATAATAAAAAAGGGCGGAGTTTAATCTGCCCTTATTTTTTTATGAATACCGACTATATTTTTCTAATTATTCAACATCACCGGCATCACCAACATGGTAATGTTTTCACCTTCATCTAACCCATCTATCGGGGTTAATATACCAGCGCGATTTGGAAGGCTCATTTCCAGGGAAACTTCGTCAGACGTAAGATTGTTAAGCATTTCGGTTAAAAACCTTGAGTTAAAACCAATCTGCATATCATCACCTTGGTAGGAACAGGTTAACCGTTCTTCGGCCTTGTTAGAGTAGTCTATGTCCTCTGCGGAAATATTAAGTTCCGCCCCAGCAATTTTAAGTCGTATTTGGTGGGTGGTTTTATTGGAAAATATAGAAACCCTTTTGACGGAGCTTAGAAATTGATTTCTAGCTATAGTCAATCTATTGGGGTTCTCCTTTGGTATCACCGCTTCGTAATTGGGATATTTCCCATCGATAAGTCTACATATCAGTTCGGTGTCATCAAAGGTAAATTTAGCGTTACTATCGTTATATTCAATGAGAACATCGGATTCACTTCCGGCCAGTATTCCTTTTAAAAGTGTCAATGGTTTTTTGGGCATAATAAATTCTGCCACTTGAGAGGCTACAACATCCGTTCGCTGATATTTCACCAATTTATGAGCATCGGTGGCGACAAAAGTTAAGTTTTCTGTAGAAAACTGAAAAAAGACTCCGCTCATGACAGGTCTTAAATCATCATTCCCAGCGGCGAAAATGGTCTTGTTTATAGCTGTTGCCAAAATATCTCCCAATAAAGTTGTAGAGCTGGGACTTGATAACTCAACGGCCTTAGGGAATTCTGCACCATCTGCGTAGGCCAAGGCGTACTTACCGTGATTGGAGCTGATCTCTACCGTATTATTGTCCTCTATTATGAAAGTCAACGGCTGTTCAGGAAATGTTTTCAGGGTTTCCAGAAGTAATCGGGCGGGTACTGCAATGACGCCTTCATTGTCGGAGTCCACATTCAAAACAGAACTCATGGTGGTCTCAAGGTCCGAAGCGGAAACCGTTAGCTTGTTCTTGTTTAAATCGAATAGAAAATTATCTAAAATAGGAAGTGTATTACTATTGTTAATCACTCCCCCAATATCTGAAGTTGTTTTAATAAGTACGTACTTGATACTATAAATTTCATTCTTTGCACTTTGTTTTGTTAGTGATGACACACCGTTTTCAATACCTTTTTATCAATCGTTTATAGATGGGTCATTCCAAACAAAGATATTTTAATTGGTCTTTTATAGGAAACAAACTTATCAACAGTACGAGCAACGTATTATAAGGCCCGAAGCACCGCCATACCAACTTTTAAAAAACCAGGGAAGAGTTTAAGCAATAGTTATTAACCATGGCGACCGAATACCAATCATTGAAAAAGGGAGAATAGCAGGGGTGTTTAAAAGGTGGTATTTTTCTTCTCTAAAGAAAATCGATGATAATAGTATCCCTATACCCAAGACCAAGTAGGGTAGAAGCTCCACCAACGGTATTCAAGTTACTTTTATAAATGGCCAATTCAATGTAATTGGAGGAATTAAAAAGTGCCAGCAGGTCACCATCACCTTTTCTTTGATTTTTATCCAAAGTAAAATCGATAATATCACTGTACGCTTTATGAATAGTCTTAATTTTATAGTTTCTAGCGTGGAGCTCAAATTCCCTTCCATTTCTATAGGCATCGAAGAGGAGCTTTTCAATGTTGGTGACTACATTGCCATAGTTATCAATATAGATAACACTTCCAATAATCTTTTTACCGTCTTCGGCAATTCTAGGTGAAAATTCCCTCAACTCTTTAAGATCTCCAAAAGGTTTGCCTACGACCTCCAGGGTTCCACCCCTAGCAATATGGCAGGCAACTTGAATGAACACGCTCATGACGGGAAATGATCCGTATAAGGGATTTGGAATACTGATTTCCACCACTTTATCCGGTTTCATTTTGGAGGTGATAAGCCCAACAACACCGGTATTTGCACTAATAAAATAGTGTCCGTTGACTAGAACGGCAATATGTTTGTTCTCGCTGGTAGCTTCGGAATCCACCCCTACGATATGTATGGTTCCCTTGGGAAAACTGTGATAACTATTTTCTAGGATATAAGCGCACTCTTGAATGTTAAAGGGGGATATGTCATGGGAAATATCAACAATTTTAGCATCGGGTAATTCTGTATAAATGGAACCTTTGAGAACCGCAACGAAGTGATCTTTGAGCCCAAAATCTGTAGTTAATGTTATTATTGCCATGCAGCAATGTTGATATGTTTTTGGTTAGTAAAACTTAATTTTACTTAAATTTGATTCACAAAATTAAACAAAAAAACAGCCAAGCGAAATTAAACTTCGAATGGTTACAATCTTACTAAATCCCACTATTTGAACGAACTGGTTTTAGAACTTACCGAAATTAGTCCAAGAGAGTTTTTTGGACAACAGAACGAACACATTGATCTTCTAAAGAAATATTTTCCAAAACTAAAAATTGTAGCAAGAGGAAATAAAATAAAGGCTTACGGGGACGAAGACCTTCTTGAGGAATTTGATAAACGGTTTGATATGCTTACGGCACATTTTGTTAAGTACAACAAACTTGACGAAAATGCTATTGAGCGCGTACTTTCGAGTAATGGTAGTACCGATTATCAATCCTCCGAGAACAGTGGGGAAACTCTGGTTCACGGGGTAAGCGGTCGCCTTATAAAGGCGCAGACGGTAAATCAGCGACGATTGGTGGATGCCGCTAAAAAGAACGATATGGTTTTTGCCATTGGCCCAGCGGGAACAGGTAAAACTTATACGGGTGTCGCCTTAGCGGTGAAGGCGTTAAAGGAAAAACAGGTACGGAAAATTATTCTTACCAGACCCGCCGTAGAAGCAGGAGAAAACTTGGGATTTCTTCCAGGAGATTTGAAAGAAAAATTAGATCCCTACATGCAACCTTTATACGATGCCTTGCGTGATATGATTCCGGCAGAAAAATTGACGCATTTCATTGAGAACAGAACCATAGAGATTGCCCCCATGGCATTCATGCGAGGAAGAACTTTGGACAACGCATTTGTTATCCTCGACGAGGCCCAGAATACGACGCATGCGCAGATGAAGATGTTTCTTACGAGGATGGGTAGGAATGCAAAGTTCCTAATTACCGGAGATCCTGGTCAAATAGATCTGCCACGAAGAACCATTTCCGGCCTGAAAGAAGTACTACTCATACTTAAAGACGTAGAAGGAATAGATATGATATATCTTGATGATAAGGATGTTATTCGTCATAAACTAGTTAAAAAGGTGATTGATGCATATAAAAACATTGAGCATCAAAACTAAATAGTTATTTATGTCCAATACCATTATCGATACCAACTTCAATTTTCCAGGTCAAAAGAACGTCTACAAGGGAAAAGTTAGGGAAGTATATACGCTGGAAAATAATATTTTGGTCATGGTGGCTACTGATAGACTATCTGCCTTTGACGTGGTAATGCCCAAAGGAATACCCTATAAAGGGCAGATTCTGAACCAGATTGCCACACAAATGATGGAAGCTACCAAGGATATTGTTCCTAACTGGCTTATAGCGACTCCAGACCCAAACGTGGCTGTGGGTTACGCATGCGAACCCTTTAAAGTTGAGATGGTGATACGCGGCTATCTTTCCGGACACGCGGCAAGGGAGTACAAAGCGGGAAAGCGTCTAATTTGTGGTGTTTATATGCAGGATGGGATGAAAGAGAATGACAAATTTCCAGAACCCATCATTACCCCTGCAACCAAGGCCGAAAAAGGTGATCATGACGAGGATATTTCTAAAGCGGAAATTTTAAAAAGGGGAATCGTGTCCAAAGAGGATTACGAGTTTCTGGAAAATTACACAAAAGATTTGTTTAAAAGAGGAACTGAACTTGCAGATGAAAGGGGATTGATTTTAGTGGATACGAAATATGAATTCGGAAAAACTAAAGAGGGGAAAATTGTATTGATTGACGAGATACATACACCAGACTCTTCCCGATATTTCTACAAGGAGGGATATCAAGAGCGGCAGGATAGGGGAGAAGCCCAAAAACAACTTTCAAAAGAATTCGTTAGACAATGGTTAATCGCCAATAATTTTCAGGGACTAGAAGGTCAAACTGTACCCCATATGACCGACGATTATATTAACTCGGTTTCTGAAAGGTATATTGAACTTTATGAAAAAATAACTGGAGAAAAGTTCTTGAAAGCGGATATTTCCAATATTCAGGAGCGAATAGCCAAAAATGTGCTGGAGTATTTAAAGAAAGTCTCTTAGCAATCACTCAAAAATACGCCTACAGCTAGACCACCCTCAGAAGTTTCCTTGTACTTTGAACTCATATCTTTAGCTGTTTCCCACATCGTCTGTACTACTTTGTCTAATGGGACCTTAGCTTCCAAAGGGTCAGAGCCCAGCGCAAGTTCGGCGGCATTAATTGCTTTTATAGCTCCCATGGAGTTACGTTCTATACATGGAATTTGAACCAACCCACCAATAGGATCGCACGTAAGTCCCAGATGATGTTCCATGGCTATCTCAGCTGCCATCAATACTTGTTCCGGAGATCCTCCCAAAAGCTCGGTCAATGCACCCGCCGCCATTGCTGATGAAACGCCTATTTCAGCTTGGCAACCACCCATTGCTGCGGATATTGTCGCCCCTTTTTTGAATATACTGCCAATCTCACCGGCAACCAATAGAAATTGCTTGATATGGTCAAAATTTCCGGCATGGTTCTCAATCACCATATAATACATAAGTACGGCAGGGATTACTCCTGCACTTCCGTTTGTAGGTGCCGTAACGACCCTTCCCAAGGAAGCGTTAACCTCGTTTACACTAAGTGCAAAGCAACTTACCCATTGTAGGATTTGACGGAATTTCACTTCCGTCTGTCGGATGGTCATTAGCCATTCCTCCGGATTGGAGTACGGCAAACCTCCATTTAAATTTTTATGCATTTCAAACGCCCTGCGCTTCACATTAAGGCCACCAGGTAGCTTACCCTCGGTATGGCAACCCGTATACATACATTCCAACATGGTGTCCCAAATGCGGTGTAGTTCTTTGTCTATTTCAGAATCCGTCCTAAGGGAACGCTCATTTTCCAGAACAATTTCAGAGATGCTCTTATTTTCTGTCTTACAAAATTCCAACAATTCAGTACCCTTTTGAAGAGGGTATGGAAAGGAATTAAAAGCGGCGACTTTTTTACGGGCATTTTTACGTTCTTCAGTAACCACAAATCCACCTCCAATAGAATAATAAGTTTTAGACTTCTTTTGTCCGGTGTTAAGTAAAGCTTCAAATTTGATTCCATTAGCGTGAAAAGGAAGGAATTTTCTATGAAAGATTATATTCGTTTGGGGGTCAAATGGAATAGTCATCTCAGCTCCCAATTTGAGCGTTCGCCCTTCTTTAACCGATGATACCGAAGCATGAATATCTTCTATAGGTACATATTCTGGATCGGCACCTGATAGTCCAAGTATGATTGCGTAATCAGTGGCATGGCCCTTACCGGTTAATGCCAAAGATCCATAAATGTGTGCGTTGACCTCTTTTACCTGTTCAAAAACACCCAAGGATTTAAGCTCCTTTATCCATTTTTCGGCAGCGCGCCATGGACCCAAAGTATGAGAACTTGATGGACCAACCCCTATTTTAAGCATATCAAATATGCTGATACATTCAATTTGAAGCATTATTGGTTTTATTGTTTGACTAAGGTACGAAGTTCCGCAGGGAGTTTATGCTATTTTATGTCTTGTAATTCTAAAGTCCATAGGTGGTTGAAATCAATTTTGCTCCGTTGCTTATGAGGCCATTAAATCAATACTAAATGACATCATGTCAGGTTGCCAACGCTTGGCATATTGTTTGACATTTACAAAACGATTTAATAAAACAAGCACTAATATTTAAAACATATAGAATGAGTAAAATTATAGGAATAGATTTGGGTACTACCAACTCCTGTGTTTCCGTAATGGAAGGTAACGAGCCGGTAGTGATTCCCAACGCGGAAGGAAAAAGAACTACTCCATCGGTTATCGCATTTGTAGAAGGTGGTGAAATTAAGGTCGGTGATCCTGCAAAGCGTCAGGCGGTTACTAACCCTAACAATACGATATATTCTATCAAACGATTCATGGGGAATAAGTATTCCGAATCCAAGAAAGAAGCGGAAAGGGTACCTTATAAAGTAGTTAAGGGGGATAATGATACCCCACGTGTAGATATCGACGGACGTTTGTACACGCCTCAAGAACTATCGGCCATGATCCTTCAAAAAATGAAGAAAACGGCCGAGGATTATTTAGGACAGGATGTAACTAGAGCAGTTATTACTGTGCCTGCCTATTTTAACGATGCGCAAAGACAAGCTACAAAGGAAGCTGGTGAGATTGCAGGATTAACCGTTGAGCGAATTATCAACGAGCCGACTGCTGCTTCTTTGGCCTACGGTATGGACAAAAAAGATACCGACCAGAAGATAGTCGTTTTTGACTTTGGTGGAGGAACACATGATGTCTCTATCTTGGAGTTGGGTGATGGAGTTTTCGAAGTATTGGCAACGGATGGAGATACGCACTTAGGTGGTGATGACGTAGACCAAAAGATTATCGATTGGTTGGCCGATGAGTTCAAGAAAGATGAAAGCATCGATTTGCGTGATGATGCCATGGCGTTACAAAGATTGCGTGAGGCAGCTGAAAAGGCAAAAATAGAATTGTCTTCCTCTGCACAGACCGAAATCAATTTGCCATATGTAACGGCGACCGCAACAGGACCTAAGCACTTGGTGCGCACATTGACCTTGGCCAAATTCAATCAATTGATAGATGATTTGGTAAAAAGGACTATTGAGCCCTGTAAGACAGCATTAAAAGCTGCCGGACTTTCTAAAAGCGATATCGATGAGATTATTCTTGTAGGTGGTTCTACCAGAATACCTGCCGTACAGGAAGCAGTCGAGAAGTTCTTCGGTAAAAAACCTTCGAAAGGAGTAAATCCGGATGAGGTAGTTGCTGTAGGTGCTGCCATACAAGGTGGTGTTCTTACTGGAGACGTTAAGGATGTATTGTTATTGGATGTTACGCCTCTTTCCTTAGGTATCGAAACTATGGGGGGTGTTATGACCAAGTTAATTGATGCAAACACAACGATTCCTACCAAGAAATCACAAGTGTTCTCTACTGCGGCTGATAATCAGCCTTCTGTTGAGATCCATGTGTTACAAGGAGAAAGACCTATGGCGGCCGATAACAAGACGATTGGACGTTTTCACTTAGATGGTATTCCACCCGCACAAAGAGGAACCCCGCAGATTGAAGTGACTTTCGATATCGATGCAAACGGAATTATAAAAGTATCCGCTACCGATAAGGCTACCAATAAGACCCAAGATATTCGTATCGAAGCTTCTTCTGGATTGACCGAAGAGGAAATTAAAAAGATGAAAGCGGAGGCAGAAGCGAATGCCGATGCTGATAAAAAAGCGAAAGAAACTGCGGATAAGCTGAACGAAGCCGATGCTATGATTTTCCAAACCGAAAAGCAATTGACGGAATTTGGGGATAAATTATCGGACGATAAGAAAAAACCTATCGAAGAAGCTTTGGAGGAACTGAAGAAAGCGTATGAATCGAAGGACTTGGCCCAAATTACCCCAGCTTTGGATAAAATAAACGAAGCTTGGAAAGTAGCATCCGAAGAGATGTACAAAGCTCAAGCGGAAGCGCAACAAGCAGGTGGAGGAGCTCCTGAAGGAGAAGCAACCGCTGACGCTACTTCACCAGAGGGTGACAACGTAGAAGACGTAGACTTCGAGGAAGTTAAATAATTTTAATAAACATAACATCGAAAAAGGAGCGGTAATCACCGCTCCTTTTTATTTTTTGGTATACCTTTTGTTTTTCGTTGTAGGAATATAAAGTAATTTTGATTTATGACAAACAACTACCGCCACATTTTCACCTTCTTTCTGCTCAGTTTCTTTGTTGAAAGTAATGCTCAGGAATTCAGGATTTTTTCTTTGTCTGATTTTGATTTAAAGGATAGTGTAAAAACTTGCCTTGTTATCACCAACTATGGTAAGGAAGAATATGACTTCAATAAAAAAGGTCTCCTTACAAAATCTGTAACACGATATAATGACAATGACTATGATGTTACGTATTATAAATATGATGGCGATGAGCTTCTAGAAAAAAGGTCGGAGTCATACAGGGATAATACCTTTGACCCAAGTACTTCAATAGCAAATTTCTATGAAATTGATTCCGTACCTAATCGTAGGATCACTGAGAAAATAGTTTCGTATGAAAAGGAATTTTTAGACCAGTACGTATATGAATTTAATCATAATGGGAAATTGGTGAAAATGACCAGAAGTAACAATGATGGAACAGATATGACTTTGGTAGATTATAAAAAATACAAAGGAGAAACAACAACAACCTATTTATTGAATAACGTTCCTTTAAAATCCGTAAGGACGTCCTCTCGTAAGGGGAAGGACGGTGTTATGAAAAAGGTAGTTCTGACCAAGGAGTTTTTAAAAGGAGAGGAGAATATGGCGTTCGAAGAGGTTTTTGGCCCAGAAGGTAAACTATTGGCACAGCAAGAATTTGAGTTTAATAAGGAAGAAAAAAGCTTCGTTCCTACCACGAGGACAACTTTTAAATATGATGCGAACGGAATGCTGATTGAAGAGATTTCAAAGACAGGAGATCTCATTGAAAAGAAAGAATATATCTACCAGTACGACAAAGGGGAAGGCGGAAATTGGATCAAGCAAATCATTACTCCAGATAATACGTATAAGACCAGAAGAATTACATATTACGAGTCTGAATCGGTAGTAGAAAACAAAGACTGAGGTTTTTTTTGAAAAGTAATTTAAGCGTATTTCACTACTTTATACATTAGGAAAATTCTTAGACTTTACCGCTTCCCACTCTTGCTTCAATAGACCATAACAGCAGGTATTTCTTTTAAAACCGTCCGTCAAATAGACATCTTGTCGTAAGATTCCCTCTAATACGGCACCAAGTTTTTCTACAGCCTTTCTGGATTTGATGTTACGTTCGTCGATTCTAAATTCAACCTTTTCAAAATCCATTTGATGGAAAGCGTTTTCCAACATCAAATATTTCATCTGTGAATTTAGTCCAGTTCCTTGGAAAGCTTTTCCTATCCATGTAGAGCCAATATGCAATACTTTATTTTTCCAATGAATATTCATGTATCTAGTGCTTCCCGCGAAAGAAGCATTTTGCTTGTCATATATGATATAAGGTAAGCTTGTTTGCAGCTGCTGTTGTTCTAAGGCGGTTTGTACGTATTCTTTTAATTTTTCGGGTGTTTCAATAGATGAAGGAGAGTACTGCACAAGGTTTTCTTCTGATGCCACTGGAATCAAATGATGAAAGTTGTCCAAAGTTAAGGGCATCAATTTTACCCTGTAATTTTCTAAAACCATCTTTTTTCTGCTATACCAAAGCGTTTATAATTTCCTTTTTTATTTCATGTCCACCTTCAAAAACAAGCTGCTTGGCTTTACCGTTGAAAAGAGACTCTATTTTCCTTGATTCAATTTCCATTCTTTTCGGGGTAAGATATTCGTCGTTTCTGCCTACAACTATTTGTACTTCAGTTTTGTTTTCGATAAGATATTTAAAATCCGAGGCAGTGAGTTCATTGGGAATCCCACCTGCATAAAGAATCAATTTGGAGCAATTCAACTTTGTTTTCGATAACCATCGCGTAGCTATGGAAACACCCTGGGAGAACCCAAAAACTATCAAATTACTCGTTGCCGGAATTTGTTCAGCCTTCAGAACACTGTTTAAATAGGATAGCACATTTTCAATTTCTAAATTGGTGTTTTCCTTGGTAAGCCAACTGGCGCCTACGTATTTATATTCATTTTTTAAATAGTATTTAGAGGGGGCTTGGGGCGCTATGATGTAATTTTCCTCTCGTGGAAGTTCATCAAAATAAGTTAAGAAATAGCGACTCAAATAGCCAATACCATGAAAAACAATCCAGACATTCTTGGTTTTCTCTGTGAATTCGTTCAGTGTTTCGTAAGTGTTGGTGCTTTTATAGGTAACACTTTTAGTTCTTTCTTTCATATAAATTCTAATCGCCTCCTTTGAGGTACTTGGTCTCCTATTCCGTAATTTTACAAAAATTTGCTAATGGACGATTACAAAGATAAAATTCTAAAAGTATGCAACGCATCATCTAAGAATACGATGATGGAAACTTTAGAAATAGAGTACATAGATGTAGGTGAGAATTATTTAGTGGCTAAAATGCCGGTTACTCCCAAAGTACATCAGCCGGATGGGGTTTTGCATGGGGGAGCTTCCGTAGCCCTTGCGGAAAGTGTGGGCAGTATGGCATCCTTTATTTTTTTGGATGGGAAAAAATTCTTTGTCCGCGGATTGGAGATTTCTGCCAATCATGTAAAGAGTATTCGAGAAGGTTTTGTATATGCTAAAGCCAATATAGTTCATAAGGGTAGGACAACCCAGTTATGGCATATACGAATAACGGATGCTGAGGACACGCTTATTTCACTATGTAAGCTAACGACCATTTCATTACCTAGAACTTAATTATGTTTTCTGATTTTTTAGAAAATATAAAACAGCATTACCAAGCTGGACTCCCCTTTGTGGCATATAGAAAACCTAATGAAGATTCTGTAAAGGCTTTGTTCCAAGATGACATGGCGCTATACTACGCTAAGAATTTTACGGAAGAAGGTTTTGTATTTGCACCTTTTGATAGTAACACTCCAGCTATACTTCTGAAACCAGATAGAATTGATAAGGCGACTTTTCTCAGCACTGCAAATTCTTTAAAGAATGATGGAATTGAACCCAATATTTCTGAAGTCGAAAAAATATACCATACGAATTTGGTAAAAAAAGGGATTAGGGAAATAGAGAGGGGGCGTCTAAAAAAAGTAGTGCTTTCAAGAGCAATAAAAAGCAAAGATGACATTCACCCGACATCGGTTTTTGAAAGGCTGTTGGCCAATTATTCCAGTGCATTCTGTTACATATGGTTTCACCCAAAAGTCGGCTTATGGTTGGGTGCAACACCAGAAAAATTCTTAAAGCTGGAAAACGGTCAACTAACGACCAACTCCTTAGCAGGTACACAGGCCTATACGGGAAATTTAAATCCCCATTGGGAAAATAAGGAAAAGGAAGAGCAACAATTAGTTACGGATTATATTCATGATGCCCTGAAAAATATCGTTTTCGATATCGCGGTTTCTGAGGTGTCCACCATAAAGGCCGGAAATTTGCTGCATTTAAAAACCAGTATAACTGGAAGGATGCGTCCCGATTTACTTCCAGAGGTTATCCGGCAATTACATCCAACACCTGCTGTGGGCGGATTGCCCAAGGAAAGTAGTCGAAATTTTATTCTGGAAAATGAAAACTATGACAGGAAGTTTTATACCGGTTTTCTTGGGGAACTTAATCATACTTCTGAAACGAAAAGAAATTCCAACAAGAAGAATATTGAAAACGGGGCCTATCGCTCAGTAAAAAAATCTACGGAACTATTCGTGAACTTGCGATGTTTGCAGATAGTTGATAAAAAGGCTATTGTATACGTTGGGGGAGGGGTTACCAGAGAATCCGATCCGGAAAGTGAGTGGGAGGAAACGGTGAACAAAAGCCGTACAATGCTTAAGGTTTTATATGCCAAATAGTAGGTTAAACTATTGGGTTTAGACAATACAGATTGTATTTTTGTAAAGCATGAAATACTCCTCAATTCCTTTGGCCCAAACGATTGTTCAGCATTGCCAGGCCAAGGATATTTCCAATATAGTAATCTCACCGGGATCAAGGAATGCACCCTTGACCATTTCATTTACGGAAAACCCTTTTTTTAACTGTTTTAGTATTGTTGATGAGCGCTGTGCCGCATTTTTCGCCTTGGGCATGGCACAACAACTTTGCAAACCTGTTGCGCTCGTATGTACTTCTGGTAGTGCGTTACTCAATTATTATCCAGCAATCGCGGAAGCCTTTTATAGTCAGATACCGTTAGTCATAATCTCAGCGGATAGACCAGCTTATAAAATAGACATTGGTGACGGACAGACCATCCGTCAGGACAATGTTTTTGACAGACACATTGGATATTCTGCAAATTTGAAACAGGATGTTACTCACGCTACATCAAAAATTGAACGGTATAGTCCACAATGGATTACCATGGGGAATGTGTATGGAATTCAGACAGAGGTTCAATCTTTTAACGATGATGAACTCAACAGCGCCATTAACCTTTGCATCAAGCAAAATACGCCGGTCCACATCAACGCCCCTTTTGAGGAGCCCTTGTACGACTTTCTTACTGCTTCTAATACGAAGACTGCGATAAAATTTCACAAGCCTAACCAAGAAGCCGTTGGTCCGTTAGATGAGTTCATAAAAATTTGGCACGAGGCGAAACGTAAAATTGTTCTTGTTGGGGTAAATTCACCTAATAACGTGGATTCGCAATTATTGGATAAGTTAGGAAATGATCCTACGGTCCTAGTTTTTACAGAAACCACCTCTAATTTATACCACCCCAATTTTTTCGCGAGTATAGACACCATCTTGGCCCCAATAGAACTATCCGACGACAAAGAAAATCTTTTTGAAGAATTAAAACCTGAAATTGTATTGACCTTTGGAGGTCTTATTGTTTCAAAAAAAATAAAGGCTTTTCTCCGAACATACGCACCAGACCAACATTGGCATGTAGGAGGGGTCAAGGCAAATGACACTTTCTTTTGTTTAAAAAGGCATTTCAAGTTATCGGTCAACGAGTTTATAACAAGGCTGTACGCGAACCAGAATAACGTTTCAAGTAACTATTTTGAACGATGGGATAAACTAAAAAACCACCATAAGGAAAAGAGAGAGGAATATCTTGCCCAAATACCCTTTTCTGATTTTTTGGTTTATGATATCATCCTCAAGAAGATACCAAAAGGACATCAATTGCAACTTTCTAACAGCTCCACTGTGAGATATGCTCAATTATTCGATTTAGAGCCTACATTGAGAGTTTTTTGTAATAGGGGCACAAGTGGTATCGATGGTAGCACTTCTACAGCTATTGGAGCTTCTTTGCAGGATGATGCTCCTACGCTCCTAATTACGGGAGACCTAAGTTTTTTTTACGATAGTAATGCCCTTTGGAACAACTATATAAGAAAAGATTTTAGAATCATTCTGATAAACAACGGTGGAGGAGGTATATTTAGAATATTACCGGGCAAGGAGGATTCTGATAATTTTGAAAGGTATTTTGAGACCAAACATGACCTCAATGCACGATCATTGTGCGCGATGTACGGGTTGATTTATAACGAGGCCACGGATGAGCAATCCCTTCGGAAAGAACTACAATCTTTCTACGAGGTATCGGATGATCCTAAACTACTTGAAATTTTTACGCCACGACTATTGAACAATAAAATTTTGATGGATTACTTTCATTTTATATCTTAGAGAACTATTAACTACAAATTTAAGACACTACGTATTATGAGTAAAAGAGATGAACTTATCGAAAAATATGCCGCCGATATCAAAGATAAATTTGGTACAAGTGCGGATATGGACCTACTTACAAAAGTGACTGTTGGTCTTGGACCTTCCATTTACAATCTAGATGCCTCTAAGGTTTCTGGAGGTGATGAAAAAGAATTGGAGACAGTTAAAAATAATTACCTTGTTAAAAAATTAGGGCTAAAAGATGGTCCGGAGTTGATGACCGCAATTAAAAGCGTTATGGATAAATATGGTTCATCCAATAAGAACAAACACAGAGCAGTAGTTTATTATATGCTGTGCAAGCATTTCAATAAGGAATCTGTTTATAAATAGAAACATAATCAAATATTTTAAAAGGGCTATTCCAAACGGAATAGCCCTTTTTCGTTTGTAGGATGAGCTTCAAATATTTAAACGTAATTTTGTGGTATGATAGACTTGGGAAGAATAAATAAACTTGAGATTTTAAGGGATACCAGCGTAGGGCTATTTCTTGGAGACGAGGAAGGTAACGACGTTCTTTTACCTAATAAATACGTACCGGAATCTTATGAAATCGGGGACAAAATCGAAGTCTTTTGCTATTTGGACTATGATGAAAGACCAGTGGCAACAACACTGGAACCCTATATAATGTTGGGTGAGTTCCGCTTACTCCAAGTTGCGGAGATAAATGCTTATGGAGCCTTTATGGAATGGGGTTTGGAGAAGCATCTACTTGTACCGTTCAGGGAACAGAGAATTAAGATGAAGGAGGGACAATGGTATGTAGTGCGTTGTTATCTGGACGAACGTACGGGAAGGCTGGTAGCGTCCAATAAGTTGGATAAATTCTTGAATAACGACAACGTACAACTCAAAGAGTGGGAGGAAGTAGATTTGGTGGTGACCCGGCAAACGGACTTGGGTTGGGAAGTTATCGTGAACGAAAAGCACAAGGGGTTGGTCTATTTTAACGAAGTGTTTAAATCTATCAACATAGGCGATGTAATTCCGGGATGTGTAAAAACAATTCGGAAAGATGGTAAAATTGATATTTCTCTGCAACCTTTAGGTAGTAGGGTTTTAGAACCGGCTGCAAATAAGATTTATGAAGTGTTGAAAGAAAACGATGGGTTTTTGGCATTGCATGACAAATCTGACCCAGAAACTATAAGGGATATCATGCAAATGAGTAAAAAGACCTTTAAAAAAGGATTGGGAACTTTGTATAAGGCAAGAAAAATCACTTTCAAAGAGGATGGTATAGCCATGGTTGCTGAAGAATAGCAAATGTCAGTTTTTTCTTAAAAGACTGGTTTTCAAATTTATGTACTGGATAAGACCTGTTTTTATTGGAAAGATTTAATTTAAACGTTATTTTTGTGGATATTGTAGAAATACCTAAAATTAAGCTAAATTTTTACCTACTTTTAGTCCATAGTACCCCATAAAAATTAGAATTATGCCTTTTATTGAAGAAAGTGATTTATTAGAACTGCATAAAGATATTGACAAAGCTCAGATCATAAACGAGCGACTTCTAGATCAAATAAAATTTAAGAACAAGGAACTTAAAAAGAGTAAAATCCAGCGAAATGTACTTGCAGGTATTACCGCTTTTTTTCTAATAGGTGGATTGGCCTTTACGTCTTTCACGGCCGGTTTGAGTAGCTCCAGTAGTTTCGACAAACAGAACAATAACCTTCTGGTTTCCATTGATAGTTTAGATGCCATTAAAACTAGAATTGATAATCTTAAATTACAGAATGAAGAATTAAGCCTTGTAAAAGAGTTTTATCTTGCAAAAGAGTTTCTTCAAAAGGAAAAGATATATTCCGTTCAAGTCAAATCATTCGTAGATAATAATATTACTTTAGCCTCAGAGGCTCTAACTAATACGCTGTTTGTTAAGACAAATCCGTTCTATTCTTATTCCCTGGGCAATTTTGAAACTTTGCAAGAAGCACAATCCTTCAGAAAGCAGCTTGTGGACATTGGATTTCAAGATGCTTTTGTAGCTTCTTATAAGGATGGTAAAAGAATTCAAATCGAAGATCCGTATTAGTGTCGAAAATAGGCGCATGGGTCAATGCCGCTAGACTCAGAACTCTTCCTTTATCAATATCAGGTATTTTAGTAGGGACAGGCATGGCAGGTTTCTACGGTACACAAAACAGTTTAATTTTTGTTCTCGCACTTTTAACCACTGTAGGATTTCAGGTCACTTCCAACTTTGCAAATGACTACGGTGACGGTATTAAGGGTACTGATAACGAGGGGAGAATTGGTCCGGCGCGGGCTTTACAAAGTGGACTCTTAAGTCCTAAAGCCCTGAAACAGGGTATATTTATCTCCATAGGAATCACAATGATTTTTGTATTGGTTCTTTTATTTGCTGCCTTTGGTATTGAAGGAGTAGGGTATATTTTGATTTTCCTGCTATTGGCTATTTCAAGTATATGGGCGGCTATAAAGTACACCATGGGTAATACGCCATATGGTTACCGAGGTTTTGGGGATCTTTCTGTTTTCGTTTTTTTTGGTTTGGCGGGGGTGCTTGGTGCGATGTTTCTTTACATCAAAACCATTCCCTTGCTTTCCGTGCTTCCGGCCTTGAGTATAGGCTTGCTAAGTGTAGGAGTGCTTAACTTAAATAATCTTAGGGATTTAAAATCGGACAAATTATCAGGTAAAAATACGGTGGTTGTTAAATTAGGTTTTAAAAGGGGTAAAATTTATCACTACTTGCTTTTAAGCGCCTCTTTTCTCTTCTTGGTCGTATTTATTATGTTGACCAAGGAAAACTGGGTTCAATTTATAAGTCTATTGGCCTATGTTCCTATTGTAGTTCATCTATTGAAAGTTAAAAGCATACAAAGCCCATTATTCTTAGACCCTGAACTTAAAAAATTAGCGTTGAGCACCTTTCTCATGGCATTGCTATTTTATTTTAGTTATAATTATTTTTTGTAATTTTGATTATCAACCATTTAAACCCTACACGAACTTGGAGCAGCCCATAAAAATTCTTATTGTTGAGGACAATGTCATTATTGCGGATGATATGCAGTCCATGTTAGAGGAAATCGGTTATGAAATTGTTGACAATGTAATCGTCTATGAACAAGCGGTTGAGGTCCTTAAATCCCAACAGGTAGATCTTGTGCTCATAGATATTATTTTAGCATCCGATAAGACCGGTATCGATTTAGGAAAACATATAAGGGAAAATTACGATATTCCGTTCATTTTTGTAACCTCAAACTCGGACAGGGCTACTGTAGAGAACGCTAAGACTGTAAAGCCTAATGGTTATTTGGTAAAGCCTTTTGAGCAACAAGATTTGTATACTTCTATTGAAATTGCCCTCTCCAATTTTATTTATGGTAAGCAAAACAATGGGGGTAGCTTAAGCGAAGATGTTAACGAGGACGTTCCAATGTCCAATTCCATTCTAAAGGATTCAATATTCGTTAAAAAACAGCACTTATATTATAGGATTCAATTTGGGGATATTCAATTCATAAAGGCTGATAATGTTTATCTAGAGGTGAATACCGTTGATAAAAAATTCTTGGTTAGAAGTCCTCTTAAAGATTATTTAGAGAAACTTCCCAAAAACAAGTTTTACAGGGCTCATAAGTCCTACATCGTAAATGTTGATCATATTGATGCAATCAACTCTAAAGACATCATGATTAACAACACTTTAATTCCGATTTCTAAAGATTTTAAGGAGTTTATCATTTCAGCCATGAATTCCTAATTAATCTAATTGGCTTCATATTTTTTCTGGGGTTACATAGTTTAAAGTTGTCATTTCTTTTTGTCGAATGTTAAGGGATAACTTGCTCCGTTTCATCCATGAAATACCCAAAAATCCGATGAAATACATTTTTTGACTTCCATAGGTACTTACACCACAAAATATAACGGTTACACAACAATATTACCAAAGACACTGATCCAATTGATATTTTTGTAGCATCAGATAAAATTGTTTAAAATCATTAAGACTTTGCGCCTAATTTACAGACACAAGGCTTATTTGATTGATATAATAAGAGTATAATTCTAATATAGGGTGATGGGAGAACACTACCCGTTTGTTATGAAGGCAATTTCTTAGGACTTTTTATATGCTAAGGAAAATGTACTTCACAACAAAAATTTAGTAGAACCACTGATTTATACTATGTTTAGATCAGTATCTTAATATGATATGAAAAAAGTCCTTTTTTATAACTTTGTTCTATTAGTTTTCATGCAATGCTTTCCATTGATTGGAAATGCACAGGAACCATCGTCCCGGGAAAATAATTTTTTTAAGGAATTCCAAGATTTACCCGGCGCCGACGAGCGCTCTGTATTTTTCTTTTCTACCCCCAACAGATATAATCAAAATTCGGCCTACGACTGGCTGGATACCGTAAACGTATACCTGAACAGTTCCCAAAAAACCAATGACTCTACCGCTGTAGTAAACTACCAATTAATTCAATCCCAGATTTATTACGATTTAGGGGACTATGAGAAAAGTTTGGCAATATCAAAGTCGCTATATGACGCTATGGATTCATTATCTATGGATACCAAGGCGTTAATTTTGGAGCTGATGGATACCAATTATTCAAAATTGGAATTATACGATAAGCAAATAGAAATAAGAAGAAGAAAGCGAGAATTGGGATATACCAAAAATGTTGCGTTTTATGATATATATTCAAGTCTTGGTCAGCATAGGAAGGCTATGAGAGACTACATGGCCGAAGAAAAAAAAGAAATTAAGGAGGATGATTTTTATGCTCAGGCCATATATAACAACAATATTGGTAATTATCTTAGACTAGATAAATCTACTCCAACCGCACTTAGTTACTTTAGGAAAGCCGATGCGCTTTTAGACGTTTATTTCAGTGATGTTTTAAGAGTTAAGTCAGATAGCGAACTTGTGGAAGCCAATCTTCTAAAAGGTGTCATACAAGGTAACATTGGTAAATGCTATGTACAATCTAAAGAATATGAGGATGCCATTCCTTATTTGGAGAATAGTATCGAGATAATTAAGAAATACAGCACCGGTAAATTTTCTTCTGATCTTGTTGAAAATACTTTAGAAATCGCCGAATGTTATCTTCAAATGGATAACTATGCTAAGGCTACGGATTATTTGAGTGATGGAATGAACCCCATTAAAATCAAGAATATTTTAAAGAAGAACAGGCTTTATGCAGCTTATTACGATAGAACGGGTGACTATAAAAGTTCAACCGCCTATCTAAAAAGGAACATTAGAATTAGGGATTCCATAGATTTAACCGAGGCCAATATTAAAAATCAGCAGTTGACCTCAGTAGTCAGTCAAGATTTGGAATACTCTAGAAAAATGATGGAGGAGCAAAAAGAAGCCTTGGAAAAGTCAAGAAATGATATCATTGCCAAAGATGAGCGGATTAGCCTTGTTTTTATTTCCTTAATATTCACCTTGTTAGGTTTCGCCGGCTTGGTCTATGCCTATTTAAAAAGTATAAAAAACCAGCGTTTAATTGCGGAGCAAAAACATATTATAGAAAACTCGTTGGTTGAAAAAGATTCATTGTTGAAGGAGATTCATCATAGGGTGAAGAACAATCTTCAAATGGTATCTAGTTTACTTAGTTTACAAACAAAGAATACTAGGAGCAAGGCTGCGATAGAAGCCTTGGAAGAAGGTAAGAGTAGGGTAAAGGCAATGGCTCTTATTCATCAAAAATTATATCAAAATGATGACCTTTCTGTGATAGAGATGCAAGGTTATATAGAGAGTCTGATTAATAGTGTGCAATCAGTCTATAAAAAAGGTGGACATAACATCAACATAACCATAGATGCGGAAGGAGTGGAGCTCGATATTGATAGGGCTATCCCTTTTGGCCTCATTTTGAACGAACTTGTTTCCAATTCCTTTAAATATGCATTTCCTCATGACGAGGACAACGGCAAAATATATATCCATTTGAGAAAAATAATGGGACAGGAAGGCTTCTTTGAGTATACTGACAATGGTGTCGGGTTACCAAAAGATACGGAAGAACGAGCCAATTCCTCCATGGGTATACGTCTAATGAACAGATTGGCCAATCAATTACAGACCAGTTTAAATACTGATGAAACTTCGGACGGAGTACGTTTCTGGTTTAATTTTAAATAGGTATTAGGTAACGTCACTTCTTAAAACCATTTTATGCAGTAGTTTAGGAAAGAAACGTTTTAAGTAAACACCCATTGTTTCTTTGCCTCCAATGTAGGCCTCGATCTTATTTTTTTTAATCGCTCTAATTATTTTTTTGGCACAAACTTCTACGGACATGCCGTTTTGAGTTGCATCGTCCTCTTTTTTTTGTGCACTTCCATCACCTGTTAACGCATTTTTCGCCACATCGGTTTGAATAAAACCAGGACAAATTAGGGTTACTTTAATATTATCTTTTTCGTGTTCCATCCTTAGGACATCGAAGAAACCGTGAAGGGCGTGTTTAGCACCACAATATCCAGATCGGTATGGTGACCCAAACTTGCCCATAAGACTCGTTACCGTAACAAAATGACCGCCTTGATTCTTTATAAATTCAGGGAGTAATGATTTTGTTAAACTTATAGTACCCATATAGTTAACATCTATCATCTTTTTAAAAACTTCAAGTTTTGTATCTATGATAAGCGATCGTTGACTTATACCTCCGTTGTTGATTAACATATCAATTTTTCCATGTTTTTTAATGGCCGTTTGAACTATATTGGATAGATTATCAAAATTGGAAAGGTCCAGGGGTAAGATTGCAATTTTATCTGGCTCCGAACAATTACGTTTAACCTGTTCCAATATTTCAGCCCTTCGGGCGGAAATAATGAGTTTGTGACCCCTCTTGTTCAATTGATAGGTAAGTGCCTCCCCAATGCCGGAAGATGCCCCGGTTATCCAAATAACTTTTCCGCTCATACTTCCTGTAGGTTTCGGTTTAACACTGAAAATATACCTAAATTTATGCGTTTATATGAAGGCCAGTTACAAAAAATACATACTCAATTTTAAAAACCCGAGCGGTACTTCCCGCGGCACCTTGGTAACAAAGGAAACTTGGTTTTTGATACTGGAGGAGAAAGGAAAATATGGCATTGGAGAATGTGGAATGTTCAAAGGGCTAAGTTATGACGACGTTCCTGATTATGAGAAAAAACTCAAGTGGCTCTTAGAACATATTGACTCTGATACAGATTGGCTGTTGGAGGAATTAAGAAATTACCCAAGTATTCAGTTTGGATTGGAACAGGCTTTACTGTCTATAAAATCCAAAAATCCTTTTGAATTTTTTGATTCACCCTTTTTGAACCAAGAACGTCCTATTTTAATCAACGGATTGGTTTGGATGGGTGATGAAGCTTTTATGCATCGTCAAATACAAGAAAAAATTAAAACCGGTTTTACTTGTATAAAAATGAAAATCGGGGCACTTGATTTTGAAAAGGAATTGAAGCTGCTTCATTTTATCCGAAAAAATTATTCCAAAGAAGATATAGAATTACGAGTCGATGCCAACGGTGCTTTTTCTCCAGAGCTTGCTCTGGAGAAGTTAAAGAGGCTTGCCGAACTGGATTTACATTCCATAGAACAGCCCATAAGACAGGGGTTCATTCATGAAATGAAGAAATTATGTGAGCAAACCCCATTACCTATTGCTTTGGATGAAGAATTAATAGGTGTGTTGCATGTAACGGAAAAGGAAAAATTACTACAAACCATAAGACCACAGTACATAATATTAAAACCAAGTCTTGTAGGCGGTTTTAAGGGTAGCGGGGAATGGATTACACTGGCTGACAAATATGGGATAGGCTGGTGGATTACAAGCGCTTTGGAGAGTAACATTGGGTTAAATGCCATTGCCCAATGGACCGCAACTTTGAACAATGAAATGCACCAAGGTCTAGGCACGGGATCACTATTTACTAATAATTTAGAAAGTCCCCTAACTGTAAGGAATGGAGGCCTGTATTACGATAAAAATAAAAATTGGAAAGAAAATTTAATTAAGGAACTATGTATATAGAACAAGCGTATAAGGGTTTGAGTGATAGTTGGAGGTATATTTTAGGCATTTTTGGAGTATTTATTGCTTGGCAGTTCTTTGGAGCGATTCCCTTAGTAATTGCGTTAATTTTAAAATCGGATTCTATAGGGGTTTTAGCAGAAGGCGATTTGGGAGTAATGGCGGAGATTCTTGGATCCAACACTTTTTTATTTTTAATGCTTCTTACGTTTGTTATTGGTTTGGTCTTTTTATTTTTATTCGTCAAGTTTATTCATAAACAGACGATAAAGTCCTTAACTACTTCCCGAATAAAAATAGATTGGAAAAGGATTTTATTTGCATTTGGGATATGGAGTATAGTTTCAATACTTTTTATTTTTCTAGATATTTATCTTTCACCAGAGGACTACAAATTTAATTTTGACTTAGTTCCTTTTCTTATTTTGGCTGTAATTTCCATTATTATGATTCCCCTTCAGACCAGTATGGAGGAGTACTATATGCGTGGCTACATGATGCAAGGACTGGGGCTTATGACGAAAAATAGACTATTTCCACTGGTCTTTACATCCCTATTGTTTGGGTTGATGCACATCTTCAATCCGGAGGTTCAAAAACTTGGCTACGGGATACTCGTGTTTTATATAGGTACTGGATTCTTTTTAGGAATAATCACCCTTATGGATAAAGGTCTCGAACTTGCATTAGGTTTTCATGCCGCCAACAATTTAACGGCTGCATTACTTGTTACAGCTGATTGGACTGCTTTTCAAACAAATTCTATATACAGGGATGTTTCGGAACCTGTTTTGGGCTGGGATGTACTGGTGCCAGTGTTCGTCGTTTTTCCGATTCTCTTGCTAATTTTTTCCAAAAAGTATAAATGGACCAATTGGAAAGAACGCTTGACCGGGAAAGTACTTTCAAAAGAAGAATTTATTGCAGCTAATTCATTGGATGTTGAAACACGCTGATATACATCCCCAATTTTCTTTAAATGGACATTCTTTTCAAAAGAAAACCTTAACAGATTTCGCGAGTGATTTTATTAAAGAAGGTGAATCTTTTGAAAAAGAAATCGGTCAGTTCATTATGAATTGGTTATCGGAAAATGACACTATCCAAGTAAACACTTCAGGCTCTACGGGAAAACCAAAGACCATTTTGCTCCGAAAAGAACATATGTTTAATTCTGCGAGGGCCACAGGAAACTTCTTCCATTTAGAACCCGGTAATTCAGCGCTTCATTGTTTACCTACAGAATTTATTGCGGGAAAAATGATGTTGGTAAGGGCTATGGTTCTTGGACTTGAAATGGATTGTATCGCCCCATCCTCCAGTCCTTTAATCAATAGCAATAAGCACTATGACTTTGCAGCTATGGTTCCTCTACAGCTGGAGAATTCAACTCATGAAATTGATAGTATCGAGCAAATTATAGTTGGTGGCGCACCAGTTTCCAATAGGCTGCGTCAAATGCTACAGGGAAAAGAAACAAAGGTTTTTGAAACATATGGGATGACGGAAACCATTACCCATATTGCAGCCAGACTCGTTAACCCTAAAAATGAGCAGAACAGGGAAATGGAATCCAGGCCATTCCAAACGTTGCCTAACGTTTTTATCAAAACTGATGCAAGGGATTGTCTTGTAATTGAAGCCCCCAATATTTCAGATAGTGTAGTGATTACTAACGATATCGTGAATTTAGTCTCCAACACGGAGTTTGAGTGGCTAGGCAGGTATGATTCCGTAATTAATTCAGGTGGTGTAAAACTGGTTCCCGAACAAATAGAGAAAAAATTAGAACTGATTGTAGAAAGGCCATTTTTTGTAGCCGGCTTACCCGATTCAAGTTTGGGGCAAAAACTAGTGCTGGTCATAGAAGGGGATATAGATAAAATGCAACTTATGGATATCATCAAAAACTGTGATGAACTGAATAAGTTTCAAGTCCCAAAGGAAATCTACTCGGTGACCCAATTTAGTAGAACAAGCAACGGTAAGTTGAATCGTAAAGAAACCTTAGCTCGTATTAAGGCCGCTTAAACCATCATTATTTTCACAGTGTAATTAAATATGGTGAAGCTATTTCTCTAGATTCAAAAAAAACGTATTTTCAAGGACAAATAATCACGATGATGCGCTTACTCCTTTTTTTATTTTCAGTTTTTTTATTTATCCAGACTTCTGCCCAACAAATTTTACCGGAATGGCAACGAGCCAAGGTAATCGATGAGATTTTGGCAGACCGTTTTAACAACTCACTTCCAGAGTTAATGGACACCGCCGGAATTGACATGTGGATTGTGATTTCCCGAGAATATAATGAGGACCCAGTAATCAGAACCATGCTGCCAGCAACTTGGCTAAATGCTAGAAGAAGAACCATTCTTCTGTTTTACAGGGACAAGTCAAAAAATACCATTGAAAAATTAGCCGTGGCCCGCTACAATGTTGGGGAAAGTATCGTTTCTTCTTGGGATAAGGAAAAGGAACCGGACCAATGGAAACGTTTGATGCAATTGATAGAAGAACGTAATCCTAAAAAAATAGGGTTAAACTTTTCTAAGGACCACAATATAGCGGATGGGCTGGATAAAACGGATTACGATGAGTTCATGGCCAATCTACCTAGAAAACACCACGGAAAAGTAGTTTCTGCAGAACAACTAGCCGTGAGATGGATAGAAACCCGTACGGAAAGGGAAATGGTTATCTATGATCAACTGGTAGATATCACGCACGACATTATAGCCGAGGCTTTTTCTGAAAAAGTAATTACACCAGGTATTACGACCACCACGGAAGTGGAATGGTGGATGCGGCAAAAAGTAACCGATTTAGGTCTGGAAACCTGGTTTCATCCAACAGTGGACGTACAACGCTCCAAAGAAGAATTGGAAAGCCACCTGTATTCGTTTTCCGGTCGTCCTGATGATATGACCATTCTTCCGGGTGATTTGTTGCATTGTGATTTTGGTATAACCTACTTGAGATTAAATACGGATTGTCAAGAATTGGCCTATGTATTAAAACCTGAAGAAAAGGGAGCGCCTCAGTTTTTAATCGATGGTCTAAAGGCGGGAAATCAAGTTCAGGATTTTCTAACCACCAACATGATAGAGGGTAGAACGGGAAACGAGATTTTGGCAAAAGCTTTGTCAGAGGCAAAAGCCGCAGGCCTAAGACCTTCTATTTATACGCATCCACTTGGATTATATGGGCACTCTGCAGGAACCACTATAGGCATGTGGGACTCTCAAGGAGGGGTTATGAAGGACGATGGAGAAAATTATCCCTTAAACCCAAATACCGTTTATGCTATTGAGCTGAATACCACGGTAACTGTTCCAGAATGGAATAGGGATATTAGAATTATGCTAGAAGAGGCAGGGTTTTTTGGTGAAAACGGGTTCAGATATGTGAACGGTAGACAGACGGAGCTTTTATTGATACCCAGAATAAAATCACATCAAGGGAATTAACAAATGAAGCGGATAACCCTACTACTTATTTTGCTGGTCAGTCTAGTTTCAGCACAGAATATGGAAAATAAGGATATTACCATCTGTTGGGATACCTCTTTTTCTATGCTTGATAGGGATTTGGAAAAAGAGTTCGACCTATTGGATAAAGTTTTTCAAAGGTCTCCAAATCAAAAAGTACAATTGATTCTATTCAATATTATAACCGAAGAAAAAGAGTTCCAGATTACAGATGGGGACTGGAGCGAGTTAAAAGATGTCTTAATACAATCGAAAGCAGATGGCGCTACTATATATGATGGATTGGCAGACCTGATTAAAAACGACCAAGTGTATTTTTTCACAGATGGTAACGCCTTGATAGCAGATGATAACATTCCTATAAAAAAGGGAAATTTTTTAATCAATAGTCTGCCGGATAGAAATGAAAATTTTTTGAAACAGTCGGCTTTACTGGGAAGGGGTAGATTGATGGACTTTGCCGCCATTTTGCCCGATAATATACAATCTACAGTAACTGGAGGAGCTAACGAACAACCAAAGGCTATTGCAGGAACGGTTTATATTGACAATGTCCCTGCTGATGAAATCGAAGTTCGAATTAAAGGAACTGAAACGGTCTACAAGACGGACGACAGTGGTAAATTCTCCCTTCCGGCAGTTCCTGGAGATTCCATATTAATTTCAAGTCGGTCAAATAGAACTATGAAGACGGTACCCATTGGTTATTTTGATTCAAATGTGGATATTTTCTTGGAAGCCAATGTGACTACTTTGGACGAAGTCGTTGTTACCGAAAAAAGGGTGGAGGCCATTTCAAAAGATTTGGTAAATACAGGAAATGGATTGAAGAGTAAGGAAGAGTTAGGGTATGCCGTTCAATCCATAGGTGAGGAGGAAATCACACCTATCCAAACGGATTTAAGTCAATCTTTACAAGGGAAATTTTCCAACGTCACCCTCGGTGGCGACCAGGATTTGACACAGTTTAAAGGAAGAAGTAATAATACATTGTTGGGAAATAATTATGGTCTTGTAGTGGTTGATGGTGTTCCTATACAGCAATCGGATTCGTCCACTGGGTTTTTGGGAGATGCCTCTTTTATTAATCCGGCTAACGTAGCGGATATAACAGTTCTTAAAGGATTTGCGGCCACTAATAGGTACGGTACGCTGGGCAATAATGGAGTTTTACTCATTACCACCAAAACAGCTCTAGCAGGTAAAGGAAGTGGTGCTTTGGCAAATTCAGCCTTGGTGCAGGACAATGTTTATGAGTCCGATACGGAAATGAATTTAAATCAGTCGGCCCTAACAAAAGCCCTGGAGAATACTGGAACAACAGAGGAGGCTTATTCGAAATACTTAACACTTAGAAATTTTAATGAAAAAAATGTACCGTTCTATTTGGATGCCTTTGCCCATTTTAAGGATAAGGACCACAAACTGGCGGCAATAATTATTTCTAATCTTTGGGAGCTGAACCCTAAAGATGAAACTTACATGAAATTAGTAGAACTATCGTCTAGGTATTTGGGTAACAATAGTTTATCTGCAATCATTAACAATGAACTGAACAGGTCCAGACCCACGGCTATTCAGCCGTTCTTTACAGAAGCCAAGTTACAGTTGGCAAAAGGAGATTATCAAGAGGCGTTAAATAGTTTGTCCGTCTTGGAAAAAGGAGGCGCCTATGGTACTATGAACGTAACACCAATAAGTAAGTCTTTGGAGCGCGAGTTAAAAAACTTGGTATTTCAAAAAAGAAGCAGTTTAGATGTTACTAGGGTTAAAGAAGCTTATTTCAAGAACACGCAAATGAACGTTCGGCTATTGGTAGAATGGAGCAACCCTAAGGCCGAATTTGAAATTCAATTTGTAAATCCACAAAACAGATTCTTCAACTGGGAACATACTACGGGTGCCAACCAAAACCGAATTCAGGAAGAGGTGACATTGGGATATGCTATGGAAGAGTTTGAAATTTATGATGATTTAAAGGGAGATTGGAAAATAAATGCTATTTATAAAGGTAATTTAGAACCGGAAAACGATGACCCTTTAGTCCTTTTATGTTCTGTATATGAAAACTTCGGATATCCGTCTCAAAAGAAGAAATTGGTTTGGTTGTATCTTGATAATCAAGGCACTAAGAAAAGGATTGTTGAAGTGAAGATTTAGTTAACAAATTCTTAATTTGGCGTAATATTTGTAGTCTTTTACCTATCTTCTAAAAAAATTATAGACTATGAAAAATCTTCTCTTACTTCTAGTAGTACTGTCAGGAACACTTGGTTTAGCTCAAGACAAAACAAATAATATTAAAGGAAAGGTTACTTATTTAGATACTCCATTGGTAAATGCGGAGGTTAGGGTGAGTACGTCAGGAGAGACCGTTAAAACGGATACCGAAGGAAAATATGCTGTAGCAGCGGCCCCAGGGCAGATAATTACGTATAGTTATCCAAGCATGCGGTCCATGGAGATTGTGGTTGAGGACGTTACCAGAATTTTAAATGTTGAGCTTACACCAGAAGTAAATCAGTTGGATGAGGTTGTGGTCTCTAAAACTGTTTTAAAATCGCAAAAGGAAATGCGTGAGGAATACGCCTTGAATAAAAATATTATAAATACTGCTTTTGGCTTTATCGATAAGGAAACGACCAATTTTTCAATTAGTATAGTAGAAGGCAAAGATTTGAATCCGATTGGAATTGATATTGCAACGTCCTTGCAATATGCTATACCGAGTATTAAGGTCGAAAGGATACCTCCTATAAACCCTGTTGCCACTATATATTTGAGAGGTGCTTCCATGGGAATGTTTCCGGCCATCTACGATGTAGATGGTTTGGTAATGAGGGAATTTCCATTTTTCTTACAAGTGGAAAACATTGAAAGAGTTGCGGTCCTTAGGGGACTGGGGGCAGTAGTCAAATATGGAGGAGCTGCCAATGGGGGTGTTATTGTGATTAATACCAAGGGAGCAAACTATTACAATAACAATACTCAAGTGCCAAATGACCTAGCTCGCCTTAAGGGTAATATTTACGATGGAGGCGCTTTGGCTTCCGAGAAATTAGAGGGAGATAAACCCAGTTATTTGACCCGTTTATTGGCTAGTGAAACGGAAGAAGAGGCAAAAAATACGTATCGAGAACAAATCAAGATTTACGGAAGCTCGTTCTACTATGTCCTTGATGCCTATGATTATTTTTCCAACCGTTGGAATAACAAAGAGTTTGCGGATAAGATTATAGAAGAGAACAATGCCATTCTTAAGGACAATCCTATCGCACTTAAGGTTCTAGCTTATACGTATCAAGCGGAGGGGCGGCTGGAAGAAGCGAACGACGTCTATAAAGAAATCTTTACGCTCCGCCCCAACTATGCGCAATCCTATATGGATATCGCCAACAGCTACCGCGAGCTTGGGGAATACCAGAAGGCGGCCGCAATCTATGCACGTTACGGTTATCTACTGGAAGAAGGCTTCCTAAGGGCAGAAGGCGATCTGGGCATCATCATGGAACGTGAACTGAACAACCTTATAGCGCTAAAAGGAAGGGAACTGCTGTCCAAGCGTGAACTGAAGAAACTGGTCTTGGACGACGAGTTCGACGGTACACGCCTCGTCTTCGAATGGAACGACAGCGAGGCCGAGTTCGAGCTGCAGTTCGTGAATCCGGAGGGGAACTATTTCAAGTCGGAACATTCCCTACTGGCGGATGCGGACCGCATCAAGGATGAAAAAATATCCGGGTTCTCCAGTGAGGAGTACCACATTGATGATTCGATTAGGGGGGTGTGGCAGGTGAACGCGAAATATTTTGGGAACAAGAGCCTTACGCCTACGTATTTGAAAGCAACTGTTTACCATAACTACGGTAGCGCATCACAACGAAAGGAGACCAAACTGTTTAAATTAAGCCTAAGGAACGTGAACCAACAGTTGTTCACCGTAACCAATTTGGCCAGTGTAGTTTCTAATTAACATACCAACCTTAACCCTATGAACAGATGCTGCCTCATATTACTACTCCTCAGTACTTCGATTTGGGGGCAGCAAAACGAAATTACCGTAAGTGGAAAGGTGAGCGACGGTAAAAACCCGATTCCCGACGTAAATATTACCGTTGCCGATTCCGAAACTGAGACCAGGACCGATGCCAAGGGATTCTACAGGATTACGGTAAGCGAGGGAGCTATTTTGAACTATAGCCATGTAGGTTACGAGACAGTTGAGATAGTCACGGAGGATATCGGTAGGACCTTGAACATCATCATGGTTCCTAAGGTCAACCGACTGGATAATGTAACGGTGACCAAATCAAGGCCAAGGAAGACCCAAAAGGAACTTTTTCAAGAATATAACACCAATCCCAATCTAATAAAGACCATGTTTGGGATTTTGGATAAGGAAAATATAGCAACCAGTTTGTATATACTTGACGAAAAAGATTTTCCACCAGGTGCCATTTATTTAGGTCAGTTATTGAATAAACTTCCTGGATTTAGGCCTTCATATTCCTTTAAAAATGAGCAGCTTCCAATGATAGAAATTGATGGAATGCTTTACAGTAGTGATGCTCCGGTATTTTTGGATGTATCTAATATAGAACGAATAGCCACGACTTCTAGTCGTGCTGCACTTTCAAAATATGGTACTGTCGCGAATGGAGGTTTGATAATCATCAATACCAAAACCGGTAATTTTTCTCCGGGTTCTAATGGAATTACTAATTACGACCAGGCAAAACTTCGTAATAATACGTATGAGAATGACGCCATTCAAACTCCCTTAAATCTAACACGTTTAGGGGCTGAACTCCATAGTCTCTCTTTGGTATCAAAAAATGTAGAAGGAACTAATCCTACTTATTTAATTCGCCTATTGGAAAGTAAAAGCGAAACGGAGGCAAAAGAGATTTATGAAAATCAACGAACTATGCATGGCAGCTCACCATATTATGTTCTAGATGCCTACGATTATTTTTCCAATCGTTGGAAGAATAGGGAGTTTGCCGACTCCGTCATTGAACAGAACAAAACGATTCTTGAGAATAATTCCCATGCACTTAAAGCTTTGGCGTATATCTTTCAAGCTGAGGGGAGACTTAAAAAGGCAAATGAAATTTACAAAGAAATTTTTCTGCTACGACCCAACTACGCTCAATCCTACATGGATTTGGCCAATAGTTACCGCGAAATTGAAGAATACCAAAAGGCCGCTGTCCTGTACGCACGTTATGCTTATCTCGTTGAGGAAGGCTTTCTCCGTACCGAAGGCGATTTGGGTACCATCATGGTACGTGAACTGAATAACCTTGTCACACTCCAAGGCGATAAATTATTAGCTGAAAAAGAACGAAAAAAACTTATGTGGAACGATGAGTTCGAAGGTACTCGTATAACCTTTGAATGGAACGATAGTGAGGCTGAATTCAAATTACAGTTCGTAAATCCTGGTGGCAACTATTATGTTTCGGAACACTCGTTAATGGCCAATGCCGATCGCATACAGGAAGAAAAGATTTCTGGCTTTTCTTGTGAAGAGTATTTAATATACGCTCCCATCAGCGGTGTTTGGCGAGTTAATGCGGAATATTTAGGTAATAAAAGTCTTACCCCCACATATTTGAAGGCAAATATCTACCACAACTACGGCCGTGCAAATCAACGAAAGGAAATCAAAGTTTTTAAATTGTATACAAAAGATGTAAAACAGCAATTATTCAAAGTTTCGAATACAGCTGGGATGGTTTATAATTAAATTATAGGATGATGAAAAATTACATATGGTTCGTAGCTCTCTTCATCGTTACTTTTAGTAACGCACAAGAGAACCATAGAGAACTTCAGGATAGAAAAGTTGAAATTTTAGCCGAGTCTGTTAAAAATGTAAAACTGACATACCATATTGTATTTCATTTGTCGCTTCCTAAGCGAATAGAAAGATATAGTTCTGTTGGAAGAAAGAACAAACGTCCTTTTTCGTTTGAACGGGATTTTGCAAATCGCATTCAAGGAGATTTTAGGGCTTCCCCATCAGCTCAAAAACCTGGTCCAAAACCATCACAATGGAGTCCACTTATTGTAACTGATGGAATAGAGTATTGACTAAAATGAAATTCAATTTATAAAATCACATTTTGACTTTCATAATACTACTAAATATTGGGATTAAATTAAAACATTATGAATATGATAAGGCATACTACAGTTTTACTTATGATGCTCTCACTGTTTGCCACTGGGATAGCTGCTCAAGAAATTTATAAGGGAAAAGTTATAGATGCCGTAACCAATGAGCCTATTCCTTATGTTAATATAGGTATTGTAGATAAAGGCATTGGTACTGTTTCAGATGAAGACGGTTTTTTTCGTTTATTTATTGATCGAACCGAAATTGGGGATGAAGAGCTCATTCACTTTTCTTCGCTAGGGTACCAAACCTTAAATATTTCCGTAGCTAACGCAGCTTATATTTTAAAAGAATCTCCAAATATACAAATGCGGCCAGCCGATATTCTTTTGAACGAGGTAGTAGTCTCAAATGGGTCCTTAGTTCCTGTGGCGGATTATATCGGTTATCGAAATAATGGCCAGAAAATATTTGGTTACTGGAAGGAAAATATGGCTTTAGGAGCAGAATTAAGTACAAAAATAAGGGCCGGAAAAGGAAGGCGTCAACTGAATAATTTAGAATTTGAAGTGTGGGAGAATAAATCGGACAGCTTATTACTACGTATAAATATTTATGATAATGACGGGGTTTTGGGTAGACCAAAAACCAATTTAAACACATCTCAAAAAAATATACTATACACCTTAAAAAGGGAAAATACATTAGTAAAAATCGATTTGACTCCTTATGATATAGAGGTAGAAGGTGACTTTTATGTGTCCTTAGAGCTGCTGAAATTATATGGAGATCAGGAACTTGCCCTGGTCCTAGCTGCTTCGGACAGCGATGAGGGTTCGTATAGAAAGTACGCGAGTCAAGATAAATGGCATAAAATTTCCGATACCAATATGGCTTACTACCTAGAAACCTCAAAATTGGTTTCACAGAAAAAAGCTAGAAAAATGGAAGCGAAGTTGGCCGAGGCCAAATTGGAACAAAGAAAAATCTCGGGATTCACTATATTTTCTGGACGTATGTTACCTGATGTTACTATTTTGAACAATCGTACAAAAGAATCGGTTACGTCTGATAAGGATGGAAGATACTCCATTCATGCCGATAAAAATGATGTGCTCTTTTTCAGTAAAACAGGCTACAAAAGGTTTTATGTCGAAATTGATAAAAAGGATTTCGTTAATGTACCTATGCAATTGGAAAATGAATCTGATAGATGATTTATACCTGCAGTATCCCCATGTTGAACTTCTTTTCAATAGGAGCGTGGTTTGCCGCCTCAATCCCCATAGATATCCATTTTCTAGTATCCAGAGGGTCTATGATAGCATCAGTCCATAATCGGGAAGCAGCAAAGTAAGGAGACACTTGACGGTCGTACCTTTCTTTAATACGGTCATATAATTCCTTTTCCTTTTTCTCAGTTATCGTTTCGCCTTTCTTTTTTAAAGAGGCGGTTTCAATTTGCAACAATACCTTGGCGGCGGAATTACCGCTCATTACTGCCAGCTCGGCACTTGGCCAGGCTACAATCAATCGTGGGTCGTAGGCCTTACCGCACATGGCGTAATTACCGGCCCCATAACTATTGCCAATGACGACCGTAAACTTGGGAACTACGGAATTACTTACCGCATTAACCATTTTCGCACCATCTTTTATAATTCCTCCATGTTCACTTTTGCTGCCTACCATAAAGCCCGTCACATCTTGAAGAAAAACTAACGGTATTTTCTTTTGGTTACAGTTGGCGATGAATCGGGTGGCCTTATCTGCGGAATCGGAATAGATGACTCCGCCAAATTGCATTTCACCTTTTTTGGTCTTCACCACCTTACGTTGGTTGGCTACAATACCCACGGCCCAACCATCAATCCGCGCATAACCGGTTAGAATAGTCTGTCCGTAACCATCTTTATAAGCTTCAAATTCTGAATCGTCCACCAATCTTTTAATGATTTCCATCATGTCATATTGCTCAGACCTTGAACTTGGAAGAATTCCATAAATATCTTCTTGTTTTTCCTTTGGTTTGGCTGGATCAGCGCGATTGAATCCCGCCTTGGCAAAATCCCCGATTTTATCCATTATATTCTTGATGGTGTCCAAGGCATCGGTATCGTCCTTAGCCTTATAATCGGTTACTCCGCTAATTTCACAATGGGTAGAGGCCCCACCAAGTGTCTCGTTGTCAATACTTTCGCCTATAGCAGCTTTCACGAGGTAACTTCCCGCTAGGAATATACTTCCTGTTTTGTCTACGATTAAGGCTTCATCACTCATAATGGGTAAATAGGCACCCCCTGCCACACAGCTCCCCATAACGGCAGAAATTTGTGTGATACCCATACTGCTCATAATCGCATTATTTCGGAAAATACGTCCAAAATGTTCTTTATCGGGGAATATTTGATCTTGCAATGGAAGGTAAACTCCGGCACTGTCCACCAAATAAATAATGGGTAATTTGTTTTCAATCCCTATTTCTTGGGCCCTTAAATTTTTCTTGGCGGTAATCGGGAACCAGGCGCCGGCTTTTACCGTGGCATCATTGGCAACCACCAGGCATTGTTTACCGGAGACATAGCCCATTTTTATAACAACTCCGCCAGAAGGGCAGCCACCGTGTTCTTCGTACATTCCTTCACCAACAAAAGCGCCGATTTCAATGCGATTAGATTTGGGGTCCAACAGGTAATCTATTCGTTCGCGGGCAGTCATTTTCCCTTTTGCATGTTGCTTCTCTATTCCGGCTTTTCCGCCGCCTAAGCTGACTTCGGCGAGTTTTTTCTCAACTCGGAAAGTTGCAATTTATTTACGTCTTCATTTTGGTTGAACTTGATATCCATTCCTTCGTTTTCTAATTATACGTTAAAGATAAGGAGTAAAATTGAGTACATTTGGATAAATCTAAAATGTAATATTAGCTTATGATTAGGTGGGGAATAGTAGGGGCCGGAAACATTGCACATACTTTTGCAAAAGATTTGGCACTGGTGAAAAATAATAAATTGAATGCGGTAGCCTCCAGGAGTTTGGAAAAGGCCAAAGAATTTGCATATACTTATGGCGCCCCAAATTCATTTGGGAGTTATGAAGAAATGTTTAAGAGTGATACGGTTGATGTAGTATATATTGCTACGCCACATACGTCTCACGCCGAGGTGAGTTTATTAGCAATGGATTACAACAAAAATGTACTTTGTGAAAAACCAATGGGCGTGAATCTTGGTCAGGTCCAAGAAATGCTTGATAAGGCAAAGGAAAAAAAGGTTTTCTTAATGGAAGCTTTATGGAGTAGGTTCAACCCTACCATAAGGGAGGTCAAGAAGCTGGTGGATAACAATGCGATAGGAGAAGTAGGCTATTTAAAAGCTGATTTTGCTTTTTACGGATTAGATAGGGACGAGCAAGGTCGAATTTTAAATCCTGACTTAGCAGGTGGTTCAATCTTGGACATTGGAATCTATCCTATTTTTCTGTCCTATCTCTTGCTAGGCATGCCCAAGGCAATGACTGCACATTCTAAATTTTACAAGACCGGAGTAGAAATCCAAACTGCAATGATTTTTGAATATGAAAATGCCCTAAGTATGCTGTACAGTGGGTTGAGTTCTAATTCTGAGATGAAAGCCGAAATTGCCGGGAGTTTGGGCTCTATATTTATTAAGCCAAGATGGCATGAAACTACGGGATATATTTTGGAAAAAGGAGAAGAAGTAAGTGATGTGGAAGTAGGAAAGTTAGGAAAGGGCTACACCTATGAAATCGAAGAAGTACAACGTTGTCTGGAAAACGGACAATTGGAAAGCGATTTATGGAGTCATCAAAATACCGTAGACCTTTGTTCACTTATGGACTCCGTACGCAAGGAAGTGGGTATTAGGTTTCCTTTTGAATCATAAAAGCTTAGAAAATGTCGGTCAAAGTTTTGAAAATTTACCGATATTTGAGGTTACCACAAACCAAATATATTTACAGATGGGAATGAATAAGAATACGGTATTGGCGTGGGCCACTTTTATTATGATTGTAGTAGGCGTAGCCCTTATTGCGCTAGGTGCGTTTAGATATGATGACGTAGCGGGATGGGGTTTTGCTTCTGTAGGAATTGGGTTCTTTGCCATCGCTTGGGTTTTTAATGCCTTAAAGGGTAGGGTTTAAATACTCTCTCACCATACAGCGCTAAAATTCATTAAAAAGAGATTTAAAAGAGTGAAGTGTTGTATCCAGATTGAACTACTCTTCAACGTGTAACAAATAAAATTTAGAGATGTCCGACGATAAGAAAGTCATTTTTTCCATGTCAGGGGTTACAAAGACCTATAAAACTGCGAATACCCCGGTATTAAAGAATATTTATTTAAGCTTCTTTTATGGGGCTAAAATTGGAATCCTTGGTCTGAACGGATCGGGTAAGTCCACGCTACTTAAAATTATTGCAGGAGTGGATAAAAATTTTCAAGGCGATGTTGTCTTTTCACCCGGTTATAATGTAGGTTATCTAGAGCAGGAACCGCAGTTGGACGAGGATAAAACCGTATTGGAGGTCGTTAAGGAAGGCGTTGCGGAGACCGTAGCAATTTTGGACGAGTACAATGAAATCAATGACATGTTCGGTCTGCCGGAGGTTTACGAAGATGCGGACAAGATGCAGAAATTAATGGACAAGCAAGCCGTTCTGCAGGATAAAATAGATGCATCCAATGCTTGGGAATTGGATACCAAGCTAGAAATTGCCATGGATGCGCTGCGTACCCCAGAACCGGATAAGAAGATTGCGGTGCTTTCTGGAGGAGAAAGAAGGCGTGTAGCGTTATGTAGATTACTGCTTCAGGAACCCGAAATTTTGCTTTTGGATGAACCAACCAACCATTTGGATGCAGAATCGGTACATTGGTTGGAACATCACTTGGCACAGTATAAAGGGACGGTGATTGCTGTAACCCACGACAGATATTTTCTAGATAATGTGGCCGGATGGATTTTAGAATTGGATAGGGGAGAAGGTATTCCTTGGAAAGGAAACTATTCCTCATGGTTGGAGCAAAAGTCCAAGCGTTTGGCTCAAGAAAGTAAAACCGCATCCAAAAGACAGAAAACGTTGGAACGTGAATTGGAATGGGTGCGACAAGGGGCCAAGGGGCGCCAGACCAAACAGAAGGCCCGTTTGAAGAATTACGACAAGTTGATGAGTCAAGACCAGAAGCAATTGGACGAAAAACTGGAAATTTATATCCCGAACGGCCCCAGATTAGGCACGAATGTTATTGAAGCTAAAGGGGTTAGCAAGGCTTACGGTGATAAGTTACTGTATGAAGATTTGAACTTCAAATTACCTCAGGCCGGTATAGTCGGAATAATTGGTCCCAACGGCGCTGGTAAAACCACAATATTTCGAATGATAATGGGGGAGGAAGCACCGGATTCGGGAGAATTCATTGTGGGTGATTCTGCAAAAATTGCCTATGTAGATCAGAGTCATTCCAATATTGATCCGGAAAAAACGATTTGGCAAAATTTCAGCGATGAGCAAGAGCTCATAATGATGGGGGGTAGACAGGTAAATTCAAGAGCCTATTTGAGTAGGTTTAATTTTTCCGGCAGTGAACAAAATAAAAAGGTGAGTATGCTTTCCGGTGGAGAACGCAACCGACTCCATTTGGCAATGACGTTAAAAGAAGAAGGTAATGTGCTGCTTTTAGACGAGCCTACTAACGATTTGGATGTGAACACCTTAAGAGCTCTTGAAGAA
This sequence comes from Maribacter aestuarii, assembly GCF_027474845.2. Taxonomy (NCBI): domain Bacteria; kingdom Pseudomonadati; phylum Bacteroidota; class Flavobacteriia; order Flavobacteriales; family Flavobacteriaceae; genus Maribacter; species Maribacter aestuarii. Next base: position 3,368,623 of record NZ_CP107031.2, read on the forward strand.
GGTCTTGAAAACTTTGCCGGTTGTGCAGTGGTCATTTCTCACGATAGATGGTTTCTAGATAGGATATGTACCCATATTTTGGCCTTTGAAGGGAACTCACAGGTCTACTTCTTTGAAGGTTCCTTCTCCGAATATGAAGAGAATCGTCAAAAACGATTGGGTGCGGATATTATGCCCAAACGCCTTAAATATAAAAAGCTAATCAGATAAATAAATAAATAAGGTTGAGATAAAAAAGCCCCTGAAATTTTCAGGGGCTTTTTTATCTTTTGGTTAACTGGTTCTAGTAATCTTCATCGGGATACCAATCCAATTGGACTACCTCAATGTTTGAATTTCCAGCATTAACGATCTCCTTAAACTTGGCGACATCGCTGACATCCGGATTCCCTCGGTAATGGTATGGGTAAACCTTTTTCGGTTTAAAGTCAAGAACGGCGGAAGCTGCACTCTCTACCGTCATCGTATAGGGTAGATTCATACAAACAAAGGCTTTGTCAATATTCTCTAAAGAGCGCATCTCGGGAATATCCTCCGTATCTCCCGAAAAATATATATGTTGGCCTCCCATATTTAAAACATATCCATTGCCGCGTCCTTTTTCATGAAATTTTAGAGCTTCTTCTCTAAGGTTGTACATGGGAATAGCCTCCACGTTGATGCCAAAACGTTCTTTGGAGTCACCATTGTTTAGGATATCCAATTGTGGAGTAAATTCCTCAGGTATTTTTTCTGCCACGGCTTGTGGAACTATTATTTTTGCCTTGGCCGTACTTAGGGCTTGTAGTGTTTCTAGACTAAAATGATCTCCATGAATGTCCGTAACCAAAATTAAATCCGGTTCTTTTTGTCCCTTAAAAGCCTCAGCGCCACCTACAGGGTCTACATAAATGACTATATCGTTCCATTCCAGAACCGTGGTAGCATGTTGAATTGGTGTTATTTCTATAGCCTCATTTGTTTTTTGATCAGTTTCTGGTGTAGAAGTTGTGGCGTACTCCGGTTCTGCGTTTAAATCTTTGTCCTGTTTTGCTTTATCCTTACAGGCCAGTGCTAAAACAAGAATAAAGGAGAGATAGCATAATGTCGTTTTTTTTATCATTTTTAGAGTTATTTAAGCGTTAATTCCATTTTTATATCACTTCGTGTATAAGGCAGATTGTTTTCTAACTCAACTTCAACGAATCCATATTTTCTATAAATATAAAGTGCCGTAGGTAATTTTGTGCTTGAATAAAGCACTATTTTATCCCAACTGTGCTGTTTGGCAAAATAAATAGCAAAGTCAATAAGGCGCTGACCGATTTTTTTCCCTGATATTCATTGGAAACGGCCATTTTTCCCAGTTCATAAATATTCTTGCTCAGCGGTATAAAACTGAAACAGCCTACGGGAGTACTATTATATAGTGCCATGAAAATATATCCGCCTTTGTCTAAAATATTTTCCTTACTGTTTTCTAGTAAAGAAATGTCCTTAGCTTCCACATAAAAATACTTTTCCAACCAGGCCGTATTTAATTCCTTAAAAGCTATGGCATATTCAGATATGAAAGGAACTATTTTAATCAATGTGGTGTATGTTGGTTCGATGCTTAAAGTTAAGACTTCCAAAACTTTAATTTTAAAAAATTTAACACTTACAACATCTAAAAAATAATTCTACTCGTATATAGAATGATACAAACAAACACGTATATCAAAAAAATCAACAAGATTAATTAAAGATTACATTATGACTGAAACAAAAAATAACAATGGATTAAAGGTATTGGCTGCGTTACTTGGAGTAGTGCTTTTGGGTACCATTATTTACACCGTAAGTCTTTATCAGGACAAAAAGAAAACGGAAACTGTTCTTACACAAGAAAAAGAATTGGTCGTTGCGGATTTAAATAGCTTAAAATCAGAATATGACAAGGCTATCTTGGAAAGTAATGCTACTAATGAGGAATTAGTTTCTGCAAGGGATAATATCGCAAAATACATCGATTCTGTTCAAACTATGAAAGCTGATATTTCTTCTTTGGCTCGTTACAGAAGACAAGTTGGTGTCTTAAAAGCGGAAAGAGAGCAATTATTGAAACAAGTGGATTCGCTTACGCGTTCCAATACCATGATTGCTATGCAACGTGATAGTACTTATGTTGAGTTAGAAAAGCAAACTGTCTTTAATGACTCTTTAGTGGTACAGAACACACAATTGGCGGATGCTGTTGAAAAAGGTTCTGCTCTTAATCTTTCCAAAATCAATGTAGATGCTGTAAGAGAGCGCAACAGTGGAAAATTGGTTTCAACGCAAAGAGCTAGATCTACGGATAAATTTAAAATCTGTTTTACGGTTGCTGATAATGTAATTGCAGAGGCTGGGGATAGAGAGTTCTATATTGAAACTTTGGACCCCCAAGGAAATGTTTTGGGTGAAAGCTACTCGAAATCAAATGATAACGGTGCATCGATTACTTACAGTAAAGGAACCGGGTTCTATTACGAGAATAAGTCCTTGGATATTTGTGATTATATCAACAAGCCAGCGGGTGATTTTCAAAAAGGACAGTACATGGTAAATGTGTACGACAATAATTTGAAATTATTAGGAACTTCACAGTTCACCTTAAAATAAGGTACACTATCCATTAATATGAAAGGGCGGCCAATTGGCGGCCCTTTTTTTATTTCAAACTTCCGACCATTTTTTCCGGCCTAACCCAATCATCATAATCGGCTGCAGTCACATAACCTAAGTTAATCGCCTCCTCTTTTAGTGTAGTGCCATTTTTATGAGCAGTATTTGCAATCTCCGCAGCTTTGTAGTAACCAATCTTTGTATTTAGTGCTGTTACCAGCATAAGCGAATTGTTAAGCAGTTCTTTTATAACCTCATGATTTGGTTCTATTCCTGCAGCGCAATTCTCCTCAAAGCTAATACAGGCATCTCCCAATAACTCGGCGGATTGTAGTATGTTGGCGGCCATAATAGGTTTGAAGACGTTGAGTTCATAATGGCCTTGTGTTCCACCAACACTAATGGCGACATCATTACCCATTACCTGTGCGCAGACCATGGTTAATGCCTCACATTGGGTAGGATTCACTTTTCCGGGCATTATAGAGCTGCCAGGTTCGTTTGCGGGAATTATAATTTCACCTATTCCAGAACGCGGACCTGAAGCCATCATCCTAATATCGTTAGCAATTTTATTCAAGGACACCGCTAATTGTTTTAGCGCTCCATGAGATTCAACGATAGCATCGTGTGCCGCAAGTGCCTCAAATTTGTTGTCTGCTGTCTTAAATGGGTAGCCCGTAAAGTCAGCAATATATTTAGCGACCAAAACGTCGTAACCCTGAGGTGTATTAAGACCTGTTCCCACTGCTGTTCCTCCAAGAGCAAGTTCGCTTAGATGGTCCAGTGTATTTTTCAAAGCTATGAGGCCGTGGTCTAATTGAGAAACGTAGCCTGAAAATTCTTGTCCAAGGGTTAGGGGAGTGGCATCCATTAAATGGGTTCTTCCTATTTTAACGACTTTTTGGAAGTCTTTTGCCTTTTTGTCCAATGTATTTCTTAACTGTGTCACCCCAGGAATGGTTACATCCACTATCTTCTTGTAGGCCGCAATGTGCATACCGGTAGGGAACGTGTCATTGGAGGATTGAGATTTGTTCACATCGTCGTTCGGTTGTATCGTTTTCTCGCCTTCCCCAATTTTGTGTCCGGCTATTTCATGGGCCCTGTTGGCAATTACCTCATTTACGTTCATATTACTCTGCGTGCCGGAACCGGTTTGCCATATGACCAAAGGAAATTGGTCGTCATGTTTGCCCTCTAAAATTTCATCGCAAACCTGCGCTATTAAATCTCGTTTCTCTGCGGCAAGTACACCAAGTTCACAATTGGCATAAGCTGCCGCCTTTTTGAGATAGGCAAAACCGTATACAATGTCCAAAGGCATTGATGCCGCCGGACCGATTTTGAAATTGTTTCTGGAACGTTCCGTTTGTGCGCCCCAATATTTATCACTGGGCACTTCAACCTTGCCCATGGTGTCCTTTTCTATTCTATATTCCATTGTGGTCATTTGTTAGATTATAAAGTTAAGATATACCTCGGAAGCTAAAAATAAAGGTTCGTATTTTATTTGAAGAATCTAATGGGGTTGTCTAAATTAATTTCGAAGATGGCTTGCAAAAAATAAATCGATTATGGTATCTTTGTACTGATTTAAGAAAATTAGATATGGAATTCGATCAATATTTAGGGTTTTTAGCTTTTTTAACCATTTTGATGATTGGTTTTTGGTTAATGATATTCTTATTACTTTTTGTAGTACCTTATTGGTTGGGTGGAAATATTGTTGAGCTCTTGAAAGAAAGACGTGAGGCCAAACGGGCCAAACGTAACGCATAAAAAAAGAAGCCAATCGGCTTCTTTTTTATTTCAGTAGTCATTTTTTTTATCCTTGATATTCTTCATCGTCATCTCCACGGTTACGTCCCCCTCTTTCTGGTTGTTTTTTCTGATTTATGCGGTATACAAAGGAAAATGTAAGTTGTCTTTCTCTCCATTGAAATTCGCTATCCGAAGTGAAAAATGGGGTTTGTGTAAATGATATTCTTTTTCTGGAATTGAATAAGTCCCGTGCGCTGAAAGCTATTGTCGCCTTATCTCCCCAAATATCTTTACTTAGGGCTAAGTCTAGGGTGAAAATACCTTCGTTTCGTGTTTGTGCATTTTGTGTTGGACCCCTATAGGAGGCGTTTGTCTGCCAATCTATTTTGCCCGGAAGCGTTACTTTTGAGCTGAAACGAGAAAACCAACTCGTGTTTTTAGCACCAAAATCAACTCCATTAAATATACCTTCTGAATTAAATTGAAAGAAATTAAAACTTCCATTTAGACGCAACCACTTTTCAGGATTGTACAATAGCCCAAGCTCTGCACCAATACGCTCATTAGTAGAAAGATTTATAGGAATAGAACGAATGATGACAATACCATCTGAGGTAACCTGCCCTGTTTCCTCTTGTATTCTCTCAAAAGAATTAGTTTCTTTTTGAAAGTATACGGAAGAAGTTAAGGTAAGTTTTTCCCACCTCTTTAGATATCCTAAATCGTACGCATTGGCAAAAGCGGGGTCTAAATCTGGATTACCCTGAAATATATTGGTACGGCTTGACCTTGATGGGAAGGGGTTTATAAAGTAGCCCCTAGGTCTATTTATTCTACGGTTATAACCAAGGGTAATATTTTCATTTTCTGCAAGTTCATAAATTAGGTTAAGGGTGGGAAAAAGTCCCAAGAAGTTTTCGTCGAAATCCAAATCTATATCAGAACCTAAGGCCTCTTGTAAAACAGCGGGATCAACTCCACTAACAGATCCTTTAAGTTGAGTGTTTTCTAAGCGTAAGCCTAGTAAAAAGGAAAAATCTCCAAATTTATCACCGTACTGGGTATAAATTGCATTTACATTTTGATTGTAGACGAACCTATTTGTAAGGCCTAGGTTAGGAACAAATTCACCACTTTCTAAATCCAGTTCCTCTAAACTAAAGTCGTTATCGTTCTCCTCCCAATTACCCCTATATCCCGCTTCGAATTGTGCATCGCCTAATGGTAGTACGTAGTCAACTTGTACTAAAAATTCATTTTGGATTTCTATTTCCTCAATATTTTCGCTAGCAATAATTTCTGTATCGGGAAAAGTGTTGTCTTCTAAAATGAAAGTTGGTTTAATTTCTCTATCATAAGAATATTGCATATCCGCAGTAAGCTTATGTCCCTCATCATTGAAATTATTATTATAATTTAATGACAGCTGGTAGCTTTTTTCGTCTTCTCTCTCATCCTCCACCCGTAAAGTTCGGCTATCAATATCGTCAGAAATGAATCTAGTGGTCTTATTCTCGGTTACGTCCTTTCCATCGTTTATCCGACCAAATGCGCTAGCGGTTAATGATGAAGATTCTGTCAAAAAATATTCTATTCCCAGGTTTGCGTTGAACCCACTGTTTCTCCTATTTATATCACGATCCTCGATAATTCTGTCAAACGTGCCCTCACCTTCAGCAAAGGTATTGTCAAAAAAGCCATTTCCGGGTGGTTCCCGAAATGAATAACCAATGGTATTGAAGATATTGAATTTCTCTTTTCTGAGGTTTAGGTTGGCAGCTACAGAAGCCGCATTTGGATAACCAATACTTGTATTGATAGTACCGTTGAACCCACGGGTTTTTTCCTTTTTCAATACGATATTCAAAATACCAGCCGTTCCTTCCGCATCGTAACGGGCCGATGGGCTTGTAATTACTTCAACTTTCTCGATAGCATCGGCAGGAAGTTGTCTTAAGGCATCCGTGGAGCCGAATCCAGCCAACGCCGAGGGTCTACCATTAATAAGAATTCTTACGTTCCCATTACCTCTGAGCGCAATAGCACCATCCACATCTACCGTAACCGAAGGAATATTACCCAACGCATCACTAATGGTGGCACCACTATTGGTAAGGTCTTTACCTACGTTGTACACTTTCTTGTCTAAACGGACTTCTACCGTGGTCTTCTCAGCAACAACTTCCACGCTCTCTAGTTGGGCAGCAGAGATTTCTAGCTTAACAGTGCCAAGGTCTATATCTTCCGTTAAATTACGGTTATTGCTTTTGAAGCTTTTGTATCCAATAAATTCGATACTTAAATTGTAGTTTCCTGGTGAGGCATCGACACTAAAAATTCCATTTACATCAGTGATTCCGCCAGTTATCTTATTGGGGTCGCTAACACTCTGTACCACAAGCGTGGCATACTCTAAAGGTTGGTTTGTTTCTTGATCAATAACCTTTCCTGTTATCGTAATCGGTTTTGGTCCTTGCTCTGGACCTCCTCCTGCCGGTCTTTGACTATTTATCGTGGTTAGTGAAAGGGTTAGGAGTAACAGGAAAATTTTTTTCATAAGGTTAGCCTTTGTCTTTTTTACGTTTCTTTTTCTTCTTTTTATTATTCTTGATTGTCTTCGCAACTCCGTTTTTTTGGAGTTCAACGAAAGCCTCATATTTTTCCAAGGGGAGTCCGGCTTTTAATTCTTCGTCCTGCCTTTCGGTTATTTTTTCATAAACCTCCCTCATCTTTTCCGGAGGGAGCTTTAAAATTTGAGCTTCAATTCTTTCTTGTACGTATTTTTTTAGTACAGAACTTAAAACGGCAACTTCAAAATCATTAAGTTCCAATGCCTCTGCAATGGCCGGCATTTCCCCATCTACAAGCTCCGCTGCTGTTTTCGGTTCTTCTTTCTTAGGTGTTTCAGTCGCTTGTGGTATAGTACTACGCTGCCTGCCATATCCATAGGCTCCTCTTCCTCCGAAACCTTGTTGACCACGCCCAAATTGAGCAAAACCTTCTGAACTGACTATTAATAGCGCAGTTAACAGTAAGTACCTTAAATAACTTGATTTCAATAAAACTTTCATGACCTTAGATTGTAAAATTAGACTTTGGTTTAACCAGTATTGGTTAAAACTTCGTTAAAACGTTTAATGTATTTTAATTATACTTAAACAAAAATTAAAGTATTGTATTTATTTTTTCTGGTGGTCTACCGATAACAGCTTTGTTTCCATTAACCACAATGGGCCTTTCGATTAATTTAGGGTAGCTAATCATAGCGTCCAATATCTCTTCATCGGATAATAATCTACCTCTAAATTTTTCTTTCCAAATGGCCTCATTTTTTCTGACCAAATTCTCTGGGGTAATTCCCAAACAATTTAGGACATCTCTCAATTCCTTCTTTGTAGGAACTTGTTCCAAATATTTTATTACTTCAAACTCCTTGCCAGAGTTTTCTAACAGTTCCAATCCCTCCCTAGATTTTCTACATCGTGGATTGTGGTATATTTTAATCATGGGTTAAAGATTTTTAATAAAAAATTTCAAATTCGTGGAAATACTAGTCCTCATCTTTTTGTCCCATCATCATTAGATAGGATTTTAAGAAAGCATCGATATCACCATCCATTACCGCGTCTACGTTACCTGTTTCCTCTCCTGATCTTACATCCTTTACCAGCTTATACGGATGCATGACATAGTTACGAATTTGAGAGCCCCATTCTATCTTCATTTTAGAAGACTCTATTTCTTGCCTGGCTTCCATCTTTTTCCGTAATTCTATTTCATACAATTGCGATTTCAGCATTTTCATGGCCGTTGCCCTGTTGTCATGCTGACTTCGGGAGTCTGAACAAGATATTTGAATTCCTGTAGGATGGTGTACCAATTGTACTTTTGTCTCAACTTTATTTACATTTTGACCGCCAGCGCCACTAGATCTGGCTGTGGTAATCGTAATATCCGCCGGATTAACATCAATCTCTATGCTATCGTCTACCAACGGGTATACATAAACAGATACGAACGACGTATGTCTTTTCGCATTACTGTCAAAAGGGGAAATCCGTACGAGCCTGTGCACGCCGTTTTCTCCTTTTAGCCAACCAAAGGCGTATTCTCCATCAATCTCTAACGTCACCGTTTTAATACCGGCAACGTCACCTTCCTGAAAATTCAGTTCCTTTACTTTATACCCATTTTTTTCTGCCCACATCATATACATGCGCATCAGCATAGCCGCCCAATCGCAACTTTCGGTTCCGCCAGCTCCAGCAGTAATCTGAAGTACGGCCGGCAGTTCGTCACCTTCTTCGGAGAGCATATTCTTGAACTCCATTTTCTCCAAGCTGTTCATAGCTTTTTGATATTGCTGTTCAACCTCATCCTCGGAAACTTCACCCTCTGCTTGAAATTCGAGCAATACTTCTAAATCGTTCACCAAGGTTTTAGCTGCATTAAAATCATCTACCCATTGCTTTTTAGATTGGATAAATTTCATATGCAGTTGTGCTTCTTGGGGGTTGTCCCAAAAGTCCGGTGCCAGGGTTTTCTCCTGTTCGTTTTCTATTTCAATAAGTTTGGCATCAATGTCAAAGATACCTCCTTAACGCACCAAGGCGATCTATAAGACCTTTGTAATGGTCTGTAGTTATGGTCATATTCTCAATATTTTAAACAAAAATAGTACTCTTTTTTCGATGTCTGGTTTTAAATCAAATGAAGTTGCCGTCGAAGTATTGCGACCCAACAATACCTTTATACTTCTAAAAATTAAAGGTGGTTGTTACTATTGTTGTTGCTGACTGCTTACCGTGACGGAATGTGAGGTTTCATTTGCACCTTGTGAGTATATTACGCCACGTAGTGGAGAACAGTCCTTATAATCTTTACCATGGGCCACCTTGATATGATTTTCGTTCACCAGCAAATTATTGGTCGGGTCAAAACCTATCCAACCTATTTTGGGAATATATGCCTCAGCCCATGCATGCATTTGAGAATCGCCAAAATAACCGTTTCCTTGATGTAAATAGCCGGAAACATATCTTGCGGGCACCCCATTTTGTCTAGCTAAAGCACAGAATAAATGGGTGAAATCTTGGCAAACGCCATGCCTCTTGGCAATGACTTCTTTTAGGACGGTGTTCACGTCCGTAACGCCTACCTTAAAGTAAATATGGTCGTAAGTCCAATCGTTAAGAGACCTTAAATTATCGAATATTGATTTGGTCTTATCAAACTTGAAAAGAGGTTTATCTAGTGTCGGTAGGGCAGTAAAATGGGTTTTCTTTAAAAAAGGTTCAAAATCAACCTTAAAATCTAAGTCTGCTAACTTTTTATATGAGGAATTGGTATCCCGTTCGGGTTCAAAATCAAAAGGGTTAAAATCTTTCTTTATTAGTTTAAAAGTGGCCTCAAAAGATATCTCTTTGAACCGCTCTTTTGGGTGAACTCTTATTGTTTTGAAACAATAACCGTTTACGGAAAATTCGTTTATAGCATTTATGGAGTTTGAGAAGTCTACAGTGACATATTCCTGAGTCCTATTTTCTTGTGGAATGATTAGAAATTGCCAACAGGCATCCCGTACCCAATTTTCGTATTTATTATGGGTTTTGTAGGTTATTGAATATTCTCTTGGCATGCCGACTAAGATAAACTAATTGGCGGGATTAATAAGTAAAAAATTCCTCTTCCACCTTGTTACTTATTTCGGTAAGACTATTGAGTATATTGTTAATAAAAGATTTGATGTCCTTCTCTATCTCCTCTATATATTTGTACTCATATTCGGCCCGGACCCTCCCAATAAGAAATGCGGTAGATTCTTTGTTATACTTCCTTTCCGGATCCAAGATTTTAATGTTTTTGTAAACTTGGTTCAAAGAATTCATCACCGAGCGCGGAGAATTAGGGTTCAAAATTAAAAACTCTAAGGTCGAAATACTTGTGGGTGTCTTTTTGTAAAACCTACGCATCATATCGTAGGATTCCGCACATTTAAGAAGAGTTGTCCACTCAAAGCTATTACCGAACTTATCTCCATAACTGCCCTGCGCTTTCATCGCATCATTATACTTAGTGTTTATAATACGGGTGATTTGAGTGGCTCTTTCAATATTGATTCCCATAAGAATGATGGCGTAGACGGAGTCGTGAAGTAATGTTCCTCGAATCTTGCCCCGTAGGATTGCGGTCATTTCAGTAACGTTGACCGTAAAGTCATGAAGACCATTTTTAACGAATACATCCTTGGGATATTTGAGGACAAAATGATAGAACTTATTTATAGCCTCGTATAGTTCTGTGGATATAAGATCTCTGGCACTATTGGCATTTTCCCTGGCATATTTCACATTGTTTATTATGGAATACGGGAATGCAGGGTCTAGTCCAATTTTATATAAAACTTCTTCTTCATTTAATTGTACGTTTTCATCCTCCACTGGGTCACCGACCATAAAGTGCATAGACCTAAGTACGAACTGTCTGTTCTGTGACTGTATATTAGGTGCGTCTAAAGATGAGAAATAGTTTACGTTCAGATAACGGGCAATATGTTCTGAACGTTCTATATAACGTCCCATCCAAAACAGGTTATTGGCTACTCTTGCTAACATATATAAATTTTAATTTTTTAGGACCCACGTGTCTTTAGATCCACCTCCTTGAGAAGAGTTTACGATTAGATTACCTTTTTGTAACGCTACTCGGGTAAGACCCCCTTTTAGCACAAATTCTTTATCTTTTCCTAGAACGGTAAATGTTCTTAAATCCACATGTCTTTGTTCAAAGGATTCACTATCATCAATATAAGTGGGATGAACGGACAGTGACATAATGGGCTGAGCTACGTACTTTCTAGGATTTTCTTTTACTTGTTTCTTTACTGTTTCAATTTCAGCCTTAGTTAATTTATTTCCTATAGATATACCGTAACCACCTGCTTCATCCACAGGTTTAATGACCAGTTCGGCAATATGTTCCAACACATATTTGAGTTCATCCGGTCTACTGCAATGATAAGTATGCACATTTTTTAGAATAGGTTCTTCATCCAAATAGTATTTAATGATTTGTGGCATATAGGTATACACTGCCTTGTCATCTGCTACACCGGTACCGGGAGCATTCGCTAGGGTTACGTTCCCCTTCTTGTAGGCAGCAAAAAGCCCGGGAACTCCTATTGCTGAATCAGGTTTAAATTCTAAAGGATCTATGAAAAGGTCATCTATTCGTCTGTAAATGACATCTACTTTTTGCGGTCCACGGATGGTTTTCATATAGACAAAATCATTTTCTACAAAGAGGTCCCTACCCTCAACTAGTTCAACACCCATGGTCTTTGCCAAATAAGAATGCTCGTAAAACGCCGAATTGTACATGCCAGGTGTTATTACAACACAATTGGGAACGTCCACTCCTTTGGGCTTTACCGATTCTAGAAGATCCAATAGGTTCTCGGCATAATTCGTTACGGTATGGGTCTGATAATGGTTGAATACTCCAAAAAGTGCTCTTTTCAAGGCAGTACGGTTACAGATAACGTAGCTTACTCCAGACGGACAGCGTATATTGTCCTCAAGAACATAATACTCTCCATCTTTATGCTTTATGACATCCGTACCGGAAATATGGTTATAGATACCTCCAGGAGGATTAATTCCGTTCATTTGGTCCAAATAATTAGCCGATGAGCTTATAAGCTCTAAGGGCACAATACCATCCTTCAATATTTTTTTATCGTGATAGATATCCCAAAGGAAAAGGTTTAGTGCCTTACTTCTCTGAATAGCACCTTTTTCTATAATGTCCCATTCGTTGGCATCGATAATTCGAGGGAATAGATCAAAAGGAAAAATTTTCTCTTGTGTCTCGTTGCCACCATAAACCTGAAAGGTTATGCCTTGATTAAAAAAAGAAGATTTAGCCTTAGAGTTTAGACTTACATAATCGTTTATAGAGTGTTCCCCGTAGAGATTGAATAATTTTTGATATACATCTTTTATATTGCCGTTCTTATCGTAAATCTCATCGTACAATTCTGGGTTTCTTTGATAGGACGAGAATATTTGATTTTCAATGTTTCCCATGTAAATTGGTTTTCCTAAAAGGTACTAGTTTTTATTACAATATCAAATGTGATTTTAAGATTAATATTTTGGAATTTTGAGTTTCTGATAAAAATCAATTCGATTTATTAATAATTCTATTTTTTTCCAATTGCTGATTTTACAGAATTCGGGTTAATCATATTTTAGGTATTTTTAGCTCCTAAACCAAAAGAAATGAAAAACGTATTGATTTTGCTTATTGGCATGCTTTCCTGTCAATTTCTTACCTCTCAATTTTCAGAAAATAAAAAGGATTTTAAAAGATATGATGGACTTTTCGATTTCTACTACGACAAAGCAAACGATAAGATTTATTTGGAAGTTCAAAAGCTGAATGAGGAATTTTTATACGTGTATTCCTTGAGCAGTGGTATCGGAAGCAATGATATTGGATTGGATAGGGGACAACTGGGTAACGAGCAAGTAGTGTTTTTTAAAAAGGCGGGCAATAAGCTACTTCTGGTTCAGCCCAATTTGAAATTTAGAGCCCTTACCGATAATGAACTAGAACGAAAATCTGTAGAGCAAGCGTTCGCTAAATCCATTTTATACGGTTTTAAAATCGAAGAAGAGGAGAATGGAAAGTACGTGATAGATATTACTGACTTTTTGATGCAAGATGCCCACGGGGTTTCTAGTAGATTAAAAAGAGCAAAACAGGGTTCCTACAGTTTGGATAAATCTAAAAGCGCAATTGCTTTGGACCGTACGAAGGTGTTTCCTCAAAACGTGGAATTCGATATGACTTTGACGTTCAAAGGGGAACCCGAGGGTGCTTATATCAGGTCCGTAGTACCTGACCCATCATTAATTACGGTCGCCCAACATGCTTCGTTCATCGCGTTGCCGGATAATGGATATGAAAAACGTGTTTTTGACCCGAGAAGTGGCTCTTATCCATTTTCGTACTATGACTACTCCACACCGGTACAAGAACCAATTTTGAAAAGATTCATTACGAGACATCGGCTAGAGAAAAAAATCCTACCGCCGAAGTTAGTGAAGCGGTTGAACCCATTATTTATTATTTGGATAATGGTACTCCAGAACCGGTTCGTTCCGCACTGTTGGATGGTGGTCGTTGGTGGAACCAAGCTTTCGAAGCCATTGGATACAAAGATGCGTTTCAATTAAAAATGTTGCCTGACGATGCAGATCCTTTGGATGTAAGATACAACGTTATCCAATGGGTACATCGTTCTACTAGAGGTTGGAGCTATGGTAGTAGCATTACCGACCCTAGAACGGGAGAAATCATTAAAGGTCATGTAAGCTTGGGCAGTCTACGCATTCGCCAGGATTTTCTAATAGCACAGGCTTTAATGAATAAACCCTTTGCAGAGCGTGATGATAATTATCAACCTATGTTGGATTTGGCCTTGGCCCGGATACGGCAATTGTCGGCCCATGAGATTGGGCATACCTTAGGTTTTGCCCATAACTATGCGGCCAGTACCACGGGTAAGGCTTCTGTTATGGACTACCCTCATCCGCAGTTCAGCATTAAAAACGGAACATTAGATTTTGCCAATGCTTATGACACAAAAATTGGGGACTGGGATAAAATAACGGTAGCCTATTCCTATGCAGATTTTCCAGAGGGGACCTCAGAAAGGGAAGGTTTAAATACCATTTTAGATAAGGCCCAAGATGATGGTTTACGATTTATTACGGACCAAGATGCAAGACCACAAGGAAGCGCCCATGTTTTGGCCCATTTATGGGATAATGGGAAGGACGTAAGTCAAGAATTGGACGATATGCTGAAAATTAGGGAGCTTGCTATTTCCAATTTTTCTATGGATAATATCCGGGCTAACGAACCTAATTCGGTTCTTGAAGATATTTTTGCCCCCTTGTACTTTTTCCATAGGTATCAGACAGAGGCTGTTGCTAAGGTTGTCGGTGGTTTGGAATACAATTATACGGTAAAAGGTGATGGTCAAGAGACCGTAACCATTGTTGATAAGAAAATTCAGGAAACAGCTTTAAAAAGTATCCTAAAGACCTTGGATGCATTGGTAATAGCAATACCAATGGAAAAATTACCATTATTTCCACCAAGGGCATTTGGTTATCCTCGCACAAGGGAATCGATAAAAGGTAGGACAGGGGTTTCCTTTGATGCTCTTTCGGCACCTGAAACCGCCGCCGACATGACCTTAGGATTTCTACTGCATCCAGAAAGGGCTTCCCGACTAATTCAGCAGAAGGCATTAGCGTCAGGAAATCTAGGATTGGAAGAGGTTTTAAGTCAAGTTGTTTCAAATACGGTCGGTAAAACCTATAAGGACACTTATTTGAATGAAGTCCAAACCAACATCAATTTTAGGGTATTGTTTCATTTGATGAATTTGGCCGCACACACAGAAGTACATCCCCATGTGAACGCGATAGCAAATGAGAAGCTTTTAAAACTTAAGTCGACCTTACTCACTTCTGGTAAAAGCGATATAGCTAAAGAAATGGTTAGAAGGATTGATGGATTCCTAGAAGAACCCGAAGAATTCAAGGTAATTCCAGTTGCTGAAATTCCGGACGGATCACCGATTGGTATGGATTGTTTTCATTAGAAAATTGCCGTATTTACTTGAACTGGGACAGTAATTAATCGTATTTTATTTTGAATTTGTTTTTGAACTCGACACTTGACCTTTAACATGAAAATTAACCTTATAAGCGATACAGTTACTAAACCCACTCCTGGTATGCTGGACGCCATGATGACTGCTGAAGTCGGTGATGATGTATTTAAGGAAGACCCTTCGGTAAACGCTTTGGAGGAAAAGGTTGCCGTAATGTATGGCATGGAGGCAGCCCTGTTTTTTCCTAGCGGCACAATGACCAACCAAACGGCCATTAAATTGCATACGCAACCAGGGGAGCAATTAATATGTGATAAATATGCCCATGTCTACAATTATGAGGGGGGAGGCGTAAGTTTTAATAGTGGTGTTTCCTGTAGGCTCGTGGATGGCACGAGGGGAATGATGACCGCCGAACAGGTAGAAGCGGTAATTAACCCGCCCGATTTCTACCATAGTCCGTTGACTACATTGGTCTGTGTGGAAAATACCGCAAATAAGGGAGGAGGCTCTTGTTGGGATTTTACAGAACTAGAGCGAATAGACAAAGTCTGTAAAAAACATCACCTAGGATATCATTTGGATGGGGCGCGAATATGGAATGCGCTTATTGCTAAAAATGAGACCCCGGAACAATATGGAAAACTTTTTGACACAATAAGTGTTTGTTTAAGTAAAGGTCTCGGCTGTCCCGTGGGCTCCGTACTTCTTGGGAGCAAATCAGCAATTCAAAAAGCGCTTCGTATCAGAAAGGTGTTGGGCGGCGGCATGCGCCAAGCAGGTTTTTTGGCAGCTGCGGGAATTTATGCGTTGGACCATCATATTGACAGACTTTCAAAAGACCACGCAAAAGCAAAAGATCTTGGGCAAACACTGAGCGAATTAAGCTTTATTAAAAAAGTAGAACCGATTGAAACCAACATTATCATTTTTGAAATGGATGAGAACTATATGTCTAGTGATGATTTTGTTTCAAAATTGTTGGAACATGATATTCATATCATCAGTATGGGACAGGGAAAATTAAGAATGGTCACCCATATGGATTATTCTGATGAAATGCATACACGTGTAAGGGAAGTATTGCGGCAACTATAATTCCCCTATGGTTTTAATAGGTTGAAGGCTATTCTTTAAATTTTTGATTCCATTTTCCATTCCTGCTTCGGAGGAATATAGGCCACTGCTACCAATCGTCTGGCCTTCTTCATTTTTAAGATTGAATAGAAATTTACCTTCAAAATTAGTCTTACGTTCAAAAAGTGTCACTGGGCTATTTACTTTTCTTAAACTTTTCAAGGTTTTGTCCAACGCTTTTTTGTCTGCAAAAGGAATACTCTCCAGCAAGGTTTTGCCTGATTGCGATTTAACAACAAATTGAAAATCAGTTGATTTTACCTTCTTAATTTCTATCACTTCTGGTCCTTTTCTCTAAAGATAATGAAATAAGGGGTAATTTTTATAGCGTCACTTTTCTTACTTAAAAAGCGAGTCCATGCCCGGTATGTTTGGCATACCCTCTTTGGCAACGGCTGCAAGTTCTGCTTCGTTAATTTCAGTTGCTTTTTTAATGGCCTTATTAAGCGTTATAATCAAATAGTCTTCAAGTTGTTCCTTGTCCTCCATGAGGCTGTCGTCAATACGTATGCTTTTCAGCTCTCTATTTGCAGTTATGGTCACTTTTAAGGAACCATCATTGGACGATTCGTCAACCATTACGGAATCCATTCTCTTTTTGGTGGCTTCAACTTTTTGCTGGGTTTCCTTTAATTTCCCCATCATGCCCATCATATCTCCAAACATAATCTTCTATTTTATAGTTAAGGTAAAAGTAAGAAATTGTTTCATTACAGCGCTTAATGAAAAGGCAGCTTTAGGATGGAAAAGCTAGTGAAAATAGTCTTATTTTTGCGGCTATTTCTCTCAAATAAACAGAATTAGGATGCCAAAAGTTAATCCCCCTAAAGCAAAAAAAATACCCAAGGAACTAGTTATCCATAATGATACAAGAGTGGATCCTTATTATTGGTTAAATAACAGGGAGAATAAGGAGGTGATTGATTATTTACAGCATGAAAACGATTATTATAATTTAATAACAGAGCCAACTAAAAAGTTCCAGGAATCACTTTTTCATGAAATGAAAGGAAGAATTAAAGAGGATGATTCTTCGGTTCCCTATAAATCAAATGGTTATTGGTATAGGACCAGATATGAAACGGGGAAAGAGTATCCGTTGTATTGTAGGCATAAGGAAATCCTTGATGCCCCAGAGGAAATCATTTTCAACGGCAACGAAATGGCTGAGGGACATGATTATTTCAAAATTGGGGGAATTGCCATCAGTCCTAACAACAAATTAGCCGCTTTTGGGGTGGATACAGTATCTAGAAGGCAGTACAGTTTACGAATAAAAAATCTGGAGACCCAGGTAGTCTTTGAGGAGTCCATTGAGAATACGACAGGTGGTGCCGTATGGGCCGATGATAATAAAACCCTATTCTACACCAAAAAGGACCCGGTAACTTTGCGCTCGGACAAGGTTTACAAGCATATTTTAGGAACCTCTGCGGAAAGTGACAAGCTCGTTTATCATGAAAAGGATGAGACGTTTAGCACTTTTGTCTATCGTACGAAATCGAAGAAATATATTTTCATTGGCTCGGTGAGTACAATGACTTCTGAGTTTCAATTTTTACCGACAGCTAATCCTGATGGAGCGTTTAAGATGTTTTCTCCTAGAAAACGCGGTTTGGAGTATACCGTATTCCATTATAAAAATTCCTTCTACATACTCACGAATAAGGATGGTGCCAGAAATTTCAAATTGATGAAAACCGATGAGGAAAAAACCCTATCGGATGACTGGCAAGAGTTTTTACCACACCGGGAAGAAGTGCTTTTGGAAGACATCGATATTTTTAAGGACTATTATGTACTATCCGAACGTGAGAATGGACTTAATCAGATTAAAATCATAAGATGGGACGGAAGTGATCGTTATTACCTTCCTTTTAAAAGTGAAACCTATACTGCTTACGTTGGTAGTAACCCCGATTTTGAAACGGATTGGTTACGATACGCTTACAATTCCCTCACCACTCCAAGTTCCGTCATAGACTTCAACATGCTAACCCGGGAAAAGGTCGTAAAAAAGGAACAAGAAGTTTTAGGAGGAAAATTCGAGAAAGTGGATTATAGGGAACAGCGTATTTGGGCTACCGCACGAGATGGGGTTCAGGTTCCCATTTCTATGGTGTACCATAAGGACACCCATTTGGATAGTACAACCCCCGTTTTGCAGTATGCATACGGGTCATATGGTTCTACCATTGACCCTTACTTCTCCACGGTGCGCTTAAGTCTTCTGGACAGGGGCTTTGTTTATGCCATTGCCCATGTTAGGGGAGGGGAGTATCTGGGCCGTAAATGGTATGAAGACGGAAAATTACTATATAAAAAAAATACGTTTACAGACTTCATAGACTGTTCAAAGTTTTTAATAGATTCAAATTTTACGAGTCCAGAACATCTGTATGCTATGGGAGGATCTGCAGGTGGTCTATTAATGGGGGTCATCATCAATTTGGCTCCTGAATTATACAACGGTATAGTGGCTGCCGTTCCTTTTGTGGACGTTGTAACCACGATGTTAGACGATACCATCCCCCTGACTACAGGTGAATACGACGAGTGGGGAAATCCGAACGAAAAAGAATATTATGAGTATATGAAATCATATTCTCCGTATGATAACGTTAAGAAGCAAGGATACCCTAATATGTTGGTTACGTCCGGTTTGCACGATTCCCAGGTGCAGTATTTTGAGCCTGCTAAATGGGTAGCAAAGTTAAGGGATATGAAAACGGATAAGAATGTGTTGTTGTTCGATATCAATATGGAAGCTGGTCATGGTGGGGCATCAGGGCGTTTTGAAGCTTTGAAAGAAGTGACAAAGGAATATGCTTTTTTGTTGAATTTAGAAGGAAAAATCCCATAGTTGAAAAAAAATAGTAGTTTTGTAGCGGAATTTTGACATTTTTCCGAAAACGTCAACGAACCAAAATCCACTTATGGCAAATAAGATAAAGGCTTACAATAATATTCTAGAGCTTGTTGGAAATACACCTCTAGTTAAGCTAAATCGAATTACAAAAAATCTTACGGGTAACTTTTACGCCAAGGTTGAATCCTTTAACCCGGGACATTCCTCCAAAGATAGAATCGCTATTCATATCATAGAAGAAGCGGAAAGAAGGGGAATACTAACCGAAGGAAGTACCATAATAGAGACTACATCCGGTAATACCGGTTTCAGTATTGCTATGGTAAGCATCATCAAAGGTTATGACTGCATATTAGCGGTGAGCTCAAAGTCGTCTAAGGATAAGATTGATATGTTACGCTCCATGGGAGCCAAGGTATATGTATGTCCCGCCCACGTTAGCGCAGACGATCCTAGGTCTTATTATCAGGTGGCTAAACGTTTGCATGAAGAAACCAAAGGTTCCATATATATTAATCAATACTTCAACGAATTGAATATGGAAGCCCATTACAAATCCACAGGTCCTGAGATTTGGGATCAAACTAATGGACAAATAACACATTTCGTAGCGTGTAGTGGCACTGGCGGAACAATCTCAGGTACTGCCAAGTACCTTAAGGAACAAAATCCGAATATAAAGGTTATCGGTGTAGATGCTTTTGGTTCCGTTCTTAAAAAATACCATGAAACCAGGGAGTTTGATGCGAATGAAATCTACCCATACAGAATTGAAGGATTAGGAAAGAACTTGATTCCAGGAGCAACGGACTTTGACATGATTGATGAGTTTATCAAAGTTTCAGATGAGGAAAGCGCCCACACAGCAAGGGAAATCTCTAAAACAGAGGGTATTTTTGTCGGTTACACTAGTGGTGCGGTAATGCAAGCCTTAAAACAATTGGACGAACTAAATACGTTTGATAAATACAGTAACATTGTAGCTATTTTTCCCGATCACGGCTCTAGGTACATGAGTAAAATATATAGTGATCAATGGATGGAAGACCAAGGTTTCTTGGATACCAACTCAGTTGAGGAAACACAGGAAATTCAATTCATAAAATAGAAAACATACGATTATTCTTTTAAAAAACGGGCGTGTAGCCCGTTTTTTATGCCCACTAAATAATTTATGAATGCATGCTAAAAATATTTACTTTTGCAGACAGAACCAAATTTAGGCAATGAGAGACTTATTTGAAAGAATACTAGAAAATAAAGGCCCTTTAGGGAAATGGGCATCGCAAGCTGAAGGATATTTTGTGTTTCCGAAACTGGAAGGCCCAATTTCCAACCGGATGAAATTTCAAGGTAAGGAGGTTATTACATGGAGTATCAACGATTATTTGGGACTTGCCAACTTACCTGAAATTAAAAAAATTGATGGTGAAACAGCTGCCGAATATGGGGCTGCGTATCCTATGGGAGCCCGTATGATGAGTGGCCATACCGATTTTCATGAGCAATTGGAACAGGAATGTGCTGCATTTGTTGATAAAGAGGCTGCGTATTTACTGAATTTCGGTTACCAAGGTATTATGTCCGCCATTGATGCATTGGTTAGTAAGGACGATATCATTGTTTATGATGTAGACTGTCATGCGTGTATCATAGATGGCGTTCGTTTGCACATGGGTAAGCGTTTTACCTTTAAGCACAATGATGTAGAAAGTTTGGAAACCAATCTTGATCGCGCCACTAAAATGGCAGAGCAGACCGGCGGCGGTATCTTAGTAATTTCCGAAGGTGTTTTTGGAATGCGGGGACAGCAAGGAAAGCTAAAGGAAATAGTTGCTCTTAAAGAAAAATATAATTTTCGCTTTTTGGTCGATGATGCACATGGTTTCGGTACACTCGGTAAAACCGGGGCGGGAGCAGGAGAGGAGCAAGGCGTCCAAGACGGTATTGATGTTTACTTCGCCACTTTTGCCAAATCAATGGCAAGTATAGGAGCCTTTTTGGCTGCTGATAAGGAAATCATCGATTATCTAAAATATAATTTGCGTTCACAAATGTTCGCTAAGTCCCTTCCAATGACTTATGTCAAAGGAGCATTAAAAAGATTGGATATGTTGCGCACACAACCGGAGCTTAAAGCTAAGCTTTGGGAAAATGTAAACGCACTACAGAACGGATTAAAAGAGAAAGGTTTTGATATTGGTACAACAACTAGCTGTGTTACGCCGGTATATCTAAATGGTAGTATCCCGGAGGCAATGGCCTTGGTAAAGGATTTGCGTGAAAATTATGGTATTTTCTGCTCCATTGTGGTGTATCCTGTTATTCCAAAAGGATTGATACTACTCCGTATGATTCCTACCGCAACACATACTATGGAGGATATTTCTGAGACATTGGATGCTTTCTCCGCAATTCGAGAACGTTTAGAAAATGGTACGTATAAGCGTTTATCCGCCGCAGTTGCCGCTGCAATGGGAGAATAAGAATTAATTTTAAATAAATAGAAAAAGTTCCAATGTATTTTGGGACTTTTTTATTTTCTATCGACCATCAAATCAAATTCTTACGATAAGTTCTTCGTCTTTTATAGACGATAGGATCAAAATGTTTCCACATTTGTTTAATGGCCAAGTTCTCTTCCAATTCAGGCGTTCGATAACACATCTCGATTTTCTTTTCTTGGAAGGTTTTATAGTATTCGTTAAATATTATAGCCGTCACCCCCTTGTTTTGATATTCCGGATGTATACCGATGAGGTAGAAAATTACATCCTTACTATGTTTTTTTGCTTTTAGTAAATGGTAAATGCCAAATGGGAACAGTTTTCCGTTCGCTTTTTGTAGCGCCTCGGAAAATGAGGGCATTACTATGGCAAAAGCGATAAGTTTATCGTTCTTGTCCTTAATAAACTTTATATATTCGGGATTGATAAAACTGATGTATTTTTTCTTGAAGTATGCTTTTTGGACCTCTGTGATGGGAACAAAAGATGATAGGCTGGAATATGTTTCGTTAAACAAGTCGAACATTTCATCCGCCAAGGGCATAACTTCCTTTGTCTTAGTAAAATTGACTTCTTTTAGTCCGTACCGGCGTTTGATCAGGTCATTGAGTTTGGTGAATAGTTTAGGGTCCGCATTGTTGGCTGGAAACTTATTTTCCATATACTCTTTTTCCTTTACGAATCCCAAACGCTCATAGTGCTCTTTGTAATAGGGATGATTGTACCAGGTAATCATGGTTCCAATATGGTCAAACCCTTCAACCAGCACACCAACTTTGTCTAGGTTGGAAAAACCAACCGGACCTTCCATATATTCCAGATTGTTTTTTTGACCTATTTCGGCAACTTTTTGCAATAAGGCATCTGAAACCTCATTATCATCTATAAAATCGAACCAACCGAAACGCATCTTTTTCAATCCTTGTTGCTCTACTTCCAGATTATTAATAATGGCCACTATTCGTCCCACGAGTTCATCGCCCTTATAGGCTAAGAAGAACCATGCCTCTGCATTTTTGAAGGCTGGGTTCTTAGACTTATCAAAAGTTTCCATCTCATCTTTAATGATCGGAGGCACCCAATATTTGGAGTCTTTATAGAGTGAAAAAGGAAAGGTTACGAAACTCTTTAAATCCTTTTTAGAAGTTATTTCTTTAATGGTAATCATCGACGGCTATTAGTGCCATCAATATTAGGTATATTAATCAAAACCTGAAAACGAAGCGACTGTATTTGTTGTAGAAAATCGTTGGCAAAATTAAAACTCCCAATCGTCGTCATCTTTGGTTTTCTTCTTGTTCTTTTCTGCTTTTTTTAGTTTTCTCAATTGTTTCTTGGAAGGGCCTAAATCTATGTCTTCTGCACCGCTTCCCTTATTCTTACGTTTTTTCTTCTTTTCCTTCTCCATGGCATTTTTCTCAATGGCTCCTCCATTTTCATCGGCATTTTGATCTTCAATTGGGATAAGGCTATCGGTATGGAAATCAAAACGGTAAGAACCGCCTACACTTACAAAAACGCGAGACGGAGTATTCTTAAAGCTGGCCCCAAGGTTCATATCTACTTGTAACCTTTCACTTAAAAGATGCGCCACACCACCACGTAATAATAAATCTGAATAACGGTCACTTTGGATACCTTGGTGCTCTAAAAAGGCACTCCATTTAGGATTTCTGAAGGCATGCGAGAGGGAAATTAAATAACCAAGTTCCGGAAATTCCGTCCCTATGCGGTCATATGAAGTGTTTGTAATCATTACGAACCTAGGCGTGAGTCTACTTTGTGTAGCAATCATAGCTCTAGGCGATATCGTAGCTTCACCAGGGTAGTAAGGATTGTCTCCTAGTACGAAGTTGGCCCCAGCGTACAACGAAATAGCTGGCAGTAGATTCTTAAATTGAAATTTGTTATTGGCGCGCCAGCTATAAAGATTTGGCTTATTTCGCTCTGGATTCTTAAATGGGTCATACACCAGAAATTTGAGTCCCAATCTATTTCTCTCGAAATCCCGGCGCTTTGCCTCTAAATCAAAATTATTGTAAATAATATCTTGATCCTTAAAAGTACCTTCATAATTGAGCTCCAAGCGCTCAAACAATAGGCCGTAACGTAAGGAAATCTCACTACCCCAGCTATCGGATTGTGTGTTCAACAAGTTATGGTCACTCTGTTCATAGAATGCCCCGAGTTCCAATTGTATCACATTTTTACCCACGGCGTAAGCACTTACGGATAGTCCGGGCCGATTAGAGTTAATGACATCGGTGTATTGCGCCGAAACCAAGAGAGGTAAAATAAATAATAAAAAAATGGGAGTACTACATATTCTTTTGATAGCAAAAGGGCTGCCCATGGGAATGACTTTATAATTATTTTAATACTTTGAAACTAGTAATACAACGCTAGAATTGTATTTTTGATATATACGATTCTAAATAAATGGTTTTTTTAAGAACAATACTTATAATTCTTTTGGTGTACTACCTGCTGAAAATCTTGGCCAAGTTCTTCGCGCCAAAAATTCTAAGCTATGCAGCAAAGAAAACGGAATCTCATTTTAAGCAGGCTTTTGAAGGTTTTGATACTCGAAATCAAAATCACGAAGAAAAGGTAGGTGATGTCATCATCAATAAAAAGTCCAAAAAGGAAAAGAACAATTCTGAAACTGTCGGGGAATATATAGATTTTGAAGAACTAGACTAGTTATAGTTATATTTGCGTAACTAACTTCCGCTTAGCAAATGAAGAAAGGTCTACAATTCTTTTTCACACATTTTTTTGTACTAGTTTTTTTCGTAGTTGCCGCACTGGCATATTTTCACCCCGTACTGCAGGGAAAGGTCATCTACCAGCATGATATTGCCCAATATACGGGCATGGCAAAGAAACAGAACGATTTCCGAAAGAAAACCGATGAAGAGCCTTATTGGACCAATAGTGCATTTGGAGGAATGCCAACCTATCAATTAGGTGCAAATTATCCACATAACTACATTAAAAAATTGGACAGGCTAATTAGATTTCTACCGAGACCTGCAGATTATCTTTTCCTATATTTTATCGGTTTTTATATATTACTCTGTTGTTTAAAAGTAGATTACAAGTTGGCCATAGTAGGTGCACTTGCTTTTGGCTTTTCCACTTATCTCATTATCATCATCGGAGCTGGTCATAACGCCAAGGCCCATGCCTTAGGTTATTTACCATTTTTACTTGCAGGTATCGTACTAGTATTCCGAAAAAAATACCTCTGGGGCTTTCTGCTGACTGCCTTGGCTATGGCTCTAGAAATTGTTGCCAACCACTATCAAATGACCTATTACTTTATGTTGTTGGTATTGGTGTTAGGCACTGTTCTTCTGATTGATGCCATCAAAAAAAGGAACTCAAGCACTATTTTATTTCTGTTGGTTTACTTTTGGGAGCAGTACTTGTTGGTATCGCAACAAATGCTACGGGGTTAATGGCAACCAAGGAATATGCGGATTGGAGTACCCGGGGAAAAAGTGAATTAACAATAAATCCCGATGGTTCCGCAAAGGACAATACGGGAGGATTGAGTAAAGAATATATTACCCAGTGGAGTTACGGTGTAACCGAATCTTTTAATCTTTTCGTACCGCGTTTATTTGGAGGCGCAAGTCAAGAAAATCTCGGTGAGGACTCAAAATCGTTCAATTATTTGGTGGACAAGGGATTGCCCCGATCCAGTGCTCTGGATTTTGTTAGCGGTATTCCTTTGTATTGGGGACAACAACCCATAACCTCTGGTCCGGCTTACATAGGTGCAATTGTTTTCTTTTTGTTTATTCTGGGATTGTTTCTGGTAAAAAGTAAACACAAGTGGTGGTTGGTAGTTGGAACTATACTGTCATTGGTGCTATCATGGGGAAAGAATTTCAGTACGCTTACCGATTTTATGATCGATTATTTTCCGCTTTATGACAAATTCCGTGCAGTTTCTTCTATACAGGTAATATTGGAACTCTGTGTACCTATTTTAGCGATTCTCGCACTTAAAAAAATGTTCTCGACAAAGGTGGATGTATCTGCTAAACTGAGTTCCCTTAAATATGCCGCGGGGGTTGTTTTGGGCTTGGGAGTTCTTCTTTTTGTATTTAAGGGAATGTTCGATTTTATTGGTCCGGGAGATGACCGCTTACGTATGACCGGACTGGAAGAATTACCAGAGATGCTGCGTTTAGATCGTAAGGCTGTTTATACCAGCGATTTGCTCCGTTCAATGACCTATGTGCTAATAACAAGCGTGCTACTATGGTTTTATATTAAAGGAAAGCTCAAAACAAATTTGATGGTATTGACGATTGGGCTTTTGATAGTTTTTGATTTAGTAGGGGTGAACCTTAGGTATGTGAACGAGGATAGTTTTGTGTCCAAGAGAAGAATGTTGGAACCGTTTCAGCCCACAGCAGCCGATAAACAAATTTTGGAGGATGACGGTGTTTTTAGGGTATTTGACCAAACCGATGGTTTTGACTCTGCAAAGACCGCATATTTTCACCAGAGTATTACCGGATACCATGCGGCGAAACCGGCAGGTATGCAGGACCTTTTCGATTTTCATATCTACAATGGTAATCTTTCAGTATTCAACATGCTTAACGTAAAATACTTAGTAAGACAGGACGAAGAAGGAAATAGTTTTCCGATTGAAAACCCAAATGCCAATGGTAATGCATGGTTTGTAGAAAACTTGAAACAAGTGAATTCTGCCAATGCAGAAATTCAAGCATTGGATAGTTTAAACACCAAAGTTACCGCTGTTGTGAATACGAACGATTTTAAGAACATTAATAGATATAATTATCAAATAGATTCCACTGCCTCTATAAGTCTTATTGATTATAAACCCAATCATCTTAGTTATACAACCAACAATCCAAATGCCGGGGTAGCCGTCTTTTCTGAAATGTATTACGGTAATGGCTGGAACGCCTATATTGATGGAGAACTTACGGACCACTTTCGTGTCAACTATGTTTTAAGGGCCTTGAAGGTTCCTGAAGGAAAGCATAAGGTCGAATTCAAATTTGAGCCCAAAGTCGTTGAACAAGGGAGTAAGATTACATTGGCGAGTACTTTGCTATTGGGACTAATATTACTTGGCGGAATAGGTTTTTCTTTCTGGAAGGGTAAAAAGGAAGACAAATCCTAATGAAAAAGGTATTGGTCATCACGTACTATTGGCCGCCAGCTGGTGGTCCCGGGGTACAGCGATGGCTTAAATTCGTAAAATACCTGAGGGATTTTGATATTGAACCCGTGGTTTATATCCCAGAAAATCCCCAATATCCATTATTGGACGATACGTTCAGAGACGAAATTGCTTCGGACATCACCGTTTATAAACACCCCATTTTTGAACCGTATCGATTAGCAAGCCTATTTTCTCGTAAAAAGACAAAGCGGATTAGTGCCGGAATTATTCAAACTAAAAATCAATCGCTTTTAGAAAAACTGATGCTTTGGATTCGGGGTAATCTGTTTATTCCAGATGCCCGAAAATATTGGGTGAAACCTTCCGTCAAATTTTTGACTGGTATTTTAGAGAAAGAAGGTATTGATACTGTTATTACTACAGGTCCGCCACATAGTGTTCATCTAATAGGTTACCACCTAAAAGAGAGTAAAGGCATAAAATGGATATCGGATTTTAGGGATCCTTGGACTTCTATTGGTTACCATAAGAAACTGAAACTAACCACACGTTCCAAAAATCGGCACAAGGAGTTAGAACGTATGGTTTTGAACAACGCTGATAAAATTTTAGTGACCAGCCAAACAACAAAAGAAGAATTTGAAGGAATCACGAAACGACCTATAAATGTGATCACCAATGGCTTTGATCACTTAAGACCAGGTCAGATAGCATTGGATGAAAAGTTTACCATTTCCCATATCGGCTCCATGCTCACTGGGCGTAACCCAAAAAATCTCTGGAAAATCCTTGGAGAACTGATCAAAGAAAATAAATCCTTTAATGAGACACTGGTTTTACAGTTTATAGGTGTTCTCAGTGATGATGTGATGACAAGTATTAGACACTTCGGATTGGAAGGGCACATGAAAGTTATTGGCTATGTTTCTCATGAAGAAGCCATTAAGTACCAGCAAAAATCACAGGTTTTGCTTTTGGCCGAAATAGATGTGGAGGATACAAAGGGTATAATTCCAGGTAAGCTGTTCGAATATATGGCCGCTGAAAGGCCTATACTTGGTATAGGACCAGAGAATTGGGAAGTGGCTAAAATAGTAAGTGAAACTAAGACTGGAGCTATATTTGAACACAGCGCTCATTTTCAATTGAAAAATGTACTTTTAAATTGGTTTGAACAATATCAGCAAAATCAACTTGCAGTATCTTCTGTAGATATTAATCAATACAGTAGGCGGGAACTCACGAGAAAACTAGCGGAATATATCTAAATGGGCATTGTACTAAAGCAGTCTTTGAATAATACCATTGTCACCTATATAGGTTTTGCCATTGGTGCCATCAATACGCTATTCTTGTACACCAATTTTATGCAAGCGGATAATTATGGATTGGTGCAAGTAGTATTGTCCGTTTCAGCCGTACTAATGCCCATATTGGCATTTGGTGTTCCTAACAGTCTTGTGAAATTCTATAGTAGTTTTCAAAGCAAAGCGGAGCAAGATAGTTTTCTAACGTCAATGCTCTTGTTACCCTTAATTTTAATCATCCCGGTTGCCGTCTTAAGTTATGTAGCTAATGATGCCATTGGCAGTCTATTGTCCAAAGAGAACCCGATAGTTCGGGAATACGTTTGGCATATTTTCTTTGCAGGTATGGCGATGGCTTACTTCGAAGTTTTTTATGCATGGGCCCGTATTAGAATGAAGTCGGTCTTTGGTAATTTCATGAAAGAACTTTTTTGCAGGGTAGGGCAGTCGGTTTTGTTGGTCTTGCTATGGATGGAGCTCATAGATATTAAATTTTTCATCAATGCCTTGGTGGGATTTTATTTATTGAGAACGCTGATTATGAAAATTTATGCCTATCGGTTACGGATGCCCAAATTAAAATTTAAGCCACCCGAAAATTGGGTAGAAATTTTAAAGTATAGCGCACTTATTATTTTAGGGGGTTCAACGGCTATAGTTTTAATGGAAGTGGACAAAGTTATGCTTAATAACTATCTACAACTGGAAAATGTAGCCTACTATGCCGTCGCAGGGTTTATTGCTTCTACCATAGCAGTACCATCCAGGGCCATGCATCAGATTACTTACCCCATGACGGCCGAGTATTTAAATCATAATGATACCGTTGGATTGAAAAGTCTGTACCAAAAAAGCTCCTTAACGCTTTTCATTATCTCTGGTCTTCTTTTTTTATTGATAGTTCTGAATCTGGAAGATTTATATCAACTACTTCCAAAAGGATACACCGGTGGATTTATGATTGTATTCTGGATAGGATTAGCCAAAGTTTACGATGCGTTATTAGGAAATAATAATTCTATCCTTTACAACTCGGATTATTATCGCTCCATATTATTTTTCGGAGTTTTATTGGCTGCAATGGCCGTAGGTCTTAATTTATGGCTAATACCTGCATACGGGCTAAAAGGAGCTGCCATTGCCAGTTTTTCAGCTTTTGCTATTTACAACACCCTTAAGATTTATTATGTCCGATCTAAATTTCATATTTCACCCTTTACGAACGAAACTTTAAAGGTTTTTGCCCTTATGTTGCTGGTCGGTGCGCTTTTCTATAGTTTTCAATTCTCTTTTCATCCCCTATTGAATATTCTTTTCAAGAGTATCCTCATGGTTGCCATGTACGTAGGTATTTTGTATCGATTCAAAATATCTGAAGATGTTTATGGAGTGCTCTCCAAATTTTTAAAGAATAAAAAATAATTCCTACCGAAGTCCATATCGCTTTACCGCAAGAAGCTCCTATTCGCCTTCAGGAATATGGGGTAGGGGTTTTTAATGCAATTTGTACAAAATCCGCTTTAAAAAAGGCTTTAAAAAAAGAGTTGATTTTAGTAAATGGGAAAATTGGAACTACAGCTACCCACATCCACGGTGAGGAACGAATCGAATATAAACCACCAAATGAAATCATTTCTTCTAAAAATCTTGATTTAGCATTGGAAGTTGTCTACGAAGATGATTACCTGGCAATAATCAATAAAACAGCTGGGATTCTAGTAAGCGGAAATAGATTCAAAACAGTGGCGAACGCCCTGGCACAGAACTTAAAAAAGAGCGACCAATCTGATTGGGCGGCACCTAAACCAGTTCATCGGTTAGATTATCCCACCACAGGATTAGTATTGGTTGGTAAGACAAGAGCTAGTATTGTTGCCCTGAATCAGCTTTTTGAAAATAAACTGATTTACAAAACGTATCATGCCGTTACTATTGGTAAAATGGAATCTAAAGGAAAGGTTTCCCTATCCATTGACGGCAAATCAGCTATTTCTGAGTTTAAGGTTTTACAAACCTTAATTTCTGAACGCTTTGGTTATTTGAATTTGGTAGAACTGAATCCTAAGACCGGAAGAAGACATCAGTTGCGAAAACACTTAGCAGCGCTAGGAAATCCAATTCTAGGTGATGCAAAATATAACAATCCCAAATTAATTTTGAAGGGTAAAGGGCTTTATCTTAACGCTACTTCTTTACAATTTAAGCATCCTTTCACAGAGGTAAATATGCATATTGAACACGAACTCCCAAAGAAATTCAGAAAATTGTTCGAAGCAAGCAAGGCCTCTTTTTCTTCTAAGACCTAACAAATATGCCCCCGTTTAATAATTAGATTTATGGGTGATAAAAAAAAGCCCCGTAGTGGACGAATCCGGCTACGGGGCTAAACAACTAACCAACCTAAAAACTATTTTTATTGTCTTCTACTACTTCTCGTGGTAGCCGACCTTGAATTATTTCTGCTACTTCTAGATGGCGCTTTGCTCACCGATCTAGAACTTGTGCTTCTACTAACTGTAGACCTAGATCTACTTGGAGTTGAAGTAGCCTTTTTACTAATCGAACTCCTTTGCGTTCTTGTATTAGAAACAGCTCGCTGCGTTCTACCTTGACTACTACGAACATTTGTATTTCTATTAGTAGGCTTCTTATAGGTAGTGGCCGTTCTCTTTACCGTTGTGCTTCTAGGCGTACGCGTCACCTCTCTTTTGCTAACCGTCCTACCTTTATTTCCACGAACACCACTGTTGTTTCCTCGAACACTACTGTTGTTTCCTCTTTTAACCGTTGTGGTACTTCGCTTCACGGTTGAAGTTCTGCCTACATTGTTGTTCCTATTGGAACGAACGGTGTTGTTAGATGCGACACTTCTTCCAGTTCTAGGAACATCACCTCGTTTGCTTAGGCTCCGGTTCGTTTTATAATTGTTGCCTCGCTTGGCAACACTTCTATTGCTTCGATAAGAGTTGTCTCTTACAGCAACTCTTCTATCGTTCCTGTAAATATTGGCTCTTTCCCTACGTACTTTATTGTACCTATGCTCCCTACCAATTTGCACATATGCCCTTCTGAAATTATTTCTATAAGGGTTATAGTATGTATACCTGATTGGAGAATAAAACCTTCTGTAAGGTCTGTTCAATACCAAGCAAAATCCTAATGCTGGTCGAGCGAACCATCTATGAAACGGACGATACACATAATTTCTATTATATATATTGATGTAACCGGTATGATAGTCATAAAATCCCCTATTATTATAGTAGACGTACATGCCACCAACTCTTCGGACTCTTCCATTTCTATAATTGATGTTCACATCTCCAATTTGTTCTACACGACCGTAGAAGTCGTAAAAGATAGGAACATTCTCCACCTGTATTACAGCTCCATAATCATCGTACTGAGCATACGGGCTATAATCAAAACCTGAATTGAAAGTCACTCCGTTTCGGCTGGCCGAAATACGATTATCTATATAAAAATCAAACTCACCATCGGGATATACTGAAAACGTAATGCCATTTTCAACAAAAATAAATGAGTCGTTGTATCTATAAGCATTGCGTGTTGCAACCTTATCTTCGCTTGTACCTGTGGCAAAGACACCTGTAGTGCCTAAAATCATCGCCGTAAAAAGGAGTACTAATTTTCTCATGATATAAGGTTTTAAACCTACCAACCGGCAGGTGGATTCCGAATGCAACTATTTACATTCCCTTACCTAATACCAAACAGCGTGCCAAAAAGTGAAGTATTTATATAATTAACTGATAGTCAATTAATTAAAATATTTTACATTTCATTTTTTTGATATAAAATGAAGTTTCAAACCTAATCACAACTTCTCTTTGAGATACTTCGCTGTAAAAGATTTCTCACTTTTAATAACTTCTTCCGGTGTACCTTCCGCCAATAATTGCCCGCCGTTTTCGCCACCACCAGGACCAAGGTCAATAATGTAATCGGCACATTTGATCAATTCAATATTGTGCTCAATTACTACAATGGAATGTCCCTTTTTGATGAGGGCATTGAAAGACTTTAACAATTTTTGGATATCGTGAAAATGAAGCCCAGTAGTGGGTTCATCAAAAATAAAAAGTGCCTTGTCCTTGGTAGTCCCTTTCACCAAAAAGGAGGCTAGCTTTATACGCTGCGCTTCACCGCCGGAAAGGGTAGAGGAAGACTGGCCTAAAGTAACGTAGCCTAAACCGACATCTTGTAGCGGTTTTAGTTTCCCTACAATTTTTTTCTGTTCCCCAGCTTCAAAGAAGGCAATGGCATCATCGATGGTCATGTTAAGGACATCATCAATATTGCAATTGTTGAAGGTAACTTCCAAGACATCTTTCTTAAAACGCTTTCCACCGCAGGTGTCACATTCCAAATGTACATCTGCCATGAACTGCATCTCTACCGTAATTTCTCCTTCTCCTTTACATTTTTCACAACGACCACCGTCAACGTTAAAAGAAAAATGTTTGGCTTGGTAGTTTCGAATCTTACTCAGTTTTTGGCTGGCATATAGGTTACGGATGTCATCATAAGCCTTTATATAGGTCACAGGGTTGGACCGGGAAGAACGGCCAATCGGATTTTGGTCTACGAATTCTACATGTTTAATATGGCTGTATTTACCCGATACCGATGTAAATTGCCCTGCCTTTTCGCCATAACCACCGACTTCTTTTAAGATAATAGGGTACAAAAGCTTCTTGACCAATGTACTCTTACCACTACCGGAAACTCCCGTGACTACGGTGAGCATGTCCAGAGGAAAAGTCACATTGATATTCTTTAGGTTGTGTTCCCTTGCACCTTTTATTTCAATATGGTTTTTAGACGTTCTTCTGTCCTTTGGAACTTCTATTTCCAAGGTCCCGTTAAGATAACTAGCCGTTAGGGAGGTCGATTTTAAAATTTCCGACAGGGTGCCTTGTGCAACTACCTCGCCGCCATGGGTACCGGCTTCTGGACCTATATCAATAACCACGTCGGCCGCTTTCATAATGTCCTCATCATGTTCCACCACGATTACCGTATTACCCAGATTCCTTAAGGATATTAATACTTCAATCAGATTTTCTGTGTCCTTAGGGTGCAGCCCAATACTAGGTTCGTCCAATATGTACATGGAACCTACCAGACTACTTCCCAAAGATGTTGCTAGATTTATACGCTGACTTTCTCCTCCAGACAAGGAGTTGGACTTCCGGTTTAGGGTTAAATAATTCAATCCAACTTTATCCAAAAAGCCCAAGCGGGTATTGATTTCTTTTAGTAGACGGTTGGCGATGTGCGCGTCATTTTTGCTCAATTCCAATTGTCCAAAGAAAATAATCAACTTTTCTATGGATAATCCTACTAATTCCGATATGGAGGTTCCACCCACTTTTACGTAATCTGTTTCCGGTCGCAAACGCTTGCCGTTACAAATATTGCATTTGGTCTTGCCCCTATATCTTGAAAGCATCACCCTATTCTGGATTTTATAACTTTTTTCTTCCAATGTTCCAAAGAACTTATGAAGTCCAATGAAATGGTCGTTCCCGTCCCAAACCAATTTTTGTTGTGCTTCGCTAAGCTCGTACCAAGGCTTATGTATGGGGAAATCAAATTTATAGGCAGAATTCACCAATTGATCACGATACCAGCTCATGCTCTCGCCTCGCCAAGGAAAAACTGCATTTTCATAAATAGACAATGCAGTGTTGGGAACCACCAAGTCCTCATCAATACCTATTACATCCCCATATCCCTCACATTTCGGACAGGCTCCGTATGGGTTATTGAAACTGAACAGATGAACGTTGGGCTCCAAAAATTGCATGCCGTCCAACTCAAATTGGTTACTAAAAAGAGTCTGCCGATTATTATCTAACGATTCTATAATACACTGTCCTTTGCCTTCAAAAAACGCCGTATCAACTGCGTTTGCCAAACGATTATAAAAGTCCTCGTCATTTTTGGTGATGATTCTATCAATAACCAAATCGAACTCCTTTCCAATGTCTTCGGGTGCTTGATCTATCCGAATTACCTTGCCTTGATATTTGATACGTGCGTAACCCTGTTTGGCAAATAATTGTAAAGATTTTATAGCATCCCTATCTTTTCTAATGCTAATTGGCGCCAGAAGCAACAGTTTTGTATTTTCCTCAAAAGATTTAATATGCGCTACAACATCCGTAACCGTATCTTTTTTCACCTCTTTTCCGGAAATGGGTGAGAAGGTCTTTCCGATGCGCGCATAAAGCAACTTCATATAATCATATATCTCAGTGGTCGTACCTACCGTTGAGCGCGGATTGGTAGAGTTTACTTTTTGTTCTATAGCAATAGCCGGTGCTATACCTTTAATATAATCAACTTTTGGTTTGTCCAATTTCCCTAAAAACTGTCGTGCGTAGGACGATAGACTTTCTACATAACGCCGCTGACCCTCGGCATATAAGGTGTCAAAGGCCAAACTCGATTTTCCGGAACCGGATAATCCTGTAATTACGACCAGTTTGTTTCTTGGGATGACAACATCAATATTTTTAAGATTGTGCAGCTTTGCACCTTTGATGATGATATTTTCTTTGGGGCTTATTTCGGCTATGGAGGGCATATGTTTTTCTAAGTTTGCAAAGATACAATATGGCACTTTCAATAACCAGTAAAAGACTTTGATCCTATTTAAAAGGGGAAAATTTTCACATTTTTTTTGGAGTATTTATTTTTTTCTATCTTTGATGCTCACAAAAAATCAATTCGCCTATAGCGCACCTTTACTTTTTTATGTTAGAATAGTAACCCACACGACCCTAATTCCTTAGAACTAGGGGCAAATTTTAACCCAAATAAGTAAAGTTATGGAACTACGAATTGAAGACTCCCAGCTAGTTAAGGAATATATAAACGGTAGTGAAAAAGCCATTGAGGTACTCATTAACCGTCATAATGCTCGGCTCACAGGTTTTATCTACTCCAAAGTTGGAGACCGTGAATTAACCGAGGATATTTTCCAGGATACTTTTATGAAGGTTATCCGAACGCTTAAGCGTGGAGCCTATAATGAAGAAGGCAAGTTCCTACCTTGGGTCATGAGAATTGCCCATAATCTGGTCATAGATCATTTTAGAAAGAACAATAGAATGCCTATGTACGGCGAAACGGAAAGCTTCAATATTTTTTCTATGATGGGTGATGAACGCCTAAATGCGGAGAAACAACTTATAAAGGATCAAATTGATTCGGATTTGATCAATATGATAAAAGAGCTTCCAGAGGATCAGCAACAGGTTTTGGAAATGCGTATTTATAAGGATATGAGTTTTAAGGAAATTTCGGAGAACACTGGAGTTAGTATCAATACTGCTTTAGGGAGAATGCGTTACGCCCTCATTAATCTTAGAAAGCTCGTGGAAGCAAATAATATTGTTTTGACGAATTAATTTGCCGAAGGTCGAGTAGATCTACTATATTTATTTTCCTGGCGTTCTATTATTGAACCCGAAACCGCAGTTATATGGAAAAAATATACGCAAATAAAAAAGGTAAGTGTAAGTTGGTAAAGGCAAAACCGGAAACTATTAACTTCTTGTTGAGCTATTCTAAATCACTTAATATTACTAAAGCAAAAGGAATTGAGTTCGAGAGTAATCTGAACTAAGTTTTATAACCACAAAATATAGAAGCCCTAAGGAATAATTTCCTTGGGGCTTCTATGTTTTAAATTTTACGATAGAGGAGATTTCTTTAATTATCAAGAAAATAATTATATACATTCCTTGTATTAAGTTTCTCACGCAACTGCTATCAAGACCATTTATTGTACTGAAAATTATGTTTTCGTTGTTTCACATCAAAAAAAGGTGGTTTTACAACATACTTTTTCCTGAAGGGGGTCTTTTATCTAGTTTTATCTCAGATTTAATAATCGAACTAACAGTACTAACAAGATTCCCCAAATCTTAAATCAAAAGAAAATGACTAATATGGAATTACAAATGGAAGACTCAGAATTGGTAAGAGATTACATCAGTGGTGATGAAAAGGCTCTTGAAGTGTTAATCAACAGACACAACCAACGTATCACAAGTTTTATATACTCTAAAGTTTTGGATAGGGATATCACAGAGGATATCTTTCAAGATACTTTCATAAAGGTTATTAAGACCTTGAAGAAAGGTACCTATAGTGAAGAAGGAAAGTTTTTGCCTTGGGTTATGCGAATTTCCCATAATTTAATCATCGATCATTTCAGGAAGAACAAAAGAATGCCAAAGTTTGAAGGAAGCGATGATTTCAACATCTTCTCCGTAATCGGCGATGATAAACTAAATGCGGAAAAGCAGATAATCAAAGATCAAATTGATACGGATTTGCGCTATTTGGTAGAAGAACTTCCAGATGATCAAAAAGAGGTTTTACTTATGAGAATTTATAAGGACATGAGCTTCAAAGAGATATCTGAAAACACTGGAGTGAGTATTAACACTGCGCTGGGAAGGATGCGCTATGCTTTAATCAATCTCAGAAAAATCATAGACAAACATAATATCGTACTTACCAATTAAACGGTAAAAATTTAATCGAACAATATTTCCATTTTAGTTGCGTTAATTTAAATGTAACAACAATGGAAATATGGAAAAAATTTACTCTAATTACCAAGAACAGACCGAGTTTAATAAAGTTTGCCCAAAAACAATCAACTTTTTGTTGAGTTATTCACAGGCACTTTATGACATCGAGTATAAAGATTTAAGGTTTGAAACTTTTTTGAACTAATAAAAGGCCCGCTATTTGCGGGTCTTTTTATTTTTATAATATTCGTCTAGCACCTTTTTCCTACCAATGGTACTGGTAATTACGTCTTTTTCCAGATTCCATCCTCGTGCCGGGGAATAATCCCTTCCATACCAAATTATTTGAAGGTGTAAATCGTTCCATAATTCTTTAGGAAACAAACGTTTAGCATCCTTTTCTGTTTGAACAACATTTTTCCCGTTAGAAAAACCCCATCTGTACATCAATCTGTGAATGTGCGTATCTACCGGAAAAGCGGGGATACCAAAGGCTTGTGATACTACAACGCTCGCTGTCTTATGGCCAACCGCTGGTAATTCTTCTAGAAGGGCCATATCTTTGGGTACCTCGCCATTATATTTTTCAATCAAAATTTTTGATAATCCGTATATTCCTTTGGACTTCATGGGTGAAAGCCCCACCGGCTTTATGATTTCTCGAATTTCCTCCTCGGACATTTTAATCATATCAAACGGATTATCAGCTCTTTCAAAGAGCAACGGAGTAATTTTATTAACGCGTACGTCGGTACTTTGAGCGGATAAGAGTACCGCTATAAGCAGGGTATAAGGGTCTTTATGTTCTAAAGGAACAGGAATAACAGAATAAAGCTCTTGTAATTTGGAAATTGTGAAGGCCACTTTTTCAGCTTTCGTCATTTTTTGTTTAATTTTGAGCGAAATATTTTAAACATAAAATTGTATAATACCATGAACACATTGAAAGTAGGAGACAAAGTCTCGCCATTTTCAGCCAAAGATCAAGATGGCAATACTATTAATTTATCCGATTATTCTGGAAAAAAATTGATTGTTTTTTTCTATCCTGCCGCAAATACTCCCGGATGTACCGCAGAAGCCTGTAATTTAAGGGATAACTATAAAGCACTACAAGCAGAAGGCTATGAGTTATTGGGCGTAAGTGCGGATAGCCAAAAGAAACAAAGCAATTTTAAGAATAAATACGAGTTTCCTTTTCCATTGTTAGCGGACGAAGACCATACGGTTATCAATACTTTTGGAGTATGGGGACCTAAAAAGTTTATGGGCCGTGAGTATGATGGTATCCATAGAAAAACTTTTGTGATTGACGGTAGTGGTAAAGTAACCAATGTTATAGACAAAGTAAAAACGAAAGATCACGCTGCACAACTATTAGGATAAGAAAAGCCCCTATTTAGGGGCTTTTGTTTATACTTCTTCTTTTTTCTCCTCTAAAGTTCTTTTGGTAAACAGTTTTTTCTCTTTTATAATTTCTGCAATACCTTCCGGAAGCATCTCCTCCCAACCGTCTTCATCGTTCATAATTTTCTTTAGTACATCCCTGGAGAAAATGTGCATTATTTCCGGCTCGTAATCAATTATATCCATCACCTTTCCGTTGTATTTAAAGAATTTATAAAGTTCTTTCATTCTAGGGTGGACCTTAACGTTGTTACTGGTCATTACCTGACCCGTATCCGGATTTTTCATTGGATAGAGGTAGACCTGTAAATCCTTGAAGAACAATTTTCCAAAGGCTTCCAAGATTCCCCCACTTAAATGGCGATAATATTTCTCATCAAAAATGTCAATCAAGTTGTTGACCCCCATGGTAAGCCCAATTCTATTTTTGGTATAATTATTAAAATACTCTACCAGTTTGTAGTATTCCTGAAATTTAGAAATCATAACCGAATGGCCCAATGAGCACAAGAGTTCCGCACGGCCCATAAAGTCCTGTTCGTCAATCTCCCCAGATGCCTTAAGGTTGGACAGGGTTATTTCAAAAATAACTATGGTATTGTCTTGTTCCACTTGTGGGTCGCGAATAAAGATATCATATGATTTCTGGAACATATCCATATTCACTTTGGTCACCGGCCTAAAGCTTCCTCGTAAAGCCAGAATGTTCTTCTTGTAAAGAACCGCAGCAGGTAGTAAGTTATTTCCATCCGGCCCGAACATTACGGCATCCGTCATATCATTCCTGATCAGCTGAAGACTCATTAACCTATTATCCACTTCTTTAAAGCTTGGACCGTTAAAGTTTATCATATCAATCTCTACGGTATCCTTATCGATATGGTCATAGAGATATTTAAGCATTTTCTTGGGCCTATCATATTTGTAAAATGCACCATAGATTAGATTTACACCAAGAATGCCTAACGTCTCTTGCTGAAGTCGAGCTTCATTCTGCTTAAAGCGGATATGAAGTATAATTTCATCAAATTCTTTTTGTTTGGGGTCCAGTTGGTAACGTATACCCACCCATCCGTGACCTTTATAGCGCTTCGAAAAATCTATGGTGGCTACAGTATTGGCATAGGAAAAAAACAGTCTTTCAGGATGATTTTCCCTACTTATCCGCTCCTCCATCAAAGCCATTTCGTAGGATAACATCGTTTTTAGACGTGCCTGAGTAACATAGCGTCCATCTTTTTCAACTCCGTAAATGGCATCGCTAAAGTCTTTGTCATAGGCGCTCATGGCCTTGGCAATGGTACCTGAAGCTCCACCAGATCTAAAAAAATGACGTGCCGTCTCCTGTCCAGCGCCTATCTCCGCAAAGGTACCGTAGATGTCGGGGTTAAGATTGATTCGTAATGTTTTTGCCTTAATGGACGGAATGTTCTCGAAGGTAGGATCTCGCTTTAAAACTGAAGACATGTTTGTTTATTTGCTTTTAACAAATTTATAAATATCAAACCATCTAACCCCTTTTAGATGGAAAAATTTGCAATTAGTTCTGGCTTTCCTAATTTAAACAATTTTATTGCCATAATTCCTTATAGAAGGCATTTTAAGCTCATGCTCATATGGGATAAATTAGGGAAATAAGGGTTAAATTTGTCATCATGACAGAAGGCCTTAAAATTACATTTTTGGGAACAGGCACCTCCCAGGGAATACCCATTATCGGGAGTACTCATCCGGTGTGTTTGAGTGATGATCCTAGGGATAAAAGGCTTCGCGTATCTGTTCTATTGTCCTGGGATGATTATAATGTAGTTATTGACTGTGGACCTGATTTTAGACAGCAGATGTTGACCCATAATGTCTCTAAACTACATGGAATTCTTTTCACCCATGAGCATTCCGATCATACAGCGGGTATAGATGACATTAGACCTTATTTTTTTAGACAGGGAGATATACCCATTTATGCCCACGAGCGTGTTATACAATCGCTTAATAAAAGATTTGATTATATATTCGATACAAAAGATAGATACCCTGGAGCACCGGCAGTAGCTATCAATGAGGTAAAAAAAGAGAAGCCCTTCAGGTTATGCGAAAAAACGGTTATCCCAATTGAGGCCCATCACAATCGTTTACAGGTTTTTGGATATCGGATAGGGGATTTTACCTATCTAACGGATGTGAAGTTCATAGAACCTAAAGAATTAGAAAAAATAATGGGCTCCAAAATTTTGGTGGTCAATGCCTTACGGATAGAGCCTCATCACTCTCATTTTAACTTAGAGGAAGCTTTGTCTTTTGTAGCCCGGATAAAGCCCGAGAAAGCATATTTTACCCACATTAGCCATTTGTTAGGATTTCACGCAGAAGTAGAACAAAACCTTCCGGAAAATGTACATTTGGCCTATGATAATTTAATCATAAACTTATAATTCATGAAGAATAGGATTTTTTTGTACTTGTTTATTTTCACAGGGCTCATATGCCTTTATCTATTTGTCAGTAGTGGAAAAATGGCAGAAGCCAATTATACCACTATTCAAAAATTAAAGGAAGAGGTTAAGTCGCTAAACGATTCACTTCAAGATGCTCGACTCAAAGTATTGGAAATGCAATATTTTTCGCTGGAGAACAATGACGATGCCTTGGCTTACTATGACCACTTAGAAATTAAAAACCCTTCAGCCTATATTTCGGATAAGCTTTTGGAAACCAATGAATCTAAAGGTGACAACCCACTCGTGCCTTATGAGGGAATGCAAAACGACTTTAAAATCAATAAAATTAAGGTGTTAAACCATAAATGGATTTTAGCCGATTTTTCGGACGGTAAATACTGGGGAGAATTACTTATCAAATATGAATTAAAGGATGATTTGGGAGTGGATTTCACACTAATTGACCACTTGCTCTATACAAGAAGTAATTAGATTTTTTCCTGTAACCAGCGTTGAAGGGAATAGAAATTCTGTGGTGCAACTCCATGTCCAGCAGGGAACTCTTGGTATGAATGGCTTATACCAAGTTTTTTGAGAAACGTTGGGGCCCGCTGTGCCCATTCAACGGGAATCACCTGGTCTACTTGACCGTGTGAAATATATATTTGAAGTGAGCTGAAATCCTTTTTCTCAAATCCATCCACTAAAATCTTTTCATTGATATAACCACTAAGGGCTACTACATTCTTTACTTTCTCCGGATAGGATAGCGCCACCGCATAACTTAATATTGTACCCTGACTAAAACCTAGCAGGTTAATATTTTCCTTGTCCAAATAATAGGCATCGCAGGATTCATCCATAAATTTCACGATTTTTTCTCTAGAATCTATAGCCTGTTCGTCATCGCTCCATTTGCCATAATCGGCATCAAAATTAATGGCATACCAAGCATACCCCATAGACTGCAATGCATAGGGAGCCCTCAAGGATATAATGCAAAATGCTGCAGGCAACTCAGCCGCAAAAGAAAAAAGGTCATCCTCGTTGCTACCGTATCCATGTAGCATGAAAAGAACCGGAGGCTTTTTGTCCGTGATGTTGGATGGACGAACAATATGTTCTAGGGAGAGTGGGGCAGTGGTCATATT
The DNA here is from genome assembly GCF_027474845.2 of Maribacter aestuarii. Taxonomy (NCBI): domain Bacteria; kingdom Pseudomonadati; phylum Bacteroidota; class Flavobacteriia; order Flavobacteriales; family Flavobacteriaceae; genus Maribacter; species Maribacter aestuarii. The sequence goes on from NZ_CP107031.2 coordinate 3,410,276, forward strand.
TCGTTTATTGAATAAAGGTGAACCATTTTTGAAAATAAGGTCCAAGTACGGGTACTGACTGTTCCTTATTGCTAAGGGCGCCTAGAAAACCATATATCCATAATACAAAGTAAAAAATGTAGAGGCCATAAAAGGCATATTCATTAAACCATTGGCTTAAAAACAAGGCGAATCCTATAAAAACAATGTGTAGGCCGAATGCCTGCCTTGTATGGAAACGCGCAAATGCATATTTGGGTTCGGCGTTCATGGAAATGGCAATCAATGCCCCGACAATAGTAAAATAAGCTACAATGGCAGTCGTTTTTCCTTCCAGGTCTCTTTCCTTCATCACTTAAAAATTAAGTACTGCACTATTGTTAGCTAGACTACCGAGCACCTTTCCTTTTAAGGACCTGCCCAAGAAAAGACTATTCTTTGAAGTGCTGCTGATATCATCTTCGGAAAATTGATATTCAGCAGAGGGGTCGAAGAGGGTTAACGAGGCTTTTTCTCCTTCTTTCAAAAAGGATTCTTCCAAATCAAATGATGATCTTCCCTTCGTTAACAAGGCTATGGTTTTTTCAAGGTCCAACACCGTATTTAACGCTCCGAACATGCTTTCCAAGCCGATAGTCCCATATTCGGCATTATCAAACTCCACTTGTTTAAGTTCAATGTTCAAAGGTCTATGGTCGGAGGTAACGAAATCTATTGTTCCGTTCGTCAATCCCTTTATAAGTTCCTTGGTATCTGAACCTGTTCGTAGCGGTGGTAAAACCTTGTAGCTGGTATCAAAATTTTCTAACACATGGTCTTCAAGCACTAAATTGTGAACTGCTACGCTACAAGTAACCTGCAACCCTTTCTTTTTGGCATCAGCGATAAGCTTCACCGATTTTGCCGAGGAGATAGTCGGGATATGTAATTTTCCGCCGGTATATTCCAATATGTTCAAATCTCGGGCCACTTGAATATCTTCGGCTAAAGCTGGGATTCCTTTTAAACCTAATTTTGTACTGACAACACCCTCGTTCACGATTCCCTTTCCAGTAATATTTTTATCCAACGGGAATGAGAATACGGTTCCTTCAAAATTATCCGCATATTGCAGGGCAATTTTGAGAAGGTTGGAGTTGTGGACTGCTACCTTGTAATCATAAAACCCCACTGCCCCGGCATTTTTCATGTCGTACATTTCTGCTAAAGACTCTCCTTCACCCTTTACCGTAAGACTGCCTATTGGGTGCAATCTAGTCAATGCCCCTTTAGCGGCATTCCTTAGAAAAATAATGTCCGAACTACTATCTGGAACAGGGTAACTTGTAGGGTTGAGCAATACATCGGTAAAACCGCTTTTGGCAGCAACTTGTAAACCATTTTTTATGGTCTCGCGTTCCTCGTAACCTGGTTCTCCGAAACTAACTCCGGTATCAAACCAACCGACGGACACATGGAGATTTTTATGGGATATTACCTTCGTTTTAGTTGAGGGGTCTATAGTCTGTGCAATTTTATCGATTACACCATTTTTGATTAATATATCCCGCTTTTTAAGGTGAATATCTTTGGTAGAGGCATTTACAATTTTAACCGATTTTAGGAGTATATTCATTTGCCTACGTACTTGTTCTTAGTCTAATTACTTAAAAAATCGTTGCAAAAGTGTTTCAATCAAAACGAACAGCAATGCTAAAATAGCAAACCATTTCCAAAATTCGTTTACCATACTGGCTTTTTGCCTTTCCTCGAAAAAATCGGAAACAGATTCTTGTAAACTTACACCCTCAATTTGCGATATATCCAAATAATTCAAAACACTTTCTTTTCTGTCATAATTAAAACTGATATTCCTTAGAAATTTGTCGTTGCTACTAATAGAGTAAATACCATGACTTGTGGGATTTTCCTCAAATGACAAACTAACCTTTTTAGGAAGTAAACGCTGTTGCGGAATAAACTCTTTATCCCCTTTAGATACCTTTAAGGTATTGTCCTTTGGTAAAACAACCGGAATATCTATTTCTTCTCCCGCTCCTAAAATCGCATATAATTGAGGGAGTTTTAAACTGATTACCGCCATATTGTAAAAAGTTGGTACTATTAAAGGAGAATTTTTGAAAGTAGAATTCTCGCTGGTGAGGGATGCGCTGAAAAAATAGGTATTGTTTGTTCCTATTAGAAATGGGGCCTGGTTCTGTAATAAAAGTGCGGATGGAGCAGTAGAGCTTACCGTGTAATAACTGGATACTTTTGGATACTGAAAATTGGAGACGTTCTTCTCAAAAACATTTTGGAAAATTGGATGTCTGAACGCGACTTGCGAAATATTTACTTCCTGATTTACATTTTCCAAATATGTAACGTTCGCATATCTTGAAGTAAAACTATTATACGAATTAATGTTGATGTTAGTACTGGGAATAATTGCCAGACTTCCACCCTCAGTAGTAAAAGATGTTAACGCCGTTGCTAATGCTGTTGGAATGGACTCTAGTTCGTTTAGAATAATTAGGTTTTGTGACTCAATGATTCCATAATTTAATTGGTTTAAGTTGAAGTTAGAATAGACGAATTCGTCACCATTGTACAAACGTTTTAAATAAGAATTATCTACGGAACCTATGGAAAGCACCTTAATTCTGTCCTTCTCGCCAATATTGAAATAGAATTCATTATCGTAGGCTAGACCGGTGTCGGAGATGACCAACTTACCATTGATGGATTGATTTGCGGGTATTGAAAAATTGACCTGTGCGTTGTTGTTTTTATCGAATTTAGCGGAGGTCTTCGCAATCAATTTATTTTCGTTATATAGTGAAACCGGTATAGTTTCCATGATCGAGCTACTAGAGATATTTGCAACAAGTTCAATAGTTTCTTGATTCATTTTCCCCAAGTATATAGTATCGATTGATGCGTTCTGCAACTCCTCTCCTCCGGGCTTAATAAGGTAGATTGACGTATCCTTGTCGGTTGAATTGCTTAGCGACCCCATTCGATCTTGAAAATCCGAAATTATGATAAGATTCTTCTGGGTACTGGCGTCCGAACTGTGGTACGTTTTGCCCCTTAAAATTATTTCCTCCAAGGTCAGTTGAGTAGTACTTGCCGATAACTCCAAAAGGGAATTTTGAATGTCCTTGATTTCTACATTTTCGAACACATCATCGTTGGTGAATAAGGTGAAAATTTGCTCTTCTGGAATATTCTTTAAGAAATCTTGAACCGTGTTCTGCAATAAAGTACCGTTTTCACTTACGGCCTGCATACTGAAAGAATTATCCAAGTAAAATACATTTTCCTTTGGCTGTAAGGCTAAATCGTTTGCACTAAAAGGTTGAGCAAAGGCCAAAACCAATCCAGCCAACAGGCCCAATCTTGTAAATAGTATAAGCCATTTTTTTATGGTGCTACTTTTTCGTGATTCCGAAACTACCTTTTTTAGCAATTTCACATTTGTGAAGGGCGTTTTTTTGAATCTACGGAGCTGGAATAGGTGAATTATTATGGGAATCAGTAGAAGAAGAAGGGCCCAAAGAATTTCTGGATATTTAAACTGCATTCCTATTTTTGATTGTGTAAAGTTAAACAATTCAACTCTCAAAGTTCAAGGTTTAAAATCAAATGTTCCTTAAATTATGAACCTATTTTGAGGTAGGAGATACTCAACAAAAGAAAAAATAATCTTCCATATTTTTTTTGTTAAGTGTCATAAAATAGTCCCTAATTTGTTCTTGTGCTTTGCTATTGGCCACTGTAACGATAGTCTGCGGATTTTCAAGTTTTTTTAGTGCATTGAAGTGGTACAACTTTTGTCCATAGATTTCTTTTCCTATTTTATTCGGGTTGTCACAAATCCAATGAAAGTGTATGTCTTTTTTTACAAGTAGTTTAGCTATGGTTTTACCCTTATTACCTGCTCCCCACAAAGTCAATGGTCGCTTGGGATTCCAGTCTAGTTTTAAAAAATAATGGAGTTTTATATCTAAAAAATAGTTCTGCGCATAGTGTTCACTCGTACGGGATGTCCGGGTTTCGTAATCTCGCCAATAGAGTAATACTCCATCGCATGGTATACAGGTTAAATTGTTTTCGTAAAACCGGAACGCAAGGTCATAGTCCTCTGGATATCGGTCGGATTGGAATGCTCCACAACGTTCAAAATCTTCTCTTTGTATCATCCAACAAGGTGAGGGGATAACACATTCCTTATATATTTCTGAGAAGTTATTGCCTTTACATGTGAGTTTGTTGAGCCATTTCTCATAGCGGTCATATCCGTTACTGATTCCCCTGGCAGAAAAGTATTTTACTTGACCTATAGCCAAATGGCCTTTTCCGCGTTCCTTAAGGGCGGCAACCATGTGTTCCAAACGTTGGGATGCCATTAAGTCATCGGAATCCATTCTTGTTACGAATTCGCCATGGCTCAATTCATAGGCTGTTCTTAAAGCTTCAATTATTCCTGTTCCCCTATTGTTTAGAACCTGTATGCGCTCATCTTTTATTGCATAATCCTGCATGATTTCCAGACTGTCGTCTGTAGAACCGTCATCCACGGCAATAATTTCCCACTGAGAAAGAGTTTGCTCCATAATGGAATTAATGCACTCTGGTAGATACGGAGCTGTATTTTTAAATGGAATTAAAATACTTACCTGTGGTTGACCCATCATTGTATTTTTGAATCTGAAAAATTACTAGGTATTTACTTAAAGAACAATGTTTAGTGGGAATTAGTTTCATAGATTATTCTTCACGAATTAATTTAAGTAAAACTCTTTAATACATAGAAAATCCTTTCTATATTTGCACCCGCGTTAGGAGAAATGGCAGAGTGGTCGAATGCGGCAGTCTTGAAAACTGTTGAGGGTCACACCTCCGGGGGTTCGAATCCCTCTTTCTCCGCATATGTTTAAACCCGATTTCTATCAGAAATCGGGTTTTCATTTATTTATTTTTTTGCTGACAATAATGGCCGTTACTCCAGAATTTCAAGATACTTCAACCTTGCTGGGCAAAACGCCAAATTTCTCCTTAAAGCTTTTGGTGAAATACGACATATTGGTATATCCTACTGAATAGGCAACCTCCGACACCGAACCTACATTTTGGGAAAGCATAGTTTTTGCTGTGTTCAGCCGAATTTCGTTGACCAATTGCCCTGCACTTTTATTGGTCAAAGCTTTCAACTTCCGATGCAATTGCGCCCTGCTAAAGCCGACTTTTGAGGCGATGTCTTCTACGGATAGCAGCTCATTGTCGATATTCTCTTTGATAAACTTCACCACTTTCTGTAAAAATTTATCATCTACCGAGCTAAGGTTCAAATCGGGAATAGTACTTAAATCAAGGGATTTAAAATGCTCCCAAATCTTCTTACGGGCCTCGACTAAGTTTTTTGTGCGCAACAGCAGTTCATCGGCATCAAAAGGTTTGGTCAGGTAGGCATCGGCTCCTTGGGTCAAACCGGCCATTTTGTTAGATTGCCCGGCTTTGGCAGTCAAAAGCATCACGGGTATATGGCTCGTCTTTATGTTGTTTTTTAAAACACTGCAAAGCTCGTATCCGTCCTTTTTGGGCATCATCACATCACTGATGACCAAATCAGGAATATGCTCAAAGGCCATACGCTCACCTTGAAGGCCATCATTGGCAGTGATTACCTTGTATTGGACAGTTAAAATTTCAGCAATAAAGTTTTGCAGGTCAGGATTGTCCTCCACCAATAATACCACCTCTTCATGAGAAAGTTGAGGTTTGGTTTTTCCATTGACAACCTCAGTAGGACTAATAGAAGATTCCTCAACTTTTTGTAGCAGGGCAGGCTCCTTATCCAAGTGAATGGCCTCGGGCAAATCTTTCAAAGTGATGGGAAGCCGCACCTTGAAGATGGTTCCCCGTCCTTTCTCACTATGTACGTTGATTTGACCATTGTGCATGGCCACCAATTCTTTCGTAAGTGCCAGCCCGATACCTGAGCCTTTGGCTTCCGTACCTTCTACCCTGTAAAAGCGGTCAAAAATACGGTCGATTTCCTTTTTGTGCATACCATTGCCCGTATCACTGATTTCTAACGAGAGATTCTTATTGGTAAGGTTAACGTTCACACTTACCGCTCCTCCCTGTGGAGTATATTTAAAGGCATTGGATAAGAGGTTGTTCACAATTTTTTCTAGCTTGTCTTGGTCGTAGTAAGCATCCTCAAATTCTCCTGAAAAATGGGTATTCAAACTGATATTCTTACGTTCCGCCATACTTTCAAAAGAAAAAATATGGGTGCGAAGAAATTGCGCAAGCCCTCCTTGACTTAATTTTAGGTGAAGATTTCCGTTTTCAATTTTGGACAAATCCAATAATTGGTCCACAAGCATTTGTAAGCGTACTGTATTCTTTTTGATTACTGTATAAGCCTTTTCCGAAAGCCGTATCGATTTATCCTTAAATGTTTCCGATTGTTTTTCTGCCTGCTGCAACGGCCCGTAGATTAGGGCTAAGGGCGTTCGAAACTCGTGGCTAATATTGGCAAAAAAGCGGGATTTTACCTCGTCTAGGTCTCTCATGCGCTGTATTTCGGCAAGGGAGCGTTCCCCCGCGATTCGTTCGAGTTGATTTTGTTCGTTAATCTTCTGGCTTCGATAGGATATGCCAAAGGAATAGATGACAATCTGTAAAAACATACCTGTAGAATAAGGATCTATTCTAAAAGGCGGCTTAATAATGCCCATTGACCATAACGTACCGATAACAAAAAAAATGCTGGCAATCATTGAGGCTACCCCAAAATAGCGGGCAAATAGGTCTTTTTTAAAGATAAGTATGACGGATAGTATTAGACTTGCTATGGCGTAGAGATTAAGAAAGAGGTAGTGCAAACCATGCGGTGCTGTAAAGGAGGTTTCAGGCTTAAAGAACACTACGTAAAATGCAGTGATTATTATTTCAACAAAGACAATGAAAGCTAGGCCTTTGATGATTTTGTCGAGAATGGGAAATTTTTGTTTCGACCCTATAAATGAACGCCCAAAAAACCAAAAGATAAAAAATTGCCCGTTTGCGATAAATATCCAGAGAGGATAGCGTAGGGATGAGAGAGACCCAACGATTAGCCCAATGGTCATCGACTGAGTCACCACACAGAAAAGAAGCCAGAGTGAAAACCAAAAATATACCTGTTCCCTGAGATAAATGAACTGCAAAAAGAAATACAAAAAAATGATAAAGGTGACACCCAACATAAATGCATTAAATGTTCGGTGATATTGATAGGGTTCATGATAAAAGGATTGTTCCGGACTCCGGGCACTCAGATTAAAATAGGCCGGATAGCCAAAGCCATTGCCCTGTGCTCTAATAACTAGTGTAACTATGGTATCTGTCGGCAAATCTCCCAAATCGATGCTGTTAAGTACCCAGTGGTTAGCTGTAGTCCGCTCTTTTTTAGGATACTCGACCCCTGTTTTTTGATGAAATAGCAATCGGCCATAGGCATACCCATAAACATCCACCTTGCCGTTACTTTTAGTCCATGCCGGAGGCCCAATCATTATGTCTTCAAAATGGAGCGCCCACCCTTTTAGAGAATCCACCGCCTTTACTTTTAGTTTGCCCCAGTAAGTTAGATTGTTCGTCAATAGTTTCGGAAGCTGGTCACCAGGGGCATAGGTTAGCGTGTTGTCTTTTAGCAATTGTTCAGGGGACAAGCGATTCGTACTGTCGGCATAGACTCGCAAATAAGGATTCAAATCATGCACGGGATATTTGGGGTCCAATTCATAGACCTCCTGTCCCGAAAGTATATTCAGGAACAACAATAAGACCACCATATGATATCGATGTGCTTTCATCTTACGTGCTAAAAAGATAGTTAAATTTTCGTCCGTGTCCTATCGCTTGCTAAGTTCGATAGTATGTGGCATCGGGTCTAACAGCCATGTTTCACGCAATAACACATTTGTCTCGTTTCAGGGATTCTGAAACAAAATAGTCAGAACCTGCAACATCTTTGTCATATCGCTTCAATATGGCAACATAGTTTTGTTCCAGTCGCAAGTATAATTGCAAAAACATCATAAAAAACAAATACGATGAATAGAAAAACATTTTTAACTCAATTGGGCGGAACGGGTTTGTTGGCAGTATTGCCATTAAGCAAAACTTTTGCGGCCCAAAAAGAAAAGCGAAGCGTTAATAGTAGCGCAAAGGAGAAAATAGTCCGGGCTAGTGAAGGTGTCGAATTGCGAATATTCGGTAATCCTCAGAAGCAAAAGGTAGTGGGAGCAGATAGCGATAACCAAATTTTTGAATGGATCGATGAACTTAATCCGGGATCTGGCATACCGCCTCACATACACACTAAGGAAGACGAAATTTTCAGGGTACTCGAGGGACAAGTAGAACTAATGGTGGATAACAAAACCACCATCCTTAAGGAAGGCGATATGGCCTATGCTCCAAAAAATATTGTCCATTCGTGGAAAGTAGTCGGGGACCAAAAGGCCAAGATGTGGGTAAGTGCTTTTCCATCGGGCATGGAACTTATGTTTCATGAGCTACATAAGTTGCCACCTGGCAAACCTGATTTTGATACGGTTGCTAACATTTGCGATTCCTACGGAATAAAATTCGTGTAAACATATATTTCTTAATTAAAACTTTATATCATGAAAAAAAATAGATTTTTAAACATTGTACTACAACTTTCGTTGGCTCTTTTTATTTGGAGCTGTAGCAACGATGACGGTGATAATCCTCAAGAATTGGAAGCTTGGGAAATAGAAGTGGAACAACTCAAAGCGGCAACCAACAAGTACACTAAAGTTGAAGTGGCCGTAGGCGAGGGATTTTTTGATGCATCGGGCTTTGTACCGAATATGGGCCATCACTACATACTGCCCCCAAGAATAGACGGTACTTTTGAATTGGAGAAGCCAGAAATTTTACTCTATGCACCTGATGCTAACGGTAGTATGGAATTTGTGGCGGTAGAATACGCAGTTCCCATAGAGGATTTAGACAATCCCGGATTACCACCTGAGGGTTTTACGGGGAAGCTTGATGAATGGGAGATTAACCCAAATTTAAGTCAATGGCAATTGCACGTTTGGATAAATAAAGAAAATCCTGACGGTATCTTTGCTCCGCATAATTCATTGATAGGTGATTAATTATATAAGACTTTTAAAATTTTAAACCGAAACAAACTTTTGTTTCGGTTTTTTATTAAAATATAATAACGTCTACGAAAGTCTATTTACAGCGAATCATAAGAATGTATAAGTATTCAAAGGATATTTCATTATTAATAAATATGTAAATAAGACCTCGACACTTTTTAACACAATTGTATTCTAGGTCTTACTTTTGTGTTATGGAAGAATGGTACCATTACCCATTATTGGTAATTGTAGGTTTTGTTGTTGGGTTCATTAATACAGTTGCAGGTGGTGGTTCCCTACTGTCACTACCAGTCCTTATATTTCTCGGATTACCTTCCAATGTTGCCAATGGTACGAACAGGGTTGCCATTGTTGTCCAAACGGCGTTGGCAACCGCAGGTTTTAAAAGTAAAGGCGTATCTACCTTTCCTTTCAATATTTATTTAGGTTTATCAGCTTTCTTAGGTTCATCGATCGGTGCCTATATTGCGGTTGATGTTACAGGAGAAACCTTCAACCGTATTTTGGCAATTGTTATGCTATCCGTAGTTCTTATAATCATTTTCAGTCCCAAATTAAATTTGGACCATTTAGAAGAACGACTTACTGGGAAATATTTATGGTTTGGTACATTAGTTTTTTTCTTTTTTGGCATTTATGGGGGCTTTATAAATGCAGGTCTCGGCTTCTTAATGATGTTATTTTTACATTATGTGAATAGGATGTCTTTGGTGAGGTCCAATGCCACAAAAGTGGTGGTCGTATTTGTTTATATGTTGGCGGCATTGGCAGTATTTGCCATAAATGATTTAGTAAATTGGAAGATTGGCTTAATTTTGGCAATAGGCAATGGAAGTGGGGCCTGGTTTGCCAGCAGATTTTCAGTAAAAAAGGGAGATGGATTCATAAAGATTTTCTTAGTCATCATGGTCGTGGTCATGGCCACTAAGCTTTGGTTTTTTTCCTAAATGTTAAAAATTATAGTTTTATAAAATAGCTCAAACGTAGTCAAGAAGGATTTTCAATATTCCAATAAACAATAACTATTTATAATATATGCCAGGATTCGAATTATTTGGAGAGAAAGAGAAATTACAGGTACAGGATGTTTTGGATTCCGGTGTTCTTATGCGCTATGGTTTTGACGGGATGCGGAAAGGACATTGGAAGGCGAAAGAGTTGGAAGTAGCCATCGCTGACCGCATGCAGACCAAACACGCACAATTAGTAAGTAGTGGTACTGCTGCATTAACAGTTGCACTGGCGAGCGCCGGAGTGGGTGTGGGGGATGAGGTTATTATGCCCACCTTCACTTTTGTAGCAAGTTTTGAATCTATTTTGGCCATTGGAGCCATTCCCGTTTTGGTAAATATTGATGATACACTGACCTTGGACCCAAGAGCAGTTGAAAAAGCTATTACCAATCGTACTAAAGTAGTTATGCCCGTGCATATGTGTGGTTCTATGGCAGATTTAAGGGCCCTGAAGGATATTTGTTCCAAGCATAACTTATTGTTATTGGAGGATGCCTGTCAGGCGATTGGAGGAAGTTATGAAGGTAAGCCCTTAGGTAGTTATGGAGATTTAGGATGCTTTTCTTTTGATTATGTAAAGACAATTACCTGTGGAGAAGGTGGAGCCATCATTACAAATAAAGAAGACTTTTACAAGAATGCTGACCATTACTCAGATCATGGTCACGATCATATAGGTAAGGATAGGGGAGCGGAGTCACATCCGTTTTTAGGTTATAATTTTAGGATATCAGAATTGAATGCGGCGGTCGGATGCGCCCAAATTAATAGATTGGACGAGTTTATTACGATTCAAAAAAGGAACTACACCATCATCCGAAATCACTTGGAGAAAATTGATGAGGTTACCTTTAGAAGGGTACCTGAGGGTGGGGTAGAGAATTACTCCTTTCTAAATTTTTTCTTACCATCGGAAGAACTGACAAGAACTACTCATAGATCATTAGGTGAAGCGGGAGTAGATACCTGCTTTTATTGGTTTGACAATAATTGGCACTATTATAAAAAATGGGAACATTTGACTAATCTAAAGTCGTTGGGAAAATTACCAGAAGAGGTCAAAAATCAACTGCCAGATTATAAAAAATCCGATTTTTCCAACTCCGATAGGTGGATGGGGCGCACTATTTCTTCCTTGATAAAATTAAGCTGGACAGAAGCCGATGTGGTGAAACGAGCAGAAAAAATGGCTGGGGTAATAAAGACAAATTTGAATACTGGTCAATAGGTCACATAGTCCACGATTTCCAAGCCATAACCTACAATACCAACCCGTTTGATTTGAGTGCTATTGGTCATTAAGCGCATTTTTTCAATTCCTAAATCATGTAAAATTTGTGCTCCTATGCCGAAATCTTTATGATCCATTTCTATTTTTGGCGCTCGGTAAATACCCTTTTTCTGTAGTTCTTTTAATTCCGCCAATCTTGAAAGAAGGTTCAATGATTGCACATCTTGATTTATAAAGACAATCGCACCCTTGCCCTCTTTATTGATTTTATTGAACATGTCCTCCAACTTTTGTTCCGGACTGTTGGTCAAAGTTCCCAGTATATCATTATTTACTAGCGTGGAGTTAATTCTGGTAAGTATCTCTTCTCCTTTTTTCCATTGCCCTTTGGTCAATGCGATATGTACGTGATTGTTCGTGGTCTGTTTATAGGCCCTCAGTCTAAATTCCCCAAAACGCGTGGTAATATCAAAATCAGTCTCCTTCTGAATAAGACTATCATGCTCCATGCGATAAGCGACCAAATCTTCTATAGATACAATTTTAAGGTCGAACTTTTTAGCCACTTCAAAGAGTTGTGGTAAACGGGCCATACTACCATCATCGTTCATAATTTCCACAATAATTCCCGCAGGCTTTAAACCAGCCAATCTGGCAAAATCAATCGCGGCCTCCGTATGTCCGGTACGTCGTAAAACCCCACCTTCTTTTGCGACTAGTGGAAATATATGACCTGGTCTGGCCAAATCATGAGGTTTGGTTTTTTTATCGGTTAGTGCACAAACCGTCTTTGAGCGGTCTGCAGCAGAAATTCCAGTGGTAACGCCATTACCCCTTAGATCTACGGAAACGGTAAAGGCGGTCTCCATGGGGTCCGTATTATTGGTTACCATCATGTGAAGTCCTAATTCTTTGCACCTGTTTTCGGTTAGTGGCGCACAAATAAGGCCTTTGCCATGGGTTGCCATAAAGTTTACGGTCTCCGGAGTGGCAAGTTCGGCTGCTGCTAAAAAATCTCCCTCATTTTCCCTATTCTCGTCGTCTACTACGATGATAACCTTTCCAGCTCTGATATCATCAATAGCTTCCTCTATGGTATTTAATTTTATTTTATGCTCCCTTTTCGTTATCATGTAGTCAATTCTTTTTCTTTTTCTTGAACAGTTCTTTGAAAAAATCGGTAACCACGCCAAAGCTTACCATGCCCTTATCCTCTGTTGCTCTTTTAGTCAAAAATATACCTAAAGGTAACATAATCAATGTAGAGACCCATGCCCCTAACATTGGATGAATATTGCCTTCTTTGGCATAGTTTCCTGCAAAAACACCTATGAAGTAATAGATAAGAAAAAGAATAATGGCAATGACCATGGGCAAACCCAGTCCTCCTTTCCTAATAATTGCTCCTAGTGGGGCGCCTACAAAAAATAAAATAATGCAAGAAAAAGCTAAGGCATATTTGTTGTGCAGAGAGAGAATATGCATATTGTAAATTTTGTAGCGTTTCTGCATTTCGTCCCTTTTTCCACTTACCGATCCCAATAGTCCTGTGGCGCTGTTTTTTGCAGAGTTTAGGACTTGAATTTTTTGCCAGTCTGGAAAAATACTTAAGATGTCTGCGTTTATTGAATCTTGCCTTGCCTTATTCGTTCGTAGCGCACTTAGTTTTGCACTTGCAATGGAATCCTTTTTTATTTTCTCTTTACTTTTTATGATGGTGGTGTCACGGGGTTCAAGCGGAACGAACATGCCCACCCTACTTTCCATATTTTTTGAGAAAGCCCGTATAATCCTGAAATTATCGTTCTTGAGGGAGTCTATATCTTTTGATAATCGAGAGATATTCTTCATTTTATCGGTACTAATATCTCGCTCTTCTTCTAAATCCTCATTATTAAGTTCAGGAACTTCAATATTCATGATATAGGTATCAAAATCAGCGTGTGCAAATGGATATTTTAGTTGATTCTTTTTGGATTGAACATCCTCGTAATAGTTTCCGTCCGTAAGAACCAATTGGATTAAATCCGAACCTTCGCCACTGATTAACTCTCCAGTTTTAGCCTTAATCGCTGTCGTATTTTTATTGGCCGTATTTTTTAAGTGAATAATAACATTCTTTAAAAAGCGGTCGTTATCGCCATATTTCTCATCCACTTTTATACTCATTCCTTCAAAATCGCTGAAAACTCCTTCGGTAACGGCAGCAGCAGGCTTAACCTGGGCAATATTTCTTCTTAAATTATAGATTTTTCGTTGAGATAATGGAATAATATTGTTCGCAAAGAAGAACGTGACACCACCCAACAGGGTAACGAATATAATTAAGGGCAACATGGCTCGCTGCAATGAAATGCCCGAAGCTTTCATAGCCGCGAACTCATAATTTTCCGCAAATGAACCAAAAGTTAAAATTGACGATAGGAGAACGGTTAGAGGCAAAACCTTTTCTGTAAGGTCTGGCATTAAATAAAAGAGAAATTTCCCTATAATTACAATATCCAGTCCCTTTCCGGCTAAATCGTCTATGAAAAGCCAAATCGTTTGAAATATAAAAATGAACATTAATATTACAAACGAGCTAATAAAATTAAAAACAAACCTAGATAATATATACCGGTCTAGAATTCTCAAATGTTCTAATTTCTTATGATAGTGTAATCATCGTTCTTGTATTTACCTTCGTCAAAAGTAAATAAGGTTTCCGATAGATTTTGGTCAGTTTTGAAAGAATTAACGGTTATCGTTGTTTTTGTACCATTATTACCCGTTTCTATAAGTTTATAGATGTGTTTTGTACCTGTATCTATACCTAATAAAATCGATTTTATCTCGGTATCGGAATCAATTGGGGTCAACTTAACATACTGGATTTTTCTTCCTTGAACGTCCTGTAAGATATCCCATGCGTACTTGTGGCCTTCCCTGTAAAAGGTAAGCATTTTTGAAGGTGTCATGGTGCCTTCGTCCTCTAACTGGTCCTCAATGGTCACTTCCTCATTGTCGGGAATTATTGTGTAGACCTTCTGGCCATCGAATAATTGTTGCGACCCTAAATAATTGAATAAATATTTCTCACCAGCCAAGGTAACATCACCACGAGTTTCTTGATTTATTCCAGCTTCCGTATTTTGAAGGTCGAATTTAAAATCTACAAATATGTTGTCATAACTTTTAACCTTTGCATAAACTTCGTCTAGCAAGGCCTTTGCTTTTGCCTCATCTTGGGCATTTGCCATGGTAATAGAAGTTAATGCAATTAGAAGTACTATTATCTTTTTCATCTTAATCTTAATTATTTTCATTATCAAAAAACTGTTCAAGTGCAATCATATCAGGAATAAGTACCTGTCTTGCTTTACTACCTTCGAACTGACCTACAATTCCGGCAGCTTCCAACTGGTCTATAATACGTCCCGCACGATTATATCCTAATTTCAATTTACGTTGAATCAAAGATGCCGAACCTTGCTGTGCTATTACTATAACTTCAGCAGCTTCTCGGAACATCTTATCGCGATCCGCTATATCATAATCAACACTCGTGCCAGAATCCTCGCCAACATATTCTGGCAGTTCATGTGCCTCTGGATAAGCTCTTTGACTTCCTATATACTCGGTTATTTTGGCAACTTCTGGAGTATCCACGAACGCACACTGAATTCGGGTAACGTCGTTGCCTTGTGTGTATAACATATCTCCTCGGCCAATAAGTTGATCTGCACCCTGCGCATCCAAAATAGTTCTGGAATCAATTTTTGAGGTTACCCGAAACGCAATACGGGCAGGGAAATTCGCTTTAATGATACCGGTGATGACATTAACGGACGGTCGCTGCGTTGCAATAATCAGGTGTATTCCTATGGCCCGGGCTAATTGGGCAAGTCTTGCAATAGGCGTCTCCACTTCCTTTCCCGCGGTCATAATCAAATCTGCAAATTCATCGATTACCAAAACGATGTACGGTAAAAACTTGTGTCCGTCATTTGGGTTTAGTTTTCTGGCCTTGAACTTAGTGTTGTACTCCTTAAGGTTACGCACCATCGCCAATTTTAATAGTTCATACCTATTGTCCATCTCAATACACAGTGAATTCAGGGTATGGATGACCTTGGTGTTATCGGTAATAATCGCTTCCTCGGAATCTGGTAATTTCGCCAAGAAATGACGTTCAATCTTATTGTAGAGCGTCAATTCTACTTTCTTGGGATCTACTAGAATAAATTTGACCTCTGCAGGATGCTTTTTATATAAAAGCGACGTCAGTACTGCATTTAAACCCACGGATTTTCCCTGTCCCGTAGCTCCTGCCATTAACAAATGCGGCATTTTCGCCAAGTCAACGACAAATGTTTCGTTACTAATTGTTTTTCCAAAAGCGATGGGAAGCTCCATTTCTGCTTTTTGGAATTTACTTGATGCAATCACCGAACGCATGGAAACTATAGTGGCGTTCTTATTGGGAACTTCAATACCTATAGTTCCTTTACCGGGAATCGGAGCTATGATACGGATTCCTAATGCCGCTAAGGACAGCGCAATATCATCTTCAAGGTTCTTAATTTTTGAAATTCTCACGCCTGCCTCCGGTACAATTTCATAAAGAGTAACTGTAGGGCCTATGGTCGCTTTGATTTGTGCGATACCTATTTTATAGTTTTTTAGGGTATCTACAATTCTGTTCTTATTATCCTCAAGCTCTTCTTGATTTATTGTAATACCTCCAGTTACACCGTGCTGGTCAAGTAAGTCTAAGGTTGGAAATTTATAATTCCCCAACTCAAGTGTAGGGTCGAACTCACCGAAATCGTCCACTAGCTTACTCGCCAGAACATCTGTCTCCTCAGTCTCCTCTACTATTTTCTCAACCTCCATGGCCAATTGGGGTTCTTCCTCTTCTTTAGCGCTTTCAATTTCTAAATCGTTGGATTCATTTTTTAAAGGAGGTATGTCCTCCTTGTGGGTATAGGTATCTATTATTACCGGTGTTTCGTCGTTCTTGTCCAAAACAACACCTTCATTCTTCTTTTCTTTAGAGGTTTTGAACTCGGATCGCAAAGCCTGATTTTTGATTTTGAAAAATTCCATTAAACCCTCTGGAGTGAAGTTGAATAACCTGACGAGAATAAAAATCAATCCGAAAACCAATAATAGAAGTACTCCAATCTTACCGGTATAGGCTTGAAGAAAATCGTTCATTTCATAACCTACCAAACCTCCGAGCAGCGGGCTATCAATGGCAAAAAAACCTAGTGTGATAGAAATCCAAATCAAAAAAAGCAAACCCCATATCCATTTTTTTAATAATCCTGATTTGTTCAGTCCCAGGAACATGTAAATACCGGTTAGGCATATTAAAAATGGAAGGATCAAGGATGCAATGCCAAAACCTTTATATACGAATAAGTGGCTTACACTTGCTCCAAATTTATTGAGGAGATTTTTGGCCTCTGCATTACGATCTTTGAATTCGCTAAGTAGACTTTGGTCGTCTTGCCAAGTAAAGTAAAAGGACACAAACGAAAAAAACAAAGCAATGCTAAGAAGCATCAAAAGACTACCAATGATAATCTTATTCTGCTTTGAAATTTTAAAAGGGGAACCTTTTTTTGCTGTTTTCGGCTTTGTTTTAGTTGCCTTTTTTGCCATGAAATCTTCAATTCTAGGGGCTAAAATACGAATTTCGGGTCTAAGCCGATTGGTATAGTGGGCTAAAAAATCTTAGGTAAGTAAATGATCAACCCTATAATGGTTGCGGCAATGGACACTAACATCACGGCACCTGCAGAGATATCTTTTATGAAACCAATTTTTGTATCGAACTTTGGTTGAACGTAATCCGAAATCTTTTCTATCGCCGTGTTCATCCCTTCAATTCCGAGTACCAGGGCAATCGCGAAAATTTGTAAAATCCACTCAACGTTGGAAATCTCGTAATAAAACCCAGCAGCGGTCATTACCAAAGTAATGAAGACTTGAATTTTTATACTTGCTTCGGTCTTTAGTAACAACAAAGCGCCGCGCAAGGCAAAACCAACGCTCCTAAGTCGATTTACTAGGAATGATTCTTTGGGCATAAAATTTTGCTCTAATCGTTCATTAAAGCTTCCAATGCCGCTTTGTAGTTTGGTTCGTCAACAATCTCCTGAACTTGTTCCGTATAGATTACCTCTCCTTTTTCATCAAGGACAATCACTGCTCTTGAATGCAAGGGGGCTAAGGGACCATCGGTAAATTCCAAATTATAGGATTTTCCAAAATTACCATTTCTGAAGTCTGACAAAAGTTCTACATTATCAATACCTTCCGCCCCACAAAAACGGGCTTGGGCAAATGGAAGGTCCTTAGAAATACAAAGCACAATGGTATTATCCAATTCCGCCGCTTCTTCATTAAATTGACGAACGGATTGGGCGCAAGTACCTGTATCCACGCTGGGGAATATGTTCAGTACCAGCCTAGAACCCACATAATCAGAAAGTTTTACCGTGGATAAATCATTTTTAGTCAAGGTGAATTCCGGTGCTTTGCTGCCTTTAGAGGGTAAATCACCCAGTGTATGAATTGTATTACCTTTAAGTGTTACGGTGGCCATAGTTTTGGATTTAAATTTTAGAAGGTGAAATTAAAAAATATCGTAACGATAACTATGGGAATCCTTTAAAAATAGCAAAGAAAGTTTTATTTGAGGCAATAAAACATTGAGGCTTATGCATTAGATAGTTTTGGAGTCACCAATTGCTTGATTTTAATGCCCAGACCGGCAAAAATCAGGGTCATTATAGGGCTAAGCCAATTGAACATAGCATATACGAAATATTCACCAACACTTACACCGAGAACACCACTGTGGTAAGCCCCACAGGTATTCCAAGGAACTAAAACTGAAGTAACCGTTCCGGAATCCTCCAAAGTGCGGCTCAAATTCTCCGGGGCCAAACCTCTGTCCGCATAGGCCTTGGAAAACATTTTACCCGGCACTACAATTGCCAAATATTGATCGGATGCTGTAACGTTCAATGCCAGACAACTAGCCACTGTACTGGCAAAAAGCCCAAATGTTGTTTTAGCAAGGCTTAATAAAGCACTACTTATTCTAGCAAGTGCACCAATTCCATCCATAATTCCGCCAAAGACCATAGCACAAACGATAAGCCAAATAGTTCCTAGCATTCCTGCCATACCCTTCGCCGTAAACAGATCATTCAATGCCTCATTATCAGTGGGAATAGTGGTATTTACAGTAATCGCTTTTAAAACCCCTTTATAGGCGGACTCAAAATTCAGTGATGTATTTCCGGTTATCCCCGCAACCACTTCGGGTTGAAAAATCAATGCAAAAACAGCGCCCAATAAAGTTCCTATCAATAAAGCGGCCAAAGGGGGTGTTTTTTTTACGATTAACGCAATAACCACCAAAGGAACTAGGAACAACCATCCGTTTATATTAAAGGATGCATCGATTGAAGTTAATATAGTATCAACATCAGCAACTCCACTAGTTTCAAGATTAAGGCCTATGATTATGAATACCGTCAATGTAACTGTTATGGTAGGTACCGTCGTCCATAACATATATTTAATATGGCTAAAAAGCTCTCCCCCGGCCATGGCAGGCGCAAGGTTCGTTGTATCGCTTAGGGGGGAAAGTTTATCTCCAAAATAAGCCCCTGAAAGAACTGCGCCTGCGGTCATTCCCAGGGATATACCTAGGGCATCCCCAATACCGATAAGTGCAATGCCCACGGTAGCGGCCGTTGTCCAACTGCTACCCGTTGCAATCGAAATGATGGCACAGATAATTACACATGCTGCTAGAAAAATGGTCGGATTTAAAATTTGAAGGCCGTAATATATCATTGCTGGAATGATACCACTTATAAGCCATGTTCCTGCCAATGCCCCCACCATAAGCAATATAAGTAAAGCTCCGGTGGTAGATTTTACATTTTCAGCCACCTCAGCAAGCATTTGCTTGTAGGATACTTTATTTAAAAATCCCACAATGGCAGCGACGGCTCCTCCTAGCAGTAAAATGAATTGATTAGATCCACTTAGTGCATCATCTCCAAAAACGTAAACGTTGTAAGCCAACATGCCCACTAAGGCAATTACAGGTATTAAGGCTTCCCAAATATTAAGCGCTTTATTTTCTACTATATTTTCATTCTCTCTATGCTTATTGGAATTCTGCTTTGCCATTGATTATCGGTTTGGTTGCCCGTAATATTACGATTAATGCTACGGATGTGCAAACCCGATAACAGGTATGGCCTAACTAAATGTTGGTCTTTGAGTTTCTAGAATATTCAATTCTATCATGCACTGCTTAATAGCTTCATAGGTTCTTCTGATATCCTCGTCCAATCCAATTGAAAAGCGAATAAGTCCGTCCCCTAATCCCATTTCTTTTTGTTCTTCCAGCGGTATTTCGGAAGATGTTGAAGTGCCCGGTGCGCTAAACAGGGTTTTATAAAACCCGAGGCTTACCGCTAAATAGCCCAATTTTTTATCCTGCATTAATTCCATCAAGGCATTGGCATTCTCCAATGAGCCGACATCAATAGTCATTAATCCACCAAAACCATATTCTGGGTTCATTTGATCCTCCATTATTAAATGGCCTGGGTGCGATGATAGTCCCGGGTAAACCACCCTTAATCCGTCCTTTTCAAAATTTCGAGCTAAGAACATCGCATTTTCGCTATGCTTCTTCATTCGTATATGAAGTGTTCGCATATTTTTTAAGATGGATGCGCCTCGTAGACTGTCCAATGTGCTACCCAGTAACATTCCTGCCCCACTGTTCACATCCTTAAGGCTTAAACAAAATTCCTTTGTTCCACATACAACTCCGGCAACACAGTCACTTGTCCCATTGATAAATTTGGTCAAGCTGTGGATGATAATATCCGCTCCCAGTTTGACTGGCGTAATGGATAAGGGAGAAAAGGTGTTATCGACTACCAAGGGAAGATTGTTCTTTTTTGCAATTCCAGACAGCGCGGCAATATCAGCCACCTCTAACAACGGATTGCTTACACTTTCGCAATAAATCATTTTGGTTTTGGGCGTGATCGCTTCCGCTACTGCGTCAAGGTCCGTGATATCTAAAAAGGTGGTTTCTATGTTAAACCTTTTTAAAAAATTCTTCATAAAGGCATACGTACCACCATAAATGGTTCTACTGCTGATGATGTGGTCTCCTGCATCACACAATTGCAAAATCACTGCCGTAATAGCTCCCATTCCACTTGCCGTTACATTAGCGGTTTCGGTACCCTCCAACGCGGCCAATGCTTCACCTAAATACAGGTTGGACGGGGAAGAGTGTCTACTATATAGGTAACAACCCTCGGTATTCCCTTCAAAGGTGTTGAACATTGTTTTAGCGGATAAAAAAGTATATGTGGATGAATCTGAAATGGAAGGATTAACACCGCCGTATTCTCCAAAATATTGTAAATCCTGTAAATCGTTCGCTGGTTTCTTACTCATCATATCATTATTTGAATATAAAATTACCTTTTTAATGATAAAAAATCAATAGAATGTCATATAATCAGTTAATAAATCTATATTTATCAATTGAATAGATTTATAATCTAAAATAGCAGCGCTTATTCTGTTTTTAATGAAAATTATTTATTATGAATTTTGATGATACTGACCTGAAGCTATTAAATCTTTTACAGTCCGATTGTAAAAAGACCACTAAGGAATATGCTAACTCCCTAGGATTGTCTACCACTGCCGTTTATGAGCGGATTAAACGGTTGGAAAAAACAAGGACTGTTACCAACTATGTAGCCTTAGTGGATAAATATCACGTGGAACGGAGTTTTACGGTTTATTGCCATGTAAAATTGGTGCAACATACACGGGATAATATTCAACAATTTGAACGGGAGGTTCTGAAATTGGAAGAGGTAGTAGAATGTTATCATTTGAGCGGGGATTATGATTATTTGCTTAAAATCCTTGTCAAGGATATGCAGGCCTACCGGGAGTTTATGGTATCCAAACTTACTGCCATAAATCACATTGGTAGTACTCAAAGTTCCTTTAGCATAAAGGAGGTAAAGCACACTACTTCAATTCCCTTGTAATGCCCGAAAGTTGTATTTTCATTATGGACCAATAAATACAATGTCAGTATTCTTGTGTATTTTTGTTGAATATTTAATCAGATTATAATCCATTTATTTATGAATCAATATGATGTAGTGGTAATCGGCTCGGGACCTGGAGGATACGTTGCAGCAATCCGTTGTGCACAATTAGGAATGAAAACGGCAATAATTGAAAAATATGCAACCCTGGGTGGCACCTGCCTAAATGTGGGATGCATTCCGTCTAAAGCATTACTGGATTCATCGCACCACTACGAGGATGCCGTTAAGCATTTTGAGGAACATGGCATTGAAATTCCAGGTGAGATAAAAGTAAATTTGGAACAAATGATTACCCGTAAGCAAGGGGTTGTAGACCAGACTACAAAGGGTATTCAGTTTCTAATGGATAAGAATAAAATTGATGTCTATGAGGGGCTTGGGAGTTTTAAAGATGCCACTCATGTAGAAATTAAAATGAACGATGGTAAAAAAGAAACCATGGAGGCAAAAAACATCATCATTGCCACTGGGTCCAAACCGTCTACGTTGCCTTTTATTAAAATTGATAAAGAACGGATCATTACTTCTACGGAAGCGTTGAAGCTTAAAGAAATACCAAAGCACATGCTGGTTATCGGTGGAGGCGTTATTGGTTTGGAACTAGGCCAGGTATACAAGAGATTGGGTGCGGAAGTCACGGTGATAGAGTATATGGACCGTATTATTCCTGGAATGGATAGTGCCCTTTCCAAGGAACTCGCCAAAGTAATGAAGAAGCAAAAAGTGAAGTTTGCTTTGTCCCATAAAGTAAAATCGGTAGAACGAAAAGATGATAAGATTACAGTTAAGGCAGAGGATAAAAAGGGCGAAGAGGTAGTTTTTGAAGGTGATTATTGCCTCGTTTCCGTTGGAAGAAAACCATATACCGATGGTTTAAATGCTGAGGCGGCAGGTGTTAAGTTAGATGACCGGGGGAGGGTAGAGGTAGATGCTCATTTGAAGACTAACGTTGATAATATTTATGCCATAGGTGATGTTGTTAAAGGTGCTATGTTGGCTCATAAAGCCGAGGAAGAAGGCACTTTGGTAGCTGAACAATTGGCAGGTCAAAAACCACATATAGATTATAATTTAATTCCAGGAGTAGTTTATACATGGCCGGAAGTGGCCGCGGTCGGGAAAACAGAGGAAGAGCTAAAAGAAGCTGGGATTGAATACAAAGTTGGTCAGTTCCCAATGCGCGCTTTGGGTCGTGCTAGGGCTAGTGGTGATATCGACGGTTTTGTTAAAATATTGGCCGATAAGAATACCGATGAAGTTCTTGGGGTTCATATGATCGGTGCCCGTTGTGCTGATTTGATTACTGAGGCCGTGACAGCGATGGAATTTAGGGCATCTGCAGAAGATATGTCTCGTATGAGTCATGCACACCCGACCTATGCAGAGGCGGTGAAAGAAGCTGCACTTGCCGCCACAGAGGATAGGGCGTTACATATTTAGGCAAAAAAGCATAAGGAATACAAAAGGAGCGGTAAAACCGCTACTTTTGTATTGACTTACTATTTAAACTTTTCAGTTTTTATGTGATCCATCGCAGTAAGGGGGATTGCTCGTTTGCTTACAGGTGCACAAATACGCTTTCTTGTCCTCTTCAACAGTAAAACCTAATGAAGGTGGTTTATTATGTGCCCTATGTGCCCCATCGCAAAACGGTTGATTGGAACTATGACTACAGGTGCACCAAGCATATCGTTTATCTTTTTCTAAATCAACGGCAATAGGAGAATATTCTTTTTCGCTCATAAAACTAATTTTTCACCAATTTAGGGGAAAGAGTCCAATACCTAGCAAATGAAGATTAATTTTTAACCAGTCCAAATAATCGAAGAAGTCTTATGAAGACTGTTTTTAGAACTGTGATAGTAATTAAAAGAATACGCTCTAAAGTTAATTTCGCGAATACGATAACCCCGTTAGCCCTTTCTTTTAACTGAGGTTTATTGGCTTCATATCGTAGTGCAAGATAGGAGCAGCAAATCATAAAAATGACCGCTCCCGGAACAACGACCCATGGGCTTAAGGAATGGTGAAAGAAACCATAAAATCCCAATCCCGTAAAAGTTCCGTAAAGAATGACGAAATGTATGACGTAAATAGATAAAGTGCTCTGTCCCAATTTTAATACTGTGGGGTTGGTCAAGAATCTTCGGAAAAGCATAAAGATTGCAAAGACAACCAATACATCACCCAATCGTATGAACAAGTAGTTGTTGAAAAATATTTCGGCAAAAAGCTGAATGTTCGTTATTCCCGATAATGCCAGGAAGAAATCCGATGAATAAAATATGAGGGTAGCACCAAAAACTAAAAACATGCCAATTGCGCTGGCATATAGATATTTGAATTCTTTGAACTTATAGAATAACACGGAAATGAAACTACCAAATGTCGAGTATCCAAACCATGGTAGAATAGTGAAAACGGAACCATTTGCCTTTGTAAAATAGTTTGCAATACCCTGTGGCAGTAGATCAAAATCTGCTCCCTTATATATGGGTTCAAACATAAAGAGTATCGTGGTAACTGAGACAAGGATAATTGGGAACAACCATTTCTTTAGATTAGCCGTAAGCACGTAAATGCCAATAATACCCAGTATGGAAAGTCCAATACAATGCAATACATCCACTAGGAAAAATGAACTATAAAGCTCGCCTTGGAAAAGACCAAAAATATTTAAGCGCAACAAATAACCAATAGCCAAAAGTTCAATTCCGCGTTTTACACCCTTTTTAACCCTTGGATTGTCCCAACCTTTTTCGGGCACACGAATTAAAAGATAGGTGAATATAAATCCCGATACCGTAAAGAAAACAGGTGCCGTAATGCCCCTGAAATACTTCCAAATGTTAAAAAATACATTTGAGTTATCCCGGAAAGCATTATCCAGCAAACCATCTATAAAATGACCTTGTAGCATCATTAAAATAGCCCAGGCCCTTATAGCATCAATAAAATACAGTCTTGCTTTGTTGTTGACCATTCCTCGTTGACTTATCCTATATACTTAATTAACAGTATGTTTGGATGTTTAGCGCGGCAAAATTATGTAAAAAACTGGCAATACGATAGTAATTGGGGTATTTTCGCATTCTAAGTAAATAAACGTTACCATGCAGTACATATTAGGTTTTGCCGGCAGTAATTCATCAACTTCAATTAACTATAAATTGGTGCGGTATACTACTTCACTAATTAATGCTTATGAGATAAGGCTAATGGACATGGCAAAAAATCCTCTTCCCATGTATAGTGAGGATTACGAGAAAGAAAATGGATTTTCGGATGCTCTAAAATGGATTAAGAACAATATCCAAAACTGTGAGGGATTGGTAATTTCAGTAAATGAGCATAATAGCTATCCCTCTGCTTATTTCAAAAACCTCGTAGATTGGCTTTCTAGACTGGACAAAAATTGTTTTAAGGATAAGAAAGTATTACTAATGTCCACTTCTGGGGGCAAACGTGGAGCGCAAGGTTCTTTAGAAGTTTCAAAACTTATGTTGCAACGGTTTGGAGCAAACATTATCGAGACTTTTTCACTACCAGGTTTTCACGACAATTTCCATTTGGAAAAAGGAATTCTGGACCAAGAATTAAAGCAACGGCACAAAGAGGCATTAACCACATTTCTAGAATCAATTACTTAGTTTTTGAGAATAACGAGAACTTTCACCGTTGAAAACAAGGAAGAATTCAAAGAGTCCTTGCTCTTATGGGCACAGCAGTACGATGAGGTGGTTTGGTTGGATAGCAATGGTCATTCAGATCCCTATGGGTGTTTTGATGCGCTACTAGCGGTAGATGGGTTAACAGCACTTTCTACGGACTACCACAGCGGATTTGAGGATTTAGCTACTTATCAGGCTCAGGTAAAGGATTGGATATTTGGATATCTAACCTATGATTTGAAAAATGACGTGGAAGTCCTCACCTCAAAAAATAATGATGGGCTAGCATTTCCTGAGCTCTATTTCTTTCAACCAAAAAAAGTCATTCGCATAAGGGAAAATAAAATTGATTTTATATATCTGAATATGGTATCGGATGAATTGGAAACCGATTTTGAAGAAATTAATCAGCATACCTTCAATTTAAGTGAAACGAGCATTCCTAAAGAGGATATTCGGATACGAATGCGGATTTTCAAAGACGAATATTTTAGAAAAGTATGGCAGATGTTGGCACATATTCAAAATGGGGACCTCTACGAAGCTAATTTCTGTCAGGAATTTTATGCCGAGAACTGTACTATAAATCCGTTGGGTGCTTTCAAAAAATTAAATGCCATCTCTAAAGCACCCTTTTCGGCCTATTTAAAATTGTCCGATAAGTATTTATGCTCCGCTAGTCCGGAACGATACTTAAAGAAAATGGGTAATAAGGTCATTTCCCAACCCATTAAGGGCACAGCTGCTCGGAATGGTTCAATTACCGAGGACACTGAACTTAAGATGCAATTGGAGCAGGATGAAAAGGAACGATCCGAAAATATAATGATCGTAGATTTGGTCAGGAACGACTTATCAAAAAGCGCGTTAAAAGGTTCTGTAACCGTCGAGGAGCTCTGCAAAGTATATTCTTTTGAACAAGTTCATCAGATGGTTTCCATCATATCCGCTACGGTTGCCCCGGATAAGAATCCAGTCGAGTTAATCAAAGAAACCTTTCCCATGGGTAGTATGACCGGCGCACCAAAAATTTCAGCCATGAAAATCATTGAAGAATTGGAGTCCTCTAGACGTGGATTATATAGTGGTGCCGTAGGGTATTTTACTCCAAATTCTGATTTTGATTTTAATGTGGTCATCAGAAGTATTTTGTATAACGAGTCCAAGAAATACGTCTCCTATTCCGTAGGAAGCGCCATTACTGCAAAATCAAATCCCAATAAGGAATATGAAGAATGTCTTTTGAAGGCAAAGGCAATGCGTGAGGTTATAGAGGGGTAGTTCTACTGCTTATTGGAAAAAGTTTTTGTGCGACCTGTATTGGATTGTCCAAGGCCTTAAGTTTAAGTACTTTTGTTGAATGTTGTCTATATTCCAAACACATATGGGGTCAAAATTCCCAGAGCTATTTGAAAAAAGGTTTCTTTTGGCTTGTAGTGGTGGATTGGATAGTGTAGTCCTTACCCATCTTTGCCATGAAAGCCAGCTGGATTTTGCATTGGCGCACTGCAACTTTGGTTTACGTGGAGAGGAGAGCGATTTAGACGAAAAATTTGTATCGGAATTGGCAGAAAAAATAAAAAAACCTTTTTTTCTTACCCACTTGGATACCTTAGGTTATGTGAACAAGCACAAAGTATCAGTACAGATGGCTGCGCGGGAACTACGATACGCTTGGTTCAAAAAAATTCTAAAAGAGAATAATATACCGATATTGGTTACGGCACATCATGCCGATGATGATTTGGAGACTTTTCTAATCAACCTATCTAGGGGTACGGGTATTGATGGTTTGGTGGGAATCCCCTCAAAGACGGACTTTTTATGCAGGCCGCTTTTGCCATTTTCAAGGGAACAAATCTTGGAGTATGCTAAAAGTAATAATTTGGAATGGCGAGAAGACAAATCAAATAATGATACCAAATACCTACGTAATAAAATCCGTCTAGAAATCATCCCGGCACTGAAAGAATTGCATCCAACTTTTCTGGATAACTACAAGAATACACAGTCCTTTTTGAGACAAACCTCCAAAATTGCTGATCATCGCTTACAGGAAATTAAAAAGAAACTTTTTGTAAAAGAGAGTAACTTTACCCGGATAGCAATAGATAAACTAAAAGAGTTAGAGCCACTATCGGCCTATCTCTATGGTCTTCTTAACGAATTCGGTTTTACGGAATGGGACAACATTGCTGATTTATTAGATGCCATGAGTGGTAAGTATGTGCTGTCCGACACCCATAAATTGTTAAAGGATAGAAGCTTTTTATTATTGTCTGAAAGACAATTTGATGATTCAACACAGCAGCATTTTTCAATCAACATCAATCAAGAAATTGTAGCGGAACCTTTAGAAATGAAGTTTACCGTTGTAGATAATTGGGATAATAATACCGATGCTATAATTTATGTAGCTAAAAAAGCGT
The DNA here is from genome assembly GCF_027474845.2 of Maribacter aestuarii. Taxonomy (NCBI): domain Bacteria; kingdom Pseudomonadati; phylum Bacteroidota; class Flavobacteriia; order Flavobacteriales; family Flavobacteriaceae; genus Maribacter; species Maribacter aestuarii. The sequence continues at coordinate 3,437,956 of NZ_CP107031.2, forward strand.
TAAAATACCCATTGGTGATAAGGAAATGGAAGAATGGCGACTATTTTTATCCTTTAGGTTTACAGGGAAAGAAAAAACTGTCCAAATTTTTCAAGGATGAAAAGATTGATGTCTTCTCAAAAAAGGATCAATGGCTTTTATGTTCTGGTGAGGACATCGTTTGGGTCATTGGGCGAAGAGCGGATGAACGTTTTAAAGTGAAAGAGGACACCAAAGAAATTTTAAGAATTGAAGCAACCCTATGAGAGTACTGTTTTTGAGTATCGTTATCATTCTAAGCCATCTTTCAATATTTGCTCAAGATGATGAAAATCCAGTTATATGGGAACATGAGGCCGTTCAGCTCGCTGATACGGAATACGAACTTGTAATTACTGGAAAAATCCATGAAGGATGGCATGTTTACTCTCAGTATACAGCAGAAGGGGGCTCATTGCCTAGCTTATTTCAATTTAAAGATGCAGAAGATAAGTATGAGTTAATAGGTAAAACGGAAGAGAGTAAGACGATAAAGGAGTATAGCGACATTTTTGAAGTTGAAGAAACGTTCTTTAAAGATGAGGCCATTTTTAAACAAAAAATTAAGCTTCTAGATACCACAGTTAATCAGATATCGGTCAATTTATTTTATCAAGTTTGTAAAGAGGTATGTATTCCGGCAGACGTGGATTTTGTTTTTTCCTTGGATGGTAGTGCGGTTGTTACGGAGAATGCCGCCATAGACGAGAAAAGTTCAGCACTAGGGGCAAAACTACGATTGGACCTCAAAAATAAAGAGTTGCTCACCCAAGGTCAGGAAAATATAAATTCAGATTCCAATTTGTGGGTTATTTTCGCTCTAGGCTTTCTTGGGGGATTAATAGCTTTGCTAACACCTTGTGTTTTTCCTATGATTCCCCTAACGGTGTCATTTTTTACAAAACATTCTCAAAAGAGGTCAAAGGGTATTATAAATGCTTTGTTATATGGATTTTTCATTGTTCTTATCTATTTCCTTTTAAGTCTTCCGTTTCACTTATTTGATTCGGTTGATTCACAGATATTAAATACTATTGCCACGAATATTTGGTTGAACATTTTTTTCTTCCTGGTTTTTGTCTTTTTCGCTTTCTCATTTTTTGGTTATTATGAACTCACTTTACCCAGTTCTTGGGCCAACAAGATGGATGCCGCTTCCTCAAAAATTGGGGGTGCCATTGGTATTTTTTTTATGGCCGTTACCTTGGCTATTGTATCATTTTCCTGTACGGGTCCCATCTTAGGAGGGCTATTAGGTGGAACAACGTTGGCGGAGGGAGACGTTGCGGTAAACTTAACTGCAGGTATGACGGGTTTCGGGGTAGCATTGGCATTTCCATTTGCCCTTTTTGCATTGTTCCCGGCTTGGCTGAATTCTTTACCTAAGTCCGGTGGGTGGATGACAACGGTAAAAGTGGTACTGGGCTTCCTGGAAATTGGATTGGCACTAAAATTTCTTTCCAATGCCGACTTGGTGGGGCACTGGGGAATCCTCAAAAGGGAAATTTTCTTAGGAATATGGATTTTGCTTGGCTTGTTGCTAACCCTCTATTTGTTCGGAATATTTAGATTTCCACATGATGGTCCAAAACAAAAACTGTCCATAGGCAGAAAGGTAACAGGCTTAGTGAGTGCGTTATTTACTATTTATTTGGTTCTAGGTCTTTCCAACGTATCCAATCTAAAGCTTTTGAGTGGATTTCCGCCTCCGGCATTTTACAGCGTTTATGAACAAGAAAGTGATTGCCCCCTAGGAATAGACTGCTTTAAGGATTTTGACGATGGATTGGCTTATGCTAAAGAAAATAATAAACCCATTCTCTTGGATTTTACGGGATGGGCCTGTGTAAACTGCAGAAAGATGGAGGAGAACGTATGGAGTGAAGCTGAGGTCTATGACGTTTTAAATAATGATTATGTACTAATTTCTTTATATGTTGACGATAGAAAAATGCTACCTGAAGAAGAGCAATTTAATTTTAAGTATGATTCCGGTCGCGTAAAAAGGATTGAGAACATTGCTCAAAAATGGGGTACTTTTCAGGATGTCAACTTCAATGCGGTTTCCCAGCCCTTTTATGTGCTGTTGTCCCCTGATTTGGAAGTTCTTAATACTTCTATACAAAATACCGATTCCGATTCCTATCTCAACTGGCTTAATGAGGGCCTAAGGAACTTCAAAGAATTGAATAGGTAGACCGCTGCTCTGAACGCGATAATCCGGGATTGTGTAGTCCGCAACCTAATTCTTTATCTAACAGGAAGTTCCCTTTCCTACGGCTATGGGTTTTTCTCAATTAGTTTAGTAAAAAGCAGGGATGCGAGCGTTTTTATTTAAAAATAAATCCTACCTTGGTTTCCAAACCCTCAATTAAAGAATATGAAAATCATTAAAAAAATCGTAAAGTGGCTGCTCATCTTTTTGGTATTAGTGGGTGTTGGAATTTTCATTTTTATCCAAACTTTAAAACCGGATTATGATGGTGAAAAAAAACTGGAGGGATTGGAGAAGAAGGTCACCGTTTACTATGACACCTATGGAATTCCACATATATACGGAGACTCTGAAAAGGATGCCTTTAGAACCCTAGGTTATGTACACGCACAGGACAGGCTTTGGCAGATGGAACTGTTGAGAAGGATTGCTAGCGGAGGATTATCAGAGGTTTTCGGGAAGGATTTAATCGGTACCGATAAATTTTTTCTTGCTTTGGGCATTGATGAGGCATCGGTCAAAACGGTTTCAGGCGTTGATGAAAATAAAGAAGCTGTTCAGTTGGCAGAGGCATACTTGGATGGTATCAATCAGTTTATTGCAAATGGTCCAACGCCAATCGAGTTTTATCTAACGGGCATTGAAAAATCGGAGTTTACGCTTAAAGACGTTTATAATACAATGGGATACATGGCCTTTAGTTTTGCAATGGCACATAAAACCGATCCGCTACTTACGGAAATTAAGGACAAGTTGGGACCAGAATATTTGAAAGACCTAGAAATTGAATCCGATACAAACACAGTATGGATAAAAAACTACTATCCCCTGTCTGATCAGGTACTGCAGAACAACATTGCGTCAATCGTTTCTGAAGCATTGGGGAATCTAAACTTACCGCTTTTTGAGGGTAGCAATAGTTGGGTCATTGCTCCTGAAAAAACTAAAAATGGAAAGGTAATATTTGCCAATGACCCACATATTGGTTTTGCACAGCCATCAGTTTGGTATGAGGCGCATTTAGAAACGCCAACCTATTCCAAGTACGGTTATAACATTGCTGGTATTCCGTTTCCTGTTTTAGGCCATAACAGAAAACTGGCGTATGGCATGACCATGTTTGAAAATGATGATGTGGACTTTTATTATGAAGAGAATAATCCTTCGGATGAAAATATGTATCGCCACCAGGATAAGTGGGTAGCATATGAAACCCTAACTAAAACTATTAAAGTGAAGGATACCTCGGATGTTTCCTTTACTTTCAAAAAATCCGTTCATGGTCCCATTCTAAATGGGATAGCGGACCAAGTTACCGGTCAAAGACCGGTCGCAATGTCTTGGATTTATACGCAAATGGAGAATAGAGTTATTGATGCGGTTTATAGAATGAGCCACGCAGAAACACTGGACCAGTTTAAGGAAGCGCTCCCTGCCATACACGCTCCGGGACTCAATATTATGTATGGTGATGCCGAGGGAAACGTAGCCTGGTTCGCTTCTGCCCAATTATACGAGATTCCTGATAGTGTAAATACGAAACTGATTTACGAGCAAGGTTCTGGATTGAAAGAAAATAAAACACTTCTAAATTTTTCACAGAATCCGCAAGCAATAAATCCACCTTGGAATTATGTGTATTCCGCAAATAATCAACCTGATTCCATAGTGGGAATGTTATACCCGGGTTATTATCTCCCTGAGAATAGGGCGAAAAGGATTGTAAACCTACTGGAACCCAAAAATGATTGGGACAGCGCATCAGTAAGTGAAATGATTTTGGATGTTAACTCGTCCGTAAACCCAAGTATCGTAAGTGATTTGGTAAAACATATTGACGTTACTCAACTCTCCGATAAGGAACTTAAAATCTTGGATCTGCTGAATGCTTGGGAAGGAAAATATAATCTTGAAAGTTTAGGAGCCACAATTTATACACGCCTGGAGTATTTCTTCCTAGTTAACACTTTTAAAGATGAGCTGGGTGAGGAAGAATTCAATCAGTTCTTATCTACCCACCTTAGTAAACGCATCATCGCCCTCATGGCGCAGAAAATGGAATCGGTTTGGTGGGACGATTCAAATACACCTGAGGTAATTGAAGATAAAATATTTGTCGTCCAAAAGTCATATCTAAACGCGATAGCGTCCCTAGAACAGCAATTGGGCCCTGACTACTCTAAATGGACATGGAACCGAGTGCATACCCTGGAACATCCCCATCCCATTGGTCAAGTGGATGCTTTGCGTTCTTTTTTTAATGTAGGGCCTTTTCCCGTTCACGGTACTAGGGAAGTAATAAACAATATGTTTTTCCCGTATGATTCCACGGGGGAATACAAGACTAGTTCTGGCCCTTCAACTCGAAGGATAATAGATTTTTCCGATATTGAAAACAGTATGAGCATTTTGCCAACGGGACAGTCCGGTAATCCATTAAGTAAACATTATGAAGATCAGGCAGAGATGTTTTTGAACGGAAAATTTCGAAAAATGATGATGAACAAAGAAGAAATTCAAAAGGGCGAAGAAATTCTTACATTTAGGCCAAAGGATTAAGAATGCTTACAAAAGTTTACGGGAGTGCTGTTTTCGGTGTCGAAGCGACTACAATAACCGTTGAGGTAAATATAGATAAAGGAATAGGGTATCACTTGGTGGGTCTTCCAGATAACGCGATTAAAGAAAGTAATTACAGGATAGCCGCCGCCCTACAAAATAATGGCTATAAGATTCCAGGAAAAAAAATAACGATAAACATGGCTCCTGCCGACCTTCGAAAAGAGGGTTCTGCCTATGACCTAACCTTGGCGCTTGGAATATTGGCAGCCTCGAATCAAATTCAATCTGCGGATATTGAAAAATATATAATAATGGGGGAACTTTCCCTGGATGGAAGTTTACAACCCATAAAAGGAGCCTTACCTATAGCTATTAAAGCAAAGGAAGAGGGATTTACAGGTTTCATTTTACCTAATGAAAATGCTAGGGAAGCTGCAATTGTTAGTGATTTAAAGGTATATGGCGTGGATAGCATCAAGCAGGTACTGGAGTTTTTTGATCAAGGAACACCTTTGGAACAAACCATTATAGATACTAGAGCAGAATTTTATAAAAGTCTCGATTTTCCTGAGTTTGATTTTTCCGATGTAAAGGGTCAAGAAAGTATAAAACGTTGTATGGAAATCGCGGCCGCAGGCGGCCACAACATTATTTTAATTGGTCCACCGGGTGCGGGTAAAACTATGCTGGCCAAGCGTTTGCCATCCATTCTGCCTCCGATGACGCTTCACGAGGCATTGGAGACCACCAAAATTCATAGTGTTGTCGGGAAAATTAAGAATATGGGGCTCATGAGTCAGCGACCTTTTAGAAGTCCGCACCACACTATTTCCGATGTAGCTTTGGTTGGGGGAGGAGCATATCCACAACCAGGGGAGATATCCCTTTCCCACAACGGAGTTTTGTTTCTGGACGAACTGCCTGAATTTAAGCGGGGAGTTCTCGAAGTTATGCGCCAACCTTTGGAAGATCGCGAAGTAACAATTTCTCGCGCCCGCTTTACGGTAACCTATCCCAGTAGTTTTATGTTGGTAGCGAGCATGAACCCAAGTCCCGGGGGTTATTTTAACGACCCGGATGCCCCTGTGACTTCCTCTCCGGCGGAAATGCAACGGTATTTAAGTAAAATTTCTGGTCCATTATTGGACCGAATAGATATTCACATTGAAGTTACCCCAGTACCTTTTGAGAAACTATCCGAAGAACGAAAAGGGGAGAGTAGTGTAGACATCCGCAAGCGGGTGACGGCCGCTAGGGAAATACAAACAAAAAGGTTCACGGAATTGGGGAATGTGCATTACAATGCACAAATGAAGACAAAACAAATCCGAGAATACTGTAAGTTAGATGAAAAATCAAAGGCCTTACTCAAAAGTGCAATGGAAAGACTAAACCTTTCTGCACGTGCTTATGACCGTATCCTTAAAGTTGCACGCACCATCGCCGATTTGGCCAATGAAGAAAAATTGGACGGAAACCATATTTCGGAAGCTATCCAATATCGTTCCTTGGATAGGGAGGGCTGGTTGGGATAATCATCATGATACCTTACTGCGTTCAATTAATAAAGTTTTTTATAACGCCTGAAGCTGCAACCATTCACTTTTGTAAATAATTCTTTTAAAAAATAACATCTTGCAATCTTTTGGAGTAATGACTTAATACCATTTTGGAAGAAATTTCTAGGTCAAAGAATTCATTTTTTCACAAGTTAGATATAAGAGCAAAATACGTTATCTTTCTATTTCGTAATTTTAGATAAAACCTTTTTATGCCAGCCACAGAACAGTGTAAAAATTGCGAACAAACATTTGATTCCTCCTTTGAATACTGCCCACACTGTGGTATGGAAGCAACGGACAACCTTACTGTTGGAGTCTTGTTCAGTAATACCATAGAAAACTACTTTTCCATAGATGCCAGATTCTTTAGGAGTTTTGTTACCCTTATGATTAAGCCTGGTGTACTCGCACGGCGGTTTGTTGATGGAAAACGACTGAAATACTTACATCCCGCACAGTTTTACCTCTTTATCTCAGTTGTCTTTTTTTTTATTTTTTCCTTTAGTGTTCGTAAAGCCGATAACGAGGTTTCTGAGGTAATAAAAAAAGGGTTGGAGCGGGAAGTGAACTTAGATTCTCTTGCTGTTAATGTAGATTCATTGGAAATGGCAGATGCCAGGGCTGCCTTAAGAAAAAACCAAGATGTTATTGGTATGTCAGATGATGAATTAATGGTTTTGGATTCCGTTATGAGTTCAGATTCCCAAGTGCCCAATATATCATTAGGTTTTAAGCGCAAGTTGTTAGATTCCCTTATCGCGGTAGGTGCACCTTTGGAACAAAAATTAAAGGCTATGGGAATGAAGGAGGATACAAATGCTTTTGGCCGAAGATTCTATGCTCAAATGTTGAAATTTTATGAAAAACAGGGTGGAGGTATTATTCAGGTATTGTATGATACTATTCCTATTGCGATGTTTCTTCTTTTACCGCTATTTGCTTTATTTCTTAAAATATTTTATTGGAAACCGGCAACTTTTGCCCACCATTTAGTATTTAGTTTTTACTTCTTCACCTTTATATTCACTTCATTCTGCGTTATGCTTTTAGTAAATAAAGTGTGGGAGATTCCTATTTGGATAGAAGTGCTAATTTGTTTTTCATTCATTGTTTACTTAATAATCGCACTACGAAACTTTTATAGGAGTTCATGGTTAGGTGCTTTCTTTAAGGCCAGTATCATTTCATTTTTCTATATGCTTGTTATTGTGCCAGTAGCTGCAATAGGAATTATTATGGTGGCCTTTATGCTCTATTGAGTTTTTGCAAAGTGCTAAACTCATATTCAATATGGTCACTTATTTTATAGGCCAAAAATTTAATATTGGTTATGTACTTTGTTTTTCCAACAGCATAAAGTAAGTATTTACTGATCTTATTTTTAGTGAGAAGTCTTTGCCGGATTGTTCTAAAGAAGTTGATCCTTGGTTAAAATGGTTGGTAGTTATTCCGTAATGTACGGAATTGTCTTACTAGTTCATGGCGCTATAAAAGGGATAACTTTTAGCTAGATACCGTTAGAAAAGAAAAATAATATAGAACAGCATTAAACTTGGATTTCATCTCCTTGAACAGCAAGGGAAATAGGGAAATTATAGTTGACCTTCTGCATAAAATACTCAAACATCTGGGTTCTCTCTTCATCCGAATGTGCTGGGTCGTGATGGAATAATAGTAATTGCTTGGCCTTTGTTCTAGAACAAAATTCAGCGGCCATCTCCAATGAGCTATGTCCCCATCCCACTTTGTTCATATATTCTTCCTCGCTGTATTGGGAGTCGTGTATAAGAAGGTTCGATTCGTAAGCCAATTCAAATCCAGAGACCCAATCATCTTCTGGATAAAGGTGTGGTTTACCAATAACCGGTTCGTGATCTGGCAGGTAAGTTATTGCTTTGGAACCACATTGGATGCGAAAACCGACCGTTGGTCCGGGATGGCTTATGTATGCAGTGGATATAACAAAATTCCCAATTGTAAAAGTTGTATTCGGTAGTTCTTGAACATTTAGCTTGCAAGGGATATCTCTTAAGGGAATTGGAAAAAGAGGTGGTGATAAAAACCGATTTAATCTGGCTTTCAGTGATTCAGGACTGCCGCCAGGCCCCCAAATATGCACCTCCTTATTGGGATTGAACAATGGTTTGCAAAAAGCCAAACCTTGTATATGATCCATGTGCAAGTGCGTTAGCAAAATATCGATTCGACCGTACTCATAAAAGGAGTCAAAATCGATTCCTAAAATTCCGGTGCCCGCGTCAACAATTATTCTTTCCTTGCCGTTTATCACCTCTATGCATGGGGTATTACCACCATAGGTTTGATTGTTTACAGAGGAGGTAGGATATGTTCCTCGGGTACCATGTAGCTTTACCTTCATGATTTATCTTCGTTATCCCAAAAAATGGCCATGGCTCCGGAAAAATTTTTAGACCGCCCGATTATTGGAATAGCAGTCACCGATATTTTAGTAGACTTTCCGTCCAGGGCTTTAATCCAAAATGTCTTGTGTGCCGGCACTTTATTTTTTATAGTTTGCACCAAGGGAAGTTCCTCTGGTGGTAAATCCTTTCCATCCTCATCATGCGGAAAAAATGAAGTGCCCCAATCGCCAACTGGCATGGGTCCGGTATCCTGAAATTTTTGTCCCAGTATTTTTTCTGCAGGTTCGTTATAAAATATAAGGGTTCCTTCTGGGTTTACTATAAAAACCGGTACGGTAAGACAATCTGCCAACTGCCTGCTTAAGATGATTTCGATTTCGTGTGCTGACATGGGCAGGCAAGTTTAGCGGTATATCCTCTTAAATGTATAAAAAATACTTCGTCTTTACTATAATATACAGAAGAATAGGTAGTTGCATCTTAGAAATTGGGTATTTCTGAAAGACAATTTACCAAGCTATGCACTCACTGCTTATTGTAAATTATTTCTTCAGTATTTTTAATTTAAACTAGTATTAACTTTGGTTACGGCCAGTATTAATATGTCCGGCAAAGAAGGTGCTAATCATGACTTGAGCAATTTCCCAAACAGTAAATAAAAAATATTTGTTAAACTTATTTCCAGTATGCAGCCGTTTACAGATTTGTCGAAAGAATCTACACATGAAATGATTGACTGGTAATTATTCTAAAGGTATATTTTTTTAATCCTAATTCGTACGTAATACGAGAACCAATATGAAACAACTATTGAATATGATTAGGTAATACTATCCAGTTTTGATAATGATAGTTTTACATTCCAGTGAATCACTGACAATATTCAAACATATCAGAGTAAAAGATGTTTGGGGCAATTACCCCATCACTTTCCTGAGCCCCCTATCAAACATTTTAATATCCTCCATTGTCCCTGTACTTATTCTTGCCCATTCGTAAAAGGGAGGGAAGGGTCGACCAATAAGAACGTTTTCTTTCTTCATTTCGCTAAGCATTTCAGCTATAGGTCTGCCGGTTTTAAAGAATACAAAATTCGTATGGGATTTGATGTATGGTAAATCCAAATCATCCAATGTTTTATAAATCGCGTTTTTCGCCTCCACGTTTTTCGATATACTGAACTTATAGAAATCGTCATCTTTTAACGCCTCTTTCGCCGCTTCTATGGCAAGTACATTGGTCATGGCCATAATATTATTTTGTAATCTAGAAGCAATATCCGGTCTGGCCACTAAATAGCCGATTCGAAGTCCGGCCAGTCCGTAAACTTTGGAAAAGGTTTTAGAGACAACTACATTCATATTATCCTTAACCAGTTCTACCATGGAAGGATAGTCCGGTTCTGTGATAAAGTCGTAGTAGGCCTCGTCGCTAAAAACCATTGTTTTTTTACTCGCAGTGACGCAAAAATCCCTGAGTTTGTTTTTGTCCAATAAAGTACCGGTCGGGTTATTAGGATTGCAGATAAATATCAACCCTGTTTTAGCGTTGATTCTTCTCTCCATTTCATTTAAGTCGTGTCCCATATTAGAATCAACAGGTACGCGATGAATGTGGGCACCAAAATTCTCGGCATAAGTTAGCAGCGCTTGAAAAGTAGGGTCTGCAGCAATAATCTCTCCACCATTCATTCCATAGGTTAATCCAGCGGCCTTGAGGCCTTCGGTAGAACCACCGGTAATTACGATGTGATTCGTAGAAACTCCTTCTTTCTCCGCAATTTGTTCCAACAAAGGCCTGAATACGACTGAAGGGTATCTGCAAGCTTCATCAAAAGTACTCGTAATTCTTGCCCGTACGGCTTTGGAAGGACCAAAGGGATTTTCGTTGGAATTTAATTTGGCAATAGTATCAAGGGTAGTTGAAGGTCGTGCAGGTAGGTCCATTCCCATTGTACTTAAACCTCCTAATAAAGTAAAACTGCCGGAAAGTCCGGCAGTTTTTAGCCATTGTCTTCGATCTATATTTTTCATACATAAACACTTTGGGTTTAAGATACGAAAATCTAGAAAAGTAGGTAACTAAAGATATGGGCTATTTATTATAATCGTAATTCCTCGTTGTTTCTATCTTGAATTTCTTCCTTCACAGGATTAAATATATCCTTAAGTATGTAACCTGTGACTATGGTAAGTCCAACGGTTAAAGTAGGAATAGAAAACTCCCAGCCAAGTAGGTGCATCAACCCTCCACAAATTATGGTGAGCACACCTATTACCATTGCAAAGTTCCATGCTACTTCGATAAAAGTATTTTTTGCCTTTCGGTCTTCGTCCATAAAGTAAGCCGTACCTTCCATAGCAAACCAAGTAATAAATGTAATAGCCGTGCCAATCTGGAATATAATTGTGTAAGGGAAATCAAGGATTTTTAAAAGTCCGTTAGTGGTCCAAAAAAGTACCAATGCTATTTTTATGTAGGCCACGGGTTGTTTGTTCTCCTTTTTGGAAAAACGAATGGAGTAAAGAATTAGGATTGCCAAAAATGAGGTAAAAATTATTCCTCCGGTATACGGCCAATTAAGAATCCGCATAAGCATTCCACATAACAGAGCCACTAGGGATATTCTTATCGGTGTCTTTAAAGCTTTGGTTGATTGTTTCATAACACGATGGATTTGTTATATCATTCTTATGTTTGCTTTTAAACCTTCCATGATTCCGATAATATTCTTTACGGTCTCATTGAGATAATATCGAACTACGATATGAGGTATCCGAATGGTGGTGAAACCATTTTTAAAAGAGTGCATTGCTTCTTCTAGATTGTTTATGGCATCTTCCTCTGTAAGCTTATCGTACTCGGAATCTATTTCAATATTTAGCTTGACTCTAGAAATGGCAATGTCTACGGACTTTTTACCGTCCCACCACTCTAACATGGCACCTATTCCAGCCTCTTTGAGCGCGTAATACAGCTGTACCGCTTCTAAGGGCGTATTGTTTTTTTCTATTAGCTTTTGCATGCGCTGATGGTGTTGGACACAGAGTTCCACGCCTAAGCTGTCCATTGCATTCTTATGGTCTAGATAGCCTAATTCTTTATTACATTCTAAACAAATCATTAAGTAGGTTAAATTTGGTTCGGGGAATATAATAACCATGTATTTTTACGATTAGTATGTTCTATCGATGTATGACACCCAAGTTTTAGACGAACGGTAAATTTTTAGACGAACGGCAACCAAAAGTGTTAAAACTGTGGTGAAAATCACATCCTATAAAAAACAGCTCTTTAGTTTTTAGAGTTTATATTTACTCCATCATCGATATTTTCATGTTCAGAGACAATAATTGTTTTTACCGCAACTAACGTGTGGCCTTGCCTATTGGGAGTTTATTATATTCTTTATTCGATATTATGTTCAAAAAAATTGGCCCCGGAGTTTTAATCGCTGCTGCTTTCATAGGTCCGGGTACGGTAACTGCCTGTACCTTGGCAGGGGTAGGTTTTGGTTTTTCACTTTTATGGGCCATGCTTCTGTCTATTATAGCAACGATAGTGCTCCAAGAAATGTCGGCAAGGTTGGGTATTATCACCCAAAAGGGTTTAGCAAGTGTTATAAAGCAGGAATTGAGCACACCATGGATACGGAGTACGATGATTGGAATTATTCTGGGAGCCATTGTCATTGGAAATGCTGCTTATGAAGCTGGAAATATCGGAGGTGGAACTCTGGGCCTGGAGGCAATTTTTGGAAATGCTTATTCGGACTATTATGCATGGGTAATAGGAGGTATGGCGTTCATCCTATTGTATATAGGAAACTATAAGGTATTGGAAAAGGTATTTGTCCTGTTGGTACTGATAATGAGCCTTTCCTTCGTTATTACGGCCATATTGACGAAACCAGATTTATTTGAGCTCGCAAAGGGGCTTTTTGTACCTAAGGTTTCTGAAGATAGTATTTTAACCATTGTCGCTTTAGTGGGGACAACTATTGTACCTTATAATCTTTTTTTACATGCCTCCTTGGTAAGTGAAAAATGGAAGTCGGCAAAAGACCTCAAAGCAGCCAAAAGAGATACAGTGGTTTCCATTGTTCTTGGAGGTATGGTTTCAATTTGCATTATAATTACTGCTGCGGCCATTAATAACAACCAAGTGGAGAACGTAATGGATATGGCAGAGGGCTTAAAACCTTTGTATGGGTCTAGCGCCAAATATTTTATAGGAGTTGGTTTATTTGCAGCAGGTATAACTTCGGCCATTACGGCACCATTGGCAGCCGCTTATGTTGCTGCCAGTTGTTTTGGGTGGGACGTTAATTTCAAACACTGGAAGTTTCGGATGATTTGGATGCTTATTCTAGGGCTCGGTGTTTTCTTTTTGACCTTTGATATACGGCCCATAGAGATTATAAAATTTGCGCAGGTTGCCAATGGCATCCTATTACCGGTAATTGCCATATTCCTTTTATGGGTGGTGAACAGGACTTCGGTTATGGGGGCTTATAAAAATACGAGGTTGCAAAACACCATCGGTGTAACCATCATTCTACTTTCCATTATATTGGGAGCTAAAAGCATATTTAAAGTATTAGGATTGTTCTAAATGGATAAAATCTATATTGATATTAATTGTGATGTTGGAGAAGGTATGGGAATCGAGGCCGATATCTTTCCATTGATATCCTCATGCAGCATTGCTTGTGGGGGACATGCCGGAGATACGAAATCCATGACCAAAATGGTTGAACTCGCCCAACAACACAAGGTAAAAATTGGGGCACATCCATCGTATCCGGATAAATTAAATTTTGGTCGGGTTTCTTTGAAAATGGATGCAAAGGAGCTCGCGGACAGTGTTCAAACACAGATTGAAAGCTTAAAATCAATAAGCGAAAAATCGAGTATCCCGTTACACCACATTAAACCGCATGGGGCCTTATATAATGATATTGCAAAAGATGAAAAGCTCGCGACTATTTTTTTGGAAGCCATAGCTATATATAAATCCGATTTGTTTCTCTATGTTCCGCCTGGCTCAGTAATTGAAGTATTAGCTCAAAAAAATGGGTTCAAGATTAAACTTGAAGCTTTTGGCGATAGAAACTATACTGCGGATTTGAAACTCGTTTCTCGGAAACATCCCGACGCACTCATTACAGCACCAGAAGCCGTACTAAATCATTTGCTTGAAATAATTAAAATAGGTAGGGTAAGAACCGTGACAGGGGATTTTAGGAATTTGATGGCAGATACCTACTGCATTCATGGCGATACACGGAACGCTTTACAAATTTTAACGTATCTTTCTTTGGAATTACCCAACCATAAAATCTACATTACCAAGTGATACCTCCCCCAATCCACATAAAACCCTTTGGAATTCATGCAGTTTTAATTGAATGGCCCAATGAGGTCAGTGAAACTGTCCTAAATAGTATTCTTCAGTTTGAGGATTATCTTAAGGACGAGTGTTTAGAGGATGAAAATTGGGAAACGGTACCATCTTACAATTCCTTACTACTCTTGAACAGGACACAGACTATTGAATTTTTTTCAATCAGTAAAAAAATAAATAGTTGGTACGACAAGGTAAAGGAGCGTAAACCTAGGCAACGTTATCTATGGCGCTTACCAGTTTCCTATGATAAGGAATTTGGGATTGATTTAAAAGAAATTTCCGAAAAGTTAAACAAATCCGTTGAGGAAATCATAGCGCTTCATACAGGAGAAATATATACGGTCTACGGAATTGGGTTTTTGCCCGGTTTTATGTACTTAGGAGGCTTAAATGAGGCTTTGGAGCTACCAAGAAAGGCTTCCCCACGTTTAAAAGTTGCCCCGGGCTCCGTTGCGATTGCAGGAAAACAAACGGGTATTTATCCACAAGAATCACCTGGTGGTTGGAATATCATAGGGAGCTGTACGGTTCCCATTTTTAATCTTCAAAATGAAAACCCCTGCTTTGTAAATGTTGGAGATAAGATACAGTTCTATGAGATTTCACGCGCAGAGTATGATTTGCATAAAATAGAGGCTGAGGTGGGCATATATCAACTAGAAAAAATTAAGTTAGATGCTTAAAGTTCTAAAATCAGGGTTTTATACCAGTGTACAGGACTTGGGAAGGTTTCACTACAGAAACAAAGGTGTTCCTGTTTCAGGGGTTATGGACCAAATGTCCGTATTTAAGGCCAATTCCTTATTAGAGAACGACTCCTCGGCCGCTGTTCTAGAAATTACGATGACCGGTCCAACGCTTGTTTTTGAGGAGGAGACCTATATGGTCCTCGCGGGAGCAGAAATGGCCGTCACGTTGAACAACGAACCCATTCAAAACTACAAAGTTTATCAAATTGATGTGGGTGATATTCTCTCCTATGGTAGACTGGACAGGGGTTTCAGGTCATACTTGGCTGTAAAGGATGGTTTTAAAGCAAAAGAAGTTCTAGGCAGTAGATCTTTCTTTAAACCAATAACATCAGAGAACAGGATAAAGGATGGGGATATTATTCCTTTTGATTATAATAAGTTATTTAAACCTAAGATTTCAGAGATTAAAGTTGATTCGTTTTTAAGAAATACGATTATAGAGGTCTATAAAGCCCCGGAGTTTGACCTACTAAACGATAGGCAATTGGAGGAAATTTTTTCAAAGGACTTTACGGTTGCCAAGGAAAACAATCGAATGGCGTATCAACTAAAGGAACAGATTCCTGGCCATGATATAACTATGCTAACTTCTGCCACTCTACCGGGAACGGTACAATTGACCCCGTCCGGAAAATTGATAGTGTTGATGAAAGACGGACAGACTACGGGGGGGTACTTAAGGATATTGCAGTTATCGGATATGGCTATTTCCATATTGGCCCAGAAAAGGGAAGGAAACAATATTTCATTCAAATTACTCTAAAAGCAGGCATTCGATAAAGTAATCAGATTAAAATTTCAAAAAATTTAGCAAGTTCATTGCAATAAGACTTGTTCTATTGTTGGTAAGACATAATCTATATTTCCTCGTAAATCTCGACGCTATCTAGAATAACGTCAAGACTATATTTCCATACAAATGGACTCAAGCTGTGTTTATTGAATATGATATAAAAAGAAGAATTAATTAATTGATAATCAGTTAATTAAATCAATTTTAATTAAATTGAATTTGAACCCACCGTTTTTGTTAAAATTATAGGGGTATTTAAACTTTTATCTTTGATTGTAAAGGATTGTAAAATCTAATTATCGCTTACCAGAACAAGATTATGGAATTGAACAAATACAGTAAAAATGTTACTCAGGATCCTACGCAACCTGCAGCGCAAGCCATGCTTTATGCCATTGGTTTTAAGGATGAGGATTTTGAAAAACCCCTAGTCGGTATTGCAAGTACTGGTTATGAAGGTAATCCATGTAACATGCACCTGAACGATTTGGCCAAATTGGTAAAGGAAGGCGTCAACTCCAAGGAAACTGTAGGTTTAATTTTTAATACTATTGGCGTTAGTGATGGAATTTCCATGGGAACCCCTGGAATGCGTTTTTCCTTACCCTCTCGTGATATCATAGCAGATTCTATGGAGACGGTGGTACAGGGAATGTCCTATGACGCTCTGGTAACGGTTGTTGGCTGTGATAAGAATATGCCCGGAGCATTAATGGCGATGTTGCGCCTTAATAGACCTTCCATATTGGTATATGGGGGGACCATCGCTTCAGGGTGTCATAATGATAAAAAGTTGGATATCGTTTCAGCTTTTGAGGCATGGGGGGAAAAGGTAGCCGGTACCATGAAGGAATCCGAATTTAAAAGTATTATAAAAAAATCCATTCCAGGTGCTGGTGCCTGTGGTGGCATGTATACCGCAAATACGATGGCCTCTGCCATAGAGGCTTTGGGTATGGCATTACCATATAATTCTTCCAATCCCGCTATAAGCAAGGATAAGGAAGCCGAATGTATCGCTGCGGGAAAGCAAATGCGAATTCTCATAGAGAAAGACATTAAGCCCCTGGATATTGTTACCCGTAAATCATTGGAGAATGCCATTCGTCTGGTAACGATTATGGGAGGTTCTACCAATGCCGTACTTCACTTTTTGGCCATTGCAAGAGCTGCCGATGTAGAGTTTACCCTTCAAGATTTTCAACATATAAGCGATACCACTCCTTTCATTGCCGATTTAAAACCAAGCGGTAAATATTTAATGGAGGATGTTCATAGGGTAGGTGGCATTCCCGCTGTATTGAAGTATTTACTAAGAAATGGTCTATTGCATGGCGATTGTCTTACCGTAACTGGAAAGACGCTGGCCGAGAATTTGGAAAATGTCCCAGATCTAGAAGAAGGCCAAGATGTTATAATGCCCTTGGATAAACCCATAAAGGCTACAGGACATTTAAGAATGCTCTACGGAAACTTGGCCACAAATGGTTCGGTGGCCAAAATTACAGGTAAGGAAGGTTTACTTTTTAAGGGTACGGCTAAAGTTTTCAATAGTGAGTACGAAGCCAACGATGGTATCCGAACCGGAATGGTTAAAAAAGGTGATGTGGTAGTAATACGATACGAGGGTCCAAAAGGCGGCCCTGGTATGCCGGAAATGCTCAAACCAACTGCTGCTATTATGGGCGCAGGTCTAGGAAAGGATGTGGCCTTGATTACGGATGGCCGATTTTCTGGCGGAACACATGGTTTTGTAGTAGGACACATTTCTCCAGAAGCGCAGGAAGGTGGGACCATTGCCTTGGTAAAGGATGGAGACATCATCACTATTGATGCGGAGACTAACGCCATAAATGTGAATGTTTCTAATGAGGAATTGCTGAAAAGGAAAGCTGTATGGGTGGAACCAGAATTGAAATTTAAGAAAGGGGTACTTTATAAATATGCCCGTTCAGTGTCATCCGCTGCACAAGGATGTGTTACGGATGAATTTTGAAAAAATAAAATGGGTTTCGAGTACTAAATACGGGAAGGTGTTGAAAATTTGTATTCGAGTTTGAAAATTGAATTTTGTATTATGGAAACGATAAAAGAAAAAAAAACAGCCACGAAAACACAAACCACGATTAATATTTCTGGCGCAGAGGCAATAATTCATTGTTTGCTTGCTGAAGGAGTGGATTTACTTTATGGATATCCAGGTGGTGCAATTATGCCTGTATATGATGAGTTATATAAGTTTCAGGATAAACTGACTCATATTTTAACACGCCATGAGCAAGGAGCAACGCATGCGGCACAGGGATATGCGCGGATTTCTGGTAAAGTTGGTGTGGCAATGGCCACTTCTGGCCCCGGAGCAACGAATTTGGTAACGGGATTGGCAGACGCCCAGATAGATTCCACACCAATGGTTTGTATTACTGGGCAGGTACCGAGACACTTATTAGGTTCGGATGCCTTTCAAGAGACCGATATCATCGGGATTTCTACCCCTGTCACCAAATGGAACTATCAAATCACGAAAGCTTCGGAGATTCCAGAAATAATGGCCAAAGCTTTTTATATAGCTAAATCTGGCAGACCTGGACCTGTATTGGTGGACATTACTAAAAATGCCCAATTCGAGGAATTTGATTTTTCTTATAAAAAATGTACTGGCGTCCGTAGCTACAACCCTACTCCAAAACCTAACAAAGAATCCATTAAAGAAGCTGCTGAGCTTATCAACAATGCGAAAAAACCATTTATTGTTTGGGGACAAGGTATTATTCTTGGTCAGGCGGAGGAAGAACTTAAAGCATTAGTAGAGAAGGCGGGAATCCCTGCCGCATGGACCATTATGGGAGCTTCTGCATTGGATACAGGACATCCCTTGAATGTTGGTATGGTGGGTATGCATGGGAATTACGGACCTAACCTTTTAACTAATGAGTGCGATGTGCTAATTGCCATAGGTATGCGCTTTGATGATCGTGTGACGGGCAGGCTGGAAGATTATGCCACGCAAGCGAAGGTGATTCATTTTGAGATTGACCCCGCAGAAATTAATAAAAATGTCCATGCGGATGTAGCCGTACTTGGAGATTCTAAAGAAACACTAGCGCTTCTAATTCCGATGATCAATTCGAATTCGCACGAGTCTTGGCATACCGTCTTTAAGGAAAAGTATCAAATAGAATATGATACCGTCATCAAAAATGATATCTATCCCACCAAAAAAGGATTGACCATGGGTGAGGTAATCGAGGAAATTAATTTAGCCACCAATCATAAAGCGGCTATAGTATCGGACGTGGGTCAGCATCAAATGATTGCGTGTAGATATGCAAAGTTCAAGGAAACGAAAAGTAATATAACTTCCGGTGGCCTTGGGACCATGGGTTTTGCCCTTCCTGCCGCCATAGGTGCCAAAATGGGAGCGATGGATAGGGAAGTTGTTGCCATAATTGGCGATGGAGGATATCAGATGACCATTCAAGAATTAGGAGTTATATTTCAACATAATGTACCGGTAAAAATTGTGGTACTGAACAATGACCATTTGGGTATGGTACGCCAATGGCAGGAGTTATTTTTTGATAGACGCTATGCCTCTACCGTGATGGTGAATCCAGATTTTGTGAAAATTGCGGAAGGTTATCATATAGAAGCTAAACGGGTGAGCGAAAGAAAAGATTTAAAAGCAGCCGTTCAAGAGATGATAGCTTCTGATAAGCCCTATTTTTTGGAAGTAAAGGTAGAGAAGGAAGATAATGTATTTCCAATGATACCATCAGGAGCCGCCGTATCCGAGGTACGATTGAAATAAGAAGTTTTTAATAATCAACCGACAAGAGACCAATGCATGAAACCATCATTAGGGATGTTCCTAAAATTTATGAGGAGATACAGCGTAAATCCAAAGAAATTGGTTTTACCATGCCTTCGGATATTTACATTGGCACCATGTTAAAAACACTAATAAGTTCTAAGCCTGCGGCAAGAGTTCTTGAACTTGGAACCGGTCTTGGCTTGTCGTTAGCCTGGATGATTGATGGTATGGATGAAAATTCTAATCTAATTACCATCGATAATAATCCCGAATTAATTGAATTAGCACAACACTATTTTGGAAAGGACGAAAGGTTGGAAGTATTTTGTGAAGACGCATCCATTTGGCTAGAAAATTATACTGGACCGAAGTTCGATTTAATATTTGCGGATGCCTGGCCAGGAAAGTACAGCCAATTAGAAGAAACGCTGAACATGCTCAAATCAGGTGGCTTTTACATCATTGACGATATGAAGCAACAACCTAATTGGCCAGAGGGACATGATGAGAAGGTTCGAGGGTTAGTGTCTTATTTGGAAAAGAGAAATGACTTAAGCTTGACCAAAATGAATTGGTCAACTGGGGTGATAATAGCGGTTAAAAAATAAAATTACTGGGCTTGAGGTTGAAGAACCAAAGTCAAAATAGATGAACAATGGAAAAGCAATGGTTTACCATATCGGTGTATTCCGAAAATAACGTCGGATTACTCAATAGGATTTCCGGAATATTTTTAAAGCGTCACATTAATATCGAAAGCTTAAATGTCTCTAAATCAGAAATTGATGAAGTTTCTAAGTTTACTATAGTGGTGAACACGACCGAGAAATGGGTCACGAACATCGTAGGGCAAATAGAAAAACAAATAGAGGTCATCAAGGCGTTTTACCATACGGACGAAGAGACCATATATCAAGAATCGGCATTATTTAAGATTGCTTCAGACCTGTTGTTCGATGAGCGTCAAATCCAGAATATCATCAAAGAAAGCAACTCGCAAATTGTTACTGTGGCTAGGGATTTTTTTGTTTTGGCAAAAAGCGGAAGAAGGCATGAAATAGATGAAATGCATAAACAATTAAAACCCTTTGGTATCATGCAATTTGTACGCTCTGGGCGCATATCTATATCCAAGGAGGAAATGCAGATATCGGCTATATTAAAAGAATTTCAACATAACTAATCATTCAAAAATCAAACTAAGAGAATACAAAATGGCAAATTACTTTAATACACTATCGTTAAGAGATAAATTAACCCAACTGGGAAAATGTAGGTTCATGGAGTCATCGGAATTCTCTGATGGTGTTAGTGCTTTAAAAGGAAAGAAAATTGTTATCGTAGGATGTGGGGCCCAAGGTCTAAACCAAGGTTTGAACATGAGAGATTCAGGATTGGACATTTCCTATACGCTACGTGATGCCGCGATAAAAGAAAAAAGGCAGTCTTATATCAATGCAACTGAAAACGGTTTTACCGTAGGCACATACGAGGAATTGATTCCTAGTGCCGACCTTGTCATCAATCTTACTCCGGATAAGCAGCACACTGCCGTAGTAGGTGCTGTAATGCCTTTAATGAAAAAGGGGGCGACGTTGTCCTATTCGCATGGCTTTAACATCGTTGAAGAAGGTATGCAGGTCCGTAAGGATTTGACCGTAATCATGGTAGCGCCAAAGAGTCCAGGTTCTGAGGTAAGGGAGGAATACAAAAGAGGGTTCGGTGTCCCAACATTAATTGCCGTACATCCGGAAAATGATCCTGAAGGAAAGGGATTGGAACAGGCGAAGGCCTATGCAGCAGGTACCGGCGGACACAAAGCCGGAGTTTTAGAGTCCTCTTTTGTGGCGGAGGTAAAGTCAGACCTTATGGGAGAACAGACCATTCTTTGTGGCTTGTTACAGACAGGATCCATTCTATGCTTTGATAAGATGGTCGAAAAAGGAATAGATGCTGGTTACGCCTCAAAATTAATTCAGTATGGGTGGGAGACTATAACCGAGGGTATGAAATATGGGGGAATTACTAATATGATGGACCGCCTATCAAACCCAGCTAAAATAAAGGCCTTTGAACGCTCTGAGGAATTGAAGGATATCATGAGACCTTTGTTTTACAAGCATATGGACGATATTATGACCGGGCATTTCTCTAAAACAATGATGGAGGATTGGGCCAATGATGACAAAAATTTATTAAAATGGCGTGCTGCAACGGGCGAAACTGCTTTTGAGAAAACTGCAGCTAGCAATGAGGATATCTCGGAACAGGAGTTCTATGACCATGGAGTTTTAATGATTGCCATGGTTAGGGCAGGGGTAGAGTTGGCTTTTGAGGCCATGACGGAATCCGGTATCATAGCAGAGTCCGCTTACTACGAATCTTTACATGAAACACCATTAATCGCAAATACCATTGCACGGAAGAAATTGTTTGAAATGAACAGGGTAATTTCCGATACAGCAGAGTATGGATGCTATTTGTTTGACCATGCTTGCAAACCTTTGTTGGCCGATTTCATGAAAAAAATTGATGTTGATGTCATTGGAAAACACTATGGGGAAGGTAAGGGTAATGGAGTGGATAACGCTAAATTAATTGAAGTGAACAAAGCCTTGCGGAAACATCCCGTGGAAGTGGTAGGTACTAGATTAAGGGAATCTATGACTGCAATGAAACCCATTGTATAACTAATGAATCCTTGAGCAATCAAGGATTTTTCGTATTAACGTATTTTAAGAGTTACAATTATGAGAACAGCCAAAACAAACATACCTGCAGCATATCAAATCACCGACACAATACATCAAAAGAAGTATTTGGTTGACGGTGAACTTAAAGAATGGACAGGGAATACTACAGAAGTATATTCCACCATTTCTTCGACCAAGGAATACAAACCAACTTTGTTAGGTAGTATTCCGGATATGCAGGAAACTGAAGCGCTAGATGCCCTAGATGCCGCCTTAAGAGCTTACGGAAAAGGACAGGGAGTTTGGCCAACCATGCACGTCAAGGACCGTATTGAATGTATGGAGGTCTTCGTTGCCAAGATGAAAACCAAGCGAGATGTTGTAGTAAAATTATTAATGTGGGAGATAGGTAAATCCTTACCGGATTCGGAAAAGGAATTTGACCGCACCGTGGAATACATTGAGGATACGATTGAGGATTACAAACAGCTGGACAGAAATGCGGCTAAATTCCAAAAACATGATGGGGTGTATGCGCATATAAAAAGAGGTCCATTAGGAGTGGTTTTGTGCTTAGGACCTTATAACTATCCCCTGAACGAAACCTTTGCCTTATTGATTCCGGCTATCATTATGGGGAATACTACCATATTTAAACCGGCGAAGCATGGAGTCTTATTGATAACTCCGCTTTTGGAGGCGTTTCAGACCAGCTTCCCAAAAGGAGTGGTCAATATTATTTTTGGACGGGGAAGGGCGGTAGCCGCCCCAATAATGAAAACAGGAAAAATAGATGTTCTTGCGTTGATAGGGAACAGTAAATCAGCCAACGCCCTGCAAGACCAGCACCCCAAGAGCAATAGATTACGTTTAGTACTTGGACTAGAAGCGAAGAATCCTGCCATTATCCTACCAGATGCGGATATGGAATTAACCATTAACGAATGTATCGCAGGAACGCTGTCTTTTAACGGTCAACGTTGTACGGCCTTAAAAGTAGTATACGTACATGAGGATATTCGGGAAAAGTTCAACAGACGTTTTGCGGATGCAGTCGACGGTTTAAAATTCGGAAATCCATGGGACGACGCAGTCAAATTAACTCCGCTGCCAGAACCGAATAAACCGGATTATATCCAAGAATTGATTGATGATGCCCTTGCCAAAGGAGCAAAAATTATCAACAAAAAGGGTGGCCAGCGAACGGAAAATTATATTTGGCCAGCGGTATTGTATCCTGTGACGAAGGATATGCGCGTCTATAAGGAAGAACAGTTTGGACCCATTATTCCAATACTTTCTTTTGTCGATATCGAAGAGCCTTTGGATGATATGGCGGAGAGTAACTATGGTCAGCAGGTAAGTCTCTTTGGAAAAGACGTGTATGCATTGGCGCCTTTAATAGATACTTTAGTGAATTTGGTTTGTCGTGTGAACCTGAATAGTTCTTGCCAACGTGGGCCCGATGTCTATCCGTTTACGGGAAGAAAGGACTCAGCACAAGCAACACTAAGTGTTCATGATGCATTGCGTTCTTTCTCCATCAGAACCTTTGTAGCTTTTAAGGATAATAATTTGAACAACGAAACCATAGAAAAGCTTTTGGAGACAAAGCTTTCTAATTTTGTGAGTACGGATTATATTTTGTAAAAGTATTTGAGAATACGACTCTAAAAGCTCCGTTATTTAATTAGTGAGGGCTTTTTTGTTTTGATTTTATCTTTTTCAATTTAAAAGCCAAATCAAAAAGATTTGGCGGACTTAGTAAAAATACCCAAACCATAAAGTTCATCATTTTATACCCTATTTGGTATAGGTATTGTTGTAAACAGTTCTATTTGCATTCATCATATTTTTCAGCTATTTCCAACAAATCAGATTGCCTTAATTTTCCGTTTTCAATTTTTAATGCGAGGTCCGGACAATCTGAAAAATATTTCATTGCATTTTTTTTAAAAGATTTTGTAAATGGCCCGACTTTGATCAATGGCGTTGCAATTCTGTCATATTTTCCTTGTGCGTAAAATTCATTGAAGTCCGTAGGATAATAGCCCTCTGAAGTAACAATATTAGAATTCCCTGGAAGTGGAGAAGCAGTTATCTCGCTTACCATTCGTCCATATAACCTGATATTGTCTCCGCTATAGAGTAGCTTAAACATTTGTGATTTGCCATGCTTAGAAGTTTTTATATATCTATAAATTGAAGTTTCATTATTTAAATCTTTAAAAATTATTTCTTTAACTGAACTTGGATAGTACTGTGATCTACCATTTTGTTCCTTCGATTCCTTATATTTTATTGAGTGAGAGTTACCAATGGCGGCCTTGTTGATTATGGGCAATTTCAAATACCCAATTAGTGTGTCCCCCTTTTTCAATATTAATTTTCCTTGGGTCCAATCGTATTGCCCATAGATATAACCAAATACGAAAAAGCTTAAACATAAGATTAAAAAATTTTTACTCATAAGGTTTTTTTAATTGTTTGCAACAAATAGCTAATAGAAGTCATACTTCGACAGGCTCAGTACATGTTTTTTAGCGGTTCATAACGAAGTTAATGGATTTTTTTAATGGGTTCAAGAGGCTCACTGTTTCATTTTTACCACTTTTGTAAACCATAAAAAAAGGTCCAAAGAATACTTCTTGGACCTTAAAATTTGTTACAAAAAATACACATTAAATATTTTTGGCCAACCAATCCCCAACCTCACTGGTTTTGTAGGATTTGGCATCTTCCGATAGGTCTTCGGTGACTACGCCTTCTGCCAAGGATTTATTTACCACACGACGGATATCATCCGCTTCCTGCTGTAGACCAAAATCCTCAAAAAGCATTGCTGCCGATAATACCGTAGCCAAAGGGTTAGCAATATTCTTTCCAGCAGCTTGCGGATAGGAGCCGTGTATAGGTTCGTATAAGGAGACTTTGCTTCCAACCGATGAGGACGGCATTAGGCCCATGGACCCTGATATAACCGAAGCTTCATCCGTTAAAATATCTCCAAATAAATTTTCGGTTATGATGACATCGTATCCTTTGGGCCATTGCACCAATCTCATCGCAACAGCATCTACAAATTCATAGGTGACTTCTACCTCTGGATAGTCCTTTTCCATGGCTTGGACCGTTTCCCGCCATAAGCGTGATGATTCTAAAACATTGGCTTTGTCTACGCAACAAAGTCGCTTTGATCGCGTCATGGCCATTTCAAATCCTTTTTTTGCCAGACGTTGAATTTCAGCCCTGGTATAGGTCATCGTATCGAAAGCGGTATTTCCATTGTCCTTTCTTCCCCGTTCCCCAAAATAAACTCCCCCGGTTAATTCGCGAAGAATGATTAAGTCAGTTCCTTCAATGCGTTCCCGTTTTAAGGGCGATTTATCTATTAATGATGGAAAAGTGAAAGTGGGCCTAACGTTAGCGAAAAGCCCTAATTTTTGTCTCATTTTCAACAACCCCTGTTCTGGACGCACTTTGGCCGATGGATCGTTATCAAACCTTGGATGTCCAATAGCACCAAAAAGAACGGCATCTGCATTGGCACAGATTTCATGGGTTTCATCCGGATAGGGCTCTCCAACGGCATCAATCGCTGCCGCACCTGTTAAGGCAGGTTTCCAGTTGATATCATGATTATACTTTACGGCTATGGCATCACAAACTTTTACGGCTTGGTCTATTACTTCTGGTCCTATACCGTCTCCGGCTAAAAGGGCTATGTTTAGTTTCATTGATAGTAAGTTTTATTTTTTTCCGCGCAAGCGGTGATCTTTTCAGTTTATTGTGAAATTCTGTTTAATTGGCTATTGGCTATTGGCTATTGGCTATTGGCTATTGGCTATTGGTTTATTTTCACTTCTTTTTACTAACAACTAACAACTAACAACTAACAACTAACAACTAACAACTAACAGCTAACAGCTAACGGTTATATAATATTCAACATCTTTTCTGTCGCTTTTATGGCCGATACCGTTTGATCGGAATCCAATCCTCTTGAAATAAACTCTTTGTTACCGCTAGACCACGTGATGATGGTTTCACAAAGGGCATCGGAATTACTTCCGGGTGGGATACGAACCGCATAATCTACCAAGGTGGGCAGTTCTATCTTTAAAGAGCTATAAACCTTTCTCAAGGCATTCATGAATGCGTCGTACTGACCATCCCCCTGGGCGTGAGCCTCATAATTTTTACCGTTAATTTCAACCGATAGGGTAGTGGAAGGCATTAATCCTTTGGAATGCGTTAACACATAGGATTTTACAAAAACCTTCTGCAGATTATCCTTGGTATCCAATACATCCGATATAATGTATGGTAAATCCTCTTTGGTAACCCTTTCCTTCTTGTCGCCAAGCTCAATAATTCTAGCTGTAACTTTTTTCAGCTCATCGTCGTTCAAGGTTAAGCCAAGCTCCTGTAAATTTTTTTGGATGTTTGCCTTTCCGGACATTTTACCAAGAGCATATTTACGTTTTCTACCAAAACGTTCCGGCATTAAATCGCTAAAGTAAAGGTTATTTTTACTGTCTCCATCTGCGTGAATGCCAGCTGTTTGTGTAAAAACATTATCTCCAACTATGGGCTTGTTCGCGGGAATTCCGAACCCTGTAAAAGCTGAGACCAATTTACTCACCTTAAATAGAGAAGATTCATTAACCCCAATTTCAACCTCTGGTAAAAAATCGTTAATGACGGCCACGGCACTCGCCATTGGAGCATTACCGGCGCGCTCGCCCATACCATTTACCGTGAGGTGCAATCCATGACATCCTGCCTTTACGGCTTCCATGACATTGGCAACACCAAGATCATAATCGTTATGGCCATGAAAATCGATATGCATTTTTGGATAACGTGCTACGATTTCCGATATAAAATCGAAGGTCTCCTTATAGGTTAAAATACCCAGTGTATCGGGTAACAATACCCTTTTTACTGGTTGGGTAGTTAAGAAGTCTAGAAACTGAAAAACATACGCTTTAGAGTTTCGCATACCATTGCTCCAATCCTCTAAGTAAATGTTATTGATGATTCCCTTCTTTTCAGCAGCTTTGAAAACCGTTGCAATTTCTTTGAAATGCTGCTCGGGAGTTTTCTTGAGTTGGTGCTTTAAATGGTTCAAGGATCCTTTTGTCAATAGATTTTGTGACTTGGCACCGGCCTTATCCATCCATTTTAAAGAAACTCCGCCATCCACGAACGTAAGGACCTCCACTTTATCCAGGTAGTTGTTGGATTTCGCCCACTGGGTAATTTGCTGCACGGCCTCCAACTCGCCTTCGGAAACTCGGGCAGATGCCACCTCAATGCGGTCCACTTTAAGCTCTTCCAACAATAATTTAGCGAGCTTAAGTTTTTCTGATGCCGAAAAAGATACACCCGAGGTCTGTTCGCCGTCGCGAAGGGTTGTATCCATTATTTCCAACTTTCTTTTTTGTGTTCCCATTTAGAAATTGGGTAGAGGGGGATATCCCCCGGACTTCCCCATGTTGGGGTGATTGTTATAAATTAAGATTATAGGGGTGTACTCTTGGCAAACTCCTGAATCTTATCCTTTATGTTCAGTAAATAATCGATATCGTCAAAACCATTGGTCATATTGCCCTTTTTGTAATCGTTGATGTCAAAGGACTCGCTTTCTCCAGTTGCCTCGATAGTTACCGTTTGTTCTGGAAGGCTGACCGTAAATTCCGCCTTGGGATTTTTATCTATTTCATCAAATATCTTTTGAAGAAACTCGGCACTGACTTGCACCGGTAAGACCCCGATATTGAGGCAATTACCCCTAAAAATATCTGCAAAAAAACTAGAGATTACACATCGGAATCCATAATCATAAACTGCCCAAGCAGCATGTTCACGAGAGGAACCTGAACCAAAATTCTTTCCCCCGACCAAGATTTTTCCGCTGTATTTGGGGTCGTTTAAAACAAAATCGGTCTTAGGTGTATTATCTTGATTGTAACGCCAATCCCTAAACAGATTGTCGCCAAACCCTTTGCGTTCGGTAGCTTTTAAAAAGCGTGCGGGGATAATCTGATCCGTATCTACGTTCTCAATAGGTAGTGGGACCGCCGTTGATTTTAATATTGTAAATTTATCGTATGCCATGTTTTCAGTTTTGTATTATGGGTAATTTGTTATGCCGTTTCTAATTGCATTAATTCCCTTGGGTCTGTAACTTTTCCTGTAACCGCAGCTGCGGCAGCAACTAATGGACTTGCCAATAACGTTCTTGAGCCAGGACCTTGCCGACCTTCAAAGTTTCTATTTGATGTACTTACCGCTAATTTACCGGGAGGAATCTTATCATCGTTCATAGCCAAACATGCGGAACAACCCGGTTCGCGAAGTTCAAAACCTGCTTCTTTTAAAATATCCAGGATACCCTCTTCCTTAATGGCGTTCTCCACTTTGTGGCTTCCGGGAACTAACCATGCAGTAACATTACCCGCTTTTTTTCTTCCCTTAACTATGGAAGCAAAAGCCCTAAAATCTTCAATCCTGCCATTGGTGCAGCTTCCAAGAAATACAAAATCAATGGGCTTTCCAATCATGGAATCGCCCTCATCAAAGGCCATATATTTTAATGACTTCTTATAGGTTGATGCGCCCCCTTGTACCATATCTGATGTAGGAATATCGTTTTTGATTCCCATTCCCATTCCGGGGTTGGTGCCATAAGTGATCATAGGTTCTATCAAGGAACCATCAAAGGTTAATTCCTTATCAAAAATGGCATCGGGGTCTGTGTACAAGGTTTGCCAATAATCCATGGCTTTATCCCAGGCTTCGCCTTTAGGCGTGAATTCACGTCCTTTTATATAATGAAACGTAGTTTCATCCGGAGCTATCATACCGCCTCGGGCTCCCATTTCAATACTAAGATTACATACCGTCATTCGACCTTCCATAGTCATGTTTTTAAAAACATCACCAGCGTATTCGACGAAATATCCCGTTGCACCGGAAGTAGTTAGTTGTGAAATGATAAAAAGCGCGACATCTTTAGGTGTAACCCCGTATTGCAACGATCCGGTAATATTAATGCGCATTCTTTTAGGTTTGGGCTGCATAATACATTGTGTAGCCAAAACCATTTCTACTTCAGAGGTTCCAATACCAAAGGCAATGGCTCCAAAAGCCCCATGGGTAGAAGTATGTGAGTCACCACAAACAATTGTGGCACCAGGTTGGGTGATCCCGTACTCTGGACCAACTACGTGGACGATACCATTTTTTTCATGACCAAGTCCCCAGTAGGAAATACCATATTCATTGGCATTTTCTTCCAGCATTTTTAATTGATTTGCGGACAATGGGTCGGCCACGGGGAGGTGTTGGTTGATTGTTGGCGTGTTATGGTCTGCCGTGGCAAATGTTTTTTCCGGATGCATTACCCGAATCCCCCTATTTTTCAAGCCTAAAAAAGCGACAGGGCTAGTGACCTCATGTACCATGTGACGGTCGATGAACAGCACATCTGGGCCATTTTCTATTTGATGCACCACGTGCGAATCCCAAACCTTGTCAAATAACGTTTTTGTTGCACTCATATTCTTTCAATTCTAAGCTAACAAAGCTAATGAATGAAAGGATTCTTTCGAAATTATACCCTTTTAAAATTACGATGTTCAAAAATAGTATTTCTTACTTCTTAAGAAATCAAATACTATTTGGTTCTGTTTAACGTTTTTTTATTCTACGCAATTTTTGATTATTGTTGTTTAAATTTTAAAAATGATGAAAAAACTTTTTGTTATTCTAAGTATCGCTTTAATCTCTTCATGTGGGTCAGATACTTTTGAACCTGAAAATGAGGTACGAAATGATGATGAAGTTGTCACAGAAGATGGAGATGGCGAAGAACCAAATGAGGAAAATGACCCACCAGAGACTCAAAAAGTTTTTACCAATTCTGTTGCCGTTCTGTATCAAATGCCTAATGGTTTGGGTAGTGATTATCTACTTTCGGATTATAGGCAAGGAGACCAGCAAATCAATACATCCGAACCAATTAATTTATCATCTTCCTATCCGATTGCCGCTGGAAGTAAATATAGACTCATAGAAAACAATTTGTTCTTTTGGTCGGATATTGCGTTAGGAACATTCGAGTTTTTAAGCTACGATTTACGTAATAAATCAGGAATTTTTATAGATAATTACAGGGTTGTAACAAATGATGAGCTCATGGCTAGCGGATACAACATTTGTCAATTTCCAACATCAGATTATTTTGTCACCTTAGTTTCCAATTTTACCGCTGATGGGGTATATCAGAACTCATTACATATATTCGATCCTAGCAACAATCAAATTGATGAAATAGCACTTTCTGGTGAAACCGGCCAGAACTGTGATTTTTTCAGATATAAGTCTTATGAAAATTTTTATTTCCATAATTACTGGAAAAACCGAGATAATGGTACTGTTGATACCTTTGGTTGGAACGTAGTGAACTTATCCACAAAAGAAATTATTTCCACTTTTGATAATCCAGCAACTAACTCAACTTTTGCTATTTATGAGAATAAAGTGATTTTTTCAGACGGGACGGTATTCGATTATATGATGGATTCATCAATTGATGGTTACAACTTTCCATTTGAGATGGGTACTCCAAACATGAATGAAGCGGTTTTTGAAAATGAGATGATGCTAACTATTACAGACGGTTTATTAGAAGAGAATAGACTAACGAAAGGTATTGTTTTATATGATATGGCTAATCAGACTTATAAAGCAATTTCATTACTAAAATTACAGGAAAAATTTCTTGAGTTTACAAATAATGAGAAGTTCATAAACGACTTATACGATGTTGTTTATGATTTTGAAAATGAGGTAATAGCATTATCCTTTTTAGTTGCTTTTCCTGAATATGGAGTTATGTTTGTAGATTTTGACCTTAATATTTTGGAATCCCATCTTTATGAAAGCGGTTCAGAGCCTTTGGATATGTTTGAGGTTAGATAAATCATTTTTAGATGCAATAATTCTATAGATTCCTAAACCTACCTCAATTTCAGGGATATTATGTAAGATTATAAATTTTGCTATTGGTTTTCTTTTCTAAGTTGAAAGCCGTAATGATTAGCTAATATAATTCCAGATATTTTTATATTTTATCAATTGGGCGTAGGTATGCCGAATAACCAAATTTTCATGTTTTTCTAAAGCCGGATCGTCTTTTAATAGCTGTAAGGCATAATATCTAGCGGTTTTAAGAATTTCATTATCCCTAACGATATCCGCTATTTTCAAGTTTAATAACCCACTCTGTTGAGTTCCCATGATGTCGCCTGGTCCTCTGAGTTTAAGATCCACCTCTGCAATTTCAAAACCATCGTTAGTACTCACCATGGTTTCCAGTCTGGTTTTCGCTTCGGACGATAGCTTAAGGCTTGTCATGAGGATGCAGAAACTTTGGTCGGCTCCGCGACCTACACGTCCCCTTAATTGGTGCAGTTGTGATAGCCCAAAACGTTCCGCACTTTCAATAATCATTACCGAGGCATTGGGCACATTTACGCCAACTTCTATAACTGTTGTGGCTACCATAATCTGGGTTTCACCATTTACAAAACGCGCCATTTCATAATCCTTGTCGGAAGGTTTCATTTTACCGTGAACGATGGAAATTTGATACTCGGGCATTGGAAAATCACGGACTATACTTTCGTATCCGTCCATTAGATCCTTATAGTCCAGTGCCTCGGACTCTTGAATTAATGGATAAACAACATAAATCTGTCTCCCTTTTTTAATTTCATCCCGTATAAATCTAAACACCTTTAGTCGGTTGGAGTCGTACCGATGAACGGTTTTAACGGGTTTCCGACCTGGTGGCAGTTCATCGATGACGGAAATGTCCAAATCTCCATAGAGGCTCATAGCCAAGGTCCTTGGAATTGGAGTTGCGGTCATGACCAAAATATGTGGTGGATAGGCCCCTCCAACCTCCCCCAAGGGGAGGCTATCTAATCTCGCTATTATTTTATTGAGGACGGAATCAACATCACCTATAATTTCTTGATTTTTAAATCGTATAACAGTATACCCAAATTCATTCAAAATCTGTGTTCTTAGTCTGTCCACCTCCAATTGAGACGGGTTGTTGTGATGTTCTCCATCAACTTCAATTATCAACTTTTTTGAGAGGCATACAAAGTCAACGATAAATTCGTCAATGATATGCTGTCTTCTAAACTTCGGCCCTAGTTGTTTGTTTTTTAGCTGCTCCCACAAAATTTTTTTAGCTTCAGTGGCTTGTTTTTTTCGTTCTTCTTGGTGTTTTTTTAAAAGATTGTATGTAGTAGGTCTGGCAGTTCGATACTTGTGATGTATTTCATTCACCCTCCCTTTGGGAGGGGTTAGGGGTGGGCTTCCTTTGTGCCAAAGCTTAGAACGTTGTGCTACACCAAAACGATGCTGTTCATCAATAATGGCCAAGCCTAAATTTTTGAACTGTACTTTGTCCTCTAGTAAAGCATGGGTGCCAATTAGGATATTTAGCTGTCCATTTTCCAATTGCTCATGTATAGGCTTTCTTGCCGATTTTTTAACAGACCCGGTCAGTAGTTCACAAGTTATATTGATACCCTTAAGAAGTTCAGTAATACCATTATAATGCTGGTTGGCTAAAATTTCTGTGGGTGCCATTAAGCAGGCTTGAAAACCATTATCTATGGCCAAAAGCATCACCATAACGGCCACGATGGTCTTACCCGAGCCCACATCACCTTGCAATAATCTGTTCATTTGGGCATTGCTTCCCAAATCTGCCCTGATTTCTTTAATTACCCTTTTTTGGGCGTCTGTCAGCTCAAAAGGAAGATGGTTTTGGTAAAAATTATTGAAAAGCTCCCCGACTTGGTCAAAATTGAAGCCTTTTATTTTTTGTTTGTGCAGCATATTCTTTGCAATGAGCTGCATCTGGACGTAAAATAATTCTTCAAATTTCAATCGGAATTGGGCTTTCGCCAATAATTCCTGATTTTTCGGAAAATGAATATTGAAGAGTGCTTCGCTTTTGTTCAGAAGTTTAAGTTCAAACAACAATTTGTCGGATAGCGTTTCTGCGAACTTTCCCCGTGTCTCCATAAACAACTGTTGCATCAATTTGCTAATGACCCTATTGGTGACGCCTTTGTTACTTAATTTTTCGGTAGAAGGATAAACGGGTTGCATGTGGACTTTAAGTCCCTCTTTATGTTCTTTTAGTAGTTCCATTTCCGGATGAGGCATAGAAAACACACCATTGAACCAATTACATTTTCCAAATATCACATAGGGGATGTTGAGCTTTAAATTTTCCCTGATCCACTTTTGTCCGCGAAACCAAACCAGTTCCATTTCTCCGGTCTCATCTTGAAATTTAGCAACGAGGCGCGTACCCTTTTTTTGCTCTACTGTTTTGATATTGATTATTTTACCAATTACTTGAACATCAGCATTACTTTTTTGCAGTTGGTTTATTTTGTAGTACTGGGTCTTATCAATATATCGGTTAGGGAACAGATTCAATAGGTCTTGATACACATAAATACCCAATTCCGATTGCAAACTCTCCGCCCTATTGGGGCCTACACCTTTTAAGTATGCAACGGGAGTTTGTAGAAAATTGGCATTCATTCAACGAATTTAGGTATAAGCCCCTTAATCGACAAAAGAGATAGGTAGCGTTATTTTACTGTTTTAGCTAAAAAAAAATCACGCCGAACACTAGGTTTATCTATACGATTCTAAAGCCCTAAATTTGGCTCATGTTTTGCTTATTATTGATTATGAGAAGGTTTTTCATTTTATTATTTCTTTTTTCATTTTTAACTACTAATGCTCAAAATCAGGATAAAGTAGATTTTATTCATGGGGATGTTCTCATCGAACCAATTCCAAAGAATAAGTCAATAAATGGCTCTGTGGTCTATGGGTTTGAGGTATTGGCCAATGTAGATTCTATTTTTTTGGACGCAAAAAATCTTGAGGTCTCCAAAGTTCTTCTAGACGGAAAGCCAATTGAATATTTAAATGACGGTCATATACTATCCATTCGAAATAGATTTAAAAAGAATAAAAATCATGAACTACGTATACACTATTCCTGCAAGCCAGAACAGACCGTCTACTTTATAGGTTGGAACGATTCTATAACGGGTAACGAACAAGTTTGGACGCAAGGCCAAGGAAAATATACGAGTCGTTGGTTGCCCAGTTTTGATGATATGGCAGAAAAGGTGGAGTTTGACTTCAGAATTATCGCTAACAAAAAACTTCAAGTAATTGCCAACGGCGAACTTATTGGCAAGGAAGTAGGTCAGGAAAAGGTAACGTGGAATTATGATATGAAAAATCCCATGAGCAGTTATTTACTTGCTTTTGCCATGGGCGATTACAATAAGCAAGAATTGGTTTCTTCTTCTGGAATTCCCTTGATAAACTATTTTTATCCTCAGGATAGTTTAAGGGTCGAGCCTACTTACAGATATACAAAGGAAATCTTTGATTTTTTGGAAAAGGAAATCGGTGTAGTATATCCTTGGCAGAATTACAAACAAATTCCAGTTCGTGATTTCCTCTATGCCGGAATGGAAAATACGGGAACCACAATTTTCTCCGATCAGTATATGATTGATTCCATCGCTTTTGTAGATAAGAATTATGTTAACGTAAATGCGCATGAATTGGCACACCAATGGTTTGGAAATCTGGTGACCGAAAAAAATGGGGAACACCATTGGTTGCACGAGGGTTTTGCTACCTACTATGCCTATTTAACGGAACAGCAGTTATTTGGTGATGACCATTATTATTGGAACTTATTTAAAACGGCCAATGAACTTCAGCAACTTTCGGAGAGGGGAGAAGGTCAATCTCTATTGGACCCAAAGGCAAGTAGTCTAACTTTTTACGAAAAGGGGGCATGGGCTCTGGTATTACTTAGGGATTTGGTGGGGGACAAAGCTTTTAAGAACGGAATCCAAAAATACTTGAAAAGGTATCAGTTTAATACTGTTACCATTTCCAACTTCTTTGATGAGATGGCATCGGCAAGTGGAAAGGATTTATCGGTTTTCAGGAGAGACTGGTTGGAATCAACCTCATTCCCATTCAAAGAAGCGATGGAAAAATTAGGCCAGAAATCGCCTTCCGTTAAACTGTTCTTACAAATGGAAGCGGAAATAAAAACTGCTCAAAGTGATACTATTGATTATTTGAAATATTGGAACAGAGGCAATTCCATACAGCTACAAATCCGAATGCTCGAAAAGTATAGGGCCGCATTACCTTCAGAACTTTTAGACAAGGCATTTCAATCGGATACGGTACCCGTCAGGCAAGCATTACTGAATCAGAAGGGGGTAAACAATTTAATGACGACAGGGCAATTATTATCCTTGCTTTCAGACAGGAGCTATATTACCAAGGAAATGGCCCTGTTTAATCTATGGCAGTATTATCCCGTAGATAGAGACAAATATTTAGAAATCACCAAAGATGTTATCGGACTGCCCAATAAAAATGTGCGCCTACTATGGTTGACTTTAGCTATACTAACGGCGAATTATAACCAATCAAATACGCAAGATTATTTTAGGGAGTTGAACTCGTATACGGGCCCGGAATATTCCTTTGAAATACGGCAGAATGCCTTTTTTTATCTAAAAGAAGCTTTTAAGCTTAATTATCAAAGCCTTGTTAATTTAATCTGTGCTACAAACCATCATGCCTGGCAGTTCAAGAAATTCGCCCGAAATTTAGTTGATGATTTACTTAAGGACCCGGACTACTTCTTGAGAATGCAGCAACTGGCTGAGGAACTAAAAGACGACGATTTGCGTTATATTCATACTAAATTTAAGAATTAATGCGTGCACTGGTCATTTCTGGAGGTGGTAGTAAAGGTGCTTTTGCCGGAGGAGTTGCACAGTTCCTTATTCAAGAATCGGGAAAAAAATATGATTTGTTCGTGGGCACCTCTACTGGTAGTTTGTTGATTTCCCACCTAGCATTAGGCAAACTTGATAAAATCAAGGATATTTATTCCAATGTAAATCAGAAGAGCATTTTCAATAATTGCCCCTTTCTCATACGGAAAAAGTATGGTGTTGATGAAATTTCGATTAATCACTGGAACGTTCTTAAAAATCTAGCTACCGGTAAAAAAACTTTTGGGGAAAGTGAGAATTTAAGGGAACTGATAGAAAACAGTATCACCAAAGAAGAATTTAAGCAATTAAAGGAAGGGAATCCGGATGTTGTAATAACGGTATCCAACCTCTCCTTGAACCAAGTAGA
Source organism: Maribacter aestuarii (assembly GCF_027474845.2). Taxonomy (NCBI): domain Bacteria; kingdom Pseudomonadati; phylum Bacteroidota; class Flavobacteriia; order Flavobacteriales; family Flavobacteriaceae; genus Maribacter; species Maribacter aestuarii. The sequence goes on from NZ_CP107031.2 coordinate 3,474,471, forward strand.
ATACAAGACGTTAAAAGAATGTACTTATGATGATTATTGTGATTGGGTCTGGATTTCTTCCAACTACACTCCTTTCATGAGTTTGGTGCGTAAAAATGGTTGCGAGTATGCGGACGGCGGATTGGGCAGTATTGTTCCTATTGAGGAGGCCATTCGCCGTGGAGCTACGGAAGTGGACGTGGTCGTATTGCATACAGAGGTAACTTACTACAATAGAATGCCTTCACGAAATCCTTTTGAGCTATTAACGACAATGATGAGTTTTATCTTAGATCGTATAGAAACCAACAATATTAGAATTGGAAAGCTAGTGGCCAATCAGAATAATGCTATCATCAACTTGTATTATACGCCAACCATTCTAACCACAAATTCCTTAATTTTTGATAAGGATAAAATGACACTTTGGTGGAAGAGAGGCTATTTATACGCAAAGAATAAGAACGAAGAGACAAACCCCATCGAGCCTAACGAACATGAATAAGTCAGTAGTCAGTTGTCAGTAGTCAAAACTACTTTTTTGAGTAGTTCAACCCACAAACTCCTATTTACTTTTTCCTTGCACTTGCTTCTTGAACTTGAATTTTCCCTACCAGAGTTCTCCAATTTCCTTTTTAACAAAAGAAAGAGCAGTGGCGGAAGGAGAAGCTTTTTCCATGGTTTCGGTTAAAATGTCTTCTCTCAGTTTATCGGCAGATTCCGTTTCACTCATGGCCGCCTTACGAATCATTTGTACCGTGGCATTCTTGGCCGCTTTGATGATGTTCCAACACTCATCCGTCATATAAATCTGTTGGGATAAATTGTGGTCGAACTCCGTTTCAATACTTTTTATTAATTGATTTTCATAAGCTGATTTATCTTTCGTAAGTGGTGCTACACGCACAACCAAGCTCGGAAGTGCCATACGTTCTAGAAATAGCGCCATACGCTCATATGCCTGTAGGCGTATAGGCAGTGTGTCCTTTTGCGAATCTTTGTGCAATAAAAAACGTCTTCTGCCTTCTTCATTATTGGTATGCATCCTAAAAAAGTAAAAGGCAATAGCTCCCGTCACGACGGATGGCAATAAATAAGCAAAGAGTTGAAAAATTTGGTCTGAGGTCATTTTCTGAGCATTTAAAAAAATTAATTATCTATTTTATGACTCTAAAACGACTAATTTATTCAATTATTATAGTAGGTAATCGATGAAATGCATGTTTTTTTAATTCTTCATTTCATCTTTTGCATTTGAGTAAAAAGCTTTATAGTCCGGATGTATCCTGATTTGAATACTCTCTTTAAATCCTCCGTCCCCTGCTTTCACAGAAAGTCGTAAACCACTAACTGAATTTTCTTTGACAAGCTGTTGTGCTACTGCGGTGGCTTGGCTCAAGGCAACATCGAATTCACCAGTAATTGACATTCCTGTTATCGTAATGGCAGATTGCGGACTTGCGTTAATAAGTTTGGCCACGTTCGATAGCCAATCTTTGGAGGAGTCTAAAAGACTGCTCCCTAAACCATCCGAAAAGAAAAAGTTCAAGTTTTCTGAAAGTATTACAACCCCGTCGTTGACTTGTACTTTTGCATTTTCGCCCATGGTCCTTTTGGCATTGGTTAATACTACCAAAGCTGTAGAATCATTAGAGGCAAAACCGTCGACAAGCCCTTTTAATTGAGCTTCTTTTCGCTCTAAAGTGGCGAGCGTTTTATTAATGTTTTCTGAATTCTGACTGGATAGTGCCGCAAAACTATTCAGGTTTTTCATAAGGGTGGCATTGGCATCCTGAAGTTCGCTAACCTGACTTTGAAGTTCATTGGCCTTTATAAGGCTAATTTTTTCGTTTTGTTTCGCGTTGGAAATGATACGATTTACAGAATCAAGCTTAAATTTCAATTCTTGATTCTGGGCGATAAGCTCACTTTTTTTTGTGCAGTTATAGCTGTAAAGGTTAAAAGTGTTATTAGGGATAATAGTATAGTTCTTTTCATATGAATCATTCTTTTTTATAAGCGACGACCAAGATACGAACAGTCTTTTAATTCTTGCAAACCATTAATAAGGAACTTATTTTTGAAAATTAGCTACTATTGATTAACGCAGGTACTCACTAATAACGTCTAGCCGTCTACAATGGCTTCCGACCATTGGAAAATTGGATTTAGTTTTAAGGTAATCTATAGATAATAACACCCCATATCGCCACCAAAAATTTGGCTAATAAAATTTAACCTTTTGGTTTGTTTTCCAATATTGGCGTTTTATCACTGTTCAAATAATCTAAACTCATTTCAGTAAGTGCCCTAACGCCTAATAATAAGTCGCTATCATCAATCTTAAAATCAGGTGTATGATGTGGAAAAGACTCAGTATTTCCGGGGGTCATACCGCCTAAGAAAAAGAAAAATCCAGGTGCTTCCCTTTGAAAATAGGAAAAATCTTCGGCTCCAGTAATTGCTTTATGTGTTTGGATGTTGGCTTCTCCCGCAACCCGCCTTATGGTAGGCAGCATTTGTTCTACCAATTCAGGATTATTATAGGTAATATCCGTAGCATCCATAATCTCACAGGTAGCGGTTCCGCCATAAGCCTTAGCAATGGTTTCTACCATTTCAACCATTCGCTTGTTTAACTTATCCTTCATGTCATAATCTAAAGTCCGGATTGTACCAATCATCTCCGCACTTTCAGGAATGATATTAGAACGGACTCCACTTTTAATTTTACCTACGGTAATTACAGCCGCCTCTTCCGTTAAATCCGTTTCTCTACTGATAATGGTCTGTAACCCATCAATAATTTTAGCACTAATCAAAATTGGATCTACCCCTGACCATGGTCTTGAGCCGTGACTTTGTTTGCCTTTTACATTTATGGTAAAACTCTGGGCTGCCGCCATCGCACCACCAGATTTATACTTTATTGTGCCAACAGGTGTTTGAGAATTGATGTGTAAACCAAAAATAGCGTCCACCTTAGGATTTTCCATAACACCTTCCTTCACCATTAAAAGTGCACCACCTTCTTCTCCAGGGGGCGGACCTTCCTCCGAAGGTTGAAAAATAAACTTTATAGTACCTTTAATTTTGTCCTTGTTCTTGGACATGACTTCAGCTACGCCCATTAGAATGGCTGTATGCGTATCGTGGCCACAGGCGTGCATAACCCCTACTTTTTCTCCTAAATATTCGGAGGTTACGGTCGATTTATACGGAAGGTCGTTGCGTTCAACTACTGGCAGCGCATCTATATCCGCACGTAACGCAACTACTTTCCCTGGTTTATTTCCCTTTAATATTCCGACCACTCCCGTATAGGCAACGCCTGTTTGAACTTCTATGCCTAAGGATTCTAGATGTTTCGCAATTTTTTCTGCCGTTTTAAACTCCCTATTACCCAACTCCGGATTTTGGTGAATGTCCCTGCGCCATTCAATCACCTTGTTTTCAATTGCGGCATAATCCTTTTCTAGTTTAGGGCCTTGCGCATAAGCGGAAAAGCCAAACAGAAAAATGGCCAAAAGAGTAATTTTTTTCATAATCTATATTTAAAATTTAATTAATCTGTAATTATCGTCCTGTAATTGTATCAAAGCGGTCATGGCCGAAAGCGATAGTTGTACCCCTTCAATAAGTTCATCCTTAGGAAATCCTCTAGAAGCGGAGGATTGTCCGCAAAATATAACTTGAGCCCCAGCTCCGATTAAATCCTTTATCAATTGCTCATTAGGATTATCAGTGCCGTATTTCGTAGTGTAGGCTTCTGAGGTAATCACATCTTTAGAGGCTTTATTGTGTACGACCAAGGCAACTTTCAAATGTTCCACAGGGACGCCATTCTGAGCGTGCATGTTCAGAAATCTAGCGGCAGTTTCAATGCTAGCATTCAGTTGGGACGAATCCTCAGGGGAGTTCATGATGTCAAAAACAGCTTTGTAGGTCTTGGTTTGGTCCGTTTTAAAATCCGTGTTCTCCACCTCCCAGACCTTGCCGTAATCTTTGATAACCGGACCACTTTCCTTAGCTTGACCACTCACAAAGTGTCCAAAAATCAAACTGAAAACGACCAGAAAAAAACCTTTGAAATTAAATTCGCTCATAGAACTAGCAATAGAAGGCTAAATATATTCAAATTGAAAGGAAATACCAGCTATTGTTTATAATTCTAAAAAGCATCACTTTCGGTATCCTTTAATTATGGCTAAATTCACGGTTTAAAACAAACGGAATATTGAGTACTTTTTTAGACGAACTAAATGACGCACAGAAGGCCCCTGTTCTGCACAAGGACGGGCCACTCATGGTGATTGCCGGAGCCGGATCTGGAAAGACTAGGGTGCTTACCTATCGCATTGCACATCTAATGGCGCAGGGTGTGGATTCCTTTAATATTCTGGCCTTGACATTTACCAATAAGGCGGCACGAGAAATGAAAAAGCGTATCGCAACCATCGTTGGAGCCTCAGAGGCAAAAAATCTTTGGATGGGTACATTTCACTCCGTATTTGCCAAATTGCTGCGTTACGATGGGAATAAACTAGGTTATCCAAGCAACTTTACTATTTACGATACGCAGGATTCCCAACGATTAATATCCTCCATCATCAAGGAAATGGGCTTGGATAAGGATATTTACAAGTACAAACAGGTACAAAATAGAATATCCTCCTTTAAAAACAGTTTGATTACGGTTAAGGCTTATTTTAACAATCCTGAATTGATGGAGGCAGATGCCATGGCAAAACGACCACGAATAGGGGATATTTATCAGAATTATGTGGATCGTTGCTTTAAAGCAGGGGCCATGGATTTTGATGACTTGCTGTTAAGAACTAACGAGCTGTTGACCCGGTTTCCAGATGTCCTCATGAAGTATCAGGATCGTTTTAGGTATATTTTGGTAGATGAGTATCAAGATACCAACCATTCCCAATATTTGATTGTCAAGGCCTTGGCCGACCGTTTCCAAAACATCTGTGTCGTAGGTGACGATGCGCAAAGTATTTATTCTTTTCGTGGGGCCAACATCAGTAACATTTTAAATTTTCAGCGGGATTATGATGATGTAGGAATGTATCGCTTGGAGCAAAATTATCGTTCGACCAAAAATATCGTGAACGCCGCGAATTCCATTATTGCTAAAAACAAGAATCAGCTGGAAAAAGTGGTTTGGACCGCCAATGATGAGGGCAATCAAATCATTATCCATAGGAGTGTTACAGATGCAGAGGAAGGAAGATACGTGGCCGGTTCCATTTGGGAAAACAGGATGCAAAATCAACTTTCCAACGGAGAATTTGCGGTGTTGTACCGTACAAATTCGCAATCCAGGGCCATTGAAGATGCGTTGCGCAAAAGGGATATTCCCTATCGTATTTACGGCGGACTTTCATTTTACCAACGAAAGGAAATTAAGGACGTACTTTCATATTTACGATTAGTAATAAATCCAAAGGACGAGGAAGCACTTAAACGTGTCATTAATTTTCCCGTTAGAGGAATAGGGCAGACTACGGTGGACAAATTGGTGGTGGCCGCAAATCATTACGACCGCTCTATTTTTGAAGTGATGGAGAATATCTCCAAAATCGATTTGAAAATAAATTCCGGCACCAAAAGAAAATTAGAGGATTTTGTAACGATGATCAAGAGTTTTCAAATCATGAACGAAGGTGCGGATGCCTTTACGTTAGCGGAACACGTGGCTAAAAAAACAGGAATTCTATTAGAGTTCAAAAAAGATGGCACTCCCGAAGGTATAGGTCGCATGGAGAACGTAGAGGAATTACTAAATGGTATTAAGGATTTTGTTGAAGGACAGAAAGAAATTGACGAGGCTACAGGCAGCATCTCCGAATTTCTTGAAGATGTGGCGCTGGCAACTGATTTGGATAAGGATACCGGAGACGATGATCGCGTTGCCCTCATGACCATTCATTTGGCAAAAGGCTTGGAGTTTCCGTATGTATATATTGTGGGGATGGAAGAAGATTTGTTTCCGTCTGCAATGAGTATGAATACACGGAGTGAATTGGAAGAGGAACGAAGGCTGTTCTACGTAGCGTTGACGCGGGCAGAAAAACAAGCTTACCTGACCTATACACAGAACAGATATCGCTGGGGAAAACTGATCGATGCAGAGCCGAGCAGGTTTTTAGAGGAGATAGATGAGCAATATGTAGAGAACTTAACACCCGTAGATGGGGGGTATCGGTATAAATCATTAATAGATGCCAATATATTTGGCGATATCGATAAAAGTAAATTACGGCAGATAAAACCTACGAAAGGCACTCCTCCAAGTATTGGTCAGCCAAATTCAAATCAGCTTAAAAAATTGAGGAAGATAAAACCTCAATTGGCGCAACCTGTCGGGAATACTAATACCATTGACCCAAATCTGACCGAAGGTTCCTTGGTAAACCATACGCGATTTGGAAGGGGAAAAGTCCTTAAAATAGAGGGAGCAGGAAATGATAGAAAGGCGGAGATACAGTTTAACCAAGGTGATGTAAAGAAGTTATTGCTGCGGTTCGCAAAATTGGAAGTCCTTAAATAATATTCGCCTAGAGTTTTGATTAATAAAATTTAGTTTAAATTCGAAAAAAAAATCTATGAAGATGAATATCAGTTACTTTCTGTACGTCCTATTATTTTTTTACGGCTGTTCAAGTTCTAGTGTGACGGAACAGGAAGAAGTGCAATTACCCGACCCGAAACCTGAGGAAGCCGAATCTAGCGCTAAAGACCCTGATGATGCGGACTACTGGGACGATGCGGCACTTGTATGGAGCGACGAATTTGATGGGACATCCCTTTCCCCTGATAACTGGGTTTTTGAGACCGGTGGGAACGGTTGGGGAAATAATGAGCTACAAAATTACCAAGCTCAGGGCAATACCGAAGTTAGTGATGGAATTTTAAAGATTACCGCCAAAAAGAACGAGGACAATACTATTGAGGGAGCTTTCACATCGGCCCGTATAAATAGTAAAAAATCATTCAAGTATGGACGAATGGAAATTCGCGCCAAAATGCCGGAACACAAAGGAAACGGAATATGGCCTGCACTGTGGATGCTTGGAAGTAATATACAAACGGTCAGTTGGCCCGCCTGTGGCGAAATCGATATGATGGAATATGTAAGTTTTAACCCAAACAAAACACACTTTTCCATTCACAGCACTGCTAACAACCATACTAACGGGACTGAAATCACTTCAGGGGCGGTAGACCTTGAAACTATTGAGGAAGAATTTCACAATTTTGGAATTCTATGGTCCAGTAAGTATATAAAGTTCTATGTTGATGAGGTGGACAATATAAAATTTACATTTAGGAAACCCACTGTTTCCACTGTGGACAGTTGGCCTTTTTCTAATAATTTCTACTTCTTGATGAACATTGCCGTGGGAGGCAATTGGGGAGGACTTGAAGGTGTTGATACTACTATATTTCCCGCCACGATGGAAGTTGATTATATCAGGGTATATCAGGTAGAATAGTTTTACCAAAAAACTAAGAAAAGATTTCTTTTACAGATTTTTATTGATGAATTCTTTCAGTTTAATTGACGTATCAAAAAGATTGAGACCCACCCAACCATGACCCTCGTTCTCGTATAAGGTAAATTCATGGATTACATTTAGTTCAGTTAGTTTCCCTTCCAAGGCAATGCCTTGGGATACCGGAATTAAAGGATCTTGACCACCGTAGAATAAAATTGTCGGGGGAGAGGTAGATTTTACTTGGTATAACGGACTTGCCTCTTCAAGGAGTTCTTCATCATAACCAAATAAGCCGATTAATTCCTGCAATACTGGTTCGGTACTATTTTGGTAGGCATCATCAAGAAGGTTTGTGGGCCCAACCATGCTACATACCATCGCTACTTGGTTATCGGTGTCATGGGCGTAACTCCATAGAAGAGCCAAATGTCCACCAGCGCTAACTCCCATAATTCCCAAATTGTCCGAGATTTAATATTCCACTTGTTTTTCTTTTAATAGCAGTACTAGTGTAGAAATATCATCGATCTGCATGGGGTATGGGCTAGTGCCATTGTCCGCTAACCTATAGTTCATATTTACAATGGCTACCTCGGGAATTTCGGTCTTAATGAATTCGTAGAACCCGAGCATATCATTTTTATCACCAGATGTCCATCCGCCACCGTGGATTAAAAGTATAACACTGGTGTTTAAACTTCTATCTTTCGGGAGGTAAATATCATAGGTCTGTTGAGCGTCCGCAGCGTAGGAGACATTTTTTAGCTCCGTTGCTTCCGCTGTATTTAAATCGCTATTTTCACCATCATCCGTGGAGCATGCGTTAAAAAAGAATAGTATTAAAATAAAAATTGGAAGTGCAACTTTTTTCATAATAAAAATATTACGTTATTTATATAATAACGGTTTAGACCGAGGTTTGATATGGCAGAGTTCATTAAAATATACGAAGAGAATCCTAGCCCAAAAGAGATCAATAGGGTAGTGGATGTCTTGCGGAATGGGGGATTGGTTATTTACCCTACCGACACGGTATATGGCCTGGGTTGCGATATTAGCAATACCAAGGCTCTGGAAAAAATAGCGCGTATTAAAGGCATAAAGTTGGCCAAAGCTAATTGGTCGTTTATATGTGCGGATTTGAGTAATCTCTCGGATTATGTTCGCCAAATAGATACGGCTACTTTCAAAATTTTAAAACGTGCCTTACCTGGACCCTATACTTTTATTCTTCCCGGAAATAATAATTTACCTAAGGATTTTAAAAAAAGAAGACCGTAGGTATAAGGGTACCCGACAACAATATTGCAAGGGCCTTGGTGGTAGGTTTGGGTAATCCCATCGTTTCTACTTCTATTAGGGATGAGGACGATGTACTGGAATATACAACGGATCCGGAGCTCATTTTTGAAAAGTGGAAAAATTTAGTTGATATTGTTATTGACGGTGGTTATGGGGACAATGTGGCTTCAACAATTATAGACCTTTCCAAAGGTTACCCGCAAGTAGTACGGGAAGGTAAGGGAGACTTGGACATCATTTAGAAAGGTAATTTTCATACATAAAAAAAGCGGTCCAATTGGACCGCTTCTCTCATTAAATATTTATTAGAAATTACTTTCCGCCTATGGCTGGATCTTTCATTCCTTCTTCTATCATACTGTAGAACTGATCAATTTTAGGAAGCACAACAATACGTGTTCTTCTGTTCTTTGATTTTTCTGTTGAAGATACAGGTACATATTCTGATCTACCAGCAGCAGTCATACGCTTGGGATCAACATTGAAATCGTTCTGTAAAATTCTAACAACCGCAGTTGCACGTTTTACACTCAAATCCCAGTTATCCAACAATACACCGTTACCTCTGTAAGGAACATCATCCGTATGGCCTTCTACCATAAATTCGAAATCTGGTTTGTTGTTAACCACTTTGGCAACCTTGCCTAGAACCTCTTTCGCTCTACTAGTAACATTGTAACTTCCGCTGCTGAACAATAACTTATCGGAAATAGATACGAATACAACACCTTTTTCAACGCTGATTTCAATATCCTCATCATCCAAGTTGCCTAAAACACCTTTTAAGCTCTGTACTAAAGAAAGGTTCACAGAATCTCTTCTTGTGATTGCATCATTTAGTTTACGAATAGTAAGGTCTTTTTCTTGAAGACTCTCCAATGATTTCTCTAGGTTCTCAGCTCCCTTAGTAGTTAAGGTGGTTAAGTTGCCCATGTTGTTGATAAGTTCCTGATTGTTCGCTTTTAAGAAAGCATTTTGGTCTTCCAAAGTTTGAAGTCTAGAAGAAGCTGTTGCTTTTTCTTCCAGACAGTCGTTTAATTTAACCGTTGCAGAGTTTAATAAATCTTGTGTCTCTTTTTGTTTTGCCTCAAGATCCGCGTATTTCTTCTGTGATACACAAGAAGACAATAAAAGGGTTACTCCAAGACATCCTAAAATGATTTTCTTCATAATTGCTGACTATATTAATGTTTGTTATTTACTAGTTTTTCGCATTTAGCGCGACCAAAATTATATAATTTGGAAGTCGTTAGTTAGTCTACTTAGTTAATCTTTTACTAAAATGTTAAAATTTCTTATTTGATGTACGAAATAAGACCATACTATGGACTTTGTGATATAGTATTTTAATATAAATTTAGCCTTCTCCCTTTTTTTGTAAATCTTTCGAAATTGACGGTAAAAACTAAAGTGAGCCCGTAAAATGGCCCAACAGTGCCGAAATCTCCATTGGAAAATAAAACGTAATGCGGCCACACCATCTAGAAGTAATCTAATAAAGATAATCACGAATGCTTTTCTTCTAGGAAGGTTTTTGGTTATTGAAAAAAGTGAGTTCCTAAAATTTAGGTAGGTTTTCTTAGGATTCATGTTACTCAAAGTAGAGCCACCCAAATGAAAGACCTTAGACTTTCCTATATAGTAAACCTTAAACCCTTGGTTTTTTGCTCTCCAACAAAAATCTACTTCTTCTTGATGGGCAAAGTAATCCGCGTCAAAACCACCTAATTGCCAAAAAACATCGCGCTTAACGAACATACAGGCGCCCGTAGCCCAAAAAATCTCCTTGACATCATCATATTGCCCGTTATCCCTTTCCAAGGTTTGAAAAATTCTCCCTCGACAAAACGGATATCCAAGCTGATCGATGAATCCTCCTCCTGCACCGGCATATTCAAAATGGTCCTTTTTCAACAAATCCAAAATCTTGGGCTGTATAATGGCCGCATCTGTAAGCGTGTTGAAACCTTCAATAATTGGGCTTAGCCATCCTTTGGTAACTTCAACATCAGAATTTAAGAGACAAAAAACATCGGCATTTACGTGTTGGAGCGCATCGTTATATCCCTTTGCGAACCCACCGTTAGTCTCATTCTGAATGATTTTGATTCCTGGAAATTGTTTTCTTAAGAAGGAAACAGAACCATCTGTAGAAGCGTTGTCCGCTACGTATATATCGGCATCCTCGGAAAATTTCACAACAGAAGGTAGAAAACGCTCTAATAGCACTTCCCCGTTCCAGTTGAGTATGACAATGGCGATTTTCAAAACGAAGGCAAATTAACGGCTAAATTCAGGAATCTCCTTCAAAAACTGATATTTTTCCTCTTCTTTAAGCATTTTGCAATGGTAATGCGCCAATCCGTTGGTTACCATCAAATACGTGGCGTCCAAATTAAAATTGTATCTTGCAACCTGGTCGAACGTCTCCTGGGAAATACTTATTGAAGGTGCTTTGCACTCTACTAACAACTGAATACTTCCGTCCGGGTTGAAAATAATGATATCATATCGTTTTGTAAGGCCATTGACCATAATTTGCTTCTCGACGTTTATATGGCTTAAGGGATAATTTTTTTCTTCCGTGAGGTATTTTACCACATGTTGCCTAACCCATTCTTCGGGGCTCAAGACCACAAACTTTTTCCTTATTCCATCAAAAATGAGCGTCTTATTTTGACTATTTTTGACCCTGAAGGTGTAACTGGGAAAATTAAGCGGTTGCATTTGACAAATTTGATGAATTTTTCCGAATGGATGAAGCGTTACAAATTGTTAATGATATACGGCAAGGGGTCATAAAGCCTATTTACTTCCTCTTTGGGGAAGAGGCCTATTATATAGATAAAATTTCTGATTATATAGGCAGTAAGATATTAACCGAAGAGGAAAAAGGCTTTAATCAAGTGGTCCTTTATGGGAAAGAATCATCTATTGACGATATTGTTGGTAATGCCAAGCGTTATCCCATGATGGCTGAACATCAAGTTGTCATTGTTAAGGAGGCACAGCATTTGTCCAGAAACATAGAACAATTATCCAGTTATGCGGACAATCCGCAACTCACGACTGTTTTGGTGATTTGTTATAAGTATAAAAAGCTGGACAAAAGAAAAGCGCTATATAAAAGTATAAAAAAGTGTGGGGTTGTCTACGAGAGTAAAAAACTATACGAGAATCAAGTTTCCGACTGGATTAGAAAAACCCTTTTATCGAGTGGCTATTCGATTAGCCATAAGGCCGCCCTTATGCTTGTGGAGTATTTGGGAACCGATTTGAGCCGAATAAACAATGAGCTAGAAAAGCTAAGATTGGTATTACCTCCAAAAAGTGAGATTACACCTTTACAAATAGAAGAACATATAGGAATTAGTAAGGATTATAACAATTTTGAGTTGAAAAAGGCCATTGGAGAGCGCAATGTTCTAAAGGCTACTAAAATAGTAACTTATTTTGCGCAGAACCCAAAGGATAATCCTTTTGTGCTTACCGTAACACTTTTGCATTCCTTTTTTTCGCAGCTATTACAGTATCACGGACTTAACGACCATTCTCCTAAAAGCGTAGCGAGTGCGCTGCGAATCAATCCTTATTTTGTCGGCGAATTTCAAACAGCGGCCAAGAACTACCCAATGAAAAAAGTAAGTAGAATTATTTCCTACCTCAGGGAAATGGATTTAAAGGGTAAGGGCGTAGGCGCAACAAATGTCAGCCAGGCCGACCTCCTTAAAGAACTGCTCGTAAAAATTATCTAAAATTACTTTTTATCCAAACTGAATTTTCCTGGACCTAGTAAGGCGATAGTAATAAAAGCCACTAGATAGAACAAAGCCTTTTCCTTATCCGCAAAGGGGTCCGAGGCATGAGCTATAAAAGCAGCAACAGCCATGGTAATAGCAGTTGGAATAGCGAATAGTCTAGTCTTATAACCCAAAATAATGAGTAAGGGGCAAATAAACTCACCCAAAACGGCCAAAAACAATGAAGGTGCGGCACCTATTCCTATAGGGTCACCAAATTCAAAATTACCGGCAATCAGCTTTTGAAATTTGGGTAAACCGTGTGTCATCATCATTACGGAAACGGCAATTCTAAAAAATGCCAGACCAATATTATTTAAGAGGGAATTTTTCATGGATAAGTTCGTTTAGGGAGCTAAAAGTATTAAATTTTTAGGGTTTCCCCCAAAATTAGATCCATTTCGTTAATCAATTGATTCACGTTCTGCCGATTGAAATAAAGAGGTGGTTTTATTTTTAGCACATTGTCGTATGGGCCGTCCGTACTGACCAGTATGTGGTTGTCCCTTAATCGATTCTTTAGGATATTAGCCAACTTGGTGCCGGGAGCTCTGTGCTGGTCCAATAGCTCGACGCCTAAAAATAGACCTTCGCCACGAACATCGGCAACTTCTTGATAGTTCTTGACCAAAGTTTTGAGTTCGTCCTTTAAATATTTTCCAACTAAACGAGCCTGCTCTTGCAGGTTCTCTGTTTCTATTACATCCAAAACGGCTTCACCAATAGCACAGGAAACAGGATTGCCGCCAAATGAACTAAAGAACTCCATACCATTGTCAAAGCTATCCGAGATTTCCGTTGTGGTAACTACAGCACCAATGGGGTGCCCATTTCCCATTGGTTTACCCAGAATAACCATGTCCGGAACAACGTCATACATTTCATATCCCCAAAAGAAAGCTCCTAAACGACCAAACCCAACTTGTACTTCATCACTTATACAAATCCCACCTTGCGCCCTTATTTTAGGATAAATTTTATTTAAATAGTTCCTTGGTAGTGGTACCTGACCACCGCAGCCCACAATGGGTTCGGCTATGAAGGCGGCAATTTCACCCTCATTTTCTGTAATCCTTGAGAAGGTCTCTTTTACAAAGTGAGCAGCTGCGTCGTTTTCATTTTTAAAACCAGATTCAAACACCTTGGGCAAAGGAGCCTCCACAATATTATTTGCTTTTCCGCTTCCTCCTTTATGGTTGTATTTGTAATGACTGATATCTATACCATTTTGGGTATTTCCATGATAGCCATGTTCCAGCACCATTATTTTTTTCTTTTTGGTATGTGCCTTTGCCATTCTAATGGCCAAGTCGGTTGCTGCGCTCCCGGAATTCACAAAGAATACCTTATTCAAAGAAGGGGGGAGTTTTGCCAACAGCTTTTCGGAGTATGACAAAAATTCATCATAAAGGTACCTTGTATTGGTATTCAGCCTGGCCAATGTCCGCTGCCCTGCCTCCACTACCTTCGGATGACAATGTCCCACTTGCATGATATTATTGTAGGCGTCCAAAAAGGTATTTCCGTTTGTGTCATACATGTACTGAAAGGCGGACCTTGACATTTGAATGGGATGGCTGTAACTCATGGAAAGCGCCCCGCTGAAATTTCTCTTCCGCTGTACAAGTTGTTTCTCCAAATCTTGTTTTTGCGTCTTTTCAAAGCTGCAGGCTGCTCTTAATGTATCTTTCGCGAGGATTGGATTTATTTGAATCCATTTTCGAAGTAAATCCCACGCGGGCTTTTCACTGATTGTTATATATTCCGAATTTGGCTTCTGTTTTTTGGCATGTGCTGAATTGCATACACTAGTGCTAAGACGGGCCGCAATTAGATAGTAAAGGGCATCGATTTCATGAACGAGTAGGGGATAATAGGAATGGTATGTTTGAATGATAACGGCGGCTACCTTTAACGGCTCTTCCTTGCCCATAAGCATGTAAGTCAATCCAACTGCCAACTCGTTGATGAGCCAAGAACTACACATATCCCCAAAATCTATAATTCCTGAAACCCGACCATTTTGAGTGAGAACGTTCCAATCGTTCGCATCATTATGTATAATGCTTTTTCGGAATGTATCCTGAATTGGATAAATATTTTCATCGAAATGAAGAAAAAAATAGTGAACTAGGCTTCGGTCCATGGGATTATCTATTTCCTCTAGGAATCTTTTATTCTTCTTAAAATACTTTAAGTCCCACTGGATTTCTTTTCCGTGTAACGCAGCATCGTAAAGGCCTAAGAGTGATTTGTCCATTAACGCCAAAGCCTTCCCGAATGATTCCAAAATTTCAGTGCTATGTTCAACTTCACTAATAAATTTACCCTCTAAAAAAGGTAAAAGTCGATACAGTGAATTATCAATGATTGTATAAGGTGTCCCATTACTATTCAAAATGGTAAAGGGAACTTCTATACCATTTGCCTTTCTGAGCTTTGTAAGAACCTTTTCTTCACCCTCCAGTAAAGCAAAAAGCTCATCAGAAAAAGGATAAACTTTTAAAACGAAACTATTTGTAGGGCTGCATACTTTATAATTAATGCTGTCATAGCCCTCAAGTTTAGAAAGGACTATATCCGATAATCCATAGTGCACTTTTAAGACTTTCCGTTCTGCTATCATTTAAAACTTTATTCAAGACTAAAATAATCATTAACAGGGCCCTGAACTAACGAGATATAATATTTTATTCCGGCTCCTAAAAATTGCTTCGATCCTCCGTATAGCTTATATTTATGAATATTCAAAACAAACATCAATCATGAAAAAATTAGTATTACTTTTTTTGGTTTCGGTACTTGCCTTAACCACAGTACGAGCACAAGATTTTGAATTCAAAGCGGATCAAATAGACATAAAATATGAACGTTTTGTATTACCTAATGGATTAACACTATTAGTCCATGAAGATCACAAAGCGCCAATAGCTGCAGTCAATGTTTGGTATCACGTAGGGTCAAAGAACGAAAAACCAGGTAAGAGCGGTTTCGCCCATTTATTCGAGCATTTGATGTTCAACGGAAGTGAAAATTTTAACGATGATTACTTTCAGGCTTTGGAAAGAATAGGAGGAACCGATTTAAATGGTACAACTAACTCCGATCGCACCAATTATTTCCAGAATGTACCGGTCTCGGCTTTGGACCAAGTGCTGTTTTTAGAATCGGATAGAATGGGTCATCTTTTAGGGGCCATAGATCAAGAAAAATTGGACGAACAAAGGGGTGTTGTTCAAAATGAAAAAAGACAAGGTGAGAATCAACCCTACGGGAAGCAGTGGGATTTGTTGACCAAAGCGATGTAGCCTAAGGGACACCCGTATTCTTGGACGGTAATTGGTGAGATGGAAGATCTGAACGCTGCCTCATTAGAATATGTACAGGAATGGTTTAAGTCTTACTATGGTGCGGCTAACGCTGTTGTGGCAGTGGCGGGTGACATTGATCCACAAGAAGTTTATCAAAAAGTATTGAATTATTTTGGGGACATCCCTTCAGGACCAACGGTGGCAAGACAGGAGATAAATATTCCAGTACATAACGGGGATACCTATCAAGTGTATGAAGATCGCGTACCTGAGGCAAGGATTTTATTCGCTTGGAACACACCGCAATTTGGCGCTAAAGAGGATATACATTTTGATTTAATATCCTCCATCCTAACTACCGGTAAGAATTCACGACTGTACAAGAGACTGGTTTATGACGACCAAATAGCTAGCTCGGTAGTTTCCTTTCAGGCTTCAAGTGAGATTGCAGCAATTTTATTACATGGGCCAATGTAAAGCCAGGTGAAGATGTTGCTAAGGTAAGGGCTATTATGGAGGAAGAAATTGAAAAGCTTATGAACGAAGGGCCAACGGAGGCCGAACTAAAAAGGGTCAAAGCGGCCTATTTTTCCGGTTTTATAAAAGGTTTGGAACGTATTGGCGGGTTCGGCGGGGTTTCCGATATTTTAGCATCTAACGAGACGTATTTTGAAGATGCCTCCTATTACAAAAAAGTATTGCAATATGTTGAAGATGCTACAGTTGAAGACATAATAAGCACTACTAATAAATGGTTTTCCAAAGGAAAACATGTGATTCTGTGTAAGCCGTTTGCGGAATACGAGGTAGTAAAAAGTACGGTAGACCGCTCTAAATTGCCCGAATTAACGGCTCCCAAGAGCTCTAAATTTCCGACTTTGGAAAGGGCAAAATTATCCAATGGACTAAACGTAGTCTTAGCTAAAAGAGCCGGCGTACCAACGGTAGTTATGAACCTGATGTTCGACGCGGGTTATAAATCGGATTATTTATCTAGCCCCGGGACCGCGGAATTAGCGATGGATTTGTTGGACGAGGGAACAAAAGAAATGAATTCGCTTCAAATAAACGAGCGATTGCAATTATTGGGCGCCAGTCTTTCCACTTTTTCAAGTCAGGATAACTCCAACGTCTATCTAAATACTCTAAAACCAAGTTTGGACGCCAGTATCGACTTATTTGCTGATGTCGTCTTAAATCCAGCTTTTCCGGAAAAGGAATTTGAACGTTTAAAAAGCGAACAAATCAATAGTATTAAGCAGGAAAAATCACAACCTATCACGATGGCCTTACGTGTTATGAACAGGTATCTCTATGGGGAGGGCCATCCTTATAGTAATCCATATACAGGAACCGGTTATGAGGATACGGTGGAAAAATTGACTAGAGCCGATATCGAAAGCTTCTATAACACATGGATAAGGCCAAATAACGCGACTTTGGTGGTAACCGGAGATGTTAATATGGCCGAGTTAAAGTCAAAACTTGAAAAGGCCTTTGGTAAATGGAAAAGAGCGGAGGTGCCCGAAGTTACCTTTAGCGCACCTAAAGTAAATTCTAAAAACACCTTGTACCTCATGGATAGACCGGAGTCTGAACAGTCCGTTATTTTAGCGGGGCATTTGACCAGTAAATATGGTGACATACCACAAGTGGCCCTGGAACAAATGGTGAGTATACTAGGCGGAGATTTTACGTCCCGTATTAACATGAACCTGCGAGAGGATAAACATTGGGCCTATGGGGCCGGAGGTTTTGTAATGGGGGCAAAGGAGGAACGTCCATTTATAGTGTATGCTCCCGTTCAAACTGATAAGACTGCCGAATCTATCACCGAGGTGCGTAAGGAAATATCTGAATTCATATCTACCCGCCCTGTGACACAGGCTGAATTGGACAAGGTTAAAACGAATCAAATCTTAAGCCTTCCCGGACAATGGGAGACGAACAGTTCTGTAAATAGTTCGGTGGTTAATTTGGTTAAATATGACTTGCCGGATGATTATTACCAGAGCTATGACCAAAGTGTTCGCAACCTTTCGCTAAAGGATGTGCAGGAGGTAAGTAAGATGGTGGTTAAACCGGATGCCGTGAACTGGTTTATGGTAGGGGATAGGTCCAAGGTTGCTGATAAATTGGATGAACTTGGCTTTGATGCCATCATAGAGATTGACGCCGATGGTAACCCCAAGATGCCCGCGATGAAAACTCCCGAAAAGGACCTTAAGAATTAAATTTATATCACGATTGAATGAAAAATCCCGCTCCAAGCGGGATTTTTTAGTTTAACTATTCTTATTTATGAAAAACTTACTGCAAAAAGTTATTAGTATAAATTAGGAAAATCCTCAGGGTTGGCTTCATGCATTATGGCATAAACCTTTTCAAAAATATCCTCACTGTTTGGTTTGGAGAAATAATCGCCATCCGTTCCATAAGCCGGCCTATGAGCTTTTGCACTTAAAGTTTGAGGAGCACTGTCCAAATAGATATAGGCACCTTGCTTCTCGACGATTTCATTAAGAAGATACGCGGAGCATCCTCCAGGAACATCTTCATCTATTACCAACAAACGGTTGGTCTTTTTAACACTTTCTACGACCTTATGCTCAATATCGAAAGGTAAAAGGGTCTGGGCATCAATTACTTCAGCATCAACACCTACTTCCAAAAGTTCTTTTGCAGCTTTTTCAACAATTCTTAGCGTGGAGCCGTAAGACACCAAAGTAATATCCGTTCCGCTCTTTACGGTTTCTACTACTCCTATTGGGGTACAAAATTCACCAAGGTTGGTCGGTTTCTTTTCTTTAAGCCGGTAGCCATTTAAACTCTCAATAACCAGGGCAGGCTCATCACTCTTCATTAGCGTATTATAAAAACCGGCAGCCTGGGTCATGTTCCTAGGTGCTAGAATATACATTCCCCGCAGCAAATGAATGAGACCACCCATCTCTGAACCCGAATGCCAAATACCTTCTAGGCGATGACCTCTTGTCCTAACGATTAAGGGAGCTTTTTGTTTGCCTTGGGTACGGTATAAAAGTGTGGCAAGGTCATCGGTTAATGTGGCCATGGCATAGAAGATATAATCTAAATATTGGATTTCGGCAATGGGTCGTAAACCTCGCAATGCCATTCCAATTCCTTGACCAATTATCGTTGTTTCCCTTATGCCTGTATCGGAAATTCGCAAGGCACCATACTTTTCTTGAAGACCTTCCAGTCCTTGGTTTACATCACCAATGGCACCGCTATCCTCACCAAAAACCAAAGCGTTCGTATAGGTTTCGAAGAGTTTATCAAAATTGTCCCTTAAAATTATGCGGCCATCTACTTTTTCTAAATCTTCCTCATAAACAGGTGCTATTGCTTTTATGTTTGTGGCACGATTTTCAGTTTCATTATACAAGTGCGAACTGAACTTGGATTGTGAGACATCCATAAAATTATTTAGCCAGCTAATCAAAGCATCTCTCTCGCTGGATTTTTCACCTAAAAGGTACCTCAAAGATTTTCTGGCAAAAACGGCCAAGTCTTTTTTGATGGGCTCATCAATGGAGATGAGATCATTCTTGATTTTCGTCAGGAAATTTTTATTTGGACTTTTTAAGGAAGCGGCATTAATGTATTGAACAAGCCTTTTCTTCTCGATCAGATTTTCCTCTAAAAATTCTGCCCAAGCCTCTTTTTTTGCCTCCCTAACGGTTCTTTTTATTCGTTTTTCTAGCTCTTCCAATTCTTGGGATGTGGCAATGCCGGATTCTAGAATCCATTCTTTAAACCTTTTGTTACAATCATTGTCGCGTTCCCATTCCAAGCGTTTATCGTCCTTATAGCGCTCATGGGAACCTGAGGTGGAATGTCCTTGAGGCTGGGTCAGTTCGGTTACGTGTATAATTACAGGAACATGTTCTTGACGTGCTATGTCCGAAGCATTGTCATATGCGTGCATTAGGGCGGTATAGTCCCAACCTTTTACCTTAAGTATTTCAAAACCCTTATGGTTCTCATCCCTTTGAAACCCTGCTAGTATCTTCGAGATATCTTCTTTTGTAGTGTGGTATTTTGCCGGTACGGAAATTCCGTATTCGTCGTCCCAAATACTTACTACCATTGGTACTTGTAGAACACCTGCGGCATTAATGGTTTCCCAGAACATTCCTTCGCTGGTGCTGGCGTTGCCAATGGTACCCCAGGCTACTTCGTTGCCCTTGTTGGAAAATTTGCTACTATCCAGGTAATCTAAATCACGATATAGTTTTGAGGCTTGTGCAAGCCCTAATAGTCTGGGCATTTGACCGGCTGTACAGGAAATATCCGCGCTGCTATTCTTTTGTTTGGTCAAATCTTTCCAACTACCATCCGGATTTAGGCTATATGTTAAAAAATGCCCACCCATTTGCCTTCCTGCGCTCATGGGTTCCTTGTCAATATCCGGAGTTGCGTACAATCCGTGAAAGAAGTCTTTTGGTTTTAGGAAACCAAGCGCCATCATAAAAGTCTGATCACGATAGTAACCACTTCTAAAATCACCATTCCTGAAGGATTTGGCCATAGCCAATTGTGGTAGTTCCTTCCCATCACCAAATATGCCGAATTTTGCTTTGCCTGTCAGGACCTCTTTTCTACCTAATAAGGAACATGCCCTACTCATAAAGGCGATTTCATAGTCGCTTATTATTTGTGCTTTAAAGTCCTCAAAGGAAATATCGTTACTGGTCTTGGAAGAGACGTCCATAGAATTCAATATTTCCACAAAAATACCAAATCAAATGGATTTTAGCAATCCACAAATACGATTAATTTTTGCATATTTGTCAATAGAAATAACAAAATGATAAGATATTGATAATTTGGGAAGGAAAAATTATCTTTCAATTAAAGATATCTAATTAAAACCATTTTCTGGTAAATAGCCCGGTAAGCGTCTTAATGTCCACAGTAATAATGAACCTTATCCTTTCCCCATAGTCTGGTTGCGCTATCTCCCAACCGTTGTTGGAGTATAAGGGTAAGTACAGTTCAAAATAATCGGTCACCAAATTTAGGCGTACACCTGAATCATAAACAAATTTCTCCGGAACATTCTTATTCTTCACTAAACCGGCATCTCCATAAAGTTCTATCCAACGCCATAAATTAAAACTTGCATTAACGGTAGTAAGCCAGTTGTTAGAAAATCGATACCGCTCATCCAAGAAGGATTTAAATCCTCCTTCAGCAATAATGATTTGTTGACTGTAGATTCCCGAGTCTTCTGATCGACCCAGATATCCGTAGTCAAATAAATAATCAGTTGGTCTATCCAGTGCAAAACTGAAGAAATCGGAATCGGTTTTGTTACTCAAAAACTTCCCGGCAAAAAAGCGCAAATTAAGCTGACGGTTATTTTCAAAAAGTTTTCTGTATTCATATTCAAAAGAAAGTTTTGAAAAATTACCTGCCAACTGGAAATCGGCAAACCAGGAATTGTAATCCAGAATACCGTTGTTCCTATTTATGTATCTCATATTGAAGACACTATAATCGGGATTTTCAGAATCATTGGCCAAATCCTGAACGGTCTCGTCAAACTTCCTGAAGATGTTTACATACCTAAAAGAGAGAAACTGTCTTTTATTGGAAATTAAATCTTCTGGACGCCATCCAAAACTTAATGCTGGAGTAACGGAAGTATATCTGGAATTGACGTTAAAATGTGATGTTGAAGCACCAATGGCATAATTGGCCACGTACAGACCGCTCTTGCTCAAATACTTTCGGTAATTAAACTTGCCGTAACCAACGAACGCTTTTTCCCTAAAGGAGTATGAGGGAGCAAAATCATAAACAAAAGGGCGTTCCAAAAGGGTCTTGTTATAAAGGCGCATCCCTGGTGTCCAACCATCATAGATATTGAAATTCAATACAGGTACATAGAATACTTGATTGTAATATGGATTTTCGGAATCCTTGAAAAACGTGAAGTTTAATTTCTTGTTGCTTGATAAGAATCCTCCTAAGGATTTCCAATTATCCCGCTGATTAAACTCCGGTATTTTTTGGTCATAGTTCAGAACCAGTTTATCCTCATTGTTATTGGGAATGCTAAAAGTTTCGGAAAATTCAATATCCTTGAACCAATATTTGGAAATAACGGAGTCCTCCTTAAGCCCGAATACTGAAATGGGTACGTTGGTACCTTCTTTATTCTTGATGGTGACCTCAAGGGAATCACCGATTTTTTTTACTTTCTTGATTTTGAAATCGATTTTTCGGTCGGTAGAAACATAATCCCTAAAAAACCAGTTGATGTCCTTATCCGTTGACCGTTTTAAAATGGACTCAAAATCCAATATACTTACTTTGTTGAGTTTATAGTATTTAAAAAAGGTTTTAATACTCTCATCTACCTTTTCCTTACCCATATAATCGGCCAAATAGGCAAGCCCCAAACCGGCTTTGTATTTATTGGCGATTTTTTGGTTGAACTTGATCAAGGAATCATTAGGTGTGGTCAGAGCCTGATCTAAATTTTTTCTTGCCGTTAGATTGTACAAAAACGAATACTGTTCATTAAATCCCATTTGAGCCAAGTTAAAGCTACGAATACCCCATATACGGGATAGCTTGCCCAATAATTTTTGATCAGGGTAATATTCCTCCACATAGGCGATCATTAGGTAATTGGCAATGGCACTGTTCAACCATTGTTCCTTCCTAGGGTCAAGAAATAGGGTTTCTTGTAACATACTGTTCAGCGCAGTTTTTAAAAACTTCATTTCAAATTGAAACTGCTGGTCATAGGGACGTATAAAAGATGGTAATTGGTTTAGGCCGTACAATGGATTTTTATCATAATCCAATTCACTTACCAAAAGTGTCTTATGCGGATATTCTCCTAAATTTTCATGAATAAAATCCGCTATCTTGCTAATGGAAATCCCTTGTCCAATGGGGCTGTATCTAGGCGCCGAAATATTCGTTACAAATGTCATGTGAGGAGTGACATGCTTGGTGAAATCGTTATTTCTCTGAAGTATGATTTCCGCGCTCTTACGGTTTTCACCCTCTAGTCTGACGTATTGCCCACTTGAAAAATTGGTACTATTAAACTTGTTGAAATTCGTAGCGAGGAAGAGACTGTCCGGGTACTTGAAATTTATGGTCGTATTTGTAATATTCGTATAAAGGTCCTCCAAATTCTTATTAGAATAGAGATGCCATTTACCATCATATACGGCAGGGGTAAGGTACCAGTCCTTTAAGTAATAGTTTCCCCTATTATCATATCCGTATGGTGTAAATTTATTGGGAGGAAGTTTCACCTTATAGGTAATGAAAATTTTTGTCGATTCTTTTGGAAGTAAGGGTTCATTTAATTTTATCCTAAGGATATCATCTTCTTTTGTTCGTTCATATTCTAAACCAAGATAATTATCGTCTACGGCGCTTATAATTGTGGTATAGCCCCTTTCGTTTCTTTTTGCCAAGTGCAAACTTTTCTTAAATTCTTGTGCAAATCGTTTTGATAGACCCGTATTCTTATTGGAATAGGCATGTGCCCAATCATTAAAATACAGCTGGCCTAAGGAATAATTGGAATCATTGTAATAAGTGAATTGTTGTTTTATACTTAACTCCTTGGTGTAATCATTAAGGCTTACCTCCAACTCTGTTTCATATTGGGACAGGCCCTGTGATACCGCCGATATGATTAGCAGTGCAGAAAGAAACCATTTGTAGTTTGACAATTTGTCCAACTTGCTAATTAAAAATTTGGGCTCATTGTGTGACCTTTGTAGAAAGCATCGATAATCTGCACTACTTCATCCTCCGTGTCCACAATTTTTATCAAGTTTAAATCTTCCGGACTTATATTACCGACTTTTAGCATCGTAGTTTTTATCCAGTCAAAAAGACCCGTCCAAAAGTCACTTCCAACCAAAATAATCGGAAATTTTCCAATTTTATGGGTTTGAATCAGTGTAATGGCTTCGAATAGCTCATCTAGTGTTCCAAAACCACCGGGCATTACCACGAATCCTTGGGAATATTTAACGAACATTACTTTTCTTACAAAGAAATAATCAAAATCTAAACTCTTATCATCATCAATGTACGGATTGTCATGCTGTTCAAAGGGAAGGTCTATGTTTAGCCCAACCGAAGTACCTCCGGCTAGATTGGCGCCTCTGTTCCCTGCCTCCATGATTCCGGGACCACCTCCAGTAATCACGCCGTAACCGGCTTCTGAAATACTTTTTGAAATACTAACGGCTAACTGATAATAACTGTCCCCCTCTTTAGTTCTAGCAGACCCGAAAATGGACACACAGGGCCCAATTTTACTCATTTTTTCAAATCCGTTGACAAATTCACCCATTATCTTAAAAATGGCCCATGAATCATTTGTCTTTATCTCGTTCCATCCCTTTGGATGTTTCTCTGCTCTCATAAATTCAATTATTTCACTAAACTGGTTTCGACCTTAGTATTTTTTTCCTTCCTTGGCTTAAGTTCCTTTC
The DNA here is from genome assembly GCF_027474845.2 of Maribacter aestuarii. Classification (NCBI taxonomy): domain Bacteria; kingdom Pseudomonadati; phylum Bacteroidota; class Flavobacteriia; order Flavobacteriales; family Flavobacteriaceae; genus Maribacter; species Maribacter aestuarii. Next base: position 3,498,884 of record NZ_CP107031.2, read on the forward strand.
TCAAAAACTCTGCCGTATAGCTCTTTTTATCTTTACAAATTTCCTCAGGGGTACCTTTTGCCACTAATTTGCCCCCAGAGCGCCCACCTTCATAGCCTATATCGATAATATAATCTACCGTCTTAATAACATCCAAGTTATGCTCTATGACCAAAACCGTATTCCCTTTATCGGCCAAAGTATTCAAAACTTCCATCAACACACGAATATCCTCAAAATGCAATCCTGTCGTAGGCTCGTCTAGAATATAAAATGTATTTCCTGTATCCCTTTTTGATAATTCTGTTGCTAGTTTGATTCGTTGTGCTTCACCACCAGACAAAGTTGTGGATTGTTGGCCTAAGGATATATAACCTAATCCTACATCTTGAATGGTCTTTAACTTACGATGTATTTTGGGTATAAGTTCAAAAAAATCGACCGCCTCATTAATCGTCATTTCCAATACGTCGGAAATGGATTTGCCTTTGTAGCGTATTTCCAAGGTCTCTCTGTTAAAGCGCTTACCATTACAGGTTTCGCATTCCACGTAAACATCAGGAAGAAAATTCATTTCTATGACCCTTAGGCCACCTCCTTGGCAAGTCTCGCATCTACCGCCTTTTACATTAAAACTAAAACGTCCTGGTTTATATCCTCGTATAGCAGCTTCAGGAGTTTTTGTAAATAAAGAACGTATTTCACTAAAAACGCCTGTATAGGTAGCCGGATTGGAACGTGGTGTTCTACCGATAGGGGATTGGTTTATATCTATAACCTTGTCTATATGTTCTAGCCCCGTAATTTTTTTATAGGGCATCGGTTTTTTAACCCCATTAAAGTAATGGGCGTTCATAATGGGATATAGGGTTTCATTAATTAAAGTTGATTTTCCGCTTCCTGACACTCCCGTAACCCCAATCATTTTTCCTAATGGGAACTCAACGGTGATGTTTTTTAAATTATTCCCAGTACAGCCCGACAATTTTATTTTTTTACCGTTACCCTTTCGTCTGTTTTTAGGGACTTTTATTTCTCGTACCCCTTTGATGTAATCAGCAGTAATTGTATTGTGGTTCTTCAGTTCCTCAGGAGTGCCTTCCGATATAATTTCTCCACCGTGCCTGCCGGCCTTGGGACCAATGTCAATTACGTGATCCGCACGTTCTATCATATCACGGTCATGCTCCACTACAATAACCGAATTCCCGATATCCCGTAATGATTCCAAAGATTTTATGAGCCGGTTGTTATCGCGTTGGTGCAACCCAATGCTTGGTTCATCAAGAATATAGAGAACGCCCACTAGTTGAGACCCAATTTGTGTTGCAAGACGAATACGTTGCGCTTCCCCGCCAGATAAGGATTTTGAACTTCGGTTGAGTGATAGGTAGTCCAGCCCTACGTCAAGCAAAAAACGAATTCTCGTTCGGATTTCCTTAATAATCTCTTCCGCTATTTTTAGTTGATTACCTTCCAATTTCTTTTCTAGACCATGAAAGAAATCGGCCAACTCCCCAATATCCATTGACGATAATTGAGCAATGTTAGTATCTTCGATTTTAAAGTATAGGGATTCAATTCTTAATCTAGACCCTTGACATGTAGGACATTCGATTTTATCCATATACTCTTTGGCCCAACGCTTAATGGAAGTAGATTCCGCGGTTTCGAATTGACTTTTAATAAAATTGGCGATGCCTTCATAATCAATTTTGTAGGTGCGTTTTACTCCAAGTGTCTTGGAATCGACCTCAAAACTCTCCTGTCCACCATTCAATAATACTTCCAATGCCTCTTTAGGGATTTCTCCAACAGGATCCGTGAGCTCAAATTGATATCGTTGTGCAATAGTTTCTATTTGCTTAAAGGCCCATGATTTTTTATAATCCCCAAGGGGTGCAATTCCACCACTCTTAATGGACAATTTCTTATTTGGAAAAATTTTCTTCTCGTTCACTTCATAAACATGTCCTAAACCGCTACAGTGGGCGCACATACCTTTAGGTGAATTAAAGGAAAACGTATTCGGTTCAGGCGTAGGATATGAAATGCCTGTGGTTGGGCACATTAAGTCCCTACTGAAATATCGAGGTTCTTCGGAACCTTCCTCAAGTACCATCAATACATTGTTACCACTATACATGGCCGTATTTATGGTTTCTGAAAGTCGTTTATGAAAATCTTCATTTTCTACCACTTTCAGTCTATCGATAACAATTTCAATATCATGCACCTTGTAACGGTCTACCTTCATCCCCTTGACAATATCCCGTATTTCTCCATCTACTCGGACCTTTACGAAACCTTGTTTGGCAATTTGCTCAAAAAGCTCCCGATAATGCCCTTTTCTCGATTTGATAATAGGGGCCAGGATATTAATTTTCTTATCCTTAAAGGAGTGAATGATTAGATTTTTTATCTGCTCATCACTGTAGCTCACCATCTTCTCACCGGTATTATAACTGTGTGCATCTGCGGCACGGGCGAAAAGAAGACGGAGAAAATCGTACACTTCGGTAATGGTACCGACCGTGGAACGTGGAGATTTTGAAGTTGTTTTTTGTTCGATGGCTATAACAGGTGAGAGACCATCAATTTTGTCCACATCCGGTCGCTCCAACCCGCCAAGAAACTGTCTGGCATAGGCAGAAAAAGTTTCTATGTAACGTCTTTGTCCTTCTGCATAAATAGTATCGAAGGCTAATGAAGATTTACCACTCCCTGAAAGACCGGTTATGACCACCAATTTATTTCTAGGAATGGTGACATCAATATTTTTAAGATTATGGACTCTAGCACCCTTAACCTCTATGTTTTCTTCGTAATTAATCATGGATTCATAGCAAAGTTGCAAAAATACGACTTTGAACCTGAATAAAGAACTTGGATGAGTTTGGTATTTTGTTATTATGGGACTAAATAAATACCTTGTTTAAAATTTAAATCATGATTTTAAAGGATATGGTTGAAACTAAAATTAGGCTCCTGCTGCTTTTCTCTTTCATTACCTCGTTGGGTCTAGCACAACAGAAAATTATCGTCGATGCCGACACAGGGAACGAAGTAGATGATTTATATGCACTCGTGCGTATTTTGATGGAACCCTCCGTAGAAGTTGTTGCTTTAAACGCAGCTCATTGGCAGACCGCTCATTGGGCCATTGAAAATACTATGGAAAATAGTCACAGACTAAACCAACAGCTTTTGGGAGAAATGGGTTTGTCCGTTAAGACTAATAGAGGAGGAGCGGCCAGAATGTACGACTGGGGAGACCGTGCGCAGCATTCAGCTGCAACTTATGAAATAATCAAACAGGCTAAGGCCCAAACTTCAGGAACACGATTGCCTATCCTTGTTTTGGGCGCTTTAACCAATGTGTCATCAGCACTGTTTTTAGAACCTTCGATATCCTCCAGCATTGAGGTATTTTGGCTGGGAACAACAATGGATTTCGACACGAAAATTCTTAAACGAAATGATTTTAATTGTGCTATGGACCAGTATGCGTTGGATTATATATTAGAATCCAGTACTCCAATGAATATAATGCCCGTAAGTGTAGCCTCTGACATGGAAATTGATTACGATACAATTTCAGATAAAATAGGAAACCACTATCTGGGGAAATATTTAATTAAACGATGGGACGACCATTTGGATGGCAGTCGAAGAAAACGGGTTTTATGGGACCTGGCTTTGGTTACCTCATTTTTAAAACCGTCTATGGCAACTTTGGTTCCCGTAAAAACCTCAAGAGATAGTGGTAACCGAATAATTAATTTTTATAATTCTATTAATTCCAAGGATATATATGAGGACTTTTATTTGAATTTAGAGGGATTTAAATGATCTGCCGCGCTATCTAAGCAGAACTAAAACTTAAAAACCCTTTCATTATGAAAGGGTTTTTTATTGTAGCGAGAGGGGGACTTGAACCCCCGACCTCAGGGTTATGAATCCTGCGCTCTAACCGCCTGAGCTACCTCGCCATGCTACTTTTAAGCGGCTGCAAATATAAAGTTTAATTTCTTGTTCATCAACTATAGCTTCGTAAAAAATAATACTGTCCTTTTATTTTTTTATCATTTAGAAATATATATATTGTCCACCATAAAGATGTTGAACATGACCGATAAAGTAAAATTTCAAATAGAGTTCGTTATACAATCCTCACCCCAAATGCTTTACCAATATTTGGCAACACCGTCGGGTTTGTCCGAGTGGTTTGCTGATAATGTAAATAGCAGAGGTGAGAAATTTACCTTTATATGGGATGGAGCGGAAGAGGATGCTAAGTTATTAAAGCGAAAGACCGATGAGTTTGTTCGCTTTGCATGGGAGGAAAATGATGATGATACTTATTTTGAAATGAAAATAATAGTTGATGAAATTACAAAGGATGTTTCTCTTTTTATAACCGATTTTGCGGAAGAGGATGAAGTGGAAGAATCTAAAATGTTGTGGGGAAATCAAGTTTCCGACCTGAAGCAAGTTATTGGGTCCAAATAATATATTTTTATTGAAGTATCTTTGAGCCTTAGTTTAAGGCTCTTTTTTTATGGTAAATTTTAACGGAAAACTCATTTCTAATGATATCGATTATCTAAATCATGGGAATAGGGGGTTGTTGTACGGAGACGCACTTTTTGAGTCTTTTCGAGTGGTTAACGGGCACATCTATTTTTTGGAAGATCATTATTTGAGACTCATGGCCTCTATGCGAATTCTGCGTATGGAAATCCCGATGGATTTTACTATGGAATTTATGGAACAGGAAATTCTTAAGACCATTGAAGCTTCAGAAACTAATAAAGCATCTCGAGTACGTTTTACGGTTTTTAGAAACAATGGGGGACTGTATACACCGCTAACAAATAATGTTTCTTATATCATAGAGGCTAGAGAGTTGGAGGAAAATTTTTATGTTTTGAAGGACGGGTTATATGAAGTAGAGCTTTTCAAGGATTTTTATATCCAAAAAAGTATGCTCTCCAATTTAAAGACCAACAACCGTATTCTTAATGTAGTGGGCAGTATTTTCGCAAAAGAAAATGATTACGATAATTGTTTGTTATTGAACGGCGATAAAAATGTGGTAGAGGCGTTGAACGGTAATGTATTTATGGTGGCAGGTTCAACGATAAAAACACCACCTCTTTCGGATGGCTGCTTAGATGGCGTACTAAGAAAGAACCTGATCAACGTAATTTCAAAAGGAGAAATTTACCAACTGGTGGAGGAAAGTATTTCCCCCTTTGAGCTACAAAAAGCCGATGAGCTTTTTATAACCAATGCCATTGGCGGAATCATCCCGATAACCAAATACCGTAAAAAAGAATATGCCAGGACCGTTAGCCATAGCTTGATTGGCAAATTGAATATGGCGGTAAGGATTACAATTTAATTAAGGCTGGGGTTTTCTGGAGCGTTGGACCACAATAGGTAGTCACCCCCCAGTTCTATCATTTTTTCTTTCCAAAAAGCTACAGAAGACTTTTTAATAATTTGACTCTCATATTCGTTTCTAGCCACTATCCAAGTTTTGGAAGATAGTTCCTCGTCCAGTTGCAGCGAAGACCAACCGGAATACCCTAGAAAGAAACGTATATCGTCCTCAGAAATAATTTTCTCGTTGATAAGGTTAACAGTAGTGTCAAAGTTCCCGCCCCAGTAGATACCATCCGAAATTTCAATACTATTGTCGATCAAGTGTGGAACTTTGTGAATAAAATAAAGATTGTCCTGTTCAACAGGGCCACCGTTATAAACTTGGAACGGAATGACTATTTCAGTCACCAAATCGTTTATTTGGTATTCCAAGGGCTTGTTAAGAATAAAACCAACAGAACCTTCGTCATTGTGTTCTGCCAATAACACAACAGATCTATTGAAGGAAACATCCCCGGTCAAGGAAGGCTCAGCAATCAGTAACTTTCCTTTATTTGGTTTTAATTGGACCATATTTGTTCACCTAATAATCTAAAATAAGACAAATCCTCATAACGGCAAAAACAGGGCAATAAAAAAGACGCCCCATTAAGGCGTCTTTTCCACTATTTGAAAACTTATAATTAGTTTACCGCTTTGCTTAAATCAGCACCTGCTTTAAACTTAACAACATTCTTAGCTGCAATTTGGATAGTTTTTCCAGTTGATGGATTTCTACCTTCTCTTGCATTTCTTCTAGATACGGACCAAGATCCGAAACCTACTAAGGAAACTCTGTTTCCTTTCTTAAGGGACTTTTCAACATTTCCCAAGAAAGACTCCAATGATTTTTTAGCCGCTGCTTTTGTGATGCCTGCGTCTGCTGCCATTGCATCGATCAATTCTGTTTTGTTCATAATGTGATTAAATTAATTGTTGTTAAAATGATTTAAACCTCAGACAAATTTATATGGATTTGTGACGACCACAAGTAAAACAAGGGGAAATCCCCTATTTTGTTGATAACTCGGGAGGTTTGTTGATAAAGTAGGGCTTTTTCTACGATTCTCGCAAGCCAATGTAGACGGGAGTTTATGACACATAGGCGTTTTTTGACAAGTTTAGCCCGTTCAAGACATCTCTAACGGCCATCCTGCGTTTTCCTTGAAGCTGTATTTCTAACAGATTTAAATAACCTCCACTGACAGCTACCTTTAGTGTTTTCCTATCAAAAACTAGAGTCCCGGTTTTCATATCGTGCTCGGTTCTTTCCATTTCGGTTTCATATATTTTAACCATTATTTGTTCCTCTTCATTAAAGAGTATGGTCCAAGCGGCTGGATATGGACTTAAACCACGAATATGATTATAGATATCAGTAATTGAAAGTGCCCAGCTTATTCTACAGGTATCGCGTTGTATCTTTTGTGCCGATTTCAAACCCTCTTTCTGGTCTTGCAACGTGGTTTCCATATTCCCGTTACTTATTCTTTCTATAGTTTTAAGAACAATACCCGCGCCTAAGGCCATAAGCCTATCATGCAGACTACCCGCATTTTCGTTGGGATGTATGTCAGTTTCCTCTTGGAGAATGATGGCTCCGGTATCAATCTTTTCATCGATAAAAAAGGTGGTTACTCCTGTTTTCTTTTCCCCATTCATTATAGCCCAGTTGATAGGTGCCGCGCCCCTGTACTCAGGTAATAACGATGCATGCAAATTGAAGGTTCCATATTCGGGCATTTGCCAAACCACTTTGGGAAGCATTCTAAAGGCAACAACAACCTGCAGATTAGCTTTTAAAGCTTTCAATTCTTTCAAAAAGCCTTCATCTTTTAGATTCGTAGGTTGAAGGATTTTTAGCTGCTTGCTTTCAGCATATTTTTTTACTGCAGACTCGTGTATTTTTTTTCCACGTCCCGCAGGTCGGTCGGGCGCGGTAATAACACCTACAACATTATGACCCGCTCCAATAATAGCATCCAGAATGCCCACTGCAAATTCTGGCGTTCCCATAAATACAATTCTAAGTTCTTTCATTTCGTATAAGTTGATACCTGTTTTTTGTATCGATTTCTATATCGCCCTGTTCTAATAAGTCCTGTATAGCCCTTAAAATGGATTTCTGATCCCAATGCAATACATCACAAATGGCTCTTGAGGTAAATCGTTCATGTTGCAATAGGTCTTTAATTTGATTTTTTAAAATAGTGGATGTGCCATTTTTTGCGGGCTCATTTTTAAGGCAAACATCGCATACGCCACAATCTTCAGACTGCTTTTCGTCAAAGTAACGTAATAACTGTTTACTCCTACATACCCTATCATTATCCACATAATCTAAAATGTGCATTACATTTTTCTCCTTTAACCTGTTTTGTTCCTTTATCAAAAAGGCGAACTTGTTAACAGTTAAATCGTCTTCCCTAGGTACTAAGAAAGTAAGTTCTAAATCGCTATGGGAGGCTTTATATTCAACTATGCTATCTGCATTTAATTGTTCCAATCCTTCTATAATGGCATCTTCCGTTGTATTGGATTTATTTGCCAATAATACCGTATTAACTTTAGTTTCAAATTCAAAAATCCCCCCATAAGTCCTCATAACGTTCTTCACCAAATCTTCTAATCGTCTGTTCGTTTCCAAATAATCAAAAAGTTCATTCTTGTTACATACAAAGCGCAAGGTTGACTTTCTCGAAAATGATTCCGATAAGGCAATTACAGAATTCCTGTCCAACACTTGCAAAGAGTTATAGGTCAGCAATGTGTTAAGTTGATATGTAGCGCAGAAAGAATTAAAATTCAACTGACAACTAAACCCGTTACCCTCTCCGTAAGCTATTTGAAAGTAGTTGTTAAGTTTGCTATATACTTTTTTAACAAAAGTTACGTCTGGGAGAATGCTAAGGAACTGTTTTTTGACCTGTTCGGCATCCGCCTTATTGGTTAATAGAATGGCCTTTGCCGCTTCACCATTTCGTCCGGCCCTACCTGCCTCCTGATAGTAATTTTCAATACAATCCGGAATCTGATAATGAATTACCAAACCTACATCTGGTTTGTCTATTCCCATGCCAAAGGCATTGGTGGCGACCATTATTTTTGTCCTGTTCTGCAACCAATCTTCCAATTTTTTTCGCTTGTGTTGCTCTAGGATCCCTCCATGATAAAATGCCGAACTTATATCATGATTCTCCAAGTAACGAGATAATTCTTCCGCAAGTTTTCTTGTTCGCACGTAAACAATTCCACTGGACTGTAAAGACTTGCAGTAGTGCTTTAGTTGGTATTTTTTATCCTCAGAAAATTGAACTATAAAGGCAATATTTGCTCTCGAAAAAGAGTCTTTTACGATTAATGGACTTTTCAGCTCCAATGCATTACAAATATCCTTGGAAACCCTTGCCGTTGCGGTGGCCGTTAATGCCATAAATGGAATGTTGGGCTGCAATTCCCTGAGTATAACGCAATTTAAATAGGCAGGTCGGAAGTCATGTCCCCATTGAGAAATACAATGCGCTTCATCTACTACCAAAAGATTTACATTCATTTGACGAATTCTATCCTGAACAATCTCCTGATTTAATCTCTCGGGAGATAAATAGAGAAACTTGACGTTACCGTAGATACAATTGTCCAAAAGGTTGCTTACCTCATCGGAACTTATCCTCCCTGTAAGACCAATAGCTTTTATCCCTAAATCCTTTAAGGTGTTTACCTGATTTTGAATTAGTGCAATTAATGGTGAGACTACCACACATATGCCATCTTTGGCCATCGCCGGAACCTGAAAACAAATAGATTTTCCACCACCAGTTGGGAGCAATCCTAATGCGTCCCTTCCTTCCATTACGGCGTTAATCAGTAATTCTTGAGAGCCCTTAAAAGATGTGAAGCCCCAATATTCATTAAGAATTTCCCTTGGAAGTTTATTCACTGTATTGGCCTAAATGATTTAATACAAATTTCAGTCGCTCATTTACAGTGCCAAAAGGAACTTCCTGAATTTCATATCCTATGGACGTATACGCTTCCTCTAAGGCGTTGTGTATATGGATAGCTTCCTGAAAACTTTCCATTCTTTCGTTATCTTGAACGTAGATTTCTTCCCAAGGAGGGAATAAAAAGACCCTAGTGTATCTATTCAATTCGCAAATATCAATATACTTTTGGTCATAGGATTGTTTAAAATAGTCCATATAGGCCAAAACGTCGGGTAATCCGCGATCAAAGAATACGATTTCTTCATTTAATTCGGAGGCCTTTGCGTAATGCGCTAATCTACCATATAAGAGTTGTTCATTAAATGATTTTGGATCATTTACGAACGCCAATGGATTCGTTAAATAAGATTCTTTTTCCTGCGTTTTCTTGGCGTCCAGGGTCATGGAGCGTACAATTTCATGGAAACAAAAAAATCCTGATTTTTCCAGTAAATTTATAAGTGATGTTTTACCTGTTCCGGGACCTCCAGTTAATACGATTTTTTTAACGCTCAATTTTTTATTTTAACTAAACAAAAGTAAAGAAACCATAGGTATTATAAAACTTCCGCTTAACCCTTATCTTTGTAAAAAAATAGTTTATGTCGGAACTTAAATCGGAGGATTTTTATAAGCGATTAAAAATTCAATTGGAGGAAACTACCATATGGCCCTCTAACTATCTCTATAAGTTTATCGTTCTTACCGATCCGGATAAAATAAAGCGAATACATCAAATTTTTGACAATACGGGAGCGGTCATCGATTTAAAAAAGTCGAAAAATGGGAAATATACCAGTGTGTCGATAACTGTGAACATTAAAAATCCGGATGGTGTAATCCAAAAATATAAAGAGGTAAGCATTATTGAAGGGGTAATCTCATTGTAAAATAGCTTTTAAGCTATAATTTTATTATTTTGCGAACGTTATAAGAATACTTCTTCATACATCGTAAGCAGTTAAAATTTCCAATTTGAATTTAGTAGAGAATTTAGAATACAATACAGAACGTCCACATCTCATCATACCTGAGTATGGCAGACATTTTCAGAAAATGGTAGACCATGCCGTTTCCATAGAAGATCGAGTGGAGAGAAACAAGGTGGCGAATGCTATCATAAGTGTGATGGGTAATTTACAGCCCCACCTGAGAGACGTGCCAGATTTTCAGCACAAACTGTGGGATCAGTTATTTATCATGTCCGATTTTAAATTGGACGTGGACTCACCCTTTCCAATAACCTCAAAAGAGATTTTGCAAAAGCGTCCAGAGCCTCTGGAATATCCGCAAAATCATCCCAAATATCGTTTTTATGGAAACAACATTAAACGAATGATCGATGTTGCAGTGCAATGGGAGAAGGGTGATAAAAGATCAGGATTGGAGTACGCGATCGCCAACCATATGAAAAAATGCTATCTCAACTGGAACAAGGATGTGGTGGACGATAAGGCCATATTTAAACATCTTTATGAATTAAGTGACGGACAGATAGACCTTGCCGCGGAGGGTGAGAATTTGACCGATAGTGGTCAATTCCTAAAAAATAGGATTGCAAAAAGTCCAAGGTCCAGTTCCAATAAGAAAAATCAAAGAAATAATAACCGCGGTAAAAAACGCTATTAAATTTCCACTCCTATAGATGGGAACATTCAAAATTGAAGGGGGGCACCAACTACACGGTGAAATTACTCCTCAAGGCGCAAAAAATGAAGCCTTACAAATTTTATGCGCAGTACTCTTAACTGCAGAAAAGGTAACCATACATAACATTCCAGACATTGTTGATGTTAACAAACTCATTGCCCTCCTAGAGGATTTAGGTGTAAAAATCCAAAAGAAAGGAAAGGGTTCTTATACTTTTAAATCGGATGATATTAATCTAGATTATCTCCAATCCGATCAATTTAAAGCAGACGGTCGGGGATTACGAGGTTCTATTATGTTGGTGGGGCCTTTATTAGCGAGATTTGGCAAAGGGTATATACCTAAACCGGGTGGCGATAAAATAGGTCGAAGAAGATTGGATACCCATTTTGAAGGATTTATAAAACTTGGTGCAAAATTTAGATATAACAAAGAAGAATATTTCTATGGCGTAGAGGCTAAAAAACTTAAGGGTACCTATATGCTCTTAGACGAAGCTTCTGTTACAGGAACGGCGAATATTGTTATGGCCGCAGTATTGGCCGAAGGACAAACTACCATTTATAATGCCGCGTGCGAACCCTATTTGCAACAACTTTGTAAGATGTTGAACCGTATGGGCGCCAAAATTTCTGGCGTTGGTTCCAACCTTTTGGTAATTGATGGAGTCCAGGAGTTAGGAGGTACTGATCATACCATGCTACCCGATATGATTGAAATCGGTAGCTGGATCGGACTTGCCGCAATGACTAAAAGCGAACTTACCATTAAAAATGTCAGCTGGGATGATTTAGGACAAATTCCAACGGTTTTTAGAAAATTGGGTATAACCCTGGAGCGCAAAGGAGACGATATTTATATACCTGAACACAAAAAGGGCTATGAGATACAAAATTACATCGATGGCTCTATTTTGACCATTGCAGATGCTCCTTGGCCGGGACTTACGCCAGACTTGTTGAGCATAATATTGGTGATATCCACCCAGGCTAGGGGAGAAGTAGTTATTCATCAAAAGATGTTCGAAAGCCGTTTGTTCTTTGTGGACAAGCTTTTAGACATGGGCGCCAAAATAATTCTTTGTGATCCTCACAGGGCTGCCGTTATGGGACACGATTTTAAGTCTAGTTTGAAAGCAACAACGATGACCTCTCCGGATATAAGAGCTGGTGTATCTTTATTAATTGCAGCACTTTCTGCCAAGGGAACATCTACTATCCATAATATTGAGCAAATAGACCGGGGGTACGAAAATATTGACGAGCGGCTACGAGCAATAGGGGCTAAAATTATTAGGTTGTAACGTAGTTCCAGGTTGTCAAAATAAAGAGTACAGTCCAAATAGTGGTTCTTATCCAATTTCTTTGCACAAGCTTTTGAACCGAAAAACCTATTTCTTTTCTTTTTGAAATATTTTGATGGAGCGGCACAAATAGGGCAAAAGTGATGATCCATAATGACAAAACCATAGCCATACTTAATATTTCATAGAATCCCTGTTCTTGGACAAACTGGGCTGTGGTCACGATTAACTGTCCAAACATTAATGGAATTACTATCACCGCTATTCTTCTAGTGTACTTCTCATGCCATGGTAATAAGTCTTTTGGATTGTAAAAGGCAAAACTTGGATAAATTATAAGTTGTACCATCCAAATAAGTATCAGAAGCCCAAAATCTAGCAATAAGCGAATTGTTTCCATTATTTTTAGCTTTTCAGCTAGTTGGAAGTTTCATCAATAAAAGCATCTACATCAGTTTTAAATTTTTCCATGGATGGCCTATGCGTATACATCATATGGCCTGCCTCGTAATATTTCATGATAATATTCTTTTTCAATTCAGCATCCAGACCCATGTGGTTAATGGAATACTCTACGCCATAGAAAACAGTTGCCAAATCATAATAACCATTTAGAATTAGAATTTTAAGATCAGGATTTCTTTTCATGGCAGAAGTCATATCCGGCAAGGTACTGACAGCCACTTGTGCATTCCATATTATATTACCATTATGACTCCAGTCCCATTTAAAACCCTTTCTTGAACCTGCTGTTGTGGTGTAGCTTAAATCTTTGCGCACCTTTAAATCATTGTACAAATAATCTTTAAATGCCGAAATATAAGGTGAGGAGATTGCATCACTTTGGGGGTCAGTAAACGCAGATTGCGATAACAGGTCTTCATTAATCCCAGTATATCTCGAATCCAACCGACCAACAGTAAGTTCTTTGTCCCGCAGCAATTCTTGGAAATACTCGCTATTGGTGACGCGTAAATCCGCCTTAAGCCAAAAATCCTTGGTTAAACCGGAAAAGTCGGCTAATTTTTGAGCAATAGTTTCTTTTTCCGATGCTGTTAATTGATCCCCCTTGAGTAAGGCTGGCGCATATTCATTTTCGGTAAACGTTCTAACGCCCTTTAAAAAACCTTCCAAGTCTTCACCTTTATTTTTTATTTTATTATGATACCACGCCGTAGCGGCATAGGAAGGAAAATGAGTCAAATACGAAATATCATCTCCGGGCCCAAATAGTAAATGTTGTAACTCGAAAACCGCGGAAACCATAATAACACCGTTCATGGCGATACCTTTGTCCTGAAGGTATTTTACCAATCCTGCATTTCTGAATGTACCGTAACTCTCACCGAGCAAATACTTGGGAGCGTTCATCTTCTCTGTTTTAATTAAGAACTGCTCTATAAACAACCCAATACTTCTAATATCTTGGTCAACGCCCCAAAAATCTTTCCATTCTGCATTGCCAATAGGTCTACTGAATCCAACGCCTACGGGATCGATCATAACCAAATCTGCCTTGTCAAGAATGGAAAATTCGTTATTCACAACTTTGTATGGAGCGGGTTTGGTATACGAAGGATCATTAACGTCAATTCTTTTTGGGCCTAAAACTCCAAAATGTAGCCAAAATGATGCGGATAGCGGACCTCCATTAAATGCAAAAACAATAGGCCTGTTTTCATTTGAATTGGATTTCTTATAGTGCGTGAATCCGAACAGGGCTATGGGTTCATCATTTTCATCTCGCAACTGCACCGTACCGGTTTCTGCAGAAAGGGCTATTGTTTTGCCGTTGATAGTTACCGACTGCGTAGAGGTGAATACTTCACCTTTGGGAACCTCCTTCTTTATATCGGATTTCTCTTGAGAGAATGCTGTGAATGTAGATAAGATGAATAAGGCAATACATAATAGATTTTTCATGGTATTTGGTTTTGATTGGCTACTACTTGAGTTTATAAGTTGATAGCGAAAATTTAATTTCTATAATTCGAATTCCGTTTGCTTGGTTCCATTGTCAAAAATATGAGGGTAATGCTCTCGGGCATTCTTAAACATAAATGATACGGGGACATCTTCAAAATGACCATAGTCTTCAACGTATTCCATAAACAAATTTCCGTTTCTATTGAATTCTTGCAATATGGAATCGTTTTCACCGTCAAACTCTAAAGGTGCAACATTAAATAATTGGCACATAGATGCGTTAAATGCAGGCGATAATTTGAGCCATTTTCCGTCTAAATACACATTCACCATTCCGTGATTGGTTAATTCGTTGGATCCGAATTTTTCCACTAGCCTTTCCACTCCAATATGGTTTTTGACTTTAGCCAAATGAATTCTAGCCGGAATGCCCAATGCTCGCAGACAAGCTATCAAAAGTATGGACTTGTCTACACAGTGCCCTTTGGATTTTTTAGCAATTACACTTGCCCTATAATTTTCCTTGGAAAAACTTAAGCTATAAGGGTTATACCTCCAAGAGTCGCGAACTTTTAAATAGAGTTGTTTGACTATCTCTTTCTTAGAAAGCGAAGTATTTTTATAATCGGCTACCAATTTTTGAATTTCTTCACTTTCATAATCAAAAAAATAGGTAGGTGATAGGTAATCCATTTAAATTCTTCTTTTGAAAATATCCTTTTACTGCTAAAGATTATCCATGAAAAGCATATCTGAGTTCCGGTCTTGATATCACTATCTTAAATTTACTTCTCTACCAAAGTACCATCAGGATATTTGGCAAATCTTCCTTTGCCTGCATCGTGTACATTATCCGGATAGGGCCAGGGCCAACCTCCAAATTGTGTAGTGCGATATTCTTCCATGGCCTTCTGTATCTCAGCATCGGTATTCATTACAAACGGTCCGTATTTGGCTACGGGCTCGTTTATAGGTTTACCTTGTAGTAATAAAAAATGAGCTGATTTTCCATTTGTTTGAATGCTAATGGTTTCAGTGGCATCCAATTCTATACCATAATTAGGTGTTATTTCTTGCCCATGTATGGTTATTTTATCTCCCTCATAAAAATATAAGGTTCTATTCAAGTCTGTGGAAGCCTTTGGTACGGTATAATCACTATTTGCGTTGATATGTATATTCCAAACAGCGACTTCATTTCCCGTATCTGCGGCCCAAGAATCCGGAGCAGCCGTTGGCGCTTTTGTATCCGAATAGTTCCCAGCAATTATCTTAATCGTTGCCGTATCGGTTTTAATGACAGGAATTTCCTCGTGCCATAACATCTTAAAATGTGGTTCCACAAATTTCCCAGCTTTAGGAAGATTCAACCATATCTGAAAAAGCTCCAAGGTATTCTCTTTATCGGTATTCAAAAGTGGAAACATTTCTGAATGTTGTACACCACGTCCCGCGGTCATCCATTGTACATCCCCTTCACCAAAACGTCCCGCAGCTCCTAGGGAATCGGAATGGTCGCAAAAACCTTTGTTTACGATGGTAATGGTCTCAAATCCACGATGCGGGTGCGATGGAAACCCGGGTATGGAATGTCCATGGTACATGCGCCATCCATCTTTGACTACAAAATCGTTTCCTAAGTTTCTATCACTAAGATCTGCATCAGGTCCCAGCTCAGCATTGCCCTTTGGATAATGGTCTAAATGGTAAACACAAAATAAAAAGGGGTCCTGGGTTTGCCAAGGGAAACCTAGCTGAAATATTTTTTTAATGGGATTACTCATAGGGTGTATGGAGAGTATTATTTTGTTTTAATGAACCGCCGTGTTTATTTCGATCCAATTATTTTCTGGGTCTTGGACATAAATCTGGCGAACACCGTCCGCCCTTAGAGTGACGCTGTTCTTTTCTCCTGGCCAATCGGAGAATGGCACTTTTTTTCTCTTAGAAATTTAATTAATCTATCCAAATCTTGCGTCGCAAGGCATAGGTGTACACTTTTACTATGTTTCATAGCTACGCTATCCTTACCAATAAGATGCAGTTGTGAATTTCCATTTATTTTAAACCACCTAAATCCGCTTGTTGCGGAGGGATGTGGAATTTCCTCCAACTTTAAAATATCCTTATAGAAGGCTCCGGTCTTTTCCAAATCCTTCACAATAAAGGAATAATGATCATATTTAAAGTCAAAGGATTGTGCAAAAATCCCACAACTTATAAATAGGGTTAAGAAGATTATACTATTTTTCATGCGATAGATTTAGATGAGCACCTCCCTTATGGTGGCTCATTTATTATTTTTCTTCTAACAGCGCTATTCGCTTTTGAATTTTATCCGCTTCTTCATACTTTCCATCACTTGCAGAACGGTTGGTTTTGGACAGGTCAAATGCCTCCTTCATGAGTTTTTTATACTCATCCTCTAATTTTTCTTTTTCTGATTTCTTCTTGAATAATCCAAACATAGCAGTTTTTTTAAATTTTTTTAGTTTCCATTAATAGGGGCAGGCCCATCAATCATGGGCTCGTAGACTTCATCCCCTTTTCTCATTTTGTACTCTTCTTTGACCTTGTCTACTAGTTTAGGGTTCTTGAAAAGGTCTAACATGGTCATCCCCATTGCTTTAGAAGCATAGACCATTCCCTTATGTCCAATGGACATTCCACCACAGGCCACCACGGCCCAAGAATGCCAAGGCGTATCTTTTGGGGCAACGGTAACGCCCAAGTTTATATTGGGAACGTTCCAACTTACATCACCAACATCCGTAGATCCTCCACCGGGATTTTCTTCGGTCTCCTTTAATGGATAGATTTTACTGTCCATACCCACTTCCGGTTTTCCAGTAGCTTTTTGTATAGCCTTGCCAAATGCGGTTTCCTCTTCGGTATAACTAATAGGCCCTAACAACTCTAGGTTCTCCTGCATAATTTCGCCACCCGATCGGTTGACCAATGTTTCATAAATACCGGAGACCAAGGAGATTTTATAATCCACATCGGCCATAATCGCCGCTCCCTCTGCCATTGCTTTTACACGTTCGTAAGTGGGGAGCATAATTTTGCGCTTGGGGTCGCGGACTCGTACCCATAGTTTCGAATAGTCGGGCACTACATTCACCACTTGGCCACCATCCTGTATGTGGTAATGGATTCTTGAAGAAGGTAAAATGTGTTCTCTATAGTAATTAATCCCCGTTGTGTAAAGTTCCAAAGCATCGGAGGCACTCTTTCCATTCCACGGATCAGCAGAGGCATGAGCCGTTTGACCGTGAAACTCAACAATAAAATCGATAAGTGATAACCCGCTCTGGACATCCGCTTCAATACCCGCGGAAGGATGCCAGCTTATATTCACATCGACATCATCCCATAGTCCCGCTTTGACCATCCAAACCTTGGCAAAAAATTTTTCCTCGGCCGGTGTCCCTAAAAATTTTACAGTTCCTTTAATCTTGCCAGCTTGCATGAGCTCTTTGATTGCGATGGCGGCTCCAAGGCTAGCGGTGCCGAACATATTGTGACCACATCCATGGCCCGCTGCTCCTTCTTCATAGGGTTCTTTAACTGGGGAGGCTTTTTGGGAAATTCCTGGGAGGGCATCAAATTCTCCTAAAATACTAATCACAGGTTTACCGGAACCATAAGTTGCAGTAAAGGCAGTTGGAATATCCGCTACGCCACGGGTGACTTTAAGCCCATTCTTTTCGGCATAATCCGCAAGAATTTTGGAAGAACCAATTTCGTTAAAAGCGGTTTCCGCCAGGGCCCAAATGGAGTCACTTATTTTTATAAGTTGCTCTTTGTGTGATTCTACAGATGCAATAATTGCTTTTTTGTCACTATCCATTTTCTGTCCGGTAGCAATGATAGAAGTTAATATGAGCAGGTTAAAAAGTAATTTTTTCTTCATTTTATTCTGGTGTTGGTTCGTTTTAATTTTTTTAAAGCCATGGGGATTCCCGATGAAACCAGGCTTCGTAAATATAGCATTTTAAAAGCGTCAATAAAAGAATCAATTGTGATGGATTAAACCCTATAGCTTGCCTATCAAAGCAGTTTATAGACGCATAATATGATTTTAAAAAGCAATAAAATATGCTATTTATCGTTAGCTATCAGATGTTTAACTATAGAAATTTATCCATCTTAACAACCGAATAACCATGAAGACCAACATTTATATTTTCGCATTTTGCACGCTGGGATTATTTCTAAGTTCCTGTGCTGCAACAAACAATTTAACCATGAGCGTTACGGAACCTGCCGATATTTATTTGGCATCTGACGTAACCAAAATTGGAATTATAAACAGGAGCGTACCCTCTGAAGGAAATAAAACAGTGGATCAAATAGATAAAATCTTATCCTTAGAAGGGTTAAACTTGGATAAAGAAGGCGCAGAGGCAGCCGTAATAGGGCTCTCAGATGAACTCAGTCGAGACAATCGTTTTGAAGCCATCAGAATTATAGAAGAAGGTGATGCCCAAAAGAAAGGATTGGGCGTTTTCCCTGCTGCTTTACCTTGGTCCACGGTTGAGCAGATTTGCGAAGAAAATAACGTAGATGTACTTTTTTCTCTTGAGTTTTATGATACGGACACCAAAGCAGATTTACAGATTACCACGATAACGATACCTAATAGCTTTGGTATAAAAGCTAAGGTTCCCGGTCATAAAATTACATTGAATACGGTCATAAAAAATGGATGGCGTGTTTATGACCCATTAAATAAACAATTGTTAGATCAGATAGCTACCAATGACTATGTGACCTCAATAGGGGAAGGCATAAATCCCATGAAAGCGGTGGAGGCCGTAATGGGAAGAAAAGAGGCGGTGAAGCAAGTGAGCAGTGCCAATGGAAATAGTTATGGACTGAAAATAAAACCATTAAGAAGACGTGTTACCAGAGAGTATTTCGTACGAGGCACGGACAACTTTGTGGTAGGTAAACGCAGAGCTCAAGCTGGGAATTGGCAAGGTGCGGCCGAACTATGGGAACAGGACCTAAATCATCCGGATGCCAAAATTGCCGGACGTGCATGTTATAATATGGCGATCATCAATGAGATAAATGGAAACTTGGAAGAAGCCATTAATTTTGCTTCAAAATCATACTCGGATTATGGAACTCGAAACGCCTTACGTTATATCAATATTCTTAGAAATAGGGTTATTGACAAACGGGTGTTAAACAGTCAATTATCCAAATTGGATTTCACCGAATAGTTATATTAAAGGTCGTATTATCCTACGGCCTCTTTGTAGACTTCTAAACAGCGTTCACGAGCTTCTTTGTGATCAACCATCTTTTCTGGATAAGAGGAATCCTGTAGCTCTGGAACCCACTTGTTGATATATTTTTTATCCTTATCAAATTTATCCACTTGGGTCATCGGGTTGAAAATACGGAAATATGGCGCAGCGTCAACACCGCTACCAGCGGCCCATTGCCAGTTGCCAACGTTGGAACTCATTTCATAATCCAATAGTTTTTCGGCAAAATAAGCCTCTCCCCAACGCCAATCTATTAAAAGGTGCTTGCAAAGAAAACTAGCCACTAGCATACGCACACGATTGTGCATATAACCAGTTTGGTTTAGCTGTCGCATCCCTGCGTCTACCAGGGCATAACCTGTCTGGCCATTTTTCCATTTTTCGAATTCATCTTCATTATTCCGCCATTCAATACGGTCATATTTTGAGCGGAATGCTTCAGTTGTGGTATTGGGATAGTGCCAAAGTATTTGCATAAAAAACTCCCGCCATATAAGTTCGCTCCAAAAAACCTCGTTCTCCTCCGCAATAGCTTTTTTCATCATTTTTCGTACAGAAACGGTTCCAAAACGCAAATGAGGTCCCAACCTAGACGTACCGTCTTCAATAGCTGGATAATTCCTAGTATCCTCGTAATTTTTAATTAGAGTAGGGGTCACGGTATAATCTGGAACCTTTAAAGAAGATTTTTCGAACCCGATATCGCTTAATGATAAATTGGGCAACCTGGAGTGTTGTATAAGATTGTCCAAGGATTGACTCGTGTAATGTATTACTAAGTCATCATCCGCGTCAAAATGCGACTTCCATTTATTTTTATAAGGGGTGTAAACCACGTAAGGGTCGCCATCATCTTTTACAACCTCCGACTTTTCAAAAATAACTTGGTCCTTAAAAGATTTAAAATCAACATCGTTTTCTTCTAGAAGCTTTGCTATTTCTTCGTCGCGTTCTTTGGCATAGGGTTCATAATCCGTATTGGTGTAAACACAGTGAATTTGGTAATCTTCGATTAAATTTTTGAAAACTGATTTTGGTGTTCCATTAAACATGGCCAAGGAGCTGTCGTGATCTTCCTGTAGCTGACTCCGCATTTCCTGAAGGGTTTCAAAAATAAAGGTTACCCGGGCATCATCTTTTGGGAGTTTTTCAAGTATTTCTGTATCAAAAATAAAGATAGGTAAAACGGGATAGTCGCCCTTTAATGCAGAAAGAAAACCTACATTGTCATCCAACCTTAAATCTCTTCTGAACCAAAATATTGAAATCTTGTCTTTCCCCATTTAATTTACGTTTAACGTTGACAGCCCGCCATCTACCCCGATTATTTGACCTGTCATCCAAGAACTTTTATCGCTCAATAAAAATACGGCAATATTGGCAATATCGCTTGTTTCTCCCACACGTTTCATAGGGTGTCTTTCGCCCATGGCCTCTCGCTTTTTATCATTGTTCAACAATCGTTTTGCCAAAGGTGTATCTACCAGTGAAGGAGCAATAACATTCACTCTGGTTTTGGGAGCATATTCTGCCGCCATGGATTTGGCAAAACCTTCTATAGCTCCTTTTGCTGCCGCCACACTAGTATGGAATGGCATTCCGGTCCCTACTGCAACAGTACTGAAAAAAACCATACTGGAATCATCTGACATTCTACCAATAATTTCTTTGACAACCTTTACCAGACAGAAGAAGTTTAATTGCATGTCCTCTGTAAAAGTATCCATGCTCATCATTTTAAAAGGCTTTAAATTAATGGAACCCGGGCAATACACAAAACCATCAATTTGCTCCGGTAATTTGGATAAATCTAATTCATCCTTTGTCACATCAAAAGGTATATGTGTTATATTTCCATGATCCAAAGAATCGTTACTTCTAGAAGCAACGTATATTTTATGGGATTCCTTTAATTGTTCAATTATAGTTAGGCCAATTCCGTGCGAGCCTCCTATGAGTAAAATATTTTTCATTTATATAGATTTTAAAGTAAGTTCGTTTGGTATACCATCAATTTTACTAAACAGTTCAATTAATTTTGCTTCTCGGTAACCAAAAATTTCTAGTAGTTGTTTTTTCACTATTAGTGGGTGTGCCAATTGTCCAAGCCAACCAAAAGGAATTTTATAGTCGATTATATCTTCCATTTCCACCCCACCATCAATTTCTTTTATAAAATGTTTATGATGCCAAAGGGCATAAGGTCCAAATCGCTGCTCATCCACAAAATATTCACCTTCGCTTATATGGGTGATTTCCGTTACCCATTTGGTAGAATAACCTGGAAAAGGTTTTACCTTATATTGTATGATTTGGCCTGCAAACATAGCTCTATCCGCCCCTGAAAGAATATTGAACCCCATGTGGTCCGGAGTTATAGTCTTTAGATTAGCAGGGTTTGACAAAAAGTCCCAAGCCTTCTGTTTAGATATAGGCAAAGCTTGCTTAGAGTGGAGTTGGTATAATTTCATTAACCGATTTTAAACAAATATAAATGCATTTACGTTTAACTAAAAATATAAAGAGTTAAACAAAAAATAAAATATAGATGATAGGGTCAATTATTCGTTTTGTCAATCGTATCGGGTGTCCGTAAAAGTGATACTAGATATAAGAAAGCACGATGTTTGATTGAAGAGATTGGGTTAAAAAATCTTTCAATTTAAATTACACTACGAATACAGTTTATTTAGGACTTCCTTAACAATTCTGACTAACCATTATATTTAGTTTTGTTAGAATTCAAAAATTAATATAACCATGAATAAAGTAGTACTTTTTCTTTTAGCTATTGTAGCTTCTCTTTCTTTAGAGGCGCAAATCCAAACTCCGGCACCGAGTCCGGCTTCAAAATTGATGCAAACTGTTGGTTTGACAGAGGTTATGGTGGACTATTCACGTCCTTCCATGCGTGGCAGAACCGTTTTTGGTGATTTGGTTCCTTATGGTAAGTTATGGAGGACCGGGGCAAATGCTTATACCAAAATAAGTTTTGATACCGATGTTACTATCGACGGTCAACCTGTTGAAGCAGGCATGTATTCCATTTTTACCAAACCTGGTGAAAAAAATTGGGAAGTATTCTTTTATACTGATACGGAGGGTGGCGGTACCCCAAGTGATTGGGACGAATCTAAGGTCGTAGCCAAAGCGACGGTGCCAGTATATGTTATGGAAATGCCGGTTGAAACCTTTACCATTACGATTGACGATGTTAAAAGTAACGGTGCCAATTTGGGAATCATATGGGAAAACGTATATGTGGCAATTCCCTTTGAAGTACCAACCGATGCTACGGTCATGAAGAGCATTGATAGAGCCTTAGGGGGTCCTACAGCGGGAGATTATTACGCTGCTGCGGTTTATTATGCTAGCGAAGGAAAAGACATAAAGAAGGCTAAAGAGTGGATGGATAAAGCTATGCAAATGACCGAAAAACCGGCCTTTTGGCAGTTGAGACAACAGTCTTTAATTCTCGCCAAGGCGGGAGATAAAAAGGCAGCTATTGAGGTTGCGAAGAAATCGCTGGCAGCCGCAAAAGAGGCAGGGAATGATGATTATGTAAAGATGAATACCGATTCCTTAAAGGAGTGGGGTGCTATGTAAACGTAATAACATATAAAAATTCAAAAATCCATAAACCTCAATTGGTTTGTGGATTTTTTTTCAGTCTTACTAAATCTTGAATTGACTCTTAATCATTCTAAAATATGGACTCCGTCACCAATTTGTAACTGATAGACTTCCGCCAGTATACCAGTTTCTTTTCTGTATTTGGACAGTATAATGTTTACGGATTCATCAACACTATCGGTATTAATTAGATTGATCGTGCAACCACCAAAGCCGCCACCCATCATCCTAGATCCATGGACGGCATCGATTTCCATGCCTATACGCACTAAACAATCTAACTCGGTTGTGGTTATTTCAAACTCTTTGGACATGGCCCAATGTCCTTCCAACAGTACTTTTCCCACCAATTCAGCTTCACCTTTGTTCAGTAACTCAATCATTTTTAAAACCCGCTCGTTCTCTTGAATTACATAATTTGCCCTAGTGAAGTCCAATTTCGCAACCTGATTCTTTACATCTTCTAAATCTTGGGGAGTAACTTCTCTTAAGGATGAAACGTTATCTTTTTTCTTTGAAACTTCCGTTGCGACCGTCTCACAAGAGGCCCTTCTTTTGTTGTATTCAGAATCAACCGCAAGATTATGCTTGATGTTGGAATTTATTAGTACCCAACTGTATCCCTTTAAATTTATAGGAACATATTTGTAGCTTAAATCTTTACAGTCCAAGAACAATGCATTCCCTTTTTTTCCGAACAGTACGGCGTATTGATCCATCAAGCCACAATTGAGACCAATTTTATGTTCCGCCCCTTGTGCAATTAATGCAATTTCCTTTCTAGGTATTTCTTTTTCCAGGACGACCGAAAGGGCATAGATAAATCCGCAGCAAAGGGCAGCGGATGAAGATAGCCCTGAACCTATTGGAATATCCCCGCCGAATACACAATCAAAACCTTTTAGCGGATAATTTCTTTCTCTTAATATTTCTAGTATAGCCTTAAAGTAATTTCCCCAAAAGGAATCAAAGGAATTATGCTGTCCCTCCAATTTAAAGGTTATTTTCTCCGGTGAAGTCAAAAAAGTTTCAATATTTATTTCGTCGGAGTTATTCAGATTAACAGCAAAGTAAATCGCTTTTTCTATGGATGCCGGTAATACAAAGCCTAAATTATAATCAGTGTGCTCACCGATTATATTTACTCTTCCCGGTGATTTAATGACCTTAAATGATTCGGAATAGTATTTACGGAAATAGGAAGCTATTTGAGATTTTATCATTGGTAATCACAGGTGCTAAAAATTTCTTTCACAAAGTGGTCTAATGCGCATTGCTAAGCGGCCTATTCAGCATTCTGTCAAACGCCTCGAAAATAAATGCGGTGACCATTACCAAAGCGCAGCCAATAAAATTAAGCCATAAGTAACCTAATTTTTCCTCCCCGGAAGGATAGATGTGTATAAGATTATAATAGATAACACACACGATGATCTGTGTTAGCAAGGCGGCGAAGAACACCGCATTACCCTTAATGAATCTAAAGAAAAACGCTAATAAAAATATTCCCAAAACGTTACCATAAAAAATACTACCAATAATGTTTACCAATTGAATAAGGTTGTCAAAAAGACTGGCAATACAAGCTATAAGAATGGCTACGATACCCCATAACAAGGTAAAACCTTTGGATGCTTTTACATAATGTTCATCTGTTAATCCCAAATTTCTTTTGTTCTTGTAAGAACCAAAGGAAATCAACTCCATAAATGATTGAAGCTTTACATTTAAGGGCCTATTTCTTTTATAGATGTCGAGCGCTGTTATCGTTCCCAAGGCATTAAGCTCGGATGCCGTTGATGACATGGCCGCGGATAATATGACCGCCAATAACAATCCGACGAGTCCCCTTGGCAGGTTGTTCAGAATAAAGTGGATGAATACGTAATCCTTATCATTGGTCTCCACTACATCGTTGGCCTGTCTAATCAGGGCTTTGGCAGCGACCCTGTTGGCACTGTCTTTTTGATTGATTCGTATAATATGCTGTTTTGCTTCTTCAACCGCAGTATATTCCTTGATCTCCAACGCCGAGGAAAATTCATTTTGTGCTATTCTCTTTTCCGCTTCAAGCTCAACTTGGCCCTCCTGCAATAATTTATAGTCTTCCGCATATTTAGATTCCATTACTGCGGCGGTGGCCGAAGGGTTGAAGTTAAGAGGTGATGGATTGTATTGGTAAAAAACAAAGACCATTACCCCCACCAAAAGGATAAAAAATTGCATCGGAATTTTAAATATTCCATTGAAAACCAGACCCAATTGACTTTCCCTAATCGATTTACCGGTGAGATATCGCTGTACTTGGCTTTGGTCCGTTCCAAAATAAGCGAGTGCTAAAAATAACCCTCCAGTAATACCGCTCCAAAACGTATACCTACTCTTCGTATCCATACTAAAATCCAAGATCTCCAACTTGTTACTTGCACCGGCAATTTTCATTGCCTTGCTAAACGTGATGTCGGCGGGCAGGTATCCCAGTATAAAAAAGAACGTAATGAACATTCCCGTCATGATGATGAACATCTGTTGCTTTTGGGTTACGCTCACAGCTTTGGTACCTCCGGATACCGTGTAGATGATGACTAAGGTACCAATGATAATATTCAATGTTCTTAAATCCCAGCCTAGAACTGCCGAAAGGATAATTGAGGGTGCAAAGATGGTAATCCCTGCGGCGAGACCACGCTGTATCAGAAACAAAATAGCGGTAAGCGTGCGCGTTTTGAGATCGAATCTACTTTCAAGAAATTCGTACGCTGTGTATACCTTCATTCTATGGTACAAGGGCACAAAAACCAAACAGATAATTATCATGGCCAAGGGTAGCCCAAAATAGAATTGTACGAACCCCATGCCATCATGAAAAGCTTGACCTGGCGTGGATAAAAAGGTGATGGCACTAGCTTGGGTAGCCATAACAGATAAACCTATGGTCCACCATTTAGCCTCGTTACCCCCACGGATATAATCATTTACATTTTTTTCTTCCACGCGTCTTCCAAACGCCATAGGAAACAATAAAGAGCAAAGTTCCACAAAGGATAGTCCAGTCTAAAACTCCCATACTATGTAAATGATTTCATTATGTAAAAGAAAATAAGTACGTATAAAAGGTTAAGAATAAGGACAATTGAATATTCCTTCTTCCAAGTCTTGCTCTCGTCTTTTTCTTGATTCATCCTTTTAATTTCTCCTTTGATTCTACCTTTTCTTTCCCAACCGAAATCATATTGGATAGCAATTTATAGGCTCCGGGTACGCCCGCGGGAAGCTCTCGGAAAAGACTTAGTCCCGTATAAATATAGTGACCTTTACCATAAGGAGCTACCAGAAGACTTCCTTTTGTTGAACTTTCTCCCTCATCTTTCATTTCTAAGATAGGGGTAAACTCCTTTCCCCATTTATCTGGAAAGTACAAACCTCGTTCTTGTACCCAGCCGTTAAAATCTTTTGGGGTTATTTTATTGGGAAAATTAACCAGCGCGTGGTCCTTTGCAATTATTTGAACTTCAGAATTTTCGTCGGTGACCCTATCTCTTGATATTTCCAATTCGTAAGGCGCAATGTTTTCAAATTGTGAGGCCCATCTGCCAGCGGTATTGTATTGTACAATTACGTTTCCACCTTTGTTTACGTAATCCAGAATATACTTTTGTTTAAAACTGAGTTCTTCAACAACGTTATAGGCCCTTATTCCAACTACTACGGCATCATAATTATCCAATGTATTCTCACCAATGGTTGCTGGGTCAATGATATGCACTGTGTAGCCAATTTGCTCTAAGCTTGTTGGGACGTCGTCACCTGCACCGACAATATAGCCTATGTGTTGACCAATCTTTTCAATATCCAATCGTACCACTTTTGCTTCCGATGGCAATAATACAGTTTGGGTAGGAATATGATCATAAGCAATGGTAACCAACTCTTTGGTTAGTTCTTTGCCATCTACTTTAATTATAGGTGATATGTAATCTTCATTTTCGTTGGATGGGGGACTTAGGGTAAAATATATAGTCTGTTCGTCACCTTTCTTCGCAATAGTGAAGGACTTTGTTTCTGCGTCTACATTCCATTCCTTACCGTGGCATAATTGAACTGTTCCGACTAAATTATCCTTATGAGCACTTATGGTCACAGGAATCTGTTTGGGAGAATCGTCCGAAAATATAATTACCTTATCACTGAACTTGGCAGTTGCCTCTGGGACTATCTCAAAAGGTTGATACAATTCTCCTTTGTCCGGCCTAGCAAATTTATAGACCACATCTTTTGAAAATGGAATAGTCAATCCATCAAAATCCAACAGGAAAGTGGCCGTAAGTGCCCGTGGTGTTTCGGGCTTGCCTATAAATTTAGGGTTTTTTACGGTATATGTCCCTAGGGTTCCTTTTTCCATAAGCCAGTAAGGACTTGTGTATTCTATACTTTCAGGTATTTCAAAATTTATGTCCCGATTGATATTTTCATTGTTCAATAAGTCTACCGATGCATCCAATACCGATTTCTGGTTGATAAGAACTGAACTAAGAACAACACTATTTTCGGCCCTATTCAACGCTTCAATCGTAATGGATATGGATTCCCCAGGATTCGCGTAATCAGCTTTTGAAGCTGCCTCCAGGTAAATCCCCGAGACGGAAAGAATAATGGAGGCTAACTCTTCCGTTTTTATTTCTTTCCAATGCTCATCCTTAACTCCCTGTAGTAATTTATAGGCTTCTAATAGTTTAGGTAAATGAACGGAAGGTTCCTTAAAATTAAAATTAGACTCCACAGCGTAAAGAATTTCCCCAATTTCTTTTCCACCTTCGATTCTCGACCACGACGTATCAATACCATCGAATAAATTGAATTTGTCCGCTGGCAGATCGCCCTTAAGGAGTTCCACGTATTCCTCCTGTGAGCCTCTACTACTTAATCTTCCAAAGCCTTGGCTAAGGTGCTGGCTGCTCGCCAAAGAGGCAATTTCATTGTTGGACATCCCCAAAATGGGGTAGTACGTGCCCACATCGAAATTTAGCATCTGTGACTTGTCCGCCTTTTCAAATTTTTCTTCGCTCCCATAAAACCACCATGAAGTATTAAAAAAGAGACGTTTTGGCTGCCATGTTTCTGTAGTCTCCAGCTGATTAGGATATGCATTTTGGTCGTTCGCCATATCAAACGCTTCTACACTTAGCATTGCGGACGATGTATGATGCCCGTGAGTGGAACCTGGACTACGGTGGTCAAACCTATTGACAATGATGTCCGGTTTAAATTTTCTGATAGTTCGCACCACATCACCCAGAATCAATTCTTTGTTCCAAATTTTCAAAGTCTCCTTTGGATGTTTTGAATAACCAAAATCGTTGGCACGGGTAAAGAATTGCTTCCCTCCATCCACTCTTCTAGCGGCTAATAATTCTTGGGTTCTTAAAACACCCAGTAACTCTCTTAATTCGGGGCCAATCAAATTCTGACCACCATCACCACGGGTTAAGGAAAGATATCCGGTCCTGGCTTTTACATTGTTCGACAAATGGGAAATTAACCGTGTGTTTTCATCATCCGGATGAGCCGCTATATACAAAGCAGATCCTAGAAAATTAAGTTTTTGAATGGAATGGTAAATATCGTTTGATGCATTTTCTTTAGGAGCTTGACTATTTGAGGATAAAGGTATAAGAAAAATACATAAAAGCAGTACCAGTATATGGCGCATGGTGTCGGTTTTAGTCTAGTTTCAAAGATAACAAGTTTACTTCCCGAGGGTAGTATTTTACGACTTCTTTAACAAAATGCTAATCTATGGCGTCTGCAACAAGATCTTCATCTTTATAGGTAGCGATTAGAATCACTCCTTTTTGTAAAATCAGATTATTGGGATAGGTAAGGATTTCACCGTTATGCCGCCGTAAATGCATATGGAACGCCTTAATATCCTCAATTAAAAACTCATCATTTTGGGGATTATCAGGTGTTAGAATTTCTTTATCCAGTATTCTTATCGTATTTCCAATTTTAAAAGGGAAGGAAAAAAATATGATTACTCCCGCCGTCACATTGCTCAAAATTGACCATTGAGCAAAAAGTGCGACCCCGATAACGGCAAAAACAGAAGACAACAAAATGCCTAAATCTTTATAGTTTACACCCCAAATTAGTGTCAAGGCAGCTAGCGCAATTATCGTCAAGCCAATAGAAATATATTTGATGATGAGATTGGTCCGGACTGGATTTAGTTCACCCAATTTACCGACCTTTCGCACTGCCTTGGTGAACACGAATTTTAGTATCAAGACTAAAATTAGGGTAACTAGGCTATATAAAAATTCATTCCTATGGTTGGCAAAAAATTCTTCCATTTGCTACAGTCCTAAACTATCGCGTAAATATAAATCCTTATTCTGGTTTTGTTGCCAGTAAGGAGTTTTTAAGGAATTTATTTTTGTAGCGGTAGAGGTTAGCACCTTAGCATTTTGCCCATAACCTCCTTTAAAGGAATCTGTCCAACTCTCTATGGTATGTGGAAAATCAGAAGTGAAATTAATCTTTAAGGTGCGTTCCAATTCTGGATACGAAATGGTGTAAGTACTCATTTCGTTCTCCGATGTTAGCGTTGCCGTTGCATTGTATCCCTTCAATTCTTTGTGTGTCAACCTTATGTATTCAAAAGAGGGAATCATTTCCATGTCACCTGTTGGTAAATCAGAGGGCGCAATTCTTATTTTGTTCCAAATTTCATCTTCCAAGGACATCTTTGTCAATTTGATATTTTGATCTGCCTCCGTTTCAAAATAGGAGTGCGACATAATGTCAAAATCACTTCTATTATTCAATTGCGCATAGACCTGACCACACCACTCTTGACTGGAAAACGAAACCTTTAATGCATGTTGGTTATCATAAACCGGATAAAAACTACTGGTCATGATGGAGTAGGGGTAGATGCCCGTAAGGTAATTTTTAGTACTGTTCAATTTAAGTACCGGAATGTTACTCGGGTCGCTATCGTCTGCCTTCACCTGCAATTCAGGCAAAAAGGGTTCGGTAACATAGATTAAGACAGCAGTGCCTTCGCGTAGTTCACCGTATCTTGCCTGCTCCAGTTTGTATGAGCTTATTTCTGCATTTCCGGCATACCAATAATCCTTAAATTCTTGTGAAAGATTCCTTTTAGACGATGTTGCACTTTCTTCCTCTGCATTTAAAGCGATAGCCTTTTCTTGCTCCGCACCTATTTCTTTGCACGATTCCACAACTGTAAAAATAAGTGCTAATAAAACGATTGATATTTCTAGTTTAAGCCACTTCTTGAACATACCTTATATTTTTATTAAAATTACTCAAAATGAATTACTCGACCATGGTCATTAACGTTTTGTAAACCAATTGGGTAGGTAATCCCACAACGTTAGTATAGGAGCCTTTTATCTCCTCAATGGCAATTAAGCCGATCCACTCTTGAATCCCGTAAGCCCCCGCCTTGTCATACGGTTTATAGTGCTCCACGTAATGTAAGATTTCAGCATCTGTTAGATTACTGAATTTTACTTTGGTTGTCCGGTTTTTTACAATTTGATTACTTGTTGTCGTAAAGCAAACAGAAGTAATGACCTCATGCCAATCACCCGAAAGTTTATGCAACATCGTTATGGCCTCATCTTTTGATTTTGCCTTGGCAAGTGATTCTTCCTGGTGCCAGACCACGGTATCCGAGGTTATCAGGATTTCATTTGGTAATAATTCATTCAGGAAGACGGATGATTTTAATACTGCCAGGTAGTCCGAAATCTCCTTTCCTTTCAGATTTTCGGGGTAAATTTCTTCCACCGATTTTAACCGCACCTCAAAATCTATTCCCAACTCCTTAAAAAATTGTTGGCGTCTTGGCGAACCGGAGGCTAAAATAATCTGATGGGTTTTTAATTTTTCCTTAAGCATTAGCGGCACTAAAATTATCCATCCAATCCCCACGGACTTTTAGAACTTGTTCAATGATATCCCTAACACATCCATCTCCTCCGTTGATATGGGAAATATAGTGGCAAACGGCTTTCACTTCTGGAACTGCGTTTTGTGGGCAGGTCGCCAAACCTACAGCTTTTAAAGGAGGAATGTCAGGTATATCGTCCCCCATGTAAACAACATGTTTTGGGTCAATGTTGTAAACATCCAAATACTCGTCGAGCGGTTCATCTTTGTGATGGGATCCTAAATAGATATCTATTATTCCCAGACCGCGTAGCCTGTTTCTCACCCCTTCATTGGTTCCGCCGGTTATGATACAAATTTTATAGCCCTTGTCTAAGGCAACTTTCATGGCATATCCATCTTTAACATTCATCTTGCGCAGCATTTCGCCTTCTGTGGTAATTAAGAGGCTGCCGTCCGTAAGAACGCCGTCCACATCAAACACGAACGTAGTAATGTCTTTAAGATATTCCTTATAACTCTTTTCCATATGCCGCCTTTATTGTGTTTGTCATTATTTTGTAAATTTCTCGATGTTCATTTTTCTTTAAAAGGGATAATTGCGCATGCAATGTTTTACGGTCATTTCTTCTTGCAGGACCCGTTTGAGCCTCTTTTGGGGAAATCCTTTCTATTTTATTGGAGGTTTCCCGTATTAAAGGCATTAAAATTTCAAAGGGAACATTATTTTCTTCACAAATTTCTTTACCTATCTGATACATGTAATTTGTAAAATTATTGACATATACCGCGGCAATATGAAGTGATTTCCGTTGTTCCGATGAAATTTTGAATACTTGACCTGATATAGAGCTGGCCAATTCCTCAAGTAATTCTAAATCGCTATTGTCTTCAGCTTCGATACAGATTGGAATCGTTTCAAAATCGATTTTTTGACCCTCGGTAAAGGTTTGCAATGGATAAAATACACCTTTCCTTTGGGATGAAAGTGTTTCCTTAAGAGCACTTCCGGAGGTATGTACAACCAAAGCATTACTTTTTCTAAAATATTCGGATAGCTCACCAATTACGTCATCGCTAACGGCAAGAATTAAAATGTCCGAGGGATATGCCTTTTCAAAATTAGAACTGGTCTTAGTGTTCTTCTCAAAATATTTCAATTGACTTTTATTCCGCCCAATTACTTGGTTAACTAAAACTTTTTCCGATTGTATAAAAGCATCAAAAAGATGTTTTGCCACATTACCGGTTCCCACGATGACCACAGATATCATTATTCAAAAATACGAAGAAAAACAGGTAATGAGTTAGCTAAAAATTAACAGCTTTGTTTAACCTTTTAAGTTCTTAATATCGCATAAAAAAGGTAAAAAGGTGGTATTTTTGCAAGCTGAAAACCAATGTTTTTCACATGTCGGAAATATTCAAGAAAATTTTCTTTTCCACCCGCTTAATGGCCATTCTTTTCATTGTTTTTGCCACGGCCATGGCCTTCGGGACTTTTATT
This sequence comes from Maribacter aestuarii, assembly GCF_027474845.2. Classification (NCBI taxonomy): domain Bacteria; kingdom Pseudomonadati; phylum Bacteroidota; class Flavobacteriia; order Flavobacteriales; family Flavobacteriaceae; genus Maribacter; species Maribacter aestuarii. The sequence goes on from NZ_CP107031.2 coordinate 3,531,503, forward strand.
GAGAGTTGGTACAGTACGGAGACGGCCAGAATATGGATTTATAATGCCACCTGGTTTGAAGTCATCATGGTATTTTTCGTCATCAATTTTGCAGGTAATATTTCTAGATACCGACTTTTACGATGGGAAAAATGGCCTGTTTTAACCTTACACCTCTCTTGGATCTTAATTATCATTGGAGCTTTTGTGACCAGATATATAAGTTTTGAAGGAATGATGCCTATACGTGAGGGTAAAACCGAGAACGTTTTCTATTCCGATAAGACCTATTTAACCGTTAATGTGGATGGTGAAATTGACGGTGAACCTAGAAGGAAAACGCTTGAAGATGATTTAATCGTCACCTCAGAAGCTATAAAATCTAACCTTCCATGGAAATCTGATTTTAACGGCCAATCCTTCACAGTTTCTTATGTTGATTTTATAGAGGGTGCAAAAGAGGGTTTAATTCCTGATACGGAAGGCGAAGCCTATCTGAAAATAGTTGAGGCCGGTGATGGTCAACGCCACGAGCACTTTTTAGAAGACGGAAAGGTAGCTAGTATACATAACGTTTTATTCGCACTGAACAAAAAAACGGACGGTGCCATCAATATTTTTACGACAGATAGTTTGTATCAGATAAAATCTCCGTTTCACGGGAGTTTCATGAGGATGGCAGACCAATTTCAAGGTACACTAGCCAAAGATAGTTTGCAAAACCTCCAACTAAGGTCACTTTATAATACCGCAAACATGCAGTTTGTAATTCCGGATTCTTTGGTGCAAGGTTCTTATGGGGTTGTCGAAATACCTGACAACGAAAAAACTGAAGTAGATTTTGATGCCTTGATCATGGAGGTTGCTTCCAATGGAGAGACAAAGAAAGTTAAGGTTTTGGGAGGAAAGGGAGGAACGGATTATTCCGATAAATTTACCGTTGGTGGTTTGGATTTCACGCTACGCTACGGATCAAAGGTGCATGAATTGCCCTTTGGTATACAGCTAAATGATTTTATCGCCGAAAAGTATCCGGGGACAGAAAAAGGATATGCTTCGTTTATGAGTAAAATCACCCTTAAGGATGAGCGTCCTTTTGATTATGATATTTATATGAACCATGTTCTGGACCATAAGGGGTATCGCTTTTTTCAATCGGGTTTTGACCCGGACGAAAAAGGTACAACACTTTCCGTGAATCATGACTCGTGGGGTACATGGATAACCTATATCGGTTATTTTCTCTTGTATATAGGTCTAATGGGCATCATGTTCTTTGGAAAAACGCGGTTCAAGGATTTGGCCAAATCTTTGGATAAGCTTAAAAAAATAAGAAGAAGGTAGTAACAACCATAGCGCTATTGGCAGGGTTAGTGTTTCCGTCCGTGGCCCAAGAACACTCTGTAGACGATGGTCATGACCATCAGGCGGCTCCCACTGCACAACAGTTGGATTCACTGCTGAACGCAACCATAGTTGCTAAGGCCCATGCGGACAAATTCGGTAAACTGGTAATACAGGATGAGGGTGGCCGTATGAAGCCAATAAATACATTTTCCTCGGAATTACTACGCAAATTGAGTTTGAAGGATTCCTACATGGGATATAGTTCAGATCAGGTTTTTCTTTCCATGATGATGAATCCTGCCCTGTGGTACAATACGGAGTTTATAGCTTTGGATAAGAAAGCGCAAAATGACAGTATTCGGAAAATCATAGATATTCCGCTAGGTCAGAAATATGTGAAGGCAACGGACTTCTTTGATCAAAAAGGGAATTACAAACTGGAGCCCTATCTAAGGGATGCTACTGCTACGAATAATCCGAACAAATTTCAACAGGATTTCAAGGATGCCCATATTCGTATTAGTCTCTTAAACCAAGCATTGGGCCAGCAAATAGTGAAAATTTTCCCTTTGTTGAACGATGAGAATAACAAATGGATTTCAGCTGTGGAATTTAGGGGCGGTCAATATCAGGTCTCTGATTCCCTTTATGCTAATTTTGTTAAAAATGCAATGCCCTACTATCTAATGACGTTGGGCAAGGCGCAACAGAGTGGTGATTATACTGAAGCAGATAAATTGTTGGCGGCTTTTAAACAGAACCAGGAAAACCATGGGAGTGAGGTTTTACCTTCTGAGAATGAAATAAACACAGAGGTCATTTATAATAAGCTGGATATATTCAATAGACTATATCAATACTACGCTTTGGTAGGGGTTTTAATGTTTTTCGTATTGATTTTCCAGATTTTTAAAGATCGAGAAATCTGGAGGGCTGGTGTATACTTTTTTAAAGGGGTTATTATTCTCTTTTTCCTATGGCATACCGCCGGACTGGTGTTGAGATGGTATATTTCGGGACATGCGCCTTGGAGCGATGCCTATGAAAGCATTCTTTACGTCTCATGGGCCACTATGGGAATAGGCCTGGCCTTTGGTCGGAAAAATGACATGACCATAGCGGCTTCTGCATTTGTTTCTTCAATGTTACTCTGGATAGCCCATCAAAGTTGGGTGGATCCTTCTATAGCTAATTTGGTTCCTGTTCTGGATAGTTACTGGCTCATGATTCATGTGGCCGTTATAGTAGGAAGCTACGGTCCTTTAACCGTTGGAATGATTTTGGGAGTCGTTTGCTTGGTGCTGATATTACTTACGACCAAAAAGAACAAAAAGAGAATGGATATCAATTTGAAGGAATTGACCATTATCAATGAACTGGCCATAACCGTTGGTCTCATTATGTTGACCATAGGAAACTTTCTAGGAGGTCAATGGGCCAATGAGAGTTGGGGTCGTTATTGGGGTTGGGATCCGAAGGAGACCTGGGCTTTGATTTCCATTATGGTTTATGCCTTTGTCATCCACACCAGATTGGTACCTGGACTCAGAGGAAGGTGGACTTTTAATTTCTTAAGTGTCATTGCTTTTGGAAGCATAATGATGACCTATTTTGGTGTTAATTTTTACCTTGTAGGCCTACATAGTTATGCCAGTGGAGCGCAAGTAATTACTCCATCATTTATTTATTATACCGTTGCCGGAGTTTTGGCCCTTGGAGGATTAAGTTATTGGCGATATAAAGTCAACTATTCCAAATCCAACTAATTCATAAGAAGTTTCATTAATTCTTCTGCCGCAACTTTACCTTTTTCTTTTAGAAAATCTCGCGGTGTATTGTCTCCCAACTCAAAAACTATTGCGGGCATGTTGTGGTTTACATAAAAATAATTACGAGAAACCATAGTCGGATGTATAGTGGTTGACGGTTTAATATTGGTCTGTTTCTGAGGTAAACGGTTGCTAATACCATCAATCCAATCAAATACAATTTGCCCTTTTTCTCCAGTAACGGTACTATCAATGGGATAATAAATATCGTCCCAAGTAGAGTGAAAGTCCGCACCAAAAACAAATTCGTAGCCTTCTGCACTTTTTTTGTTAAGAAAGTTTTGTACACTTTGAGTTTCGGGTTGATTAAAATTTTCCCAGTCCCGATTCAAATCTATACCGCCCATATTGTGGCGCCAATGTCCGTTGTCAACTCCATCGGGATTCATTAAGGGCACTACGAAAACGTCAAATTCCTCTCTAAACGCAATGGCTTCAGGGCTTTCTCCACTTAGTGTTTCTATAAAGGACTTCATTGCCAAAAATCCGGTGACTTCAGGAGGATGTTGTCTGGAAATAATCATGACTGCCTTTTTAGTAGTAGCATCTTCCTTAATTTCCATAAGGTGCATCGGTCTTTTTTCTGAACTTCTACCTATTTCATAATTGGAAACGAAACGCTTTACGGACAAAGAATCAATCCAGCCCCTCACCCGTTTGGAGGTATAGAGTTCCTGAGCAGAAATCCATAAAGGTTCTTTCCCTATTTGCAACTTTAATTCTACAAACTCAGGGGCAGCATTTATTCCAAAATCACCTTCCCCAGGATTCAGAATCTCAATTTGCGCACTATCCAGTTTTTTAAAATTAAGTCCGTCCCTACTGATTTTAGGATAATACCGGCTCCTCGAATCTTGGTAGGATAATTTAACGGTGATTTCTCTGGGATTTTCCGTCCATACTTTGAAAGCATACCAAGGACTTACGTTAATCGGGGTATTCTCGGCAGTAATCCAAATCGTGTAATGGTCGTTACCATCTTCAGCAATGCCATTAAGTCGTGCCCCATCAAAATCGTTGGAAAAAAAAGTTTCGTTGTTAAAAGTCCATACTCCTTTCCATTGTTTTTGTACTGGTCTGTTTGTTGTTGGGACTACTGGGCTGGGAGCTTGACCTTGATAACCAGTTGATTTAGTATCTACAATTTTCTCCACGGATTTTGCAGTATTCTTACATGAAATACATAAGGATAAAAAAAGAAAGGCCATGAATACTCTTAATAAGCTTTGGCGATAGTCCTTTATAAAATCAGAAATGTCGTAAGCGGTCATAGGCAATGAATATTTAAAAGAATTTCTAAGATATTATATTTTTTTGCATATTTGCTTCATTATGAAGCTCTAGAAATTTATGTTACTTGCAAATGTCATTGCCACTAGGCTATTTTCTTAACCGATATTACTACTTCGGTTAAGCAGACATTTACACACTTTCCACTAACGTAATTTCTATAGAATGAAATCACTTATAAAATCAATACAAAAGTTTTTAAAATATTTCTGGATAGCTATTTCGGGTCAGGAATCGGAATTTACTACAGGTAGCATTCGAAAGGCCATTTTTATGCTTTCCGTACCCATGATTTTGGAAATGCTCATGGAGTCCATTTTCGCTTTGGTGGACATTGCCTATGTTTCACAGGTCAGCGTTAATGCCGTAGCAACCATTGGGCTAACGGAATCGGTCGTAACCTTGATATATGCCGTTGCCATTGGACTGAGTATGGCGGCGACGGCCGTAGTTGCTCGTAGGGTAGGAGAGAAGGACCTTAATGGGGCCAAGGAAGCTGCCGTACAGGCCATAGGATTGGGAATATTGGTTTCGCTGGTCGTTGGGTTTTTCGGATTTATTTATGCCAAGGATATTTTATCCTTAATGGGTGCAGAGCCCGACCTTATTGCCGAAGGATATGGCTATACCAAGTTACTTTTAGGGGGCAACCTGACCATCATGTTACTTTTCCTGATCAACGCTATTTTTCGCGGTGCCGGTGATGCCTCAATTGCAATGTGGACCTTAGTACTTTCCAACGGACTAAACATAATTTTGGACCCTATTTTCATTTTTGGATGGGGATTTGTCCCCGAGTATGGTGTTATGGGAGCTGCTATAGCGACTAACATAGGGCGCGGAACCGCCGTAATTTTTCAAATGGGCATTCTATTTTTTGGATGGAGTAGAATTAAGTTGGCTTTTAGGGATTTGATCTTAAATGTAAAAGTGATGTTGAACCTGATACGGGTTTCCCTTGGAGGAATCGCCCAATTTCTTATAGGTACGTCCAGCTGGGTATTTTTAATGCGTATGATGTCCGAATTTGGAAGCGAAGTCCTAGCAGGTTATACGATCGCCATTCGTGTTATGCTTTTTACTTTAATGCCTTCTTGGGGAATGAGTAATGCTGCGGCAACATTGGTGGGGCAAAACTTGGGGGCTGAAAAACCCGAACGCGCTGAAACATCGGTTTGGAAAACAGGGAAATACAATGCTTATTTTATGGGAGCCGTCTCGTTAGTGTACCTGTTTTTTGCCAAAGAGATTGTGGGGTGGTTTAATAGTAACCCCGCGGTAATCGAAAATGGAGGCCTTTGTTTGCAGATAATTGCGGCAGGTTATATCTTTTATGCCTACGGTATGGTCGTGACCCAGGCTTTTAACGGTTCTGGAGATACCCGCACCCCTACTAGAATTAATTTAATTGCTTTTTGGCTTTTTCAGTTGCCATTTGCCTACTTGGCAGCTTTTTATTTCAATCTGGGAGCGCTTGGGGTGTTTTTGGCCATAACCTCAGCGGAAATCTTGTTGGCTATTATTTCCATTATTCTATTTCGTAAGGGAAAGTGGAAAACCTTTAAGGTTTAGTGTAATTCCGTACCTTTAAGTATTATTTTAAGATAATAATAAGTATGAAGAAAAAAGGATTAAATACCATCTGTACGCATGAGGGAGAGCTAATTGATGAACAACATAAGGGGGCTATTTCACCACTATATATGAGTACTTCTTATGCATTTGACGATGTTGATATTAAAAGGTATCCCAGGTATTTTAATACGCCTAATCAAGAAGGGCTATGTAAAAAGATTGCAGCTTTGGAACATGCGGAAGATGCGCTTATATTCGGTAGTGGTATGGCAGCTGTTAGTACTGCTCTTATGGCATTTTTAAGGGCAGGGGACCATGTAGTGTTACAGCAAACTTTATATGGTGGCACTTATAATTTAGTTACAGAGGAATTTAGTAAATATGGTATAACCTACTCTTTTACCGAAGGATGGGAAACCAAAGATTTTGAGGCTAAAATCAATAAGAATACCAAGGTTATTTATATAGAAACCCCTTCCAATCCGTTACTGACTATTACCGATTTAAAACGTGTTGCCCAGCTCGCGAAAAAGCATGGAATAATTTCTATGATCGACAATACTTTTGCCAGCCCGGTCAACCAAAACCCTATCGACTTTGGAATTGATATCGTCATCCATAGCGCTACTAAATATATGGGGGGACACTCGGATATCTGTGCAGGAGCCGTTGCTTCATCCAAGGAAAATATGGAACGTATTTTTCATTTAGCTAAGAATTTTGGAGGTAGCTTAAGCGACTATACGGTTTGGTTATTAGAGCGAAGCATAAAAACTATGGGATTGCGAGTTAAGGCTCAAAATGCAAATGCCATGGATATGGCAAATTTTCTAAGCAATCATAAAGACATTAATGCGGTTAATTATCCAGGATTACCTATGCATAAGGGCCATGAGATTGCAAAAGAACAAATGCGAGGTTTTGGTGGTATGCTCTCCTTTGAGCTTAAATCCTATTTAGACCCCGCCTTATTCCAAAAATCGTTAAAACTTATTAAATCTTCCATGAGTCTTGCCGGTGTAGAGAGTACCGTATTATCTCCCACACAAACTTCTCATGCTTTAATGAGCCCAGAAGTAAGGGCGGAACAAGGTATTGCCGATGGACTGATTAGGTTTTCCTTGGGAATTGAGGAAATAGAGGATATAAAAGAAGATTTAGAGCAGGCATTGGAGATTGTAAAGAGTAAAGCTTCGGTTACTTCCAATACCTAAATATTCATTATAGTTTACCACGAAAGCCTTATTACAAAATCAACCACATAAATCAATGAAATTAGATATACTAGTATTTGGGGCTCATCCAGATGATGCCGAACTTGGAGCCGGAGGCACGATTGCGAAAGAAGTATCAAGGGGTAAAAAGGTAGGGATTATAGACCTTACCCGTGGCGAGCTAGGAACTAGAGGTTCTGCTGAGATTAGAGATAAGGAAGCTGCCGCAGCAGCAAAAGTATTGGGAGTGATAGTGCGGGAAAACTTGAAATTCAGGGATGGCTTTTTTAGAAACGACGAGCATCATCAAATGGAAATCATAAAGATACTGCGCAAGTACAGGCCAAACGTTGTGTTGTGCAATACCATAGAGGACAGACATATAGACCACGCAAGAGGTAGTGAACTGGTTAGTAATTCATGCTTTTTAAGTGGTTTAATTAAAATTGAGACCCAACTTGATGGTGAAGATCAGGAGGCATGGCGACCCAAAGTGGTGTACCACTACATACAATGGAAAAATATTAAACCTGATTTTGTTGTTGACATTAGTGGTTTTATTTCAAAGAAAACAGATGCCATAGAAGCTTATGCTTCCCAATTCCATGATCCCGATAGCGATGAGCCGGAAACTCCTATAAGTAGTAAAACGTTTATAGACAGTGTACATTACAGAGCACGAGATTTAGGAAGGTTAATCGGTCAAGACTATGCCGAAGGTTTTACAGCGGAACGGCTGTTGGCCATTGATTCCCTAGACGCTTTGATTTAAGCACTTTTCTTGTACTTTTTTTAGCCTTTGGGATGGTAAAGTAAAAGCTGGAGCCCTTGTTCTGGGCACTATTCACCCAAATAATCCCATTATTTTTTTCAACCATTTCTTTACATAGCGCTAGTCCTAATCCGGTACCTTTTTCATCATTAGTGCCGTAGGTTGTATGCGAAGAGTTTTTACTGAATATTTTACCCATCGTCTCCTCATCCATACCAATACCATTGTCCCTAACGTAAATTTCCCATTGATTCAGTTTTTCAGTTGCACCGATGGTAACCATTCCTTTTTCTGGAGTAAACTTTAAGGCATTACTAATTAAATTTCTTATAATAATGTCTAACTGATCTGAATCTGACCAAGTCAATGTATTTGGTTCTACTCTGTTTATCAGTTTTATTGATTTGTTCGATGCTATTTCGGACAATAGTGCTATGTTTTCTTCAACAATATTCTCTAAAGGAGTGATGCAGGGTTTGGTACTAGAACCGTTCATTTGAGTTTGACCCCAAGACAATAGGTTGTTCAACGTAAATGATATATGATCTATATCTGTTTTTAACTTAGGGACGAAACTCAAGAATTCGTCTTTAGACATTTCACCCTCCTTAAAAAGTTTAATAAGCCCTTGAAAAGCTCCAATAGGTCCACGTAAATCGTGTCCAATAATCGAGAAAAGTTTATCCTTGGTATGGTTTACATCTTTTAAATGCTCTTCTTTTTTCTCAAGATCCTTTGTTTTGGATATTAATTCTACATTTAATTTTTTCTGAATTTCAGCATTTTTTCTAATAAGCATTGTTATTCCTAAGAATATTAGCAAAATAAAAAGTGCTATGTAAATGTAAACTTTTTGTTTTGCCAGAGCCTTTTCATTCTCTAAGATCAATTGTTTTTTTTGTTGGTCATATTGTATTTTGGTCTTTAACATGGTAAGACCTTTTTCATTCTCATTTTTTGATAGTTCGTTTGTAACTTCTTGATAACGTTCGTGATACATTAAAGCAGTTTCAAAATTACCCTTAGCCTTGTTTGATGAATGAAGAATTTTTGAAGATTCCTGTATGCCAGGTTTATCTTTTATCTTTAAGGCATAATCGTATGCCTCTAGCGCATAAACTTCGGCAATACTATCCTTTTTAAGTCCCAATGAAGCTTCCGCCATTCCATTGAGTAATGTTATCTCGGATCTTTTGTCATTTAAACCATTATATAATAGGCGACTTTGGTTATACCAATACATAGCCCAGTTATACTTCTCTCTCTTTAAATATACTTTACCCTTTATTTGATACGCGTAGGCCAGCCAATCAATAATTTTTTTTCTTCAAATATTTTGATACAGCTATTGGCATTATACATGGCATGGTCCAGTTCGCCCATATCCGCAAAGGCCGAAGCCATATTACTCATAGTTTCTGCCATAAATACAGGGTTGCCAATTTCTTTATTAATTGCCTTTACCTTTTTATAGAAAACCATTGCTTGGTCATAATCTTTGAGTGATATGTACAGATTGGCAATATTTTCGTTAACTACGGAAAGTATGTCTTTTTCGTCAGCTTTCTGTGCGAGCTCCACTGTTTCTAAATATTGCTGCAAGGCTTTGGAATAGTCGCCTAAATATTCGTATTCTCTAGCAAGATCACCCTTGGCTTTCAACAAAAGTTTGGAGTCTTCCGTCTGTGCCGCTAATTGCATAGCTAATTGAAATTTTTCAATGGCAAGGGTATGTTTGCCTTTATCCGAATAGTAGAGGCCTAACGTAGAAAATGCTTTTGTTTTTCCTTTTGTGTAGTCTGACTTCTGGCTTAAATCCAAGGCATTCTTCGATAAAAGAAAAAGGCTGTCTAAATTGTAATACCGAAGTTCTGTTGCGAGTTCTAGTAAATTTTTTATATGCAGTGTATCCTGCTCATTAAAGTGATTTTGTGCTCTATGTATATTAATTTCATTTAGAAGACTATCACGAATGTCCAGTTGGGAATATAAAATGGTATTTGTAAAAACTAGACCAAGAACAAATGTGAATAGCTTATTTCGTGCAAATCTCTTTTTTGATAATAAAATTGAACTCACGAACATTTCTTACTGATCTATTATAAATATTAAAAGTAACGTAACTGCTCCATTGTTCAATAATTATTGTTGTGAAACTCACTTTTTTGTGTGTTTTGTCTAGCTAATCGTGCATTTCATCGATTTTTAAGGAAGTATTGAAGTAGATTATTACCCAATTAGCAAATGTAAATGAAAAATGTCCCCCGTTATAAGATATTCTCTCTTGTAGGAAAGGAAATTATCACTATAATCCTCTTATCATCGGAACTTTTATTGGCAACAAGGAGCCATTATTCTTTTTAAGCATTTCTATACAAAAAGTTAAACTCAAACACATAACTCATTTGTTAAATGAAATGCCGTTGAATGTCCTAATTTAGCTAAAAATTAAAATTCAATTATATCCAAATATTTTATCCAATTCAAAAATATTACTTGCTAGGAACTCTGAAAAAAATTACCTTTGCCATCGCTTCTAAAATGGTGGTTGTAGCTCAGCTGGTTAGAGCATCGGTTTGTGGTACCGAGGGTCGCCGGTTCGAACCCGGTCTTCCACCCATATAGCGATTAAAGCGAAAAGTCCTGGATTTTTATCCGGGACTTTTTAATTATCACTTATTAATAATTTCTTTGTAATCAATAAAAAAAGCCTCCCGAAGTAGAAAGGCTTTTATTTAATTGTTTGACAGTAGTCTACTTTGCAGCTTTGTCAGCTATAATTCGCTGTTCTTTGTTGGCAATTTCCCAAGCGGTGTAAAATATTAAACGTGCCCTATTTTCTAATAGGTCATAGTTAATTTTATCCGGGGTATCCCCAGGTCTGTGATAATCGTCGTGTGTACCATTAAAATAAAAAATTATGGGGATGTTGTTTTTTGCAAAATTGTAGTGATCACTTCTATAGTAAAAACGATTGGGGTCGTTCTCATCATTGTACGTATAATCCAATTCCAGATTGGTGTATTCTTTATTTACGTCTTCGGATAACTCGTGCAGTTCTGTACTTAACTTATCCGACCCGATTAAATAAATATAATTTCTGTCGCCTTCACGTTTCGGGTCTATTCTACCGATCATATCGATATTAAGGTTGGCAATGGTTTGGTCCAAAGGGAAAAGAGGCTCAACATCCGTATAATATTGTGAACCTAAAAGTCCTTTTTCTTCTCCGGTTACATGAAGAAAAACGATGGAACGCTTCGGACCATTTCCGTCTTCTACCGCCTTTTTAAAAGCTTCCGCGATTTCCAACAATGCAACCGTTCCTGATCCGTCGTCATCCGCTCCGTTGTTTATTTCGCCACTTGCCGACACTCCAATGTGGTCCAAATGGGAGGAAATAACCAAATACTCGTTTGGTTTTTCGGAACCTCTAATAATTGCTACAACATTTTCTGATTCCACGGCATCATTTGAACTTTGAAAGTCTAGTGCTATTTCCGTTTCGATAACTTTTTTTTCACTATCATCATTAACATTGGGGAAAATGGCTTCGGCCATAGCCTCATCAATAAAAATACTGGAAAAGTCACCATCCTTGTCATTTTTTAAACTCATTCGACCGCTGTCATTGGTCCTCATGTAATCAAACCTTCTTTTGAAGCGGCTAAAATTCTCTGGGTCATAGTACAAAATTCCTTTGGCACCTTTATCTACTGCTAGCTGTATGCGTTTACTTAAGGACTCCGACATATTACTCCATATAGAGGCTTCATCAGTTCCGGACAGTTTGTATGTTCCATCAGTATTTTTAGGCTCTCCAGATTTTACTAAAATTAGCTTGTCTTTTAAATCCATTCCCTCATAGTCAGAATATTCATCTTCCTCTATGCCGTAACCGACGTACACAACTTCATTAAAAATGGAATTTGCAGAATTAAAAGTCAAAACGTGTTCCCCAATCAAAAAATCCTTATTATCTACTGTAAGTTTCCCAACAGGCAACTTACTAATCTCTAGAGGAACAATCTGAAAATAATCATTGTCCGACTTTGCCGCAGGGACATCTAATTTTTGGTATTCCGATTTTAAATATTCTACTGCCTTCTTTTGACCGGGCTCACCGGTTTCCCTTCCTTCAAAATCATCTGAAGCATAGATGTATAAGTGTTCTTTCAGTTCATCTTCGGTAATGGTTTGCGCGTAGGTTTCTGATGTAATTTCAGGCGCTTTTTCTTGTACTTCTGGGCTGGATACTGTTTTTTGGGAGGAATTACAAGCCCATGCCAGCCCAATGATAATAATTAGTGTCTTTTTCATCGTATTTAGTAATCAAAATTTTCCAAAAATAAACAAAACTAACCTAGCTTTCAGTATCAACAGGAAGAATCGGCCACAATCTTCCATTTGCCGTTAATCCTTTTAAAAATAATTAGAAAAGTACCTTTTGCATCTCCGATTTCACGGGTAAGGTGGTACTCTCCCATTACCCAGTATGCACTTTCATTAATTTGCGCTATATCCGCTATTTTAAACTCTAGCTTGCCGGATTGTGCCTTTGTAGGGTATCTGAGCTTATAATTATCCAAAGTATTTTGCCATCCTTTATTCAGATTACCTCCGCTGTAAAATTTTAAGGAATCGGAACGCCAATAACCCTCCATAAATCCCTCAAGATTATAATTGGACCAGGCTTCTTGTTGCTTTAATAGTATTGATGTGATTTCTTCCCTATCACTAATTTCATCGTTGCCTGAATTACAAGAGAGGAACAGTATTAAAAATAAAAGGGATACTAAGGATTTCATAAAAATGATTTTTAATGTAGTGAATATACAAAGGATTGCATTATTTCTATATTTTCAATTTAGGCAGGCAAAATACACAGTGTCATAATTTTGTGAAACAATATTTACTGGATTCAATTATCTTTAAGGAGGGAATAAGGAGAACTCTAGTCAAAGAATCATCTTCTATTGGCCCTTATTAAAGCTTAAAACTAATTGTATTCATTTGTAAATTTTGAATTTTTGGAGAATAGCTTGGTCAAACACAGAAAAATTGAGTTCGATGAGAATTAAAAAATCGAAAAAGTCACATCGAGGATAGCGGTTGAAAAGAATCTGCGCTCAAACTAAAACAAAATTGAGTACTTAAATTGAAATTATGTTGGTAAAAGATTTAGCGGAATACCATGGCCCGGTCTCCGACCTTTTTAAGTTACCTAAAACGAAAGATGAGTGGGAACCTTATAGGCTTACGCAGGAGCAGGTGCAACATTTTCATGAGAACGGGTATGTAAGTGGCATAAAAATGTTGGATGAAACTCAAATTGAACAATTAAAACGAGAAATGGAGGAAATTATAGACCCTCATCATCCTGCCCATCATCTATTCTATGAATTTCACAGTAATGAATCTAGTGATTCGGATGCTATTCTGTTCCACTCTTTAGGGCATTGGAGAATAACCGAAGCGTTTCATGATATTCTTTGGAATCCAGCCTTTATTATGGCTGCCCATCAACTTTTGGAAAATAAACCTGTACGTTTTTGGCATGACCAACTATTTTATAAACCTGCAAAACATGGTGGGGTAGTGGCATGGCATCAAGATTATTCATACTGGACTAGAACCGTAGCTATGCAGCATTTGACTTGTTGGACAGGTTTGGATGATGCCAACCAAGAAAATGGTTGCCTGCATTACATACCAAAAAGTCATAAATGGGGCCTTCTTAATGCTCCTGAACTGGCAGGGAATATGAACGGGATTATGGATTATTTGACGGATGAGCAAAAGGAGAAGTTCACGCCCGTCCCCATTGAATTAAAAAAAGGCTATGCTACGTTTCATCATCCCTTATTGGTGCACGGATCGTATGAGAATAAATCCGACAAGCCTAGAAGGGCCTTTGTATTGAACGTGTTCGCGGACGGAACCATAAGCAATACGGACGATGAACTATTAAAAGGAGTTCCGCCTATTCCAAAAGGTAAAAAAATGGAAGGAAAATTTTTCCCCTTGCTTTTTGAATAAATATTAAAGTGATTCTTGGGAAACCTTGGTCACCGCACGATTTTTAAGCAGCTGTATTTTTTTCTCAATCCAATAGGGGTAAGTGTTTGGATTGTCTTCGGTCTTTAGAATTAACAATTCCTAATCCGGTCTTGGTTCTTTTAGTTCATCTTGGTGGCAACCTAATATCCTTGATGTAGTATCGACACTGGAGTGGCTGGCCCCTGCAACACCATGGGAAAAATACTGGCCCCACATAAGTAAAGGCTTTCTATCTCGCTCTGGGTCTTAAAGGCGAAAGGACCAATATGCTTTAAGCTTTTTTCGGTGCCGTAAACATAACCTTTTGACCTGCTCAAGACAGGCAAATTGCAGCTGCTAATCTACCCGCACCGGAAGCTATGATGATAGTATCCCATTGCTTGGTAAAATTTTTCATAAGGGCAGGATTAATAATTTTATTGACTTAGTGCTTTATTGATTGCTTCTTCCACTAAAGGTTCCATGACCTTATAACCTTTCACAGTGGGGTGTACTTCATCTGCTGCATATTTTTTAGGTAGCCCGTTTCTCTCATCTGCCATGGCCGAGAAATAATCCAAATAAATGTGACCTTTGGACTCGGCATAATCCTTTAGCATTTTATTCAGTGAAACGATTTTATCGGCAGGTTCCAAACCTGGTTTCCAAGGATAATCATAAGCCGGCAGGGTAGATGATATAATTACCTTAATTCCGTTTGCATGGGCAATTTCGGCCATGCCTTTAATGTTATCGGCAATCATCTCCAATGTAGACGGACCTGTGTTGCCCGCAATATCGTTAGTGCCCGCAAGAATCACAACTACTTTTGGTTTCAGGTCTACTACGTCTTGGCGAAACCTTATAAGCATCTGTGGTGTGGTTTGTCCGCTAATTCCTCTATTGATATAAGGCTTGTCTTTAAAAAAATCGGGACGCGAATTTAGCCATCCAATAGTAATGGAATTACCCATAAAAACAACCCGGTCTTCATTAGGAGCTGGGTCTTCGATTTGGCTGTTGGCTTCTTGAAACTGTCCTAGATTGGCCCAGTCCTGTGCTTGACCTTTTTGCATCCCAAATAAAGCTGAAACAATTCCCATAAACAATAAGATTCTAGTTCTCATATTTTTTTAAGTTATAATTGCTCCTGTTCGGCTCTCGATAAAGGTAGCTCCCTTTTTATAGCCTCCTTATTCGGTTTTTGCACAAAAAGATAGGCTAATAAACAAATGGCAATGACCAATGGAAGGGCATTCCCCGAGTCGTAATAAACATAAAGGGCAAAGAAGGCAGGCGCTTCAATAAGCGCATACTTCACATGGGAGGCAGATTGAAATTTCTTCAGCTTTTCTACAAGAGCATCACTTTCCTTTACATCTGACAACATCTTTTTAAACAAATATTTACTCCCAAAATAACCTATTAATGCCAAAATTGGAACAAGGTAGAGGAGCGTGTTGGACTGATTGGTATTAGTATTGAAACCTTTGCCTTGTGCTATTGCAATAAGCGTGAAAATTACAAGCCCAATTACTAATGACAAATGCATTATCGATAGGGTCTTCAAAAAAGATTTAATTTCCATCTAGCATATTTAGCATTAAAAGCACTGTTTTTGTCAAACCACAACTAATTAACAGGCATATATAATTAGTATTTAGCACTCTTTCCGTTGGTCGACGTTCTAGCTATAAAATCCCGAATATCATCATTGGCATTTTTGAGATCGTCGCGTCTCAAATACATCATATGGCCAGAACGGTATCCCTTAAAGCTGAACCTATCCTTCATTCTTCCACTGGGGTCTATCTGCCACATGGTGTACTTGGCATTAAAATAGGTAGTGGCACCATCATAATACCCAGATTGCACCATAACGTTCAAGTAAGGGTTTTGAGCCATGGCCTGCCTTAAATCATCCCTTGTGTTATCATCATCATTATTCCAAGGGCGAACAGGCCCGAACATGTTATATTTGATGTCTGTTTTAAAGTTTAATTCTTCCTGAAGGTAATAATTGATTGCAGGTGTAAAACTGTGGAGCCATGAAGTTATCTCCGAATTGTAATCTGGTCGCTCTCCAAAAAGTTGTTTATCAATACCCAGATATCTGGAATCCAATCTACCTATGGTGTACCCACCTTTTTCCTTTAAAAGGTTTTTCCAGAAAAAGGAAGTAGGAACAGAAAGATTCTGGTCTAGAATGTCTTTTTCCTTAAGACCCGAATAGTAGGCCATCTTTTTAGCTGCAGCCTGTCTCTCAGCGTCTGAAATAAAACCACCTTTAGCTATGGCAGGAATAAGCGTATTTATCGTGTACTCTTCGGATTCAGGAAGCACTTCCAGTAAGTCCTTATTCTGAAGCTCGGCCGGTAGCGCTTTATGGTGCCAAGCAGCGGCGGTATAATAGGGTAGGCGAAGCGCTTCGGAAACGGGTCCTCCAACCCTAATAACCTTATAGTCGGCCGGGGAAACCATGATTACACCATTCAGATACATCCATTGTTGATTCTGTAAAGCTAATGATAGACCCATTACCCTTGTACCTCCATAGCTCTCTCCGATGATATACTTTGGCGAGCGCCATCTATTATTCCGTGTGACAAAAGTGTTCAGCCATTCGGCCAAATACTTAATATCCGCATTGATACCGAAGAACTTTTCACGGTCAACCTCCTTTCCAGACTCTGGAATTGTTCTGGAATATCCGGTGTTAGCCGGATTCACATATACAATGTCCGTGACATCCAAAACTGAAAAGGGATTCTCTTTTACTCCATAGGGTTGAATAGGATAGCCTTCATCATCTATTTTTAAGACCCTGGGACCGGTATAAGCCAAATGCATCCATACGGACCCGGAACCTGGACCGCCGTTAAATGATATCAATAGTGGGCGAGACGCCCTGTCTTTTACGTTGTTTCTGGTATAGTAGGTATAATGAAGAGAAGCAATGGGTTGTCCCATGTCATCCCAAACAGGTTGCGTTCCCGTTTGTGCTGTGTAATTCATGGCATTACCATTTATGGTAACACTATGTTGAGTGGTAATTACGGTATCAATTGGGAGCTTACGTTCCTGAGCCAATAAATTTAAGGGAAGCCATAAAAAAAGACAAATTGCGTATCTGTTCATTACTATACTATTTGTTCGGTTTAGACGAAAATAATTATTTTATCAATCAAACTAATATTTAGAAGAAGTCTTTTGTTCTATTTGTTCGACTCTTAAGGAATAAAACATCACTATTTATATATTGTTTAATATTTTATATAATATTTTAAACAAAAATTAAGAAGATTTCATAAAAATTAAATTAATTTGGCATAAACAAAAGAAGTAAACATGAAAAACTTAAAAACACTATCAGTATTATTTATTGCCACAATGGTTATGAGTTGTGGAGAAACTAAAAAAGAAAGTAAAGAAGCAATGGAATCTGCAGAGGAGCAAATGGAAGAAGTTGTGGATGAAGTAATGGAAATGCCAACAATTGTTAGCGTAGCTTCTGGAGACGAAAGATTTACAACATTGGTTACCGCTGTTGATGCTGCCGGATTAGTAGAGACCTTGAACGGAGAAGGACCATTTACGGTATTTGCCCCGACTAATGACGCCTTTGGTAAATTACCAGAAGGGACAGTTAATACCTTGTTGGAACCAGAAAACAAGGAGAAGCTTGGAGGAATATTAACATATCATGTGGTATCCGGTTCTTATAATGCAGCTTCCGTAATTGAAGCTATACAAGGGAATGATGGAACATTTGAAGTAGAAACAGTAAATGGTGGAAAACTTACGCTTTCATTGCGCGACGGCAGTGTTTTATTAACCGACGCAAATGGAGGAACTGCGACTGTAATATTGGCCGATGTTATGGCGGCCAATGGTATTATTCATGCGATTGATTCCGTTGTGATGCCGAAGTCATAAAAGAATAAATTTATTATTTAAAACCACTATTAATATTTAATAGTGGTTTTTTTATTTAAATTAAACAGAAATTATCGGGAATCATTAGAAATATGAAAAGAAGGGATTTTAATCAGCTGTTATCCAAAGGACTAATTGGTTCAGGTTTAATCGGGCCTATTGCCTTTGCAAAAACGGGAAGCGCAACTGGTCTAGAAAAAAAACTAGGAATTGCATTAGTGGGTTTGGGTAGTTACAGCACATATCAGTTAGCCCCTGCGCTTATGGACACGGAACATTGTTATTTGGCCGGTATTGTAACCGGAACTAAGGAAAAAGAAAAGATTTGGAAAGAAAAGTATAGCATACCGGAGCGTAATATCTACAACTACGAAAATTTTGATACCATAGCCGATAATGATGATATTGATATTGTTTATGTTGTTCTACCTAACAGTATGCATTCAGATTTTAGTATAAGAGCTGCAAAGGCAGGGAAGCACGTTATATGTGAGAAGCCCATGGCGGTAAGCGTTGCGGAATGTGACGCAATTATTGATGCATGCGAGAAAGCAAAGGTAAAATTAAGTGTAGGCTATCGTATGCAGTCCGACCCTTACACTAATGAAGTCAAAAAGCACATAAGGGAAAAAACTTTTGGAGAACCGTTGTTTGTTTCTTCGGATGCCGGATATATATCTAGGGGTAATCCAAATCAATGGCGATTAAATCAAGACTTATCTGGGGGAGGAGCCTTGGTCAACATGGGAGTTTATTCCATACAAACTTCTATTTATGGTACCGGCTCGAATCCTATTTCGGTTAGTGCGCAAGAGTTTAGCACAAGGCCTGAATATTTTAAGGATACCGATGAAACCATTACCGCTCAATTTGAATTTCCTAATGGTGCTGCTGGGCACATGTTCACATCCCACAACGCTAACGGCAACAGGCTTAAAGTTCATTGTAGCGATGGTTGGTTTGAACTTGATCCCGCCCATAGTTATGGGCCGATTAGTGGAAGAACATCCAAAGGTAATGTCATAAGTTTTCCACACCGAAGTCAGCAGGCATTGCAAATGGATGACTTTGCTAAACATATCTTAACCGGATCAACTAACGTAGCCCCTGGAGCAATGGGGAAAAGGGATATGATTATTGTAGAGGCTATCTATAAGTCGATAAAAAAAGACGGTGCAAAGCAGATTTTGGATTTGGGCACCATGGGAATAGTTACCTAAATTTCCATTTTTATGTAATAGAAGTCTTTTCTAAAACTTTTCAAAGACCCCTAAACCGAACAACGCGAAATCATATTTTACAGGGTCTTTAGCGTCTAGTTTGCGTAAATTTTTATCCAGTTCTGCTAATGCCTTTGAGTCATTTTGACTCCGTTTGAGCAATTTCAATTTTCGGGCCACATTACCGGAATGCACATCCAAGGGGCAGGAAAGTTTAGAAGCACTTATACCTTTCCATAGACCAAAATCTACATTGTTGTTATTCTCACGTACCATCCATCTCAAAAACATATTGATACGCTTGGCGGCAGAACCCTTGAGGGGGTCTGAAATATGTTTAGTGGTTCTTTTTTGATGGTCCAACTCAAAAAATATGTGTTTAAACTCAGATATGGCCGGCTGAAGGGTTTGCGCTTCCTGATGTTTTGTAAAGATGGACTCTAACCCATTGTGGTTCTGATAGATGTTTTGAAGGCTGCGAATAAAATAGGACAAATCTTCATGATTAAAGGTCCTATGAACAAAGCCATGTAAATTTTCTAAATCGCTTTCTGTATGATTAATTACGAAATCGTACGGAGCATTATCGAATAAGTTCATTAACTTTTTTGCATTGTTAATGATGCTTTTTCTGTTACCCCAAGCTATGGTCGCCGTGAGAAAAGCACTGATTTCTATATCTTCTTTTTTAGAGAAAAGATGGGGAATTTGTAAGGGGTCAGATTCTATAAACCTCGGATTGTTATAAGTAATAACCTTTGCCTCTAAAAAATCCTTTAATTCTGTTCGTGTCATTCCAATGGAATTTTCAACATTTTTACTAGAATCAACGGTCCTAAAAGAATAAGGTTATAACTGGCATGAAAAGCGATGGCCCAAAGTAGTCCAAATTTCACTCTAACATAACCCAATAAACTGCCTACTATTATTTGGGGAGCGACCAATATTGGGGACAATACAATGATGGTAAACGTTATTTCGAAATTGGTAATGTGGTAGAAACCAAAAACTAACGTCAAAATGTAAAAGATGAGAGGAAAATAAGGTTTATTCTTGAACCATACCATAGGCCCTCTGAATATTAGTTCTTCAACAACCGGAGCTATGATTACGGCGGCAAAAAATATGAAAATAAGGGAATACCTTTTAAAGAAATCATCAATAGCATGCTTTCCCAAATCCATTCCAAATACGGACTCTAAGGTTCCTATCAACAGCCCCAGTACAACGTTGATAACAACGGAGTACACTACCAGTTTAAATACTAAGGAGGAGCGATACTTGAAATCCTTATTTTGGTCTTTTAAGTAGATAGGGCTTATTATGAACGCCAAAATTTTATTCAACATGGACACTAGAGTTAGGAGGCAAGTACTTCTTGGTCTGTAATTTTTCCGTCCACCATGGTCAGCATTCTATCGGCCATTTCCGCTAATTCTTCGTTATGGGTGACAATGACAAAAGTCTGTCCGAAAGATTTACGCAATTCAAAAAATAAATTGTGCAGCCTATCCGCGCTTTCCGAATCTAGATTACCGCTGGGCTCATCGGCAAATATGATAGATGGATTGTTAATTAGTGCACGGGCTACGGCAACACGTTGTTGCTCTCCACCAGATAGCTCTGCTGGTTTATGATGATACCTTTCCGTTAATCCAAGAAAATCTAATAATTCCATCGCCCTTTTCTCAGCATCTTTTTTTGGAGTCTTTTTTATGAACGCCGGCAGGCATACATTTTCCAAAGCCGTAAACTCTGGTAATAGTTGATGAAACTGAAAAATAAAACCGATATGTTCATTTCTGAATCTTGCCAATTCCTTATCGGAAAGCTGGGTTATTTCAGTATCGTTAATAATAAGACTGCTATCCTCCTTGTTGGATTGCACGTCCAAAGTTCCCAAAATTTGTAATAATGTAGTTTTACCAGCTCCTGAAGCCCCAACTATAGAAACTATTTCTCCATTTTTGATATGTAGGTCAACTCCCTTTAATACTTCTAGGTTTCCGTAGTATTTATGAATATTTGAGGCTTTTATCATACCACTATTTTTGTAAAGTAAACGCTCTTATGCCAAGTTTGAGAGACACTTAATAAATTTTAGGATTAGCTGTTTATGTTGAAGTCGAAAATCACAAATTTCGATTACGTAGTGAAATTAGGAAACGGTGGGGACATGGCAAAATATACCCAGTTCGTATTAAATTTTCGAAATGTAAAATCAATTAATTACCTAACGAATAGACCAACAATTGCAATCATGATGTTCGGTTGGGCAATCCGTTGTATATTTAACTTTCATTTTTGATAAACCATGTTGTGATTAGATAATTAATAATTAGATTTGTTTAATTATTTATTTAATATGTTAAACATAACTTTATGTCCCCATATAGAAATTTAGAGGAGTACAATTTAGAGATTACGGATGAGGTCAGAAACAGATATTCGTCAATTATTGATGAGATTGGAGAAGACATAGCCCGAGAAGGCTTGGTCAAAACCCCGGAAAGAGCGGCGAAGGCCATGTTATTCCTAACCCAAGGCTACAAGCAAGATGCCGTTGAAATCCTTCAAGGTGCCATGTTCAAGGAGGATTATGACGATATGGTTATTATAAAGGATATTGAACTCTATTCTTTGTGTGAGCACCACATGCTTCCATTTTTTGGAAAAGCACACATCGCCTACATACCAAACGGACATATTGTTGGGCTCAGTAAAATACCCAGGGTAGTAGACGTTTTTGCGCGAAGATTGCAAGTACAGGAACGTTTAACCCATGATATATTAGAATGTATCAACACTACGTTGAAGCCTAAAGGTGTAGCCGTTGTAATTGAGGCTTCACACATGTGTATGATGATGCGTGGTGTTCAGAAGCAAAATTCGGTCACTACGACATCCGGATTTAGGGGTCAGTTCGAGAAGATTGAAACTCGTAACGAGTTCTTAAAATTGATCAGTTCAAATCTCTCTTAAATTCACTTTCGTCACGCTCGTCTTTAAAGTCTATAGTTTTGACACTCTTCTTGTAATTCTAGGAAGTATTATTACTTTTATAGCATGTCAAAACCAATGGATAAAAAATACAAGCACCTCTTTTTAGGACTTCTTTTCGATGGGATTGGTATGTTATCATTTGCCATTCCCTTTATTGGCGATTTTTCTGATATTATTTGGGCACCGTTATCAGGGTGGTTAATGACCAGATTGTACAAGGGTAAAATTGGGCAGGCAGCGGGAGTCGTTACGTTTATAGAAGAAATTATACCTGGATTGGATATCATCCCAACCTTTACCATCATGTGGTTCTATACCTACGTCTTTAAAAAGGAAAAAAACAAAGGACCATTGAGGTTTAGGGCCTTGCCCTCCAGAAGTACTGAAAACTTACAAATCTGTGAAATATTAAAGCCATTGTATAAATTTTGAGTTTTATCAAAACGCACAACGGCTTTATTACTGGTCTTTATAGTAAGAGATAGTTCATAACCTTAGGGCAAAGATTAGACTCTCAAATAATCTAATTATTCTACGGTTAAATTAAATGTTTGTGCAATGTCAGTTTCACCACCTGCGTCTGCCAATGAACCGTCATTTGGTTTTTTAGGTTCATGGCGTAGTGTAATCTGTAGGGAACCGCTACCTGCATCTCCAGTATCCAAGGTAAATTCTATACCTACCGGGTTTCCATTTCCATCCTGATCAGCATAGGTGAATCCCGTCAAAGCGCCGCTTGTATTAAAAAAGAATTGGTGCTCTTCGTCCTCCTCTTCAACTTCTTCAGTAATATCTTCAGCGGGGGTTTCTGTCTCATTTAACAACTCAATACTTCCGGCATAAGTGGTGTTAGCCGTCAGATTTCCTGATATGGTTACTTGTGGGGCATTGGGCCCATCACCGTCCAAGTCTTGAGATTGAAGAGTAACGGTACCAGCTCCCGTGGCAACCAAGTTCACGTTCATTGTTGTGATAACTTCTTCTTCATCCACTGGGTCTGGATTGTCATCGTCACTGGAGCAGGAAGTGAGCATAAGCCCCATAATTGACAAAAGGAACAGGGATTTTAAGTGTAATGAATTTGATAAATTGAACATTGTTTTCATTTGTTTTTAATTTAAATTAATAGTTATAAATAAGGCGTAGACTAATATTTCTACCTACATCGTCCACAAAATAGCGGAGCCTGTTTAAATAGTCCCTGTAGGCAGTATTCAAAAGATTTGTTGCCCTTAAGCCAACGATAAGGTCGTTTTTTCTCTTCAACGAGAAACTGGTTTCAGCATCCAAAGCAAGAAGATGATAGGCTGGGGGAGGCGTGTTTATTTCCAGTAATACTTCCTCCTGTTGCTGTGGTGAAAAAACAGATATGTTGGGAGGAAACCTTTTTTGTTCAAAGACGTAGTTACTTTCCAAACTTACTATCAAATTCCGCCATCCAGGATTTGAGTAAGAGATGCTGTTGTTTAAATTGGCCGCTGGGATGTTGATTAGACCTAAATCTGTCTCCGTATCGGTTCCCCGGACCCAAGAAAATTTATGGTCCGTCCTAATTTTGGAAGTCCAATTATTGTACACCATTGCATCTACTCCGATAAGTTGAGCATTTGTTTGTCTGTATGACCAAACAGGAAAAGCTCCTCTAATGGTGAACTCTACTTCTGTAGGTTCCAGGATGATAAAATCCTTTATACTATTTAGAAAAGGAGAAATGGTGTATCCCCAATTCCTCGCACTGCGTTCTACAGACGCCGATAGTTTAGAGGAAGATTCACTTTTAATGCGCAAATCGCCAAGCTCTATCCTAGCCGCAGAATGATGCAGCCCATCACTAAATAATTCTGAAGGATTTGGAGCACGTTGCGAAAAGGCATAATTAAATCTAAAAGTGGTATCATCTCCAAAATCATAGTTAGACCCGACGGTCGCAGAAATATTGTGATAGTCAAATATTGGGTTTGTAAGTAATTGTGTTCCAAAATCTTCTATTACAAGATTGCCAAATTCCTCATCATACCCACGTTCCTCCCATCTTGATGTTCTATAAAACTTTTTAGCATCTACTCTATTAAAATCGTATCGTAAACCGCCGTCCAGAAGCCACTTATTATTTAGGCGGTATTCCGCTATGGCAAAGAATCCGAAATCATATTTATCATAATCAGGTATCAACCTTCGTACGCCCGTGTCAGGATTTGCAAAATTAGATTGATACCTACCTAGAATACCAATTTTCATATCTAATCCCTTTAGGGCATCCAATTGCAGATTAGAAGAAAAGGAATGGGTGGTAAGTTGTAAATCTAAAGATGCCTTGTCTGCATCTGCACCAACCCTAACATCGTACTCAAACCTTCTGTTTTTTTGAAAATCGTATTGAAGGTTCAATTTTCCCAATCCCTCAAACCTTCTGTAATAGTTTAATTTTCCTAAATGATGTGAGACTTCTTGATTGGGTCTTCTTATGTCATAACTGAAATCGTTTACAATCAATGGTTCTTGACTGTTTATCGCTTGAATCAAATCATCTATATTACCAATGTGGGAGGCTCTTAAAATGCCTATATCTGAATCAAAAAAGGAATAATACCCCTCCCAACCTTGTAAAAAGTCTCTTTTGCCAATGTTTATGGATATACCTTTTTCCTGAATACCGGTATTTGACAATAAATAATCCGGACTTTCCAAATCTCCTAACCTCTTATACGAAGCCTGTCCTTTTATATATAGGCCAGAATCATAGGAACGAACTAGGGTAGAGGTGATGTTTCCACCACGTCCGTTGGAAAACAAATTGATTTGAGTATTACCAAAAAGGGAATCTGCACGAATTATTGGTAATGGGTCAAGTACTATGACTCCACCGATAGCATCTCCACCGTATTCTAAGGCTGAAGCTCCTTTAATTACACTGACGTCTTGGTTAGAATTTATATCTACGTTAGGTGCATGTTCTTCGCCCCATTCCATATCCTGCATGCGGACATTATTGTTTAAAATAAGAATCCTACTGCCATTAAGGCCCTGTATGACAGGTTTTACAATATTCGCTCCGGTATTTAGTGAAGACACCCCTGAAATTTTTTTCAAGGCATCGCCTAAACTGTTTCCGCTATACTTCTGTAATTCTTTTAGCGATAAATTCTCTTCCTGTGCGGATGTGGTCTTTTTTGGAACTTCACCAACGATTTTAACTTCGTCCAACTCGAGCAAGTGATGTTCCAATCTTATTTTTTCATAAGTATCACCGGAAATTGTTACCGTTATAAATTCAGATTTACAATCGGGATGAGAAACCTCTAATTCAATAACACCATCACACAAATCCCTAAAACTGAATTTGCCATTATCATTGGATACCGTTTGCATACTCTTACCGGTTATACTCAACAGCGCTCCTTCTAAAGGTGTATTGTCATGAAAGTCCACAACTTCCCCAACAAGAATCGACTCGCATTCTTGGGAATGACCAATAAAAAAAGTAATTATAAAAATTAAGGGTAATAAATAGAACCTCATTATACGTTATATACATTGTTCTTTTCCAAATATTTGGGAAAGTACATTATTAAATTTTGCACTAGACTTAGATTATACTATGTCTGGAGGAGGTCTGCCAAAAATTTTGAAGTGTAAATACGTTGGGGAGGATTCTGAACGATAAGCCTTTGACAAGGGCTTCGAAACAGTTATTACATTTGGTGTAGTTGGTGCTGTATGGAAGGTAGCAACGAACTCAGCATCCTGATTTTCAACCGCCATATCACATATAGCGCAATTTTTAATGGTGTCCGATGTATTGTCTTGATGCGTAAAAACATGAAATGAAGAAACCTTTAACCCCACTATAAAGAGAAGTACTAAAACAGAAAGATATTTAAAATTTTCCCTTTTCACGTTACGAAAATAATCAAAGCTTTAGAAATCCATGTTAAAGAAACCTTAACTCTTTGTATTAAACAAGAACCCTAGACCCATTCTGCTCAGCATCTTTTTTTCAAACCCCCAGAAAAATTTAAATTGACCGAATAGCCATCCGTATAGGACCAGCAGAATTTGATAGAAAGGAAAAATAAGCAGTATTCTTAGCAACCAGTAAACGGTGCCGCCCCACCAAGCCTCCGGAAAATTGTCCCTGGCCAATCCGATAAGCGCTAAAAAGGGTTTGGCTACATAAACGGAAGAAGACCCGGTTATAGCAAATACTACAAAAATGATTATCAATTGGAAATTACTTGTAATTCCCCAGCGTTCCTTAAGTTTCTCCATAGACCTTTCTCACGTACAAAGATAATTCCTAAATACGAGGTACAAAAGGTCCTAGGCGCTGATTGTATCTTCTTTGGAAGAAAATAAAGTAATTGTAAAGCTTATAATTAACGTCATAACCATAATCAATATCCGGTTGGTAATCTATTTGCATTTGATACAAATTTGGGTCATAAACGGTTGGAAGCATGGCACGTTGATTCCAGTTGAGTACCAGAAGCTTGTTTCGGTTCTCCAAAAAGGTTTGGGAGTAGTAGCCCTCAGGCCTGGCAATTGACTTTAACCAGGTGTAAAATCCTGGTTCTATGATAATTATTCGATACTCAACTTCATCGTTGACGATTTCTACACTATCGTCTTCTACCGCAGCAAAAGCCTGTTTTTCCTCATCAGTGATTGATAGTGCCTCTTTTGAACTACCGCAATTGGCCATTACTAGAATCCCGATTACGATTCCTGAAAAGGACATTAATTTTTTAATTATTCTATTCTTTTTCATAAGGTTAAGATACAAAAAACCCATCCAGCTAGTGTTGAATGGGTTTGTTAAATTATGTTAAGTAAAATTACTTACCGAAAAGTCCGCCTAGCAGTCCGCCTAAACCTCCCTTTTTCTTGTTGCTTCCCATAACCATTCCGGCTACATCGTCCAAAATACTCCCATCACCATCTGCATCTAACAAAGTGGTTATTAAGCTCTGATTTTCTTGAGGTTGCCCTCCCAACATACTGCCAAGTAAAGCGTTCATGTCATTAGAATCGTTTATTCTAGCTTGTGAGGTCTGTTTTCCAATAAACCCCATGACGATAGGAGCCGCAATCTTTAGTATTTGAGCTATAGAGCCAGTATCCAAACCAGATTTTTGACTCAACGCATTTTCTACCTGTGGTTGTTTATTACCAAATACGTGCCCCAAAATTCCAGCACCATCTTGCATAACGGATTCGTCTACACCTCCGCCAAAAAGACCACCGAGGTCGTTTAAGATACTTCCATCATGTTTGTTAGAAAGTGCACTCATGAGTCCTTGAGCTCCCTGGGGCGACGAAACGTTTTTCTTCATGGCGCCAAGAAGTAGTGGCATTGCCATGCTCAATACGTCTGCAGTCTTGTTTTCCGGTTGTCCTGTTTGTCCTGCAACTCCGCTAATTAGTTGTTTGCCCATTGGGCTATTCAATAAATCTAATAATCCTGACATTTCCTTTGTTGATTTAGTGTTCAATCCGTAATGTACGAAAAACACCTATTATTTTATAACCAAAAGCTATTTTAATAGCGATACAATTTGGTCTGCGAGCTCTTTACCGATACGGTCTTGAGCTTCGTTAGTTGCGGCTCCTATATGAGGGGACAACGAAATGTTGGGGTGCATCAAAATCTTTATTTCCGGATTAGGTTCGGATTCATAAACGTCTAGGCCGGCAAACGATACTTTTCCATCATCAATGGCATCTATTAATGCCACTTCGTCAATAACACCTCCTCTGGCCGCGTTTACAATACCCACGCCGTCTTTCATTTGGTCCAATTCTTTCTTCCCAATTACATACTCTTTTTGCTCGGGTATATGCAGTGTAATAAAATCAGCCTCTTTCAACAACTCTTCTTTTGATGTGCACTCTAGCTGAAATTCAAGAGAACGTCCATCAAAAAAAGAAAGGGTAAGTGTACAGGTGTCTAAGGAAGAGTCGTAGTAAATAACATTCATGCCTATTCCTAGGGCTATTTTGGCCGTTGCCTGTCCAATCCTGCCAAAACCTATTATTCCGAGGGTCTTTCGATTAAGTTCTCTTCCGTTACCGTAGGACTTTTTTAATTGCTTGAACTTACTATCACCCTCCAGCGGCATATTTCTATTGGCATCGTGCAGAAATCGGACACCGCCGAACAAATGCGCGAAAACCAATTCGGCTACGGATTCGGATGAAGCCGACGGAGTATTAATAACATGTAAACCTTTTTTCTTGGCATGCGCAACATCTATATTATCCATGCCAACACCTCCACGACCAATCAATTTTAAGCTGGGACAATTATCAATGACGTCCTTCCTGACTTTAGTAGCGCTTCTAACCAATAAACCAACAATTTGATTTTTATTGATAAAATTCACTAATTGTTCTTGTGCGACCTTGGTCGTCACTACTTCAAATCCGGCTTTTTCCAAAGATGTGACTCCAGCAGGGGAGATGCCATCGTTCGCAAGTATCTTCATAATTATCCTTTGCGCTCCATTTCACTCATAACATCTACCAATACGCCAACGCTTTCTAATGAAAGGGCATTGTACATACTAGCGCGATATCCTCCAACGGAGCGGTGTCCATTTAGACCATTAATTCCGGCGTCCAGAAGCATCTTTTCAAAGGGCTCTTTGAGCGCGTCATCCGTTAAATTGAAGGTAGCGTTCATAAGCGAGCGGTCATCTTTATTCGCGTATCCTTCAAAAACAGGATTTAAATCTATTTCTGAATAAAGCAATCGTGCCTTTTTTTCGTTTTCCTCCTCTATCGTAGCAATTCCACCTAAATTTTTCAACCATTCCAAGGTTAGCATAGAAGTGTATACAGGAAAAACTGCCGGTGTATTGAACATGCTATCCTTACTAATATGTACCTGATAATCTAACATGGATGGTATTTTCCTGGACACTTTCCCCAATATATCCTCTTTTACAACTACCAGGGTAGTCCCTGCGGGACCCATATTTTTCTGCGCGCCGGCATATATTAAGTCAAACTGGGAAAAATCAAGAGTTCTGGAAAATATATCTGAGCTCATGTCACAAACCAAAGGTGCATCGGTTTGTGGGAATTTCTTTAATTGCGTACCAAAAATTGTATTGTTTGAAGTTAAATGTAGGTAGTCCAATCCCGACGGAACCGTGTAGCCCTTGGGGATATAGTTGAAATTCTCATCCTTAGAAGAACCCACTTCAATTACCTCGCCGAATAATTTTGCCTCTTTGATGGCCTTGTCACTCCATGTTCCAGTGTTCAGATATCCTGCTTTTGTCTCCAACAGATTATAGGCCACCATCAAAAATTCTAAACTTGCGCCACCATGCAGAAACAAAGCCTTATAGCCTTTGCCGTCCAAATCCAAAAGTTCCAATGCTAAAGACCGGGCTTTTTCCATTACGGCAACAAAATCTTTGCTGCGATGCGATATTTCTATTAGGGAAAGTCCAGAGCCATTGAAGTCCATAACCGCTTCGGAGGCCTTCAAAAGCACTTCTTTTGGTAATATACAGGGTCCTGCACTAAAATTATGTTTCTTCATGTTCGTGCTAAAATTTAATCGTTGCTTATTGTTTTAATATGGCTCGTAAAGATCATGATTTCTTGTGGAAAAACGACTTAGGAATACTTTTAATTATGGGATGTTTTTAACAGGAATTCAACAGTGTCAATACCATCCGCATAATCATTAAGTGCTGGTTTTTGCGTTTCCCCAAAGGATATCTCATCTGAAGTTACGCCGCTACCCACTATGCATTGAATCTGCTCTTTGTCGTTAGCTAACCTTTGCTTTAAGGTAGTTAGATCATCATAATGTTCATAAAATAGGGAAGCAATCGGGGAGGGGTAGCTGCTATCTTTTTTAAGCATTAGAAAACCATTGTCTAGAATTTCGAATTCACTCATTAAGTAGACCGCTTTATTGTAGTCATAATTATTTGCGTATTTTTTCAAGTTGACGATGTCCTTGTAATCGTAAATAGCGGAATAGAAATAATCAAAATTGTAGTCTGTTGGCACAAATAATTTGGAAACACTTCTACAGCCCAATCCGTAATACCTAAAGATGTCTTCTCCCAAGGCCTTTAGTTCGGCCTGGGTCTCTTTTCCGTGCAATACTGCAACCGAATTTCTGTTTTTTCGAATGATATTCGGTTTTTTACCAAAGTAATATTCAAAGTAACGCGCCGTATTATTACTTCCAGTGGCTATGACCGCATCAAAATCAACCATTCTCTCCTTAGTAAACTCAATAGTGTTTTCCAGTTGTGGTTCAACATATTTAAGGTAAGATGCAAGTAAGGGCAATAATAGCCTGTCATTACTGGATAATTTTACCAGGGCCTTGTTCCCCGTAATCACTACAACCAGTAAATCGTGAAAGCCTACCAAAGGAATGTTTCCGGCCATGATCAAAGCGACCGTTTTGGGAGTATTTTTTTCTAAGTCATAAGGGGATAACCAAAATTCTAAATTTTTATTAGTCAGAATCCCTGACCATTGTCGAAAGGAATAAATGATGTTTTCTTCGGTAAACCAACCGTTGTAATGGTGTGCTTTCCCTACTACTTCTTGAAATTTTCCAATCCAATTATCGTTAGTTGTCTCGGGAACCTCTTGTTTTGTGATAAAATCGCAAAATTGGCCTAGGAATTCCCCAAGTTTAACAAAAGCTTGAACGTTACGATTATGCTGGGTCATTATATTTGTAAAAGGTACTATTAGCAATTACCTTTGTGCAAAAATAAGCATGCCGAAACGTTTTAGGCATATTTAAGGAAAAAGAAAATTATGGCGATTATTATAACCGACGAATGTATCAATTGCGGCGCTTGTGAGCCGGAGTGCCCTAATACTGCAATTTATGAAGGCGCCGATGAGTGGCGTTATAGCGATGGGACTTCGTTGAGTGGAGAGGTTGTATTACCGGACGGGAAAGCAGTGGATGCCGACGAAGTACAGGAGCCCATAAGCGATGAAGTTTATTATATTGCCCCGGACAAGTGTACGGAATGTATGGGATTCCATGAGGAGCCGCAATGTGCCGCGGTGTGTCCAGTAGATTGTTGTGTGCCTGATGATGACCATGTGGAATCTGAGGAAGTATTACTAGCGAAACAACGCTTTATGCATCCTGATGAGTAAAGAACTAAAATTTAATCCATGAAGCCCTAACTGTTATAGTTAGGGTTTTTTATTGAATAAAATCTTTGAAATAAAATTTTATTTCAAAGTACATACGAGCAAATAGGTATCAAAAGCATAGGTCTTTCGGTCTATTTTTTCGTTTATAATGAAGCCTAACTTCGTCAAAAGGCATTCTAACGCTTCAAAATAAAATGACCTAAACAAAGTGCTATCGCTTCCTAAAAAAATTTTGTCTTTTTGAAGGAGCTGATAATAATTAGCCGTCCAATTGATTAAACTTTCATTACTTTCCTTCTTTATCACCCACTCCGATTCTCTCAGATACCTTCGCTCTTTAACCGTGCTCTTATGTTTTACGTACCTATTTGAAGCTACATAGGGTAAAAAGCGCTCCGCATCGATGAAATCAAAAATCAATACCCCATTCTCCTCTAAGGTGGCTTGGACACATTTTAAGGTTTGAAGAAAATCATCATCCGTGAGTAAGTAGCTTGTGGATCTTCCGGTAATAAGTATGGCATCAAATCTTTGGGAAGCACTAAAATTTCTCATATCACCCTGAAAAAAATTAAGTTCAGCTTGCTTTTCCTTGGCAATCTGTAACATGGCATCGCTATAATCCATTCCCGTATAAGTTCCAAAATCAACTGAAAAAGAACCAGCTAAATTTCCCGTTCCACAGGCGATTTCTAAAATTTTTGATGCATTGTATTTTTTGCAAATTGTGGAATAGAGGTCATATTCTGCACTATAGTCTATAAAACCCTGATAGATTTCATCATAGACTTTCGCCATTTTAACGCCATATAAATTACTCATAACAATAAATAAAAAAAGCTACCTAAATGTAGGTAGCTTTTTAATAGTATATAACAGTTTAATTAAAACTTATAGTTCAAAGAAAGATTGAACATAGCTCCTAATTGACTGAAATGATAACCATCATAGGTCATTTGAGAGTAACGCTGATTGAAAGTAATAAGATTAGACTGATTTTGCGTCTGTGCTGCATCGGCTAAAATAGCATCACCTGCGGCATTCTCCGATTTGAAGCTCCACTCAGGCAGAACATCAAATATGTTATTAATGTTCAATGCAATTGTAAATTTATCCGTAGCACTATAATTTATCCCAAGATCCGTTACGACTTTTGGTGTGAATTCAGTTCTAAGATTGAACACTCCGTTGGCATCGGTACTTAAACCCTGTTGAAAAAATGTGGTCTTACCGAAATAAGTGTTGTTCAATGAAAAACCAAATTTATTGATGTCATAGTTAGCACCTAAAATCCATTTGGTAACAGGACGTGAAGTAAAGAATAAAGCTTCTTGAGTTTGATTCACTACAGATTGTCCCGCTTGCTCCACCAATGTTGGATTGTTTACCTCACCATCACGTTCGTTTTGAATCGTGTAATTTCCTGATAAATTGATATCCAAATTACCAGCGCCAATGACTACGTCTTTGTACGCAAGAACTACATCTATACCAGAAGTTTTGGTATCTATCGCGTTGGCGAAGAAACTAACATCAGATAGGTTGTTACTGGTAAGAATATCATCTAAGGCCGTATTACCCGCAGCAGTTGGTCCTATTTCCGTGCTCAAAACAATACGGTCCTTAACGGCAATATTGTAGTAATCCAAGGTATAGGTGAACCTGTTATCTATTTTACCACCAAAACCAATGGTGAAGTTGTTGGAAGTTTCAGCATCCAATTGTGGGATTCCCAATAATTTAGCCTGTGTAGAAACATTGTTGATCAGACCACCTACTTGGATTCCTTGTCCAGGAATAAAGCTATACTGTGCTTTTTGAGTATATATTTGGTGTAAGGTAGGAGCCCTGAATCCAGAGGAAATAGACCCTCTTACTGTAAACTCATCGCTCACTTTGTAACGGGAACTAAACTTGTATACAAAAGCATTACCAAAATCCGAATAGTTTTCAGTCCTGATGGTACCGCTCAACAAAAATGCATCGGTTACATCGTAATCCAAACTGAAGTAACCCCCAATATTGTAACGGTTGAACTTACCTGAGTTTTGAGGTGAAGCACCAGCAAATGAATCCGCACCACCACCATCGTATGAAGCTAACTCACCTTCAATTACTTCAAAAGTTTCGGTCCTGAACTCAGCACCGATACCGATACTTATTTTATCGGAAAGAAGTCTTGAAATATCAATGTTTCCTACATTATGAGAAAACCTAGTCCCACCCGGATCAAATGATTGTTGGCTATTTGCTCTGTATAGCTCGGCGCCTTCAGTAACTTCTCCATCATCGATAACACCGTTATTATTGGCATCTACCCATGTTGAAGGCGAATACACCACATTACGGTTGTGCGTTTGGTTTACCTTGTAGGTCTGTAAGTTTCCACCGGTTGTAAAACTGGCATCAATATTCCAATCGTTGATCATGGACTTAAAGCCAACGGTACCGTTGTAATCGCTTAATAATCCTTCAAATGTTGGTACATATCCGTCATATCCATTTGGAGTATTAGGATTGTTTCCTGGGAAAAAGTCAGCTAAATAAGGAAAATCTTCCACGGTTCTCCAGTAGGGAGTTCTGTAGTTCGCAAAGCTATTTACAGATTTATATACATAAGCTGCATTACCGTACAGCTGTGTATTCGGACTCAAATCATAGCCAAAATTAACAGAGAACTTAGCCGCTGCCGTTTCTGGAGAACCATTTATATTCCCAGCGTCAGGGCGCCGACTTAAAAATTCTTGTACATCGGCAATATCTGCACCAAAATCGCCTGCTTCACCCGCTGCATCAACAGTTCCAGGTCTATTGGCTAAATTTACTTTTGACAAATCTACCGTATAGTTAATAAAACCTTGAGCATCACCAATAGCGCTACCGTTGTTCAAAGCGACGCCGAACATTTCACCGTCACCTTCTGAAGTAATACCAGAACGTACGGTGACAGAACCGTCGTCAGGACTATCTTTTAAGATGATGTTCATTACACCTGCAATGGCATCGGAACCGTACTGCGCCGAGGCACCATCACGCAATATCTCAACTCGCTTGATTGCGTCTGTAGGAATAGCCGAAATATCCGCCCCCGTTTCACCACGTCCCGGAGAGGTTTGGGTATACAATAAGGCACTTAAGTTTTTACGTTTACCATTAATTAGTATTAATGTTCTACTTGGTCCCATATTACGGATTTCATAAGGGTCAAGAAGCGATGTTGCGTCATTCACAGGAGTCTGTACCGTATTAAAAGACGGAATCCTATATTGTAAAGCCTTGTCAAATGTGACCTGACCCGTGGATGTCAATTCCTTAACGGATAAAACATCAACAGGTAAAGGCGTGTCCGTATTACTTCTGGGAGCGGTACGGGAACCTACCACGATAAATTCATCCAGGGCAACTCCTTCTATTAATTGAACGTTAATGGTACTTCTGCCATTTACAGGCTCTTCACGTGCAGCAAATCCAATATAAGTAAATACCAGTGTTGCACCATCGGAGACCTCAATATTATAATTTCCGTCAAAGTCGGTAGTAGTACCGTTCGTTGTGCCTTTTTCAACAATGTTTACACCTGCTAAAGCTAATCCTGAGTCATCGGTAACTGTACCGCTTACAGTGGCTTGCAATATCCCGATTTCCAAGTTTCCATTGGGGTTTGCATAATTGGTTCCGCATACCATTAAAAGTAAGAGCAACGGAAAGAATAGTTTTATGTTCATTTTTTTCATAATGTTAAATTTGAGTTAGTATTCACTTCTTTTCATTCCAGACCAATCTGTGGAGTTTATCCAAATTCTGGCCCAATGTCCTTGAAGTTTTAACAAGGGGGAAATATTAATAATTAAATAGTAAAGTTAGATACGCCTCCATATGAGACATGAAAACGCTATTAGAATTCAATTGACAAATATTACGTCAATTAGGGAGATACGCATGCTCTGCTTGAGAGTAGGTAAGGATAGTTGACCGGGTAAGAAGGTCTCACGAGAAAAATGCTCCCACATTTTTTAGCCTTAGGGTTTTTTCAACTATTTACCTGTGGCTTGGTTTAGCCGTAACAATCAAATATAATCTAAATTTAACACATCCTTAAGATTTATACGGATTAGTATAGGGTTTTTACGAATAGCAAGGTGATAAATCTATCCATCGCCTTACAGAAGTTTGATTTTATAAAGATGGAATACAGCGGTAAAAACTATATTTGCAGCTTCAAATTATCGAATCATGAAAGCAGGTATCGTAGGATTGCCCAATGTTGGAAAGTCCACCCTATTTAATTGTTTGTCCAACGCAAAAGCGCAGAGTGCAAATTTTCCGTTCTGTACTATCGAACCAAATATTGGGGTCGTTAACGTACCCGATGCCCGTTTGGAAAAATTAGAGGAGTTGGTAAACCCTGAGAAGGTTGTGCCTGCCACGGTTGAAATCGTAGATATTGCTGGACTGGTAAAAGGGGCTAGTAAAGGTGAAGGTCTAGGTAACCAATTTTTGGGGAATATTAGGGAAACGGATGCAATACTCCACGTTCTGCGTTGTTTTGATAATGATAATATCGTGCATGTAGATGGTAGTGTCGACCCAATAAGGGATAAAGAGACTATAGACATGGAACTCCAGTTAAAGGATTTGGAGACCGTAGAGAAAAAACTGGATAAAGTAAAAAGAGCCGCAAAAACCGGAAATAAAGAGGCACAGAAAGAGGAGGCCGTTCTACTGACGTTAAAAACCGGTTTGGAGGCCGGTAATTCTATTCGTGCCATTGAGATTTCGAAAGAAGATAGATTAGAGTACGTTAAACCGTTACAGTTCATTACGGACAAACCTGTTATGTATGTCTGTAATGTGGATGAGGAGGCCGCAGTTACCGGTAATGCGTATGTAACCAAAGTGAAGGAAGCCGTTGCCAACGAAAACGCGGAGGTCGTTGTCCTGGCCGTAGGTACCGAAGCCGATATAACAGAATTGGAAACTTACGAGGAACGTCAAATGTTTCTTGAGGATTTAGGCCTAGATGAGCCTGGCTCGGCAAAGTTAATCCGAGGTGCATACCGATTACTGAACCTAGAAACATATTTTACCGCTGGGGTAAAGGAAGTCCGCGCATGGACCATTCCTGTAGGCGCTACTGCTCCACAAGCTGCAGGGGTTATACATACTGATTTTGAAAAGGGATTTATCCGTGCGGAGGTTATTGCTTATGACGACTATGTGAGTTATGGTAGCGAGGCCAAGGTTAAGGAAGCCGGGAAGATGAGGGTAGAAGGGAAGGAATACATTGTTAAGGACGGTGATGTGATGCACTTCCGATTTAATGTTTAAGGCTCGTAAATCCTGAGTCTTTCTCGTAGCATTCTTAATTCATTTTCTAATCGGTTTATTTTTTTAATCATATGATTAATGGCATCTATCCCTTCTAAATTGATGCCCAATTCATTTTTTAAGCGGCTTACGCGTTCAATCTCCACCAAGTCTTTGGGTTTTACATATTCCTGATTTTCAACATGGGTTACCTTAATAAAGCCATACTCATGTAAGGAATAGATAAAATCGATTGGTGTTTGCGTATGCTTACAATATTGATGTATTAGTATATAGTTTTCCGATTCCATAATCATCTTAATTTTTTAAGCTCCTGAAAGAGCTCTTTTTCTTTTGCAGATAAATTTTGAGGCATGCTTACCTTATAGGTAATGTATAAATCGCCGTGCTTACCTTTTTGCTTATAGACTGGCATACCTTTTCCTTTCAGTTTTACTTTGGTGTCGTTCTGGGTTTCTGGCTTTACCTTCAATTTCACTTTACCGGTAAGGGTCGCTACTTCAATTTCACCTCCTAGAATGGCCTCGTATAAACTTATCGTTTGATTTTTGTACAAATCATTGCCAACACGTTGAAAAGCAGTGTTATTGTTAATTTCAAAAGTAAGGTATAAATCACCTTTTGGGCCACCGTTGACACCTTCGCCCCCGTAACCACTTATTTTAATTGTTTGTCCATCCTCAACACCCGCTGGAATGGTAATTCTGATTTTTTTAGTACCCAGGTCCAAAGTTTGTTTTTGGTCCTCAAGAATATCCAGAATGTTCAATTTTAAGGAGGCGTTCAAATCCTGACCTTTAAACTGCACCGATCTACGGCCACCGCTACTAAATCCTCCTCCTCCGAACATGGACTCAAAAAAATCGGAGAAATCCCCCGTACCGTAACTGCCAGACCTGCCATAACTTGTACCGCCACTTCTAGACGTTCGTCTTTGGCTTCTTTTGCTTGTTCATAGGCTTCCGCGTGCTCCCAATCCTTACCGTATTCATCATATTTCTTGCGCTTTTCCGGATCACTTAATACCTCGTTTGCCTCATTGACCTCTTGAAATTTACGTTGCGCCTCCTTATCGTTGGGATTTAGGTCTGGATGTAATTTTCTGGCCAATTTGCGATAGGCTTTTTTAATATCTGCTTGACTGGCTTTCCTGTCTAATCCAAGAATTTTATAATAATCAACAAATTCCATAAGCTTTCAAAAATGATACTAAATGTAAATAAAGAAAGGATTAATTCCTATGATAAAGGAACGGGTTTCGAAATTCTAAAACGTTTTTAATGAATGTTGTCCTTTGCAGCAGTTGCTACTAGAATAAGTTTAACTATCAACAAAAATGTTAAACTCATTGTTAATTACTTTAACATAGAGGGGTTTTTTCTTTATTTGAGTCATGTTATCTTTAGCATCACTTTCAATAAATTTTGTTAAATGTCCCAAAACACCCAATATACCGAAGATAATATACGCTCGCTCGATTGGAAAGAACATATCCGATTGCGTCCAGGTATGTACATTGGTAAATTAGGAGATGGTTCTTCTGCCGATGATGGTATTTATATCCTACTCAAGGAAGTCATTGATAATTGTATCGATGAATTCGTTATGGGTGCGGGTAAGACTATAGAAATCGTAATCAAGGATAAACTGGTCAAGGTGCGTGATTATGGCCGTGGCATTCCGTTAGGTAAGGTTGTAGACGTAGTTTCTAAAATGAATACGGGCGGTAAATATGATAGCCGCGCCTTCAAAAAATCTGTAGGTCTTAATGGTGTAGGTACCAAAGCGGTCAATGCACTTTCTAGTTTTTTTGAGGTTCAGTCATCTCGGGACAACAAGGTAAAAACGGCACAGTTTAGCTGTGGCAATTTAGATAATGTAGAAGGCCCTGTCGATACCACAAAAGAAAAGGGACCAAGGTTACATTTACGCCAGATGAGAGCATTTTTAAAAATTTCAAATATCGCAATGAGTATGTGGAACGCATGCTCAAAAATTACGTTTATCTAAATCCAGGGCTGACCATAATTTTCAATGGTGAAAAATTCCATTCGGAAAATGGATTGAAGGATTTGTTGGAGGATAACAATAATCAAGACGATTTTCTTTACCCTGTAATCCATCTTAAAGGGGATGATATTGAGATTGCCATAACCCATAGCAAAACCCAATATAGCGAGGAGTACCACTCTTTTGTAAACGGGCAGCACACTACCCAGGGGGTACGCACCAATCCGCTTTTCGCGAGGCTTTGGTAAAGACCATAAGGGATTATTACGGTAAAAACTACGACGCTTCCGATATAAGAAAATCGATAATTTCAGCTATTGCCATTAAGGTCATGGAACCTGTGTTCGAAAGTCAGACAAAAACCAAATTGGGATCTACTGATATGGGTGGGGATTTCCCGACCGTAAGGACTTATATCAATGATTTTGTTGGGAAATATCTGGACAATTATTTGCATAAAAACCCGGAGACAGCCGAGAAGTTGCAGCGAAAGATTGTAATGGCCGAAAAGGAGCGTAAGGAACTTTCCGGTATACGAAAACTGGCCAGGGACCGTGCTAAAAAGGCAAGTCTCCATAATAAAAAGCTTAGGGATTGCCGGGTACATTTGGGGGACATGAAAAAAGAAACCCGACTGGACAGCACCCTTTTTATTACTGAAGGGGATTCCGCATCCGGTTCTATCACAAAGTCAAGGGATGTCAATACACAAGCGGTATTCAGCTTACGTGGCAAGCCCTTGAATTCCTATGGAATGTCCAAGAAAATCGTGTATGAGAATGAAGAGTTCAACTTACTGCAAGCGGCGCTGAATATTGAGGAATCCATTGAGGATTTACGCTACAACAATATTGTCATTGCAACGGATGCCGATGTGGATGGAATGCACATACGACTTCTATTAATTACCTTCTTTCTCCAATTTTTCCCTGAATTGATAAAAGAGAATCACTTATATATTCTTCAAACCCCATTGTTTAGGGTGCGAAACAAAAAAGAAACAATTTACTGCTATAGTGATGAAGAACGCCAGTATGCCATAAACAAACTAAGTGGAAAGCCGGAAATAACCCGCTTTAAAGGTCTTGGGGAGATTTCGCCGGATGAATTCCAACATTTCATAGGTGACGATATACGTTTAGAACCTGTGATGCTGGATAAGGCAATGTCCATAGAAGAATTATTAAGTTTCTACATGGGTAAAAATACTCCGGACCGGCAGGAATTTATAATAGAAAACCTTAAAGTAGAGGTTGATTTAATAGAAGAAAAGTAATTATAAAACAAGTAAATACGATTGCTTCTGAATGGAAGAAAATGACGAACTGAACGAGGAACAGAATGACGATTTATCTGCTGGTGAATTAACCGATAACAGTACCTCCGATGCCCTGACCAGGGTGAGTGGCATGTACAAGGATTGGTTTCTGGATTACGCCTCCTATGTTATTCTAGA
This sequence comes from Maribacter aestuarii, assembly GCF_027474845.2. NCBI lineage: Bacteria > Pseudomonadati > Bacteroidota > Flavobacteriia > Flavobacteriales > Flavobacteriaceae > Maribacter > Maribacter aestuarii. Next base: position 3,571,657 of record NZ_CP107031.2, read on the forward strand.
GCGTGCAGTACCCGCCATTGAAGACGGGTTTAAACCTGTACAGCGCAGGATAATGCATTCCCTTAAAGAATTGGATGATGGTCGCTACAATAAGGTTGCGAACGTAGTGGGGCATACCATGCAGTACCACCCCCATGGAGACGCCAGTATAGCTGATGCTATGGTCCAAATTGGTCAAAAGGATTTACTGATTGACACGCAGGGAAACTGGGGTAACATTCTCACGGGCGATAGGGCTGCCGCATCGCGTTATATTGAAGCACGACTATCCAAATTTGCATTGGAAGTAGTTTTCAGTCCTAAGATTACCGAATGGCAGCAATCCTATGATGGTAGAAAAAAGGAGCCTGTAAACCTTCCGGTTAAATTTCCACTATTACTGGCTCAAGGTGCAGAGGGGATAGCAGTAGGGCTGTCTACCAAAATCCTACCCCATAATTTTATCGAATTAATTGATGCTTCCATCAAACATTTAAAGGGCCAGCGTTTTAAGCTATTTCCCGACTTTCCTACGGCCGGTATAATTGACGTGGGCAACTATAACGATGGCTTAAGAGGTGGAAAAATTAGAGTACGGGCTAGAATTTCACAACAGGATAAGAGTACGCTGGTAATCAATGAAATACCTTACGGAACCAATACCTCTACTTTAATAGATTCTATCCTCAAAGCAAACGATAAGGGTAAAATAAAAGTCAAGAAAATAGAGGATAACACGGCAGCGGATGTAGAAATATTGGTCCATTTACCTTCTGGTATATCCCCTGAGAAGACTATAGATGCATTGTACGCCTTTACGGCTTGTGAGTCCTCCATTTCTCCTTTAGGATGTATTATCGAGGACAACAAACCCCTATTCATTGGAGTTACGGAAATGCTGCAACGTTCAACGGATGCTACCGTAGAGTTGCTAAAACAGGAACTGGAAATACAACTTTCAGAACTGGAGGAACAATGGCATTTTGCATCCTTGGAGCGGATATTTATTGAAAATAGGATTTACCGGGATATTGAGGAGGAAGAGACCTGGGAAGGTGTTATACAAGCTATAGATAAAGGGCTTAAGCCGTTTACGAAAAATTTACGACGCGAAGTTACCGAAGAAGATATAGTACGCTTGACTGAAATTAGAATCAAACGTATTTCTAAATTTGATTTGGACAAGGCGCAGCAGCAATTGGATAGCCTGGAAGAGAAAATTGCCCAGGTGAAGCATCATTTGGAAAATCTCGTTGATTTTGCGATAGATTACTTTAAAAACCTGAAGACTACCTACGGCAAAGGTCGTGAACGCAAATCGGAAATACGGATTTTCGATGATATTGAAGCGACCAAGGTGGTTATCCGTAATACGAAACTCTATGTAAACAGGGAAGAAGGTTTTGTAGGCACCTCTTTAAAGAGGGATGAGTATGTCACGGATTGTAGCGATATTGATGATATTATCGCTTTCACGAGCGATGGTAAAATGATGGTAACCAAGGTGGATTCCAAGACCTTTATTGGTAAAGGAATATTGCACGTTGCCGTTTTTAAGAAAAAAGATGCGAGAACCATTTACAATATGGTTTATAAGGATGGAAAAGGTGGTGCGACCTACATCAAACGATTTAATGTTACCAGTATAACCCGCGATAAGCTGTATGACCTTACCACAGGCAAACCTAATTCCCAAGTGCTCTATTTTTCTGCAAACCCCAACGGAGAGGCGGAGGTTATTACGATCAATTTGCGGCAGGTTGGGAGCATAAAAAAACTGAAATGGGATATCGATTTTGCCGATGTTCTCATTAAGGGTAGGGCATCCAAAGGAAATATTGTCACTAAATACTCTGTTAAACGTATTGAGCTCAAGGAAAAAGGACTATCCACCTTAAAGCCTCGAAAAATTTGGTTTGATGATGTTGTTCGCCGCTTAAATGTAGACGGCAGGGGCGAACTCATAGGAGAATTTAGGGCGGATGATTTATTACTTATTATCAACCAAAAGGGTGTGGCAAAAACAATCTTGCCCGTCTTAACCTCTCGTTTTGATGACGATATGATCGTCATTGAAAAATGGAATCCGAACAAACCTATATCCGCAATTTACTGGGAAGGTGAAAAGGAACGTTTTTATGTAAAACGTTTTTTAATCGAAACAGAGTTGAAAGAAGAAATTTTTATAACAGAGCACCCCAAATCCTATTTGGAGCTGGTTTCGACGGACTGGAGGCCTGTAATCGAAATAGAATTTCCAAAACCTAGGGGAAAAGAGCCCAAAGAAAGTATAAGTGTGGATATTGAGGATTTCATCGCTGTTAAAGGTATTAAAGCCATGGGCAATCAATTAATTACTGAAAAGGTAAAGAACATCAATTTACTGGACCCCTTACCTTACGAAGAGCCAGCTGCAAAAGATACCGCGGATATTGAAGTCGTAGACGAGGAAAATGTGGATTCCGGAATTAAAAAAGTTAATCAAGAAACGACGGAGGAAGGAGATGAAAAGGATGATTCTGAAGGACAAACAAAACTATTTTAAGTAAGTTACATGAAGAAGCTATTCACCGAGTTTAAGAATTTTGCCGTAAAAGGCAACATGATTGATATGGCTATTGGTATCATCATAGGAACCGCTTTTAATAATGTGGTCAATACCTTGGTTAAGAAGGTTGTTATGCCTCCACTTTCGTTGATGACGGACGATGTTAACCTTGCTAACAAGAAATTCGTTTTAAGAAATGCTACCGACGGGGTAGAAGAGGTAGCTATAGGATACGGAGAGTTTATCGAAGTTTTAATCGATTTTGCTATTATTGCATTTACGATTTTCATCATGCTTAAGTTTATTAAAAGGTTCAAGGACAAAGCCGAAGATCCGGAAAATAAAGAGGTGGAAACGCCAAAAGATATTCAGTTGTTATCCAATTTGGAGAAATTAATGGCTGAACAGAACAAAATATTATTGAAAAAGAAAGAATAGTAGCTTGTTTAGCAAAAGGACTACTATCTCACCGTTAGGATGTTAAAGGTTAAACAATACAACCTATGGTATTATTAATGTCTATATTTGACGGAAAATTGCATAAAGAAGAATGGATTTAACAAACCCCCTCATTTACGGAGTACCCTGTTTCATAGCTTTTATTCTGTTAGAAATTACTTATAGTCATACCCATGGTGATAAAGAGCTTTACGTATGGAAAGACTTAATGGCTAGTGGTGCGATGGGTATAGGATCCGCTATTTTAGGACCATTGCTTAAGGTCACCGTACTTATTGTGGTCTTCAATTTTACCTATGAACTCTTTAATCCTTTGGTGGACGGAGTGCGTACTAATATTATGGGTTACGAATCCTTTGGTTACGCCTGGTATGTGTTTTTGCTCTGTCAGTTAGCGGACGATTTTACCTACTACTGGTTCCATAGGGCGAATCACGAAATTCGATTGTTATGGGCAGCGCATATCGTACACCACTCTTCAGATCACTTTAATCTGGGCACCGCCATACGAAACGGTTGGTTTACCTTATTATATAAACCTTTCTTTTACATGTGGATGCCGGCAGTTGGTTTTCCCGTTGAGGTCGTTATATTCGCTTTGGCCATAGAGTCCTTTTGGCAATTTCAGTTGCATTCAAAATATGTCCCTAAAATGGGATGGGTGGAAAAGATTTTCAATACCCATACAATGCATCAGGTGCACCATTCGCAAAACGTTCAATACTTGGATAAGAACCATGGTGGCTTCTTAAACATTTTTGATAAAATATTTGGTACTTGGAAAGAATTGGATGATGATGTGGAAGTAAAGTTCGGAGTCATTCACGCGCCACAGTCCTATAATCCTTTGGTCATACTCACGCATGAGTTTAAGGACATTTGGGCCGATGTCAAGAAGGTGGACAAGCTTTCACACAAACTTATGTACATTTTCGGGCCTCCAGGTTGGAGCCACGACGGCAGTACAATGACCGTGAGGCAGCAACAACGGCTCTTTAAAGAGCAGCTTGCCGAAAATCCAGAATTGGCTTTTAGTAGGCCCAATTAATGGATGTTTTCAAAAATTACGTTTTGGGAGTTACACCTCCCATCCATCCCTATATGTCCTTCCCACAAATTGATTGGCCTCTTCGAGATTGGTAATCCTCATATTTTCGCCGTCCCATAACAATTTTTTACGGGCAAAAAACTCCATCTTACCTTCACTATTCTCTTTTTGTAGCATATAACTCCTTATCGCCAAATTTCCCATCAGTACAGTTTCGGTCATCGGTCCTGCATAGTCGAAAGAAGAGGTGAGTGCTAGATGCTCTGGACTATTAAAACCAGCTTTACAGGCGTCCACCCATTTTCTTTGGTGGCCATACTCTGGTTCTAGATTTTCTTCAACTTCAGGTCCAAATTCTGTTGTGCCATCATTTAAATAGAGTTTAGGCATAAGTGGTGAACTGTCATTTATATTCGTGGAAATAATTCCTTTTTCGCCAATGATCAATACGCCATTTTGACTGTTTTTTCCACCAATATCGTCATTAGCCGGGATGATATCTGGATGGGACGGTCGTATGCCGCCGTCACTCCAAGTCATTTCTATTCTAGATTTACTTTTTTCCGTCGCATCAAAATGTAGGGTGATAAACGATGATGCCGGACAACCTTCAGGATTGTAATCCGGTGTCCACATTTGCGAGAAAACAGAACCAACGCTACATTCAGCATCCGTTGGATATTTTAGATTTAAGGTCCTAAAAGGAATGTCAATAAGGTGACACCCAACATCGCCAAGTGCCCCAGTACCATAGTCCCACCAGCCCCTCCAATTAAAAGGATGCAGATTTGGAGTAAATGCCCTTTCCGGCGCAGGTCCGAGCCAAAGGTTCCAGTAAAGGTCCTCCGGTTTTTTACTTGGTTCTGGTTCTGGCATTTGACCTCCTTGTGGCCAAACTGGTCTATTGGTCCATACCTGTACTTTAGAAACTGCCCCTATCTTATCTTCGTCTATCCATTTTTGAACCATTTTTAACAGGGGGTTAGAGCCGCCTTGGTTCCCCATTTGGCTGACAATTTTATTCGTCCTGGCCATTTCAGTAAGCATTCTAGCTTCCTTAATGTTATGGGTCATCGGTTTTTGAACATAAACATGAATACCTCTTTCCATAGCCCATTTTGCAGCGGGTCCATGCACGTGGTCTGGGGTAGAGATTGTCACCGCATCGATGTTTTTCTGTTTATCCAACATTACTCTAAAATCATCGTACAATTTGGCTTTAGGAAATGCTTCTACGGACCGGGAGGCTGAACCTGAGAAATCTACATCGCACAAAGCCGAAACTTTTTCACGCCCAGATACCGAAGCGTTCATTATATCACTAATACCTTTTCCTCCGGAACCTATGGCAGCCAGGTTAAGACGATCACTAGGAGCAATATAACCAGGGCCGCCTAAAACATGGCGTGGTACGAGAAATATGGAAGAGGCGATTGCCGTATTCTTGACAAACGACCTTCTGGAAATTACTGACTTCCTTTTATGATTTTTTTTCATCTGTATCGATTCTAATAATTTTTATAAGGGTCTGGACTATTGATGTCCCATCCAAAATAGGTAATTTTTACAATTAACCCCAAATTAGTTTTCTAAAACTAAGGCGTAGTAAAGTATTGAGAGCACTAATTTATTACAAATCTTCTTCAGTCTCCAATGGGGTTTGATTCTTCTTCATCCTCAAATCAAAAAACTCGACCATTAGGGAAAATGCGATGGCAAAATATAGATATCCTTTGGGTATGCTGCCCACTTCATTTCCAAATACGATTAAATGGCTTAGATGCGCCGATTCCGCAATCAGCATAAAACCGATTAGAATAAGGAAAGAAAGTCCAAGTATCTGTATGGAAGGATGTCTGTTCACAAACTCGCCAACCGGATTGGCAAAAAGCATCATAATTATTACGGAAATGACCACAGCAACAATCATCAATATCAGTGCATCGTTCGGGTTGGGGGAGATGCCGTTTGTCATCCCTATTGCGGTTAGAATAGAATCAAAAGAAAAAACAATATTGATTACCGTAATCTGTATAATGGCCTCAGTAAGGGTGGTGCCACGTGCTTTTTTAACCTCACGCTCGTCATGACCCCTATCCTCAACTTTTTCATGTATTTCCTTCGTGCTCTTATATAGCAAAAAGAGACCACCTGCAAATAGAATGATACCCTGTCCACTTATGCCACCTGTTATCCAATCGGTGTCCAGCACCCAAAATGGTTTTTTCATCGCTGTAAGTAAGGATATTCCAAAAAGAAGTACGATACGCATGACCATGGCCAAAACGAGCCCGATATTAGTTGCTTTTTTGCGCTGGCCTTTCTCAAGCTTTCCCGCTGCTATTGATATAAATATAATGTTGTCTATGCCTAATATTATTTCCAAAAAGGTAAGGGTCAATAACGCTATCCATGCGTCTGGGCTTGTAAAAATTTCGAACATGATTAGTTGATTTTATAAGCAGTTCCTGTTTTAACGATTAATTTTTTATTAGGATCCTTGACTGCACTTTTATATTGAAAAGTGTAAGAACTATCTGTAGTGCTAATGATTTTATATTGAATGGCCACCTTACTGTTTATGTCCTGCAACACAAACTCACAATCGTTAAACCAGCGTACTGTAGCACTGTCTATCTGATCCTCATAGTAGTCTACACTATAAGCCTCATCACGTACAAAACGCCCTGTTTTTATGGTGTCGCCAATTTCATAATTAAACTTGAAAGTTCCAGTACGATACAGAGCGCAATCTCTTTCTGGCTGATAACAAGATTGAAATAAAAGTAGGGATAAACTGGCTAAGAAGAATTTTTTATACATCCATGCAAAATAATCAAAATAGGATTTATGCCGAATGCTTTGATCGGAAATCTGCGTATCAACTATCGTTAATGTTCTTTGAAGGACTTGAAGGTTCCATCCTTATAAAAAATTACAATCTTTTCTATAGATTTTTCCGAATTGTTTGAATTCTGATTGTTCGAAGTGTCGCCGTGGGTTGCAGCTGAAAAAGACTGCAGATCTGATTTGTCGGCTTTGGCAGGAAAAACTCCTTTTCCGTACAAAAGCCAATAGAGATCCACTTCTGGAAAAGCGCTGTCAATTTTTAAAATAAAATCTAGACTCGGCTTGTTTCTACCGTGGAGTAAATGGGAGAGACTGGAGCGTTGCACCTTAATTTTATCCGCAAAAGTCGATGCGGACAATTCGTAGTGCTTTAGGATTTGCTCCAATCTCCTTATAATGTCTTCGTTGTTCATAGCCGTTTACAAAGTTACATCAAAGGCGAATTTTTCTCAGCCAAATAATTAATGAATCAATGATATTTATTTAAATTACTGGAAGTATAAATTAAGATAAAATACTTTAAAGTACTAGTTTAATGATTATTAAATGAAGTAATGAGAAGTTTAATTAAATTTAACGAATTTGTTGGTCATTGTAATCAACAAATCGTATTTAGCCGTTTACAATTGTAAATTTTATCTGTAGTATTTTTGGTGTTCAGAAAATTTAGATTGATTTGAAGGATGCTATTTATAATAATTTTAAAGTACACGAGGTAATTGGTAGATACCTAACGAATGATTCTATTTCTGGTTTTATAACCTCATTGGACAAGCGTTTTGCCATTAGTGTCATAGGTAAATCTGTTGAAAATAAACCGATAAAATGTATCACATTCGGGGAAGGGCCAATACGTATTCTCATGTGGTCTCAAATGCACGGTAATGAATCTACCACCACCAAGGCTGCGATGGACTTTTTAAATTTTTTCAGTCTACCTAGTGAGGAATCGGGACGGTGCTTTCAAAACTGTACGATTAAGATTATTCCGATTTTAAACCCTGATGGTGCAGCGGCTTATACTCGGGTCAATGCAAATGAAATAGATTTAAATAGAGATGCCCAAGACCAAACGCAGCCGGAAAGTGTAGCATTAAAAACTTGTTTTGACGCTTTTAAGCCTCACTACTGCTATAACCTACATGACCAGCGGACTATTTATAATGTGGGTAAAACCAATAAACCTGCAACCGTATCCTTTCTAGCCCCGGCATTTGATGAGGAAAGAAGTATGTCCGCATCCCGAAACGCGAGCATGCAATTGATTGCCGGGATGAACGAAACATTGCAACAAACAATTCCAGGGCAGGTAGGACGATATGATGATTCATTTAATCCCAACTGTGTGGGTGATAGCTTTCAAATGACCAACACCCCGACTATTCTTTTCGAGGCCGGGCACTTTTCCAAGGATTACGCTCGTGAAAAGACCAGGAAGTTTATTTTCATCGCATTAAAAACTTCTATCGATATTATTATCTCAAATAAAATATTGGATTATTCTGTACAAGATTACAATGACATACCTGAGAACGGTAAGCAGTTTTACGATGTAATTATCAAAAACGCTGGAATTATCGATAAATCATTATCTATTGAGGATAGCATCGGAATTTTATTCAGGGAAATCCTCCATGAAAATGAAATTTATTTTGAACCTGAAATTGTAAACAAATCCTTAGAGGCATTCGATTTTTTCGGGCATAAAGTAGTGGATTGTAAGAAAAAGAAGGATGTAGAATGGTTAACCAACAATGGTATTACCAATCTTTTAAGGTAATTTTTTGTTGATTATTTATAGACAAAATCAAAATATCTTTACATTTTTAATAAATAAAACCAACTTTCGTTGAATTTAATTTCACAATTAGCTATTTTTGCCAAAAAATAATCAATCATGGGTAAAGTTAAATTAGACGAAATAGACCATCAGATTCTGGATATGTTGATTGACAACACCAGAACCCCTTTTACGGACATAGCCAAAAAGTTATTAATTTCTGCAGGCACCGTTCATGTACGCGTAAAAAAGATGGAAGAGTCGGGCATCATCAAAGGTTCATCTCTTACATTGGATTATGTAAAATTGGGATATGCATTTATTGCCTATGTTGGCATCTTCCTAGAAAAAACACACCAAACCAAATTTGTCTTGGAACGTTTAAATCAAATACCCAACGTAACCATTGCCCACATTACAACAGGTAAGTTTAATATCTTTTGTAAAATCAGGGCCAAGGACACGACGCATGCGAAAAACATCATTTTTAAGATTGATGATATAGACGGTATTAGCCGAACGGAGACCATGATTTCTTTGGAAGAAAGCTTTAATGACAAAAAACGTTTGATGCATACCATCTTTAACGAATTGTAAAATGTAACAATGTATAATCTATTCCCGATTTTCATAAAAATCGGGAATTTTAGTTTAAAGCCATGAACGTTTCAGAACTTAGAAAGAATGAATACAATCCTTATTATCAAGTTTATATCAATGCCTTGGGCAATGGTGATTTAAAGGAAACATTAAGTAAACAATGCGATAATTTTCCAAAATTCATAAAATCCATTCCTGAGGAGAAATTGTATTATGCTTACGGTAAGGACAAATGGACAATAGCGGAGGTCCTACTTCATATCATTGATACCGAGCGTGTTTTTCAGTATAGGGCGTTACGCTTTGCACGAATGGACAGGACACCACTGCCAGGGTTTGATCAAGATTTATTCGTGCCAAACTCTAATGCGAACAATAGAACCAAGAAATCTTTAGTTGAGGAATATATTGCTGTAAGGAAGTCAACAATCGCGTTATATTCTTCCTTTGATAGAGCCGATTTACAAAAAGTGGGTGTTGCAAGCGATTCTGAGACTTCCGTTGCCGCTTTAGGTTTTATTATTTGCGGACATCAAAGGCATCATAGGGATGTAATTAGGGAGAGGTATTTACAGGATTAATATTCATCCTCTTCAAAATCCAGCTCCATTTCGTTTTCTATTTCAGGTACGACTTCTTCCTCTGAAATAGAATCTGGCTTTGCTTCCAATTCTTTTTCAATATTCTCCTCAAAATTTGCAATGAAATTGGAAAGACTCTTACTTATTTTTACGAGGTATAGGGTGTCTTCCGTTCTAATTTCCACGGCTTCGATAATTTCCCCGGTTACGTTTTTAAAGACTATGATATCCTCATCGCCATAGCCGTATGGATAACTGTCTATCAATAATTTAGCTAAGGAATTGTCTAATTTTCGGTAATCTACTAAACGTCTGGTCATAAGGCGTAGGTTTGATTGGTTTGTCTTAGACCTAAACTAAGTATAAAAATAACTGGGACTAATAAAGAGTTGTGAAACAGCTCTTTTTAGTATATGAAGTTTTTATTCCATGTAGTAAGCGAACGCTTCCGGGAACATTTCTGGTGGAATTTCTAAGTCTATAGACGTTTCACCTATGTTGTTCAATAAAACGAAATTAACGCTCCCGTGGGAGTTCTTCTTATCATATTTTAACAATGCCAATATTTGAGTTATATCGTCTTTAGAAAAAACAACCTTATTATAATGCTTGAGGAAAACATTCTTAATTTCATCAAGCTCGGAAAGCGGAAGCCCTATTAACTTGTGCGAAAGGTAGCCTTCGGTTATCATTCCAATGGCAATTGCCTCACCGTGAAGAAGCGTGGCTTTTTCTTTAGATTCTAGAAAATAGGATTCTATTGCGTGACCTAGCGTATGGCCGTAATTCAAAATTTTACGCAGTCCCTGTTCTGTTGGGTCTTCGAGAACCACTTCATTTTTTATTTTAACGGATTGTAAAATATGTTCTTTCATCTGAGATAGTATTGAAACCGTCTTTAGCTCGTCCCAATATTTTCTATCTTTTATCAACCCATGCTTCAACATTTCTGCGAAACCACTTTTAACCTGTCGCTCCTCCAAGGTTTCTAGAAAATCTGGAATGATAAGAACCATCTTTGGCTGATTGATGACTCCTATTTGATTTTTTAGAGAACCTAAGTCAACGCCCGTTTTTCCTCCAACAGAAGCATCTACCATGGATAATAGGGTAGTAGGCACATTAACGAATGTAATTCCTCTTTTAAAGGTTGAAGCCACAAAACCTCCTAAATCTGTAAGTACGCCACCACCAAGATTAATAAGGATGCTTTTCCGATCCGCTCCCAATTCGGATAGTGCTTCCCAAACTCCGGTACAGGTTTCTATGGTCTTATTAACCTCCCCGGATTCTATTTCAATGATTTCAAATGGATAATCACCATTAATACGTCCCATGAAGCTGGGTAGGCAATGGTCGTGTGTATTTTCATCCACGAGGATAAATATTTTAGAATAAGAAACTGAATTTAGCTCCTTGTTCAAGGCATCAAAAGCTTTTTCATTAAAATGAACAGCGTATGAATCGGATAGTATGGATTCCATTTAAAACAGTATAATCTACAAACGTTGAACTTACATTTATGCCGCAAAATAAAGGTTATTTTTAATCGGAGGAATATAAATTCTGTGTTTATATTTGATAGGTGGTGAAAACTTTATAAATGGAGCGAATTTTTGAGAATACCGAAACAGCATTTTCGTTAAAAACTGATTCGGAGTTGGAAAGAGCCTATTTTCTTTTCAAAATGATTGCAAACGAACCCTTGGTGAAAATCGGTACCATAATGACCAATTTTGCCATAAAAACCCACTTACCGGTTGAGGGACTCATAAGGGCTACCGTTTTTGACCATTTTTGTGGCGGTGTCAACGAAGAGGACTGTTTACCCGTCGTTGATAAGATGTGGCAGAAAAAAGTAAGTTCGGTATTGGATTACTCTGTAGAAGGAAAAGATGAGGAGGACCCTTTTGATAATGCGACCAAAATTATTCTAAAGATTCTAGATTTTGTCAAGGAAAAGGAAGCCATCCCCTTTGCCGTGTTCAAACCAAGCGGTTTTGGCCGTTTTGCCCTTTATCAAAAAATCAGTGAAAAGAAAGAACTCTCAGAAAAGGAGCAGGCGGAATGGCAACGTGTCGTAAACCGATTTGATAAGGTCTGTAAAAAAGCTTATGATCTTGACGTATCCTTATTAATCGATGGAGAAGAGAGTTGGATGCAAGATGCAGCCGATGACCTGGTAGAACAAATGATGCGGAAATACAATCGTAATAAGGCCATTGTGTTTAATACTTTGCAAACCTATCGATGGGACAGACTCTCTTATTTAAAAGAACTGCATACCAAGGCTGTGAAAGATGACTTTAAGATTGGAATAAAAGTGGTTAGGGGTGCCTATATGGAAAAGGAAAATGAAAGGGCTCTGGAGAAAGGCTATCCAACCCCAATCTGTGCCTCTAAAAAAGAAACGGACGAAAATTTTGATGCTACCGTCGTCTATATGGTAAATCACTTGGATATGATTTCCCTTTTTTCTGGAACGCATAATGAGGAAAGCTGTTATAAATTAATAAAATTGATTGAAGAAAAGGAAATTGAAAAGAACGATACTAGAATCTGGTTCGGTCAACTATATGGTATGAGCGACCACATTTCCTTTAACCTAGCCGAAAGTGGTTACAATGTTGCAAAATATTTGCCCTTTGGTCCGGTAAGGGACGTTATGCCTTATTTAATTCGTAGGGCAGAGGAAAATACCTCGGTTGCTGGACAAACGAGCAGGGAATTATCTTTGATAAAAAAGGAGCGTAAACGTAGAAAAATATAAGCTTGTTATCTTAGTTATTCTGAATGAAGGAGATTGATTCCAGAATCGCTTTTTCCTTACAGTTTCTTAAGGTCACTAACGCTTCTTTCTCCAAAAGTATACCTTCGATAAGATAAGTTTTACATGGCGACGATTTCGTATCACTATTTCCAAAATCAATATCACCATCAACAAAAAAATCCCTAATAGCACTAGTGTCTATTTCTTTTGAATTCATTTGCTCTTTTACTTCATCCGAGTAATAAAAAGGTTTTGATCTTATATCCTTTAAAGTTCTACAGTTCGGCAGATAACAGAAATAGACGCCTGTTTCTGCTGATTTTTTCTTCAGGAACATGGCCAAAAAAACAATTCCGATAGCTAATCCGAATAAATAAAATCCAAGCCGTTTAAGGAATGCCATTTAAAACCTAATTAAAGTTTGATAGGGCAAAACTATGGCTTTCTCCAACAATGTGAAAGCGATACGTTCGTTCTTTAAAAAATAAGGAAATTGATATCACTGTACTGTAAATCGAACCATTCCCCAACCGATTTATTCGTAAGGATACCATGGTACATATACAGTCCGTTTCGTAGACCTTTATCAAATCGAAGCGAATTTTCCAGTCCGCCATCCTCGCCAATTTTTAGAAGATACGGAGTAAAGATATTGCTAATGGAAACACTAGCGGTCTTTGGGTATCTGGAGGGAATATTGGGCACACCGTAGTGTACCACACCAAATTTCTCAATGGTAGGTTTGTTATGGTCAGTAATTTCACTCGTCTCAAAACAACCTCCGGTGTCGATACTTACGTCAATAATTACGGCACCTTTTTTCATATGCTCTACCATGGTACTGCTCACTACAACCGGGGAACGATCTTTTCCCCGAGTGGCTCCGATGGCTACATCACACCTTTTCAAGGCTTTTAAAAGGTTTTTTGGTTGAATGGTAGAGGTGTAGATGGTCTGCTTAAGATTCGTTTGTATATTCCTTAGTTTAGTAATGGAATTATCAAATATCTTAACGTTGGCACCAAGCCCTATTGCCGATCTTGCTGCGAACTCACCAACCGTTCCAGCTCCTACGATGACGACTTCTACTGGCGGCACACCACTAATATTACCGAACATAAGTCCGTTTCCTTTATTATTTGCGGCCATTAGTTCTGCGGCTATGAGTACCGAAGATATTCCTGCAATTTCGCTCAAGGATCTTACCGCAGGATATTTGCCATCTTCATCTCGTATGTATTCAAAAGCAATAGCCGTAATTCGCTTTCTGGCGAGTTCCTCAAAATAAGCTTTGTCCTGTGTTTTGATTTGTAAGGCCGAGATTACGGTGGTTTGAGGATTGATAAGCCCAATTTCCGAAAGGGTTGGGGGCTCTACTTTTAATAGTAACGGACATGCAAAAACCTTATTAACGTCTTTGGTGATTTCCCCACCGGCGTTGGTGTAGTCCAGGTCTGAGTAATGCGATCCTTTCCCAGCTCCGGACTCAATTAAGATTCGATGACCATTGGAAGTGATTGCGTTAACGGCATCTGGAGTTAAACATATGCGTTTTTCCTGGTATTGATTTTCCTTGGGGATACCAATAAAAAGTTCCCCTTTTTGTTTTAATATTTCTAAGGTTTCCTCTTGTGGAAGCAATTGTTGCTTGCTAAAAGGTGAAGTGGGTTGGTTCATAAACTGTTAGCTAAAGCCGAATGAACGGTCATAGACTCAAATGTACAATTTTTAAGGAAATTAAATTGAATGGGAAAAGTAACCCTAGCGGATGTAGACTAAAACTTAAGATGCAACCAATCTTGCAAACGATGTTGAAGCTGTCTCAACATATTTTCTATATTGCCAGTGGAGAGCTTTCGATTGATTTCTTCCGAAAAAGAGTCATTTTGTGAGATTTCAGTCTCCAAATTATCAGCTTGTGTTTTTGTTTCTTTTAAGCCAGGTTTTTCTTTAAGCTCCTGTAACTCGGCCTCCATGGCTTCTAAATCGATACCGTGCACATACTTATCATAGAGTTTTACCCTGATAAAGTATACAAAGGGTATTATTGTCATACAAACTGGAAGCAACCACCAGATATTTTCGACATCAACATTTTTATCCGAGCCAAAAAGAACTTCGAAAAGTTGAAAAGCATACATAGCAATAGGAATAATAATTATATGATACCACCACTCCTTGCTGGTAAGAAACCAAAAGACTAAAAGGTAAAGAGGAACTATTTTGCCAATGAGAAACCAAAAATAGGTTGATACGTCTGGAAATCCGTTACTACCAATTGAAATCCCAAAAAAATGTATAGTATCTCCAGGAGTTTCTGGCAGATAGTCATACAACTTGTATATAAATGGGGTTATGGCAACGAAAAAGACTAGAACAGATTCCAGAATTAACTTTTTTTCGCCTTTTTCCTCTTTATTTCCGTGTTCATTGAAAATCACATTACCATTGACTAACGATTTTATTAAAAAAAAAGTATAAAAAAAGACGATTTTCATCGTCTTAAAGTCCATTATAGATATGAGTTAAATCTAAATCTTTTTTAGTTTTCTTGAATTTATCTTTATTTATTCCTAAATCCTGATTATCGATAACAACTGGAGCAGCCATGGCCATTAAAAATACACCAAGGGCGATTGACGCTAAAAAAGTTCTTTTGTTTTTCATTTTCGTAGGGGTTTTTATTTAGATAATTATTATGTTCTCTATGCAAATGTAAGAAAAAATGGACAAATAGAATGTTATTAAACGTTAAAATTACACGTTTTACCGATAAAAGTAAACATTTTATCGATTTTACGGTCATTCATCGAAAAAATACAATAAAAAGGGGTGTAGGAACGATGTTATTTTTTTGAAAAATAGCTGTAATTATAAGAAATAAGTGAAGGCTTTAGTTAAAAATCAATAGTAATTCGTCTTTCATCGGGACCTAAAATCTCTATTTGAAGTTTCGTAAACCTCTCAGGTAAAAGATTTGGAATTTTCTCTGGCCATTCCATAAAAATCCATACATCAGCAGAAAAATAATCCTCCAAGCCCAAATCCAATGCTTCGGTTTCATCATTTAGGCGATAAAAATCAAAATGATAGCCCAGTAAATCTCCATTTTCGTATTCATATTCATTCACTAAACCAAAAGTGGGGCTGCTTACTTCGTTTTTTCCGCCAAGCTCCTTTACAATCGACTTAATAAGTGTGGTTTTGCCTGCTCCCATTGGGCCTTGGAAGGCTAGGGCGGTGGTTGCGGCGTTTTGAATTATTAGTTTAGCAACTTGTCTAATTTCTTTTGCGGTATAGCTAATTTTCTGCATCTTACATAAATCTATCAATTACTAATACGAATTAGTGGTGTATTTTGAATTTCTTATTTTTCAATGTCAATTCGAGTATTTTATCGAAATAAAATGAAGAAAATGTATCGAGAACCCTTTAAGTCCGAAAAAGGTTCTCGATACACTTGAACTGACAGGGTTCCATTTATTTGTTCAAAATGCACAACGGGTAATACGAATATAAATGTAATGAATTGATGGCCTTTACTAAGTGGAACTTTATGAAAATAAAAAAAGTGCGAGGTGGAAATTCGGTTGGGAGGTTATAATGATGCCGATGAGGTTCTGGTTTATGGCAATTATACCGGACCAGAAATGCCAATGTATAGTCAAGCAACTGGTGAACCGGATTGTGCCGGATGTGATTTTCAAAATGTACCCAAATCTCGTCGGTCAACATGGAGCGATTTAACCCTACCATTGAGATGGAACCTTGATGTATCAGACAATAGTGATGGTTGTCATTGAGAAATTTCGATTTTATATACGCCAATTTGATTTCTTCTTCAGTTAAACGAGTTGATTCGAATTGGCTTTTAATTTATGTGCAGCCACGGCTTAGGACCCTTGCTTGAAATATAGGTTGGGAAAATATTATTAACATAGTTACTTGGAGACAACTTAATTTTTTGTTACCATTTTAACCGATAAATTCTTTATTAGAATTTGAAGAGCAGAGAAATATATCCTTTTACTTTATGGCAATGTCTTTTAATGGCACTGGGTTTCTTTGGCATAACTATAGGTCTACTGACAATATCAGAGCTGTTCTTTGGTACTACGTTGTCGACATTGTGCTTTTTCTTCATTAGTTGCTTTCTGTCTTTGATATTACTACATCTAATTTCGAGAAAAAGCCTAATCCAGTACCGATTTTCTGTTAAAAAGAAATGGATATACGCGCGTTGCAGTCTTGTTGTTTTGCTTTTAAACCTAGCAATTTGCGCCCCAATTTATCAAATAATTTTAAGTTATTTCAATCAGTCGAATATCATATTAAATAGCCCATTTGACGGGGTTTATGATGTAATTGCCGTTTTGGTGATTGCTCCATTTTTTGAGGAAACAATTTTTAAAGGAATCTTTTTGGATGGTCTGTTGAAAAAAAATAGGCCTATGATTTCAATTTTGTTTACTGCATTTCTATTTTCCATATTGCATCTTAATCCATATTTAGTTTCGACTATATTTCTTTTTGCAGTTTTTACTGGTTGGCTTTACTATCGTACGCGTAATTTGGCTTTGGTCATATGGGTTCATTTTTTGCATAATTTGATAGGTAGTATCGAAGGTTATGAATTACAAGGTGTAAGGGCTGGATTTACAGGTCTGGAACGAACATACGGGGGCAACTCTATATTTTTACTGCCAATTTTCATAATCTTGTTTTTGATATCATTTTATATGCTTTACAAAAGCATTAATAGTTCAACGGAAATTTAATAGCAAACTTAAGCGGCTTTTTTTTATACTATAGATTTAGTTTATTTTTGATTTGCCTATCCTAAATGATACTCGATTGTAAAAAATTGATTTTACCCCTAAATAGCAAAATTTTAAAGTGTTGAAAATTAAGCTTATTTAATTATTCAAAGGATTGAAGAATTTTGAATCACACTCATATTCTTCAATCCTTTTATTTAAAATCTTATGCTTAAATCATTAGGCTATATATTAAAAATTTGGATACTAGTTTCTTGGGTGCCGGTTTTAGTTTCTTTCTTACTGGGTTTGCCAATTAATAATTTGTATTTAATTGTTTTTACAGCTAACGTATTATTTATTGCCTATTTCGCTAGGTTTAGAAACAAAAATTTTGAAAATTTTACAAATAAATCATTTATTTCAAAACCCATTATATTCTATTCAATTATTTTAGGTTTCACTTTGAAATTCGGATTAAACCCACTTTTTAATTTTGATAGTATTTTAGGATATTTTGATATCGGCAACTCAATTATATTTTTTCACCCAAAATTACTTGATATTTTGATTGTGGTAATTTTAGGTCCAATTTCTGAAGAAATTATTTATAGATTTATTGTCTTTAAAAAAATTATAAACCTGAGCTCAAATCCTTGGTTGGCAATATTGCTTTCATCCGTTCTATTCTCAGTAATACATTGGACTTCTATTAACTTAGTATTAATGACTTTTGTAATGGGTATGTTTTTATCCTATATCTTCTGGAAAACCAAGAATATATGGGTACCTATAATCTGCCACGTCACAATGAATAGTATAGCGATATTTTATGAAGTGTTTTTTCAACAACATTATATTTCTATTTTACAGAAATTGGATTTTGGGTTCTTATATTGGATGATATGCTTAATATCCCTTTTAATGTCAATTATGATTATAAGAATATTGATTTCTAAAATAGCACCACCGCAGAACAAGTACATCCCCTAAGTTATTATTTGGGCTCCAATATGACAAAAGGAATTATCATTTCCTCCAACGACACCCCGCCATGCTGATAGGTGTTTCTATAATAACTTACGTAGTGATTGTAATTATTTGGATAGGCGAAGAACAAATCATTTTTGGCAAAAATATAGGAACTACTCATGTTTATACTGGGCAGATGAATGGATTTAGGGTCTTTTGCTGCCAATACATCGCTGTTTTCGTAGGAAAGACTCCTGCCCGTTTTATACCTGAGGTTCGCACTTGTATCACGGTCCCCAACCACCTTGGATGGTGACTTTACATTAATGGTGCCATGATCCGTAGTGATTATAAGTTTCATTCCTAAATTCTGTGCCTGTTGGATTATTTCCAATAGGGGAGAATTCTTGAACCAGCTCTGGGTCAATGACCTATACGCTTTGTCATTAGAGGCTAATTCTTTTATTACTTCCATTTCTGTTTTGGAATGGGAAAGCATGTCCACAAAATTATAGACAATAGCGGTAAGGTCGTTATCCTTTTGCGATTTGAAGTTTTGTGATAATTGCTTTCCTTGTTTAAGACTGCTTATTTTATGGTATTCCCATTTAATGTCCAAGCCTAAACGCTTTAATTGCTCCCCTAGAAATTTGTCTTCGAACAAGTTTTTGCCCCCATCATCCGTATCGTTTTTCCACCAATCTGGATATTTTTTCTCCATGTCCAAAGGAGTAAGTCCCGAGAAAATGGCATTTCTTGCGTACTGGGTCGCTGTAGGCAGTAGGCTGTAATAGGACTTTTCAGCTACCTTTTTGTAAAAGGAATTGACCGTATCCTCAAAAGCGTACCATTGGTCGTAACGGAGATTATCCACTACGATTAAAAGTGTTTTGCCCTTTTTCAGTTCTGGTGCAATCCATTCCTTAAATAAGGTATGGGACATCACCGGAGAGTCTGTGCTAGCGAACCAATCGGCATAATTTTTATCGATGAACTTTCCGAATTGATTGTTAGCCTCTACTTTTTGGGATTCCAAAATTTCAAACATTCCACTATCTTCGATCTCCTCTAGTTGAAGCTCCCAATAGATTAACTTTTTATAAAGTTCCTCCCATTCGCCATAGGAATTCACCATGGATAAATCCATAGCTATCTTGCGGAATTCCTGTTGGTAATTACTGGTAGTTTTCTCTGAGACTAACCGTGAATGGTCAAGGCTTTTTTTAAGCGACAGCAATATCTGATGAGGATTTACAGGTTTAATCAAATAATCGGCGATTTTGGAGCCAATGGCTTCTTCCATTATAAATTCTTCCTCACTTTTAGTAATCATAACTACCGGTAAGGAAGAGTCAATAACCTTTATTTCATTCAGGGTTTCCAATCCAGAAATACCTGGCATATTCTCATCCAAAAACACAATATCTACCCTGGTATTTACCAATTCTTCCAGTGCCTCTTGACCGCTTTGACTTGTTATCACCTCATAATTTTTATTCTCTAAAAAAATAATATGCGGCTTCAATAAATCTATCTCATCATCTACCCAGAGTATTCTAATTTTGTTCATGTAAGCTTTATATTTGCAATAAATTAAGTGATTTTGGTAAAATCCAACAAGCTGAAAATTTTCAATGATCCAATTTACGGATTTATCAGCATCCCTAATACGCTCATTTTTGATCTCATAGCTCATCCATATTTCCAAAGACTTAGAAGAATTTCCCAAATGGGACTATCCTATTTGGTTTATCCCGGTGCGCATCATACAAGATTTCACCATGCTTTGGGTAGTATGCACTTAATGCAGAAAGCAATTCAAGTACTTCGTTTTAAGGGAGTTGAAATTACTGATGAGGATTCTGACGGGCTTCTTGGCGCTATATTATTGCACGATATTGGTCATGGGCCATTTTCCCACGCCATGGAACACAGCATTGTAGAGGGGCTTGATCATGAGCATATTTCCTTGCAGTTCATGAAAGAATTGAATACACGATTTAACGGAAGTTTAACGGGAGCCATCTCTATCTTTACGGGTACACATACAAAAAAATACCTCAATCAGTTAGTTTCAAGTCAGCTGGATATGGATCGACTGGACTATCTTAAACGCGATAGTCTTTATACCGGTGTAGCCGAGGGCAATACGAACGCGGAACGACTTATTACCATGCTCAACGTTGTGGACGGTAATTTGGTTGTAGAAGAAAAGGGGATATACTCAGTAGAGAAGTTTTTAATGGCCAGACGTTTTATGTATTGGCAAGTTTATTTGCATAAAACGGGTGTTGTCGCCGAACAACTTTTGATTAGAATTTTAAAAAGAGCAAGATTTCTACTTGAAAAACAGTCTGAGTTACCGGCAAGTGAGCCGTTGCTATATTTTCTCAAAAACCAGGTCAAAGAAGAACATTTTGACCCAAAAATTTTGGATATCTTTTCCAAATTGGATGATATTGATATTATGGCCGCCTTAAAAGAATGGCAATACCATAATGACTTCATTCTTTCGGAGCTTTGTAAAATGATTATAAATAGGCGGTTGTTGCATATCAAAATAAAAAAGGAACCTATATCCAAGGATAAATTTGAAATTAAGATTAAAAAAGTAAAAGCAAAACTGAAACTGTCAGAAGATGAAGCGTCCTATTTCGTTTTTAGCGGAAAACTTGAAAACAAGGCATACGACCGTAACAATCAGAACATTAATATTTTAAGGAAAAATGGCAAAATTGTGGATGTGGCCAAGCTTTCTGATCACTTAAACTTAAATGCACTTTCCAAAACGGTGACTAAATATTACATCTGTTACCCTAAAGACGCTGTTTAAGTTTTAATAAATTCAGATCTAACTATTTTTCTTACTTTTGTGCTCATGGTATTTACAGCAGGTCAAATTGCAGGTATTTTAGAAGGCGAAGTACATGGAAATCCAGAGATAGCCGTTTATAAACTTGCAAAAATAGAAGAGGGGGAAACCGGCTCTCTCACCTTTTTGTCCAATCCTAAATACACCTCCTACATCTACAAAACCAAGGCTTCTATTACTATCGTTAATAAGGATTTTGTTCCCGAACAAAGCCTTAGCACTACCTTGATTAAAGTAGAGGACGCCTATAAATCTTTTTCCAAATTACTGGAATATTACAATCAGGTTAAAAACAATAAATTAGGTATTGAAGAGCCAGTATTTAAGGCCGAATCCGCTACTTACGGGGATGGACTTTACTTAGGGGCATTTTCTTATTTGGGAAATAACGTCGTCATAGGTGAAAATGTAAAAATTTATCCTAATGTATATATAGGAGACAATGTCCATATTGGAAATGATGTAGTTGTTTTTGCTGGTGCCAAGATATATTCGGAAAGCGTTATTGGAAATAATTGCACGGTGCATAGTGGTGCTGTAATAGGGGCTGACGGATTTGGATTTACGCCTAATAAGGATGGGGAATTCAGTAAGGTTCCGCAGACGGGAAACGTTATCCTAGAGGATAATGTAGATGTGGGAGCAGGTACTACAATTGATCGTGCTACATTAGGGTCAACGATTCTTAGAAGAGGAGTTAAATTGGACAATCAAATACAGATTGCCCATAATGTAGAAATTGGAGAACATACCGTTATTGCGGCACAGGCAGGCATTGCCGGCTCCACAAAGATTGGTAAACACTGTATGATCGGTGGCCAAGTAGGAATTGTAGGCCATATTGTAATCGGTGACTATGTAAAAATACAGGCACAATCAGGAATAGGAAGAAATGTTAAGGATAGAGAAGTACTTCAGGGATCTCCTGCATTAAACTACGGGGATTATAATAAATCCTATGTTCACTTTAAAAACTTACCTAAAATAATCAGTAGAATCGACGACTTGGAAAATAAGTAGTGACGATGAAAACAACCGATAAAAAACAACGGACTATAGCCAAAGAAGTTACCCTTAACGGGGTTGGACTTCACACAGGGGAAAATGTTACCATTAAGTTTCTTCCTGCTCCGGAAAATCATGGGTATGCTTTTAAGCGCGTGGACTTGGAAGGCGAACCCATTATTGAGGCCGATGCCAATTACGTTATTAACACGCAAAGAGGAACGAATCTGGAGAAGCGTGGAGTAAAAATTCAAACGTCAGAACATGTTCTAGCTGCCTTGGTGGGATTGGAGATTGACAATGTTCTTATTGAACTGGATTCGCCCGAGCCTCCAATAATGGATGGGTCTTCAAAATTCTTTGTAGAGGCCTTGGAGAAGGCAGGTATAGTAGAACAAGAAGCCCTGCGACAGGAGTATGTGGTAAAGGAGGTTATTTCCTATAAGGATGAAGCCACAGGGAGTGAGATAACCGTTATCCCTTCGGATGAATACCAAGTAACTACAATGGTAGACTTTGGTACAAAGGTGTTAGGAACACAGAATGCGACACTTGAAAGGCTTTCGGATTTTAAGGCTGAAATTGCTGATGCACGTACTTTTAGTTTTTTGCACGAACTGGAGATGTTATTGGAAAACGGACTCATCAAAGGTGGTGATTTAAATAATGCCATTGTTTATGTAGATAAGGAGATTTCAGAAGCTACTATGAAAAAATTGGAGAAGGCTTTCAATAAGAAAAAGCTTTCTGTAAAACCTAACGGAATCCTGGATAACTTAACCTTGCATCAACCCAATGAAGCTGCACGTCATAAACTGCTGGACGTTATAGGTGATCTTGCTTTAGCAGGAAGTAGAATTAGGGGTAAAGTGATTGCAAACAAACCGGGGCATTACGTAAATACTCAATTTGCCAAAAAGATTTCACAAATTATAAAGCTGGAAAAAAGAAACAATGTCCCTACCTATGATTTGAACCAGCCTCCTTTGATGGATATCCATCAAATAATGGCCATGTTACCTCATAGACCTCCATTTTTGCTAATAGACCGCATTCTGGAACTTTCCGACCAACATGTAGTCGGGATGAAAAATGTTACAATGAACGAGCCCTTCTTTGTGGGTCATTTTCCAGGGGCACCTGTTATGCCAGGGGTTTTGCAAGTAGAAGCAATGGCTCAAACAGGGGGAATATTGGTTTTAAGTACCGTTCCTGATCCGGAAAATTATTTGACACTTTTCATGAAAATAGACAAAGTCAAATTTAAGCAACAAGTGTTGCCCGGAGATACCTTGATTTTTCATTGTAGTTTAATATCGCCCATAAGAAGGGGAATTTGCCACATGCAAGCTTACGCGTATGCGAACGGCAAAGTGGTGAGCGAAGCGGAAATGATGGCGCAAATAGTAAAAAGAACATAGTATGAATCAGCCTTTGGCTTATATACACCCTGGTGCTAAAATTTCTAAAAATGTAGTGGTAGAACCATTTACTACCATTCACAATAACGTTACCATTGGAGACGGTACTTGGATCGGTTCTAATGTCACGATTATGGAGGGCGCTAGAATAGGAAAAAATTGCAATATATTTCCAGGAGCAGTAATCTCTGCACCTCCCCAGGACTTAAAGTATGACGGAGAGGAAACTACGGTCGTAATTGGAAACAACACCACGATTAGGGAGTGCGCCACAATACATAAGGGTACCTCCGACCGTATGAAAACCGTTATCGGGAAGAATTGTTTAATTATGGCCTACTGTCATGTGGCCCATGACTGTTTTGTTGGCAACAACTGTATATTTTCAAACAATTCCACCCTTGCCGGTCATGTCACAATTGGTGATAACGTAATCTTAGCGGGCCTTGTAGCCGTGCATCAGTTTGTATCCATTGGCCAACATGCTTTCGTAACGGGTGGTTCTTTGGTTAGAAAAGATGTCCCACCTTATGTAAAGGCGGCTAGGGAACCTTTATCCTATGTAGGAATTAATTCCGTAGGTTTAAGAAGACGCGGGTTCGTTTCGGATAAAATAAGGGAGATTCAGAATATTTATCGCATATTGTATCAAAAGCATTACAATAATTCCCAAGCAGTACAAATTATTGAGGCTGAAATGGAAGCTACCCCGGAAAGGGATGAGATACTTCAATTCATACGAGATTCGCAAAGAGGAATAATGAAAGGTTACTTTAGTAATAGCTAGCATACTTTTCTTCAAAATCAATTTATAAATTCAATAGTAAAAATTAAAAATGGCATCAACCTCTGATATAAGAAAAGGATTATGTATTAGGTACAACAATGATATTTATAAAATCATTGAGTTTTTACACGTAAAACCAGGTAAAGGTCCCGCTTTTGTTAGAACAAAACTTAAGAGTGTTACTTCAGGAAAAGTATTGGACAATACATTCTCTGCGGGTCATAAAATTGAGGACGTTCGTGTGGAAACCCGGTCGTATCAATTCTTGTACGCCGATGGGGAAACGTATCATTTCATGAACACCGATGATTATAATCAAATTACACTTCAGGAAAGTGCGCTTGATGCTCCAGGTCTTTTGAAAGAAGGAGAAGTGGTCACCATTATGTTCAACACGGAAGATAGTATGCCGTTATCAGTTGACATGCCAGCTAGTGTGGTTTTAGAAATTACATATACGGAGCCTGGAGTAAAGGGGAATACGGCTACCAATGCTACAAAGCCTGCGAAAGTTGAAACTGGGGCAGAAATTAATGTCCCCTTGTTTATTAACGAAGGCGATAAAATAAAGGTGGATACCTCTAGCGGATCATATATGGAACGGGTAAAAGAATAAGCAAGTGAAGTTTCCCACTACGTTCACTCTAAAACAGATTTCCGAGATAATTGACGTTGATTATGTAGGGGATGCTGCTTTTCCTGTATTTGGCATGAACGAAATTCATGTGGTAGAAGAAGGTGATATTGTATTTGTGGATCATCCAAAATACTATGACAAAGCTTTGGCCTCAAAAGCTACCATCATACTCATAAATAAAAAAGTTGATTGCCCAGAGGGTAAGGCCCTATTAATCTCTACGGATCCTTTTAGCGATTTCAATAAACTTTCTAATTACTTTAAGCCTTTTGTAAGGGCTAATAAGTCAATTGCAGATTCGGCATCAATAGGTGAAGGAACCGTTATTCAACCCAATGTTTTTATAGGTAATAATGTAAAAATCGGTAATAATTGTCGAATTCATTCCAATGTGGCTATTTATGATAATTGCATCATAGGTAACAACGTCACCATTCATGCAGGTAGTGTTCTTGGGGCGGACGCGTTTTATTATAAGAACAGACCCGATGGTTTCGACAAACTAATTTCCGGAGGCAGGGTAGTTTTGGAAGATGATGTAGATTTGGGGGCACTATGTACTATTGATCGCGGGGTAACCGGTGACACGACAATTGGAAAAGGTACGAAGTTGGATAATCAAGTTCACGTGGGACATGATACTGTAATTGGTAAAAAATGTCTTATCGCTTCCCAAACCGGAATAGCGGGTTGCGTAATCATCGAGGACGAAGTTACCCTTTGGGGACAGGTAGGGACAAACAGCGGAATTACCATTGGAAAAAAAGCAGTGATTATGGGTCAAACCGGAGTCACTAAGTCAGTTATAGGTGGTAAAAGTTATTTTGGAACACCCATAGAAGAATCTAGAGAAAAATTAAAACAACTTGCATACGTCAAAAAAATACCGGGCATAATTGAGCAATTGAAAAATAATTAGAGCAAGAATACTTTACAATTCATGGTTAAACCTATATTTTTGTTCTCTTAAAATAAAAACCAACAGCAGTATGAGCGTTTTAGTCAACAAGGATTCCAAAATAATTGTTCAAGGATTTACCGGTAGCGAAGGTACTTTTCACGCTGAGCAAATGATAGAATACGGTACCAATATTGTCGGCGGAGTAACACCGGGCAAAGGTGGACAAGAACATTTGGGAAAACCAGTTTTTAATACGGTAGAGGAGGCTGTTGAGAAGGTAGGCGCGGATACCACCATTATATTTGTACCTCCTGCATTTGCAGCCGATGCCATTATGGAAGCTGCAAGTGCTGGAATTAAGGTCATTATTACCATAACGGAAGGAATTCCCGTTGCGGATATGGTAAAGGCCTCTAATTATATAAAAAATAAGGATTGCAGACTGGTTGGACCAAACTGCCCTGGAGTTATTACCCCAGGTGAAGCAAAAGTGGGCATTATGCCAGGTTTTGTTTTTAAGAAAGGTAATGTGGGTATTGTTTCCAAATCGGGAACCCTTACTTATGAAGCAGCGGATCAGGTAGTACGACAAGGTTTGGGTATAACAACGGCCATTGGCATTGGAGGTGACCCAATTATCGGAACTACGACCAAAGAAGCAGTTGAGCTATTAATTAACGATCCTGAGACGGAATGCGTCGTGATGATTGGAGAAATAGGCGGTCAGTTAGAAGCCGATGCAGCCAAATGGTATAAGGAAAGTGGTAGCAAAAAACCAGTGGTTGGTTTTATAGCCGGTGAAACGGCCCCTGCAGGACGCACCATGGGACACGCTGGAGCCATTGTAGGAGGCAGTGACGATACGGCGCAGGCTAAAAAGAAAATTATGCGCGAACATGGCATTCATGTAGTGGATTCCCCTGCAGAAATAGGAAAGAAAGTTAAGGAAGTCATGGGCTAAAAACCCGTTAAATCTATAATAAATCCCGTTTTACGCGGGATTTTTTTTCGCCTATATATCAAACAAAACTTATATTTGATAAACCCGAAATAAATCAAACAATTTATGAAGCTCTTAGAAGGAAAAAATGTAATCATTACAGGTGCTAGTCGCGGAATCGGAATGGGTATTGCCAAGGTTTTTGCCGAACATGGTGCGAATATCGCCTTTACGTACAGTTCCAGTGAAGCTCCAGCTTTGGAATTGGAGAAAGAGCTTAAATCGAGTGGGGTGAAAGCTAAGGCATACAAGAGTAATGCTGCGAGTTTTGATGAAGCGGAAGCGCTTGTTCAGAAGGTTTTAGAAGATTTTGATGGGGTAATTGACGTACTTATTAATAATGCCGGCATTACGAAAGACAATCTCTTAATGCGCATGTCCGAGGCCGATTTTGATACGGTTATAGAGATTAATCTGAAGTCCGTATTTAACATGACGAAAGCGGTACAAAGAACGTTACTCAAGCAAAGACATGGTTCCATAATAAACATGAGTAGCGTAGTAGGGGTAAAAGGTAATGCCGGGCAAGCAAATTATGCAGCCTCAAAAGCCGGAATGATCGGTTTTACTAAATCTATAGCCCTAGAATTAGGGTCCCGGAACATTCGATGCAACGCAATTGCTCCAGGTTTCATTGAAACGGAAATGACAGATAAATTGGATGAAAAAACCGTTCAGGGATGGAGGGATGCTATCCCCTTGAAGCGTGGTGGATCTACCGAAGACATTGCAAACGCCTGTTTATTCTTCGCATCGGACTTATCTGCATATGTTACCGGACAGGTGCTAAATGTAGATGGAGGAATGCTTACCTAGTTGTTCACCACAAACCTTCGAGTTGACCAGATTATTTCGAACGGTTCTAGGTTGACAAACAATTCAATCGCATAATTATGCAAACAGAAACGGTACTATTGATAATTTTGGCTGCAATAGTGGCTGTAGCAATAGTGCTTCTCCAATATTTTTATAAGGCAAAACGAAAAGGCGGACTAACTCTTCTTTTATCTTTTCTGCGTTTTATTGGAATCTTTGGGCTGTTAGTATTGCTTATAAACCCAAAGTTTACCAAAACAACATATACCGTAGAAAAGCCTACGCTGGCTGTGCTCGTAGATAATTCCTCCTCTCTCGAGCAAGAAGAAGCGACCATTAGTGAAATAGTAGAGAAAATTCAGCAGTCATCGGTACTGACCGATAGGTTTGAACTGGATTTCTATTCTTTTGGTCCTGAACTTAAAACATTGGATTCGCTCTCCTTTAATGAGAAACAGACGAATATCAGCAAATCGTTGAATCTTCTAGCATCCACTTATCTTAACCAAAAGACCGCCGTAGTTCTTATTTCCGATGGAAATCAAACCATTGGCCAAGACTATGTTTTTGCTAACCGAAAGAGGGGTCCATCCGTCTATACGGTGACGGTGGGTGATACTACCAAATATGAGGATTTGAATATTGGACCTATCAATACCAACACCTATGCTTTTTTAAAGAATAAGTATCCGGTGGAAACTTATGTTACCTATCAGGGTACAGGAAACATTACTTCCGTTGTCACGATTTCTGTGAATGGAAAAATAGTCTCTGAGGAATCGATCAAGCTTTCAGAAACGGATAATCTAAAGAATATCAACACTTTCATTGACGCTGATGCTATTGGATTAAAAAGCATTAAAGTAGAGATCAAACCACTAGCGACGGAAAGAAATACGTTAAACAATGTACGTGAGACCTCTGTAGAAGTGATAGACGAAAAAACAAATGTTGGTTTAATTTCAGAAATTTTGCATCCAGATCTTGGAGCGCTCAAAAAAGCCATACAAAGCAACGAACAGCGCGTAGTAAATATACTGGAACCATACGCGGACAATGGTTTGTTGGAAGAAATAGATGTATTCATACTCTATCAACCCTCCACTTCTTTCAAAAATGTCTTTGAATTCATAGAACAAAAGAAATCCAATAGGCTCATCGTCACTGGAGCGAATACCGATTTTTATTTCTTGAACACGATACAAAGTGATTTTGAAATAGAAAGTGGTTATCCTGAGCAAGAGATTTTTGGCAATCTCAATAAGGGGTTTTCAAAATTTGATATTACCGATTTTGACATGACCGATTTTCCTCCGCTCGTAAGTGATGCGGGTCCTATAAATTTGGTCTTTTCCCCAGAAGCTCTATTGAATATGGAGATAAAGGGACTGGAAATGGATACTCCATTACTCTCCTTGTGGGAAACCGATTCCATGAAAAAAGGACTATTGATTGGAGAAGGAATTTGGAAATGGAGAATTCAGGACTACCGAAATTCGGGGAATTTTTCAAACTTCGATGAGTTTGTAGGTAAGATAATGCGTTACCTGGCAACCACTGAGGGGAAAGACCGTTTGAACGTGGAATATAATACAAGGTATGAAGGTGTCAGTGAAGCCTATATTACTGCCACTTATTTTGATGAAGCTTATATTTTTGATATCAATGCCATTTTGGAGATTTCAATAACAAACAAGGAAACTAAGCAAATCCAAGACATGCCCATGGTTTTAAAAAACGGATATTTTGAAGCGGATTTGACCAATTTAACACCTGGTGAATACAGCTTTAAGGTTTCTGTTGCTAATGAGGGGTTTTCTGAATCAGGAAGTTTTATCATTTCGGATTTTGATATTGAAAAGCAATTCGTTTCCAGCAATTATAAAAAGATGGCACAACTTTCTGCCAATACAGGGGGTCAACAT
Organism: Maribacter aestuarii; assembly: GCF_027474845.2. NCBI lineage: Bacteria > Pseudomonadati > Bacteroidota > Flavobacteriia > Flavobacteriales > Flavobacteriaceae > Maribacter > Maribacter aestuarii. The sequence goes on from NZ_CP107031.2 coordinate 3,601,365, forward strand.
CACTTCCCTTCCCAATTGGATGAGCTTTTGAACAATTTTACTTCCAATCAAGAATACTTACCCACTCAAAAAGGCACCGAAAATGTCGTATCTTTGATAAATTATAAAATACTACTGATTATAATAGTGCTGGCATTCGCCGCAGAGTGGTTTATCAGAAAATTTAACGGATTAATTTAAAAATAAGATACTAATGGACAAATTACCAAAGATTGCCTTACCAGCTATTTTCATTTTAATAGTTTTAGTGATACTAATTTCCAAATCCGCCGTCACCATTGGATCGGGTGAAGCTGGTGTGCTGTACAAGACTTTTGGAGGAGGGGTAGTAACAGAGGAACCTCCGATGGGTGAAGGCTTCCATATTGTTGCACCTTGGAATAAAGTTTTCATTTATGAAGTAAGACAACAAGAAGTTTTTGAGAAGATGCAAGTACTCTCTTCAAACGGATTGGAAATCAAGTTGGATGCCTCAGCATGGTTTGAGCCAAAAAGAGAGTTTTTGGGTAAACTGCACCAAGAAAAGGGCACGGAATACATACAACGTGTATTATTACCCACGATACGTTCAGCAGCAAGAAGTGTGGTTGGCCGTTATACTCCAGAGCAACTCTATTCTAGTAAAAGGGATGCCATACAGGCCGAGATTTACGAAGAAACCAAAAAAATTGTGGATGGTCAATATATTCAATTGAATGAGGTGTTGGTTCGTGACGTTACTTTACCTGCTACTATCAAGGAAGCGATCGAACGAAAGTTAAAACAAGAGCAGGAATCGTTAGAATATGAGTTTAGATTGGTTACAGCACAAAAAGAAGCTGAAAAAGTAACCATCGAAGCTCAAGGTAAAGCGGACGCCAACAGAATTTTAAGTGCTTCACTAACCGATAAAATTTTACAGGACAAGGGTATAGATGCTACTTTAGAACTATCAAAATCACCTAATGCCAAGGTAGTCATTGTGGGTAGCGGAGATTCTGGACTTCCACTAATTTTGGGAAATAATTAAAATTCCGGTTAATCATAGGGAAAACTCATTTAGTTTATTTTTGAACTATTCTTTTGAGAAATCGAAAATAGATTTTACTTTTACATCATTATGAGATACAAAACTACACATCATCATTTCCATATACACGCTCTGGCGAGTTAGGAATGTATTGTAGTAGTGCAACATATTTTAAAACCCGTTTGAGCCATCAAACGGGTTTTGTTTTTAATCTATTTTGATTGTTCGAACACCATATCAGAAAAATGACAAAAATTAGAATTGCTATTCAAAAATCGGGTCGACTCAATGAAGACTCGCTACAAATTTTAAAGGACTGTGGAATTTCTATCGATAATGGAAAGGACCAGCTAAAAGCATCCAGTAGGAATTTCCCAATGGAAGTTTTTTATTTAAGAAACGGGGATATTCCACAATATTTACGTGATGGTGTCGTGGATATTGCCATAATTGGGGAAAATGTACTTATAGAAAAAGGAGCGTACATCACCATTGCAGAAAGGCTCGGATTTTCTAAATGTAAAGTTTCTTTGGCTGTTCCAAAATCAATGAAGTACAGCTCCGTTCAAGACTTTGAGGGCAAACGTATTGCTACGTCCTATCCTAATACGGTGAAGAGTTATTTGGAGGATAAAGGGATAAAAGCAGATTTACATATTATTACGGGTTCTGTTGAGATAGCCCCTAATATTGGGCTAGCGGATGCCATTTGTGATATCGTTTCCAGTGGTAGTACCCTCTTCAAAAATAATTTGAAGGAAGTGGAGGTCATGCTAAAAAGTGAAGCCGTTTTAGCGGTTTCACCTGAGATTTCTGTAGAACGGGAAGCATTACTGAAAAAATTACAGTTCAGAATCCAATCCGTTTTGCGCGCCAGACAGTCCAAATATGTATTATTGAACGCTCCTGACAGCAAACTGCAAAACATTCTAAAGCTATTACCGGGAATGAGGAGTCCTACGGTGCTGCCCTTAGCGGAAGAAGGATGGAGCTCCGTTCATACCGTAATCAATAAGGATACCTTTTGGGAAGTCATCGATGAATTGAAGCAAGCAGGTGCCGAAGGTATCTTGGTATGTCCTATCGAAAAAATGGTATTGTAATGAACAAAATATACAATCCTAAAAAAGAAAATTGGTCGGACGTGTTAAAGCGACCAACACAGACTTTGCAGCAATTGAAAACACTGTAAATACTATTTTCAAAGAAGTAAAAGAATTTGGTGATGATATCCTCAAGCAGTACACCATGAAATTTGATGGTGTTTCTTTGGAGGATTTAGTTATTTCCGATACGGAAATAAATGAGGCCAATAATATTCTTAAACCGGAATTGAAAAGTGCCATACAATTGGCGAAAGCAAATATTGAAAAATTCCATAAAGCACAGATTACTGGCAAGGTAGAAGTAGAGACCATGAAAGGAGTGCGCTGCTGGCAGGAAAAGCGACCCATTCAAAAAGTTGGGTTGTATATCCCGGGAGGAACGGCTCCGTTATTCTCCACCATTTTAATGCTGGCTATTCCAGCTCAAATCGCTGGTTGTAAAGAGATTGTTCTATGCACGCCTCCTAACAAGGAAGGTAAAATTGATGCAGCAATCTTATATACGGCATCCCAATGCGGTGTTACACAAATTTTCAAAGTAGGCGGAATACAGGCCATTGCGGGAATGACTTTTGGTACCGAAACCATACCGGCGGTTTACAAGATATTTGGGCCTGGTAATCAGTATGTTACCGTAGCAAAACAAGTTGCGACAAAATTCGGGGTGGCTATAGATATGCCTGCCGGCCCGAGTGAATTATTGGTAGTTGCCGATGATTCTGCCAATCCGGCCTTTGTAGCTTCGGATTTATTGAGCCAAGCCGAACATGGTGTTGATAGTCAGGTGATATTGGTATCAACCTCAAAACTACTGATTGAAAGTGTTGAGAAGGAAATCGAAGTACAACTCAAAGATTTACCACGAAAGGACATCGCTAAAAAAGCTATTGCCAATAGTAAATTGATTTACGTGGATAATGACCAGACCGCTATTGATTTAATTAACGAATATGGCCCGGAACACTATATTGTATGTGTCGAAAATGAATCATTTTATATTGAGAACACCATTAACGCAGGATCGGTTTTTATAGGGAACTATACGCCAGAGAGTGCTGGAGACTATGCTTCGGGTACTAATCATACCCTGCCTACTAATGGATATGCCAAGCAATATAGTGGTGTTAATTTAGATAGTTTCATGAAGAGTATGACCTTTCAAAAAATTAGCGAGGAAGGCATAAGGAATATCGGACCAGCCATCGAATTGATGGCAGAAGCGGAGGGATTGCAGGCCCACAAAAATGCGGTTACGTTTAGATTGAATAGTTTAAAATGAACTTCAACTTAGAAAATATAACCAGGGAAAACGTAAAAGGGCTAAGTCCCTATTCATCCGCACGGGACGAATATATCTCGGACGGCTCGGAAATGGTATTCTTAGATGCGAACGAGAATCCCTTCGAAAACGGTGTAAATAGGTATCCGGACCCTCAGCAGCGAAGTTTAAAGCATGTTTTGGCTAGAACAAAAGGTGTAGATACGAATCAAATTTTATTGGGAAACGGCAGTGATGAAGTTTTGGATTTATTATTCAGGGCTTTTTGCGAACCCAATGTAGATAATATTGTTACGTTACCACCAACATACGGGATGTACAAGGTGCTCTCCGGTATCAACAGTATAGAGAATAGGGAAGTTTTATTGCTAGAAAATTTTCAACCAGATTTGAATGCAGTAAAAAATGCTATTGATGAACGCACCAAAATCATCTTTATTTGTTCCCCGAACAATCCTTCCGGAAATAGCATTTCATCAAAGGTTATTGATGAGCTGCTAGATAGTTTTAGCGGACTCATTATCATAGATGAGGCTTATATCGATTTTTCGCCCAACCAAAGTTGGGTCACTAAACTAGATAAATATCCAAATTTGGTCGTAACACAAACCCTTTCCAAGGCTTATGGCATGGCGGGAATCCGGCTTGGCATATGCTATGCCTCAAATGGGATTATCAGCATTCTAAATAAAATAAAGCCGCCTTATAACATCAATGAGTTAACACAACAAAAAGCTTTAGAACGTTTAGAAAAAATTAGTCAAATACAACAAGAAATCACTAATATTCTTGAAGAACGCAGTAAACTGATTGAGGAATTAGAAGGACTGACCTTTATATCCAAAATTTATCAATCGGACGCAAATTTTGTTTTAGTTAAGGTGGATGATGCTACCAAACGCTATAATCAATTATTGAAAAAAGGAATTGTAACCAGAAATCGTACTGCGCAACCTTTATGTGAAAACACATTACGATTTACAATTGGTACAAAGGATGAAAATCAAAAATTAATGACGGTTTTAAAATCATTATTATGAGTACTGAAAAAGCAAAGAAGCGGGTGCTTTTCATTGATAGGGACGGAACTATCATCAAGGAAACCGTAGACGAGCAGATTGATGCCTTTGAAAAGATGGTTTTCTACCCTAAGGTGTTCACTTACTTGGGGAAAATTGCCAGGGAAATGGATTTTGAACTGGTTATGATAACCAATCAAGATGGGTTAGGTACAGATGTTTTTCCGGAAGATACGTTTTGGCCTGTCCAAAACTTTATTTTAAAATCTTTTGAGAATGAAGGAGTAGTTTTTAAAAAGGTATTCTTGGACCGTACGTTCCCACATGAAAATGCAAATACGCGAAAGCCTGGTACAGGCTTATTAACTGAATACTTTTCAGAAAGCTATGATTTAAAAAATTCCTTTGTAGTCGGAGATAGGTTGACGGACATGGAACTGGCTAAAAATTTAGGCGCCCAAGGTGTATTTATTAATGATGACACAAATCTTGGAACCGATGAGATTACGGTAAAGCAGAAAGAGTTGCAATCGGTTATTGCTCTGGAAAGTAATGATTGGGAAACGATTTACGAGTTCTTAAAATTGAAACAACGGAAAGCCAACATACACCGTAAAACCAATGAGACCGACATTAAAATTGAACTAAACATAGACGGAACGGGTACTAGCTACATTAAGACAGGACTTGCCTTCTTTGACCATATGCTGGACCAAATAGCGCGGCATGGACAGATGGACCTGAACATTAAGGTAGACGGTGATTTGGAAGTGGATGAACACCATACCATTGAGGATACAGCGATTGCGTTGGGTGAATTATTTCACAAAGCTCTAGGAAATAAACTGGGCATAGAGCGCTATGGATTTTGTTTGCCCATGGATGATTGTCTTGCCCAAGTTGCCATTGATTTTGGAGGACGCAATTGGTTGGTTTGGGATGCGGATTTCAAACGTGAAAAGGTAGGTGATATGCCTACGGAAATGTTCCATCATTTTTTTAAATCGTTTACCGATGGGGCAAAGGCTAACCTTAACATTAAAGCAGAGGGCAAAAACGAACACCACAAAATTGAAGCTATTTTCAAAGCTTTTGCGAAAGCTATCAAAATGGCGGTAAAGCGCGATGTTGAAAAAATGATTTTACCATCAACAAAGGGCGTTCTATGAAAATCGTGATTATCAATTACGGTGCAGGTAATATCCAAAGCATCAAATTCGCTGTTAAAAGATTGGGGATGGAAGCCGTACTAAGTAGCGACGTCAACGAAATTAAAAGCGCGGACAAAGTAATTTTCCCAGGGGTTGGTGAGGCGAGTAGTGCGATGAAAAAACTTAGGGATAGTGGCCTGGACAGAATTATCCCCGACCTTAAGCAACCTGTTTTGGGAATTTGCCTTGGAATGCAATTAATGTGTAATTCGTCTGAGGAAGGTGCTACAAAGGGTTTAGGTGTTTTTGATGTGGATGTGGTTAGATTCTCAAACCAGGTAAAAGTCCCGCAAATTGGTTGGAATCAAATTACCAATTTGAAATCGAAGCTGTTTTTAAACATTGCGGATAACGAGCATATCTATTTAGTACATAGTTTTTATGCGCCTTTGTGCAAAGAGACTATCGCACAAGCTAATTACGGACTGGAATATAGCGCAGCACTACAGAAAAATAATTTCTATGGAACACAGTTCCATCCAGAAAAAAGTAGTGTCGTAGGCGAACAGATTTTAAAGAATTTTTTAATAATGTAATGGTGCAAAATTATTATATATCAAAAGATAATGAGCTATTGGACGTTGGCAAAATAAGAGATTTTATAGCCAAAGAATATTGGGGCGATGGCAGGACCTTGAAAGATGTTGAAAAGACCATTAAAAATTCCTACTGCTTCGGGATTTATACAACGGATCATGAACAGATTGGTTTTAGCAGGGTAGTAACGGACTATATCTATTTTGGCTATTTCATGGACGTCATCATATTTACAAAATTTCAGGGTAGGGGGTATGGAAAGAAACTAATAGAACATATGCTCCAAGATGATGTCATTAAAAGCCTTAAGACAATTGCCTTAAAAACAAAGGATGCCCACAGTCTTTATGAACAATTTGGATTTAAAAGAATTGGAGATTCTCCTTTGTGGATGTCCATTGACAGACAAAAATTAGATTAATAGTAATGCGAATAATCCCAGCAATCGATATAATAGATGGTAAGTGCGTAAGGCTCTCTAAAGGAGACTATGATACCAAAAAAATATATAATGAAAACCCTTTAGAAGTTGCCAAAGCGTTTGAAGCTCATGGGATTAAATATTTACATTTGGTGGATTTGGATGGTGCAAAGTCCAAACACATTGTGAACCATAAAATTTTGGAACAGATTGCAAGCCATACAAATTTAAAAATAGATTTTGGTGGAGGATTGAAATCTGATGACGACTTGCGCGTGGCCTTTGAAAGTGGTGCCACTCAAATAACTGGTGGAAGCATCGCTGTAAAGGATAAGGAAACGTTTAGCAGTTGGATTGATAACTACGGGGCGGATAAAATTATTCTAGGTGCTGACGCTTTGGACGAAAAAGTAGCTATTTCTGGTTGGCAGGAAGAATCAACGGAAGAATTGCTTCCATTTATAAAGGCATATCAGGCCAAAGGAATCATATATGTTATTTGTACCGATATAAGCAAGGATGGCATGTTAGAAGGGCCCTCTTTTGATTTGTACGAGAAAATCCTAACAAATATAGCTGGCATCAAGCTGATTGCTTCTGGCGGAATCTCGGATTTTAAAGAAATACCTCGGTTAGCTGAAATAGGCTGTGAGGGAACCATAATTGGAAAGGCGATTTATGAAAATAGAATCAGCCTAAAACAATTGGAAAACTATATTTTAAATCATGGATAGAGAGGCTCAATTGATTGATGAATTAGTGAAGAATGCGCTTTATCGCATGGATGAGAACACTAGGATGATTAGTATTAGTCTGCAATCAATTTCTGAAGAGGAACTATGGTTAAAACCAAACAGCTACTTAAACAGCATCGCAAATTTGATATTACATTTATGCGGAAATATAACACAGTATGTGATCGCTTCGCTCGGAGAAACAAAGGACATGAGAAATCGTGACCTGGAATTTACTAAAAAAGATGGACTAAACAAATCAGAAGTTTTCAAAAAACTTGAAGATACAGTGGATACGGCAAAGCGGGTCATTTTTGATGCTAACGTAGATCAATTCCTAAAAGTAAGGTCGGTACAGGGCTTTACTTTTTCAGGTATTGGGGTTGTTATCCATGCGGTGGAACATTATTCGTACCATACCGGGCAAATTGCTTTTTGGGTAAAACAACTAAAGGATAAAGACCTTGGTTTTTATGAGGGAATCGATTTAAAAATTAAAAATAAATTAGAAGGTTAGAGGAACAAAATACGAGGTACAAGAAGAAAAGGATGCAAGATTTAAAATTAAGAACTAAGAGATTTGCCGTCGATTGTTGGCAGCTTTGTGCTAAAATTCCAAAATCAAGAGAATTAGATGCTTGGGTAAGACAGCTCATTCGCTGTTCTAGTTCTATTGGAGCTAATTACAGAGCATCTCAAAGAGCTAAATCTACAGCTGACTTTATCAATAAACTTAAAATTGTGGAGGAAGAAGCGGATGAAACAATTTACTGGTTGGAATTATTTTTGGAAGTGCTAGATATAAATCATGAAGAGATGAAACGGTTGAAAATAGAGAGTGAAGAATTACTGGCAATAACCGTGGCATCAATCAAAACAACTAGAAGGAATCATAAAAAATGATACTATAAATAAAATATTTTAAATTTTTTTATTCCTCTTATTTCGTAAATCTTACCTCGTACTTAAGAATATGTTAGCAAAAAGAATCATACCCTGTCTGGACATTAAAGATGGCCGCACCGTTAAAGGCATCAACTTTGTAGATTTAAGGGATGCCGGGGACCCTGTGGAGTTAGCGGAAATATATAGTAGGGAAGGGGCTGATGAGCTGGTTTTTTTAGATATATCCGCTACGGAACAGAAGCGTAAAACCCTTGCAGATTTGGTCTGCCGAGTAGCGGAAAAAGTAAACATTCCCTTTACGGTCGGAGGCGGAATCTCATCGGTGGAAGACGTTGATATCTTGTTGCAAAACGGCGCCGATAAGGTGTCTATAAACTCATCAGCAGTCAAGAATCCCCAATTAATTAATGATTTGGTCGCTAAATTCGGTTCCCAATGCATTGTGGTGGCTATTGATGCCAAACAAATAGATGGTAAATGGCTCGTACATTTGGTCGGAGGCAAGGTGCCGACACAATTAGATTTGTTTGATTGGGCCAAAGAAGTAGAAGAACGTGGTGCCGGAGAAATACTCTTTACTTCCATGGACCATGACGGAACAAAAGACGGATTCGCAAATGAGGCTTTGGCCAAGTTATCCACAGAACTTAATATACCGATCATAGCTTCTGGAGGTGCGGGTACCATGCAGCATTTTACAGATACCTTTGTAAAGGGAAAAGCGGATGCAGCTCTGGCGGCCAGTGTTTTTCATTTCAAAGAAATTACCATCAATGATTTGAAACAGGAATTAAGAGAAAATCAGATCCCTGTAAGGATATAAGAAAAATTACCATGAAAAAAATTGGTCTTATTGGCGGTATTACATGGCAGTCTACTCAATTGTACTATCACCTCTTAAATACAAGAATAGCGGAAAAATTAGGAGTACAAAACTCATGTGAATGTATAATTGAATCGGTAAATTTTGCAATGATAGCGGATAAGCAAGCAAAAGCGGATTGGGACACTTTACACTCCCAAATGGCCGAGATAGCGGTAAGGCTCCAAAATGCGGGGGCTGATATCATTTTAATTTGTGCTAACACAATGCACCTGAGTGTTAATGTTATACGGAAAAGAATAACCGTTCCCTTACTACACATTGCCGAAGTTGCCGGTAAGGTCGTTCAGGAAAAAGGATGTCATAAAGTATTATTGCTTGGCACAAAATATACCATGGAACTGGATTTTTATAAGGATATTCTTAAGAACCAATTCGGGATCGAGGTCTTGGTTCCTTCCGAAGAGGATAGAAAAATTATACATCAAGTAATATATGACGAGCTTGCAAAAGGTATTATTTCGAAAGATTCCAAACAGAAATACTTAAAGATTATTAAAAAGTCTGAAGAAGAAGGGGCGCAGGGTGTTATTTTAGGTTGTACCGAAATTCCCTTACTAATTTCACAAGAAGACTGTGATATTGCAGTCATTGACACAACCAAAGAGCACGTTAATGCCGCGCTCAATTTTGCTTTATCTTAAATAGGTTTCAACAAGAATAATAAAGATGAAAATAGATTTTAATAAGAACAATAATGGCTTAGTACCTGCCATCATCCAGGATGTCCGAACCAAAAATGTTTTGATGTTGGGCTATATGAATTTAGAAGCATTGGATAGGACCAAGAAAACCGGTAAGGTTACTTTCTATAGTAGATCTAAAAAACGCTTATGGACCAAAGGGGAGGAAAGTGGCAATTTCTTGAATCTGGTGGATATAAAAAATGATTGTGATAATGACACTTTGCTCATTTCGGTCAATCCGGTAGGCCCAACCTGCCATAAAGGTACAGCTACCTGTTGGGCCGAGGATAATGATTCCAATTTTGGCTTTTTCTCTACGCTTGAAGAGACCATCGAACAGCGTAGAACTTCATCAGATGGCGATCAATCCTACGTAGCGTCTTTGTTTGAAAAAGGCATTAATAAAATTGCTCAAAAGGTAGGAGAAGAAGCCGTGGAGACGGTCATAGAGGCTATGGATAATAATGATGAGCTATTTCTCTACGAAAGTGCCGATTTATTGTTTCACTATATGGTACTGCTTCAAGCCAAAGGTTTTAAACTCCAGGATATTGAATCGGAATTAATGAAAAGAAAAAAATAATCTGATTAGCGGCTGGAATAAATCACAACGGTTATGCGGGTGGCCCAGCATTATTTTGGAGAGCTTTGCCAAATGATGTTCATGATTTTCCATTGTCCGTCCACTTTAGCCAGGTGGAATAAATCTATTCCCCATTCAGCCGTAAGTTTGGCCGTTGCGGTCTTATCGTTTACTTCATAAATTAAAATTTCCTTAGGCGAGTCGGGAGTTATCCGGTTCCCATCTTTGTTCCATGAACCTGCCAAATCATACAACTGTTGATAGGTCATCGGCAAATTATCCCTGTAGGCACTAGACTTGTCATCATACCAATAACCAATTTTTCGTAGTGTGGTATCCACGCTGCGTTCAATTTTAGAAGGGTCTACCTCATATAGCGCGTTTACGTAATCTTCGATTGCAGATTGTACCGAAGCTTTGTCAGTATTTTGACTTGAAACTATTGAAGTGCAACAGACCAGGATGGCAAATAATATAAGCTTAGCGTAGTTTTTCATTTCGATTTTAAATAGGACTTTAAAATTACAACAATTAGCATGTGTATCAAAGTGTTACAATTTATGCATTTAGAACACTGATGGTCAAAGGCCCATTATGGTTCACCTTTCAATAATTTTTAAATCACCACCAAACCACAAAGAATTTCTCAAAAGTATTTTCGGACTTTTTCACCCAGACCATGGGTGCATTTTCTTTCAGCATTTTTAGATTGATGTCCATTAATGTTTGAAAATGGGAACACCACTGCACATCCCCATGTGGTGTTACCACCCATTCGGATTTGAAGGGAATATAATACTGATACGGTTTAAACTCATTTGTGTTAAACTCATCAAATTTTAGCCAATATCCTTCTATACACCCTTTTTCAAGAGGTCGTATATGAACTTTTTTAGTACCATAGGGCGAGAAGAGTTGGGCTTTGTAACAGGTTCGCTGCTCAATATCATTGCTATTTAATCCTTGTATAGCCAACGCGTCCCTTCCTGATTCAGAATAGATTAAGGCAAACTGCTCATCCCGTATTTTTTCCATTTTGGTAAAGAACATATCCCGTTTGTTAGGGCCCATTAGCTGATGAATGGGCTCCGTTATCTCTGGATTTATAATGTAAAACTTATAGGTAAGTTCAATATGGAGCAAAACTTGAGTCGCCAAATCGCGAATTATAAAATCTATTTCACCTATTGTTCTTTTGCCAATTTTGACGGGAAGATTGTGTATTAAAACCTCGTACGTATAAGAACTCTCTAAGAGCTGCTTGAAAACATATTCCATCTGATGTCCCAATCGAATGTTTTGGGGAATCGCTGTTGTTGTAAGTGCTTTTGTATCAATTTCCGGAAAATTAAATTGTTTTATTCCAAACTGCTCGTTTTTCCAGAGTGCAGGCGTATTTAAAAATCCAATACATTGTTCAAATACCATAGGAGCGAAGTTAATACAAACCTTTAAGTTTTCTTAAAATCAGTTATTGTCACTCTCAAATAACTTATTTTTATACTATGGCTATGAATATGAGAAATGGGTTTCGATTTGTCCCCTATGAAGCTCCGGAACAAACTCCCTTTGATAAACTGTTTGATATTTTTCAGGAATTGATCACCCATACTTCGGGTGATTTCGATGAAGCTATTGATTGGTTGCGAGAATTGGACAAGGAATACGAATTAACGGACGAGAATTACACTATAGATGACTTTATAGAAGACCTGAAGGCCAAGGGCTATATCCGCGAAGAATTTGAGGATGGTGGTGGCGAAATGGGTGAAGAGGGAGATGAAGGAGATGGTAAAGGAAACGGTACGATTTCTATTACCGCTAAAATGGAACGCATCATACGTCAGCGTGCACTAGACCAAATTTTTGGAAAATTGAAGCGTAGTGGTGCAGGAAACCACAAAACAGGTAAGTCCGGGTTAGGCGATGAGCATACGGGTGACTTAAGGGAATATCGATATGGAGATGGTTTGGAGCATATTTCGATGACGGAAAGTCTGAAAAACGCGCAAGTAAATCATGGTATCGGCAGCTTTCATCTCAGTGAAGAGGATTTAGTAGTAGAGGATACGCAGTACAAGGCACAGATGAGCACCATACTTATGATTGACATTAGTCATAGTATGATTTTATACGGGGAGGATAGGATTACACCTGCCAAAAAAGTAGCCATGGCCCTTTCTGAGTTGATTACAACGCGTTATCCGAAGGACACTTTAGATATCTTGGTTTTTGGTAACGATGCTTGGCCTATTCCAATTAAGGATTTACCCTATTTAAAAGTAGGGCCCTACCATACGAACACCGTAGCCGGACTTCAGTTGGCCATGGATATGCTACGAAGAAAACGCAACACGAACAAGCAGATTTTCATGATTACCGACGGTAAGCCTAGTTGTTTGCGCATGCAGGACGGGACCTATTATAAGAACAGTGTAGGGTTAGACGATTATATCGTTGAGAAATGCTATAACATGGCACGCCAAGCGAGAAAGCTCCATATTCCCATAACAACGTTCATGATTGCCCAAGACCCCTATTTGATGCAATTTATTAGGCATTTTACCGAGGCCAATAAGGGTAAAGCATTTTTCACAGGTCTAAAAGGCTTGGGAGAAATGATTTTTGAGGATTATGAATCTAATAGACGAAAAAAATTGAAATAATTTAGGATTAGCTATAAAAACGTTATTCGATTATTGAAATAGAAAAAAGACTAAAAAAATATGAAATTGAATCACAATAAAATCAATACCCTCGGCGCGTTAAAAGAAGCGGGTTACGAAACCAAAAGCATAAAGGATGAACTCCGTGATAACCTGCGTGAAAAGATAAAGAACGGGGGAGAAACGTTTACCGGGGTATGGGGCTATGAAAATTCCGTTATTCCAGAATTGGAGCGTGCCATTCTCTCACGACATAACATTAACTTACTTGGGCTCCGCGGACAAGCAAAAACACGTTTGGCCAGATTAATGGTCAATCTTTTGGACGAGTGGATTCCCGTGGTGGAGGGTTCGGAAATAAACGACGACCCGTTAAAGCCTATGTCTAGATATGCCCGGGAACTTATTAAAGAAAAGGGAGACAAAACTCCCATCTCATGGTTACACCGGGATGAACGGTTTTACGAGAAGTTGGCTACGCCAGATGTTACCGTGGCCGATTTAATCGGGGATGTAGACCCTATTAAAGCAGCCAACTTAAAGTTATCCTATGCTGATGATCGAGTCATCCATTTTGGGATGATACCAAGAGCTAACCGTTGTATTTTCGTCATAAACGAACTTCCGGATTTGCAGGCAAGGATTCAAGTATCACTCTTTAATATTTTGGAAGAAGGTGACATTCAAATAAGAGGCTTTAAATTGCGATTACCGTTGGATATTCAGTTTGTATTTACGGCAAACCCAGAGGATTACACAAATAGGGGCAGTATCGTGACGCCTTTAAAGGATAGAATTGGTTCTCAAATATTGACCCATTACCCGGATGATATTAATACGGCCCGAAAGATAACGGAACAGGAGTCCAAATTGGACATCAGACAATCTGAGGCGGTATATGTCCCGGACATTGCCAAGGATTTATTGGAGCAAATCAGTTTTGAAGCAAGGAATAGCGAATATGTAGATGCTAAAAGTGGCGTGAGTGCTCGGACATCCATTACGGCCTTTGAGAACTTATTAAGTACGGCAGAAAGAAGGGCCTTATTGACTGGAGCGGATAAAACCATGGTCCGTCTAAGCGATTTTCTTGGGGTTATCCCTGCTATTACAGGAAAAATTGAGTTGGTATATGAAGGGGAGCAGGAGGGAGCGGACGGAGTCGCCGCAATCTTAATCGATGATGCCGTAAAATCCCTTTTTCCTGAGTATTTCCCCAAAATAAATAAGTTGGAACGAAAGGATGACGAAACACCCTATGATGAACTGCTTCATTGGTTTTTTCAAGGGGAAGGTTTTGAACTTTTGGATGATTTTACGGATGAGGAATACAAAAGGACATTGGATAGTATTCCTGAACTAAACGCGTTGCTTAAAAGACACCAGCCAGATTTCCCTGAGGAAGACACGTATTTCTTGAAGGAACTAGTGCTTTGGGGTCTAGTTGCTTATAAAAAACTAAATAAAAATCGGTTTACCGAAGGTTATCAATTCAAAGATCTATACGGGAGTTTTATTAGCGGACTGTAAAATAACAGAGCCCTTCCAAATGGAAGGGTTTTTTCTTAGCACTAATACTTCCCATCCTAAGCTCAATAATCTAGGGTGTCGCAATAAAAGGACTTCATCAAAAATTGTTTGCTTAGCATTTCAAGCCCAAAATCGATTAGCGGTAGTACGAAAGAGGGACTACTTAGAAAAGGAAGATTAAATTTAAATTGAATTCGGGTTTATGCAAAGGATACCGTACCTACTTCCAGCTATCTACGTGTTGGTTCATATCGTCAAAAAGATAATTACCAACTACTTCTTTCCGATAACTAAAAGCCAATAAAGTGAGGCCAATAAGGAATAGATGCAACGTAAAAATGAGTATTCCTAAAGGGAGAAAGGTGCCAGGTATGAGGTGATTTTCAAATTCACCATAGGAAATAAGAATGAAGAGATTATCAAACAACTTATAGGCATAAACAAAAAGAATAATGTATAGGGAATATTCCAAATTCCGCATGGGAGGATCACTCAATTCATCCTCCTTAATCTTGAACCATAGAACGTAAAGGAAAATGAAGTGCACTATGGTAAGAATTGGAAATATATAATTGTCTATTTTGAAGAAATAAAATTTATTGGTGTAAAGGCCATAAAAACTAAAGATATTTAAAATAACAAGTACCGCTATTGAGATGAACAAAGTGCGTTTCCAAGGTAAAATTCCTTTAATGAAATTCATATTAAAAAGTTTCGCGGTCTTGGGGAACCAATTGTGGAGCTCTAAGAACGCATACCGAATTGAATTATTTTAAAAATTTCGACGAAAAACCTCTTATACCGAACATCCTTCCTTCAGGCACTTCGCAGTCTTTCAAAAATACAATTTAAGCCTTTTCCTTTCGAATTTTAAACCATTTAAAGTAGGTGGCACTTCGCCATAACCATTCCAAGGGACCGTAGGTAAAATAAGAGAGCCACAATTTGCTAAATATTACCTGCAGCCCAATAATCAACAGTGCTAAAAGAAAAGCAGAACTATTGGGTATTGTTCCTAAATAACCCAAACCCCACCCAAAAAATATGAACGTACCGATAATACTCTGGATAAAATAATTCGTCAATGCCATTTTACCATAGGGTACAAAAATATTTAGCACTCGTTCTCCCCAATTTTTGCGGTATGCAATCACAAAAACACAAATCAATATAAAAGTCATAAAGATATTGTTCAAATCCACAAACGTCAGACCCAACATGCTCAACCAATTGTCAAACTTTACTTCAGGACCCAGCTGTGAAAACACTAGAATTACCAAACCAAGGGAAACGAAGAAACCAACGATCGAGTAAATGAGCACCTTTTTTGTTTCACTTGTCAATTCCCTGAAATTTTCAAAAAATCTTAAACGACCTACCACCATTCCCAAAAGGAAAAAACCGAAGGTAATATAGCCACGTGAGAATACCCCGAGTTGAAAGTCCATTTTCATCAAGTGCCCTTCCACCGCATTGGTTTTAAAAACATCCCAAAGACTTCCATGCTGTATAGCTTCAAAATATGACAGCACTAGGGGACTATTGGGGCTAAAATCTCCAGGAATGAAAATATTACCCCCGTGGGTTATAAGAAATACGGTAAATCTGCCAAGTCCTATGAACATTAAACCTGTAAAAATTAATACCCATTTATTGGAAACTTTATAAAAGAGTACCAGAAAAACACCCAAAAGCGCATAAACCGTTAAAATATCACCCCGATAAAACAAGCTGTGGACGTAGCCAATTAGGAATAATAACACCAGTCGCCAGATGAAGCGACCAATAAAGTTATCTTCTCCTTCTTTTTTGCGATTCAACTGCAAGTAAAAGCTAAGTCCAAACAGAAAGGAGAACAGGGCAAAGAACTTACCCCTCAAAAAAAGGAAAATAAACCCATCGACGATACTATCCAAAATTCCTATATGCGTTCCTTGCATCGTATTTTCTGGGGTAGGAGCGCCCACGTAATTTTCTACAATATGAACGATTACGATTCCGGCCAAGGCAAAACCACGGAGCGCATCTACTATGTTGATACGCTGATTAACAATTGCTTTCATGATTGATTGTTTATGATTGATGTCCTAAAACTAAATTAACGTTGACTAACTAGACTTAAAGGCCTGGCTGGAAACATTTTAAAATAAAAAGGGAGCTTTTGCTCCCCTTACGAATTTTTTAAGAACAATTAATTGAGCCATTGTTCTGCCGATGCCTTTCTCGCGAAAAAAACGAGTGCGATTCCAATTACTATTACCACAATTGGCATTACCATTGCGCCAGGACCATAAACCTCAAAGCTATTGCTCATAAAGAAAGCATAAGACATTTGCCCCAATATGCCGACCAAAGAAATTATAAGTATGGGAACGGCCCACTTCTTTCGTAATAATAAGGCAACACTACCCAAAGCACCGCCCCAAACGGCTAGTGCGAACGCACCTGTAACCCATACGGGTTGGGATTCAATAAGCAAGCGTTCCGCCTCTGGCATTTTTCCAATATCCTCAGGAGTCATGAAAGCTTGAGCGAGATAAGCTACAACTCCCGATAAATTCCAAAGTAGCGCCAACACGCTAACGACCCAAAACCACGCCGGTGGTTTAATTCTTGTTTCAGTTGTCATAATTAATTGGTTTAGATTGTTTTACACGGTAAAGTACAAAAAAAGTGGTAATTGATATTTATTATGAGAATGCACCTATTTTTACCACAAATCTGTTTTTATGAGTAAAGAATACTTTAACTATATAGTGCGAATTCAATATCTCGGTTTTCGATATAGTGGATGGCAAATTCAACCGGGACAACGCACGGTCGAAGGTATGCTCATCAAGACATTGAAATTTATACTTCCGGATGTAGAAGTAAAAATTTTAGCTTCAGGTAGAACGGACGCCAAAGTATCGGCTCTGGATGCTGTATTTGAATTATTCGTTGCCGACAACCCCTTAACGAAATTGGAACAACTTTTAAAAACATTCAATGACAACCTTCCACCGGATATTCGGATAATGGAAATAAACCTAAAGGATTCCGATTTCAATATCATTCAACATGCCAAAAGAAAAGAGTATCTGTACCTATTTTCCTTTGGGGAGAAAAACCATCCATTTTGTGCGCCGTTTATGGCAAACGTAATAGACGAATTAAATATTGATGTAATGATAGAAGCCGCCACCTTATACGAGGGCGAACATAATTTCTCCTCCTATACCGCAAATTTGAAGCCCAATACCCAAGTGGTCAGACACATCGATACTTGCCGAATTGAAGAGAATACCATCCTGACGGCTAATTTCTTTCCAAAAAAGAGCTATGTTCTTAGAATAGTGGGAGCGGGATTCATGCGCTATCAGATTAGAATGATTATGGGAGCGCTACTGGAATTGGGCAAAGGCCATCTTACTTTAGACCAAATCAAAGATTCTCTCAATCCAGAAAAAGGTATAGTGCTAAACTCGATTGCCCCTGGCTCCGGACTCATCTTAAACAGTGTGAAATACACAAAGGGATAGGTATGGGTTTTAGTATATTTAAACAAATTTTTTAACAATGGCCAGAAAACGGAAACTTGCAATTCCTAAAATAAAGAGAAAAACCTCCCGTGTACAAGGAAAAATGGGAAAAGCCCCAGGTACCGTTAGTTACCTGGGCACTAAAGAAAAAACACCTAGTATCATCTATGCTACGGAGTATGACAGTGAAGGTTTCGAACTCACGGAACTTACCGATATTGGAGAGATAGTAAAACTCAAAAATACGGAGCGGACCGATTGGATAAACGTTGTTGGTATAACCGATGAACCGTTCATTGAGGAATTGGGAAAGGCCTTTGGCTTGAATCCTTTGGTCATGGAGGATGCCATTAATACAGAACAGCGCCCTAAAATAGATGAGTACGAAAACTACATTTTTGGGGTATTCCGGATGCTGTACTTAAATACGGACGATCAAATTGTTGGGGAACACATCGCCATGGTGCTTTTAGACAATTGTGTACTGGTCTTTCAAGAAGTAAGGGAAGATGTTTTTGACGGGGTACGAAACCGTATCCAGTCCAAGTTGGGAAGGATACGCTCCAGGGGTGCGGACTATTTATTTTTCGCCCTTTTGGACGCCATCATAGACAATTATTTCTTGGTTCTGGAGCAAATCAATCATAGGATAGAGGTGTTGGAGGAAGAGGTCTACTCCAATCCCAAGCCTGAGGTCGCACAGCGAATCCAACAATTAAAGAAAGAAGTCCTAAAAGTGAGACGTTGGATTTTTCCGGTCAAAGAACTCATTAGTCGACTTATAGATTCCGAACACCCATTAATTCAACAGGATACCAAGCTCTTTCTAAGGGATGCCTTGGACCATACCTTGGAAATCAATGAAAGTCTTCAAATTTATAGGGAAATGAGCATGAGCCTTATGGAAATGTACATGAGCAACATGAGTAATAAGATGAACGAGGTAATGAAGGTGCTTACCATTATGGCATCCATCTTTATTCCCTTAACCTTTATCGCCGGTATTTACGGGATGAACTTCGACCATATTCCAGAGCTTCATTGGGAGTATGGCTATTTCTACGTGTGGGGGCTGATGATTGCTTTGTTCTTGGGGATGTTAATTTATTTTAAGAAAAAGGATTGGCTTTAACATAATTTAAGTTAAATTAATTCCTCAAGGGTTAAACACCGTTAAACCGCTTGACTTTTCCGGTCTCATTGTTTAAAATTTAAAAGTTAGGATGAGGCAATTACACATAACCTACATCGGCATTTACCAAATTTGTGAATTTTCTTTTGACATGCCATAACACTCATCCTAACGATTTCAAATAATTTTTAATTATAAAAAACTAAGTATAAATGAACATCAAAAAAATTACACTATCACTAACGACTATTTGTTTAATTGCAGGAGTTTCCTTAGCGCAGGACAAATCGAGTGAAAGTTTAGAAATTACGACCGTAAAGACCTATAAAATAAATATGGGAGATGAAAGGGAGATGAGAACCGTAGAGGTAAACACAAATATAAATTCTGAACTAATGATGAAAGATTCAGATAAGGATAATGTAAACCAAGCAAGAGTTTTGGACAGTATGCCCAAGATAACCAAGACCGTGAAAATAGACAACGATAAGGATGATGCGTTTGACGAAAAAATAGTCTTTACGTACAATTCTAATACTCCCGAAGATTTCGTATTGGTCTCAAAAGATAAAAATCTGTTGGTGGCCATTGATAAAGGGGAAAACCTTGAAATTATTGAGGATATGACCTTGAAATCAAAAAATGAAGCAAATAATAAATCTACCTATATTTTTACCGATGAAAATGGAAAAGAGATTGAATTTTTGGTAGAAGAACATACTAATATGACCAATCAGTAAAAACCGAGTAAATAGCTAGCCGTAGATTAAAAAGACCTTTCTAAGGTCTTTTTTCTTTCTACATCTAATATATCTTGATTTTTCGTACATTGAAATCAGATGTTTTCTGATTTAAATTGGACATATATATTGACGCTTGTGGCGGTCATTTATCTTGTAATAAATATTTTAGTATATTTTTTGCAGGATTTTTTAATGTTCAAACCTGAGAAACTGGCCAAGGACTTTCAATTCTACTATGAGAATCAGGAAATTGAGGAATACAATATAGAGACCAGGGATGGAGCCATCATCAACGGGTTGCGATTTAAGACAAAGAATCCCAAAGGCGTTGTTTTCTACCTTAAGGGAAATTCCAAGAGCATAAAGGGGTGGGGTAAATTTGCGGTGGACTTTACCAGGCACGGATATGATGTTATAATGGTAGATTACCGTGGTTTTGGAAAGAGTACCGGAAGACGTACCCAAAAAGCCATAAAAAGGGACCTTCAGGTGGTTTACAACAAGATAAAGCATAATGTGGAAGAAAAGTATATCATTCTCTACGGACGTTCTTTGGGATCCGGCTTTGCCACCAAATTGGCTTCCATGAACCATCCGCGTATGCTCATACTGGATGCACCTTACTACAGTCTAAGTAAAGTAGCCAAAAAGTATGTTCCGTTCATGCCCTTGTCCTTATTGATTAAATTTCCAATGCCTACTTACAAATGGTTGAAATATGTGGAATGCCCCATCCATATCATCCATGGTACGGATGATCGCTTAATTCCCTATAAAACTAGCGTAAAGCTATCCCGTATTAAACCAAAATTAACGACGCTGCATACTGTCATTGGCGGAGGGCATAAAGATTTGAATACCTTTGAAGCCTACCACAAAATGTTAGCGGACATTATTACTTCACGACCAAAACCGGTAAATTTAGAGGGCTCCAGTATAGCTGTAAAACACTCCTCAAAAAGATCACATGCGTAGAGTTAAAAAAATCGGGATAGTTCTATTCGTAATCTATGTTTTGCTCTTAGGGGTCACCTATGCTTTCCAAGAAAAATTGATTTTCATTCCGCAGCAGATGCCGGCCAACCATACTTATGAGTTTTGTCAAGAATTTGAAGAATTTTGGTTAACTGCTGACGATGGGGCCAGATTGAACGCCGTGCATATTAAAAACGACTCACAAAAAGGTGTTATTCTATACTTTCATGGTAACTCCGGTAACATCTCCCATTTAACACACGTCGCCAACTTGGTTACCCGTTATGACTACGATGCCATTTTTGTGGATTACAGAACCTATGGAAAAAGTATGGGCAAAATGAGCGAGGCGGCCATAAAAAAGGATGCGCAGCTTTTTTACGACTATACTAAAAATCTGTACGATGAGCATAAAATTATCATTTACGGCCGCTCTTTTGGAACGGGAGTAGCGTCCGGTTTAGCTGCCAATAACGACCCCTACAAGCTTATTTTGGAATCCCCGTTTTATAGCGCCGTAGAGCTGGGAAAACATCGTTTCCCCATTTTTCCTATTGATCTATTATCTGAGTACCGCTTCCCCTCCTACAAATATGTACAGCAAGTAAAGTGCCCCATTTATGTTATTCATGGGACGGATGACAGCATCATACCCTTTGAACAGGCTGCAGACCTTTACGAGAAAATTCCCGAAGGCCAAGGCACGTTCTATACCGTAGAAGGCGGAGGACATAACTACTTACAAGATTTTAAGGCTTTTAATAAAGCAATGGACGAGGCTTTCAAATAGGGGCGAGGTTTTGTTATCGGGATTGTATTTGAAAAGTAGTGTGCTAAGAAGCGCTAAATTTCGGGTTTAGAACTGATCTTTATTTTTTTATTAATCTTTTATTTAATCACTTTAGCCGCTAATTTTTTTCTACGTTGTTGGCAAACGTTTTACTCATTTAAAAACTACAAATTGATGCCTGCAAAAAATTGGAATTGCGGTTGAGTTCCCCAATGCAACATCGAATATTGAGGTTCTATAAAACAATTAAATACGGTATTACCAATTTTAATTACTTTGCCTATTCCCAACGCCATCGGCACTGAATAGGATTCGTTTTCAAAATTAAAAAAGCAGGCAGGAGCTCCACGGAGGTACGTACCTATACCCAATTGCCAGAAATAAAATGGCTGAATGATGGTATTGTTTTGTTCTCACGATTATTTTCTCCAGCGATTGATGTTTGCCAAGTCACGAGGCCGCCTAATTGAAATTGAGGCGACTTAACTACAAATGCTACTAGTGCCAGCCCTGCTTGCCATTTCCCGGATCCCAATTCATCATTTGAAGCTGTAGGAGCTGTTATTATTGGCCCTATGCCAACAGTAGCAGTTGGCTTGGAAATAAAGTTGTACGTTAATAAGGCATTAATGTCTCCGAGACCATTTTCAGCATTAACACTACCCGTGCCATCTGGAAAAGCCACTGTGTTGAAGGGTGCCGATACTCTTAACAAAAGTCTGCCTCCAGAAAATGGTTTTGCAAAACGCAACCATGAAGTATTCAGATAAGCATCATTCGGTGCATCTGTGAGCTTTGGTATATAGTAATTGTGAATGTTGAAAGCAGTCATATTTGCCAACGGATTATTGGCTTGTGCCCCGCTTGAACGGCTTCTATCTTGTTCTTGAGCTACAAGGGATGTTAAAGAAGCCCCTAACAGTATCCAAACAAGTAGTAAATACTTCATAATTATTTGGAATATTATTACCGTAATATAAAAACTATAAATTAACCCGCAGCGAAATTGTATTTCCCTCGGTCCCAAAGCTATCACTATTTAAAAGGAAGACCTCTCTTATATATCCAAGCTTGATTTTTATGTCTTTTAAGTTTCTGGATATAAAGAGTGAAAATTCCCTTGAGTTTGAGTAGCGTTCCTGAGAAATTGGATCTTTTAGAAAATACCATTCAAATGATGGCAGCAAGCTCCAACTTTTGGAGCTGTCATTGTGCTTACTGAAGTTATAGGTAAGGGCTATTTTATACCGAGCTCTTAAATAATGCTGGTGTTTAGAAAGAAAAAAATTTCTCCACTCTCCAAGTATTCTTTGCTTTAGGCTTAAATTTTTTATCATTGGTGTAATTAATTGAAACCCAACTTTTGGTCTTAATTCATAAAAATTTCCAAGCTCTTGGTCAAATCGATAATAATTAACAATACCACCAAAAAGCATCCAGTTTGAATTTAGTTTTCTCTGTAAACCAATATCAATCCCAAGTCTGCGCCATTTGCTGTCTTGATAAGCATGCTTATAATTACCTTCTAAAATAACAGACAATCTGTTTTTAGAAAAAACCGCTTTTTCAAGACCAGCTTCGCTAAAAAATTCCTGCTGTGCAAAGCCTGTCAAACTGATGAAAAGGCAAAAAATCACTAATGAATTTTTCATAGCGCATGGAATGAAAGCGAAAACATTCAATTTTATCTAGACGAAAGATTGATATCCGATTTCTTAAAATCAAAGAAGCTAGCAAAGACTTCTAGCTGGTCAAGATCACCTTTGACAGTTCCTTTTCCATTATTTATGGCATCTTTTACTCGACCTTTCCCCAAGACGAAATCATAAACTACGCTGCTTGGAATATCAACCACTATATCCGAATTTTCAGGGATATATTCGTAGAAGGCTGCAATACCATTCCGCACGTGGAAACCATATTTCTCATTACGGTCTGTAATGTTAAATCCTATTTTAAAATCGGAGTCAATTGCCTTAGAGGCATCAATTTTTACTCTTAGGTTTTCCAGAATTGTTCCAATTCCGAATTGTTGAATTATGACCGGATTTGCAAAGTCAAAGGCACCAGACTTGTCCAGTGCACCATCAAGTTCCTTTGCTCCGGACAGCGCAAAATTCCTATAATAGATATTGGCCTGATCGTAACCCCAAGCCTGCATTGCTTTGGCTTTCACTTTTCGTGCGTCAGAATCTTCTGGATTAGACCGTGTTAAGTGAGTAGTAATTTCCATCGCCCATCCATAGTCTTCTGCGTCAATGGCTTGATTGGCAATTTTAAGGACATTTTCGCGTCCACCCATCGCCGAAACATAGAGTTCTGCCTTTCGCTTAAAAGAAGGGGTTGCAAGTTCTGTGGCGTCACCGGAATACCAACCCAAATAACCATTATAAACATTTCTGACAACGTGCTCCACACTACCGTAAAACTCCTGTAGCCATGGGTCGTTTTTGAGATTTTCAGGTAACTTCACCAGTTCTACTAATTCTTCCGGAGTTGCTCCCTGATTCATGTAGTAAATAGACTGGTCGTGGGTGAATTGAATGGCATCTCTATAGTTTTGGATTCGTTCTACGATAAATTCATTTCCAACCCATGATCTCATATGCGAATGGCTGTAACTATCACTCTGCTTGGCGTATTCCAATAGGTTGTCAACTCCTTTATACCACTTTACCAGGTCTCGGTATTTTGTTCCCCTTAACGTATAAAGGTTCGGAAACGATTCTCCTTGAACAGTCTCAGAACCGTGTACGTGCTTCAGGTCAGGAAAATAAACATCTATTTCGTCTTCTGCATCACCATAAGCTTCAAACAATACTATTTTTACTCCAGCAACTTCTGTTTCTAATGCACCTTTTACAATATCAGTAGGACGGTAAAAAGAAATTTTACCTCCAGCGAAGGTAGGACCTAAACCTGCATGTACGAGCCCCTTTTCATTCTGGCCTAAATAGGTTGCCCCCCGTAAGCCGTGCGCTCTGTAAGAATTGAACCAACCACACTGGCATCATTGGCCAGATACTCCATGAATTGATGATGGGCAAATATCTTAACTTCCCCATTGTTGACTTGCTCTTGAGTAACGCCCACTCCGGCAGAGCCAAATGAGTGATCAGGATGTCTGTGCGTATAAACCACAGCTTTTACAGGTAGTTGGATACTTGTTTCTTTCCTAAAATCACTTAGAATTCGCCCTGAAGCCTCGTCACTTTCTCCCGGATCTACCACAATCAATCCATTATCTCCCACTACAATTAAAGTAGATGTTAACTGCCAACCGGCCATTAAAAAGGCTTTATCCTTTACCGGTTCATAAATGGTTTTGGGCATTTGCTTACCAAAAGAAGTCATTCTATCGTTTATGAATTCACTGTCTTCTGTAATAGCATAGTTCTCAAACCGGGCACGAATGGGAGCCAGATTCTTCAATATTCCTTCATCGGCATAGGGTTCGATTTCCAATGGAACATTGTGGTCAATTACTTCAGGATCAAGCAAGCTACTGTTGAATGACTGTTTTTTTTGACATCCTGAAATTACCAGAATTAAGATTAAGAAAGTGAATTTTTTCATTTGATTTTTTTTAAATGTTTGCCAACGGCCTTGGTGATGAATTACATCGTTAGTTCAATACGTGTAGCGTTTCGTGTCGTTACGAAAATGTACAGAAGAATTGTTCCTCTGATGTGAGCGAAGCGACGGTCGAAATATACTATAAACATAGCAAAAAGGCTCGAAATCCTGATTAGGAAATAAACCGTTGTGAATTATAACTCTTGTTTAAGGTACTTGTTAATTTAAAACAGTTTTTAAATTAAGTAAAAAAGAGAAGTGATTTAACTTCTCCTTTTTTTGAAAAAAGCATCCTATTAGAATTCAAATAAGACCCCAATATTAAGGTTTCCCCAAGTGGCCGCATCTGATATATTTTCATAGGAAGCATTAATTTCTATAGCATCTGCTATGTCAATGCCGACTACAGGTCTAAAATAGAATCCTCCATCTAAACCATCAGAAATACCTAGTGCATATCCTGCATCAACTCCTCCTGATAAAATTCCAAATAATTTTAATCGTGCTGCTGCTGCTATTGGTAAAAATCGGGCATCCTCAAAATCTACATTTTGACCTAATACTTCAATCTCATCACCAAAGAAATTCCTGAATCCAGCGTTTAAACCAAATTCAATTGGTGCGTCAATATTAGTGAAGTAATAATATGAGTCTACCCCTAAAACAAAGGAAGTAAGATCTGATGCATCAGCGGCAGGTAACCCCAGAGAAGCCCCGATCTTAAATGTTTGGGCATTCATACTTGTCAATGACAATGTGGCGAATGAAATAATTAGTAGTAATTTTTTCATTTCTTCTTATTTAATGTTCACTTAAAAATTACAAAAAAAATAGAACATAGTTTTAAAGATGAAAAAGTCATTATAAGTTTTTAGAATTTTTATACTTGATTAGTATCTGAAATTTTGAGCTTTTTCAGGGTTGGTCTGAAATAAGTGAATTAGTACTAAAAGATTTAATTTTTAATCAACCCATTTAAGGAAAGTGATTCTGTCTTGTTTTTGTCCACGTTTTGGATATAAATCGGTTTCAATCGTCTATATCTGCCGATACTGAGGCAAGTTCAGCACTAGTAACGAATTTCGAAGTTTCCAAAATGCATTGCAAGTCTTTCCCACTAAGGTTTTTGAAAGTTTTTAGCAAAAAACACAGAACCCTCCGTCCAATTATATTGGACACCTCCCTTTAACTAAAGGGAGGAGCTAAACTCCCGCACTTTTTAAGCTCCCCTCTTAAATTTAATAGGGGAATGAATTCTTAACGAAGTGACGGAAGAAAGGGGAGTTCCGTTATACATATTGCCGTTTTGATTCCAGAACCCTCCGTCCAATTGTATTGGACACCTCCCTTTAACTAAAGGGAGGAGCTAAACTCCTGCAATTTTTTTAGCAACATAATAAATTTAAGAGGGGAATGAATTCCGAACGAAGTGATGGAAGAAAGGGGAGTTCTGTCATAGCTTTTGCTGTTTATTTCAAAAACCTCCGTCCAATTGTATTGGACACCTCCCTTTAACTAAAAGGAGGAGCTAAGCCCCAACACTTTTATAGCTACTTAATATGTTGAATGGGAAATGAATGTCAAACGATGTGACTTTGTAGTTGCGTTAATCAAACAAATCCGAGGATAGATAACGGTCACCACGGTCACAAACTATGGAAACGATAACACCGCTTTCCAGTTGTGCAGCCAGTCGAAGCGCTATCGTTGCTGCGCCACCACTGCTCATTCCAGAAAATATACCTTCTTCTTTGGCGAGCCTAATGGCCATTTCTTTAGCCTCCGCTTCGCTCACTTCCATGATCTGGTCTACCTTTTTTGCATCGAATATTTTAGGAAGGTACTCCTTAGGCCATTTACGTATACCGGGAATTTTGGCGTCATCGGTAGGCTGTACGCCAACTATCTGTACTTGGCTGTTCTTTTCCTTCAAATAGGTAGAGGTCCCCATGATGGTTCCCGTAGTTCCCATGGAAGAAACGAAATGGGTTATTTTACCTTCGGTGTCCTTCCAAATTTCAGGACCTGTAGTCTTGTAGTGGGCTTTCCAATTATCGTCATTAGCAAACTGGTTCACCATAACGTATCCCTCTTTTTCCACTTTGTTTTCAGCATAATCCCTAGCGCCTTCGATACCAACATCCGCAGAAGTGAGCGTAACCTTGGCGCCATAGGCCCGCATGGTCTGTACCCGCTCTTTGGTGGAGTTTTCCGGCATTACGAGTTCAATGTCAAGTCCGTAGATTCCCGCGATCATAGCAAGGGCAATTCCTGTATTGCCACTGGTTGCTTCAATCAATTTGTCTGAAGTTTTTATTTTACCGGTTTCCAGTCCGTTTTTAATCATATTATAGGCAGCCCTATCCTTTACACTTCCTCCGGGATTATGGCCTTCCATCTTAAAGTAAAGCCTCACATCGGGATTCGTATTTAGAACCCTAGATTCCACAAGGGGCGTGTTTCCGATTAAATCTAGAATACTCTTAGGCATCAGTAGTTGTTTTTATCTGAATTTCCGGGGTGTGGTACACCGTAGAATGGGGAGGTATGGAGGAAGTCAGCCAGGCATTACCGCCAATGACACTATTCGCACCAATTACCGTATCGCCACCTAGAATGGTAGCATTGGCATAAATGGTTACGTTATCCTCTATGGTCGGGTGCCGTTTGGTTTTCTGTAAATGTTTAGCCACGTACAATCCCCCTAGCGTTACGCCTTGGTATATTTTTACATCGTTCATTATGATTGCTGTTTCTCCAATAACCACCCCGGTCCCATGGTCTATATGAAAAGATTTACCGATTTGTGCCCCTGGGTTTATGTCCACGCCGGTTTGGCGGTGCGCATATTCCGTCATTAGTCTTGGGACCAAAGGAAATCCTACCTCATAGAGTTCATGTGCCAGCCTATAGATGGCAATGGCATAGAAACCGGGGTAAGCCATGTAAACTTCTTCAATGGATAGCGAAGCAGGGTCGCAATTCACCGTAGCCTCTGCATCCAAATTTAGGCTTTCCAATATACGGGGAAGCTTTTGTACATAATTTTCCCATATCTTTTTGCATGCCTTTTCACTGTCCCAACAAGCAAGGTCCACAAGATTATCAAATTGCTTTTCCAAGACTTCTAAATTATCGGAAACCGGGGTTTCTATATCAAAAAGGGTATAGAAAAGTAAATTGGTAAAGATTTCCGTATCCCTTTTCAACCGAAACCGAAGGTTGGGCTGCTTCTTGTGTTTATTGATGCGATCAATTATTTGTTGCTGTTTCATGGCTGTTGCTTACGTTCCCAAAATTAACCAATAAAACGTATTGCCTTTTAGGCAAATGGTTAACTTTAGCTTAAAATCACAAGAGCTAGGTCGTATGTTAAATCCAGTAATTACCAAAGAAACCCTTCAATTTTTAAATGAACTGAAAAAGAACAATACTAGAGAGTGGTTTACGGAACATAAAAAGACCTTTAAAGTACATGAAGCGAATGCCAAAGCCTTTTTTAACGGACTCTTGGAACGACTGAAATCCCACGATGAAATTGAAAAACTGAAAGTATTCCGGATTTATAGGGATGTACGCTTCTCCAAGGACAAAACACCTTATAAATTTAATTTTTCGGCTTCGTATTCACGTGCTGGAGCCCACCGACGCGGAGGATACTACGTTCATATACAACCCGAAGGAAGCTTTATAGCCACTGGTTTTTGGGCTCCGGAAAAGGAAGACCTTTTTAGGATTCGAAAAGAATGGGAGATAGATGCTTCCGAATTGCGCACCATAATCGACAAAAAAGAATTTAAATCCGTTTGGGGTGAAATGGCAGGGGAGGAGCTTAAAACTTCTCCCAAAGGGTTTAATAAAGAGGACCCAAATATTGATTTGATCCGCAAAAAGCAGTTCATCTTTGTAAAGAACTTTACGGATAAAGAAGTAATTGCGCCCGATTTCGCTGAAAAAATCAACGATGATTTTAAGGCCATAAGGCCCTATTTTGATCTGATGAGCTCCGTACTTACAACAAACCTGAACGGGGAGTCGCTTTTAGACTAAGGCCACTTTTTCAAAAAATTGGATTTGGTCCTGCAGCCTTTTAATAACCATATTCATCATCCGTTTGTTCAGTGCCGAAGAGTTCTGGATGTAAAGTTCGTACTCTTCCAGAGTAAACTGTCCGATGAGCATTCCCTTTAAAGAATTTCGGAATTTGATGTCTTTTTGGATGGCATTGGTGATGAAGTCCATCCGACTTTCCAGTTTCAACTCGTAAAAAGCATTTTTCGTTTTCACGATATAATTTTGGAAAGAGGCCAATAACAAATTGTTCTGCAATTTAAGAACCGGACGTAAGGTCATGTTCTGAAAATGCTCTTCGGAACTCATATGAGGAAGTATTTTAGCGGAAGGGATTTGGGGACGTATCTGAATCAACTTTTCGGATCGGTCGTTCATTTTATGTGGTTTTTATAAAGGTAAGGATTAAGAATGCCTAAGATTATAAGAAGGAGATTAGTTTTCAACGGGGTTATAAACAGGAATGATTAGTGAACTCAAAAGTTTTCAATAATTACCTACTTTTAAAGAAATAAGTAGCGTAGATGAAATTTGGAAAAGTAGAACAACCAGAGTTAATAGATTTTTCCTTGCCCAAGGACCATCCCGATACGGAAGTGGTTTTAAGGAGATTGGAAGATAAAAGTCCTTTTCACATACAAGTTGGATGTGCCAAATGGAACAAAAATGACCTTAAGAATTTTTATCCCAGAGGTACCAAAGATGAACTCGCTTATTATTCTACACAATTTAATTCTATAGAGCTCAATGCTACCTTTTATCGTATTTTTCCCGTGGAAACCTATCAAAAATGGAAGGAAAAGACACCTGAGAACTTTACGTTCTTTCCCAAGATAGTGCAAAATGTGAGTCATTTAAGGCGTTTGAACGATCACGCGTATCCTGTATTAGACCGCTACTTGGAGGTTACTACACAACTTGGCGATAAGCTTGGAACATTGTTTTTACAGATGCATAATAACTTTGCGCCTAAGGATTTGGATAGGGTAGTCCGTTTCGTTGAAAAATGGCCAAAGGAGCTTCGGTTGGCCATGGAATTTAGACATACGGATTGGTTCAATGATGAAAAAGTAGCACAGGAATTATACCATCTATTGGAGAAAAATGGTATTGCCAATATTTTGGTGGATACTGCTGGCAGAAGGGATATCATGCATATGCGTCTCACCAACAACGAAGCTTTCATTAGATTTGTGGGTGCGAATCATGAAAGTGACTATACGCGTTTGGATGAATGGGTGACACGAATTGGGGAATGGCAAGAACAAGGATTGAAAAAAGTGAATTTCTTTATTCACCAAAATATGGAACTAGAGTCGCCCTTACTTTCCGCGTATTTTATTAAGAAGCTTAACGAACGTTTTGATTTAGGACTTACGGTACCTAAAACATTAATCGATGCCCCATCTCCCTTTTAATAGCACATCCCCACTTCTACGAAGGTGTTTTTTGTATGATAGCGAGGTGACCTGGGACCAGCGATACAACAGGTTGAGCCCAAATAGAACATGGCCAATTGCTGTAACTTTTTGACGCTGGCTCCAACCGCTATTCCATCTTGCAGGGCAATGGTACCAACTGCCGGGCCTCCGATTATAGACAAATACCAAGTTTTATTATCGGTATCTAAAATGTCAATATTATAGCGTTCATTGCGAAAGGCCGGTAAGGAGGGGTTTTGCTTGTAAATCCATGGTCTAAGTACAATCAAATCTCCCGGAACATGCTGTACTCTCGTTATTTTACCTGAGATGGGGGCGTGAATGCGGTGATAGTTTTTGTTATGTAAAAAAACATTAGAAAATGAATAACCCGGGGGAATGGTACCTTGGGAGACCCCAAAAATAGTATGGATATTTCTTCTGTCCGATTTTACACATACGTCTTTGAATTCACCAACATTGCCCATATCACATAGCAATCCTTCACAGGGCCAGACCTCTGTATTCTTTGTTATTGGCAGCGTCTTGAATTCGCGAACAAAAAAGTCTTGAAAGCTATCAAAATCGGGTTTTCCAAAGGGTGGTTTAAACTTTTCCAAGTAATTTTTATTCCTATAATTGACTTGTACGTAGGGCCTAATTATAAATTTAGAAAAAGGCTTGTTGTACATATTAGCGTAAAAAGCGGAGAGCCTTTTTTGAATAGTGCTTGGAATGGAGCCCCATAAGTTAACGGATAGAAATTTATAAAAGTAGGCCCGCCAATGGGGTACCTTAAAAATATGAAAATAAGCGTCGTAAGAATAGTTGATTGATGAATCCATTCGTTGCGATTATAGTTAGATTGAATCCTTTTAAATTATCAAATTAAACAAATAGGAGCCGCATGTATTAAGAAAAGTTTATTATGAGCTTAACATACTTTATAATTTGACAAAACCGTAGGTTAAAACAGTCCAAGATGTAGATTCTATCGTATTTCATTATAATTTTGATATTAAATTATACTGCTATGAGATTTCATACAAGAAAATTAGTGAAGCCTGAAGACCTAAATTCCAACGGAACCCTTTTTGGCGGAAAAGTATTGGCTTGGATTGATGAAGAGGCCGCCCTATATACCATCATACAACTTGAAAACTCTAGAATTGTAACCAAGTACATCTCGGAAATTAATTTTATGAGTGCCGCCAAGCAAGGGGATATTGTTGAAATTGGTATGGATGTAGCGAAATTCGGGAAGACTTCGTTAACCCTGAACTGCGAAGTAAGGAATAAAATGAACCATGAAACTATCGTAACTGTGGACAATATTATCATGGTGAATTTAGGGGAGGACGGTAAACCCAGTCCACATGGCAAAACAAAAATTGAATTTGTTAAAGACCGACTAGCGGCAGCTGAATAAAAGCTTAGCTGATTTTACATCGTTTATGACAGGGTCTTGGCCACCGCCTGTACCTCATCTAGCACTCGTAAAAGGTTGCCACCCCACAATTTCTCTATTTCTTCTTGGGTATACCCACGTTTTATCAACTCTAAGGTCACGTTAAAGGTTTCCGAAGCATCCGACCATCCCTCGATGCCACCACCGCCGTCAAAATCTGAACTTATACCCACATGGTCTATACCAATAAGCTTTACCATGTAGTCTATATGGTCCACAAAATCGGACACATTTACCGCTTCTGGAGCATCTGACCTATCGGCCACGAGTTCTTTTCCGATATTGATTACCTTGGGATAGTTTTCCATAAAGGCCTCTTTCTGTTCGTCCGTCAAACTTCCAAATTGGGAACGCTCGTGCAATTGAATACCTAGGGAATCTGCAACTTCTTCGTAAATACCTTTCATATATGCCGCTCTGGCCTCGTGCTTTTCGGTATTTAAATAGGAACTAAAGGCGACTGTTTGTACTACGCCACCATTTTCTTTTACTAATTGTAATTGTTCGTCATCTAAATTTCTACTGTGATCGCAAAGTGCCCTCGCTGAGGAATGGGAGGCGATTAAAGGAGCTTTAGACAGCGTTATCATTTGTTTCATAGCCTCTTTTGAAGGATGTGAAATATCAATCATCATTCCAAGTCTATTCATCTCACTTACAGCATCTTTTCCTAAATCACTTAAACCATTGTGTAACCACACGGAATCCGCTTCTCCGGTATTGGAATCGCTAAATTGACTATGGCCATTGTGGGACAGGGAAATATATCTGGCACCCATTTCGTGATACTTCTTGAAATTGGATAAATTCTCACCAATGGGATAGGCATTTTCCACTCCGATCATGGCCACTTTTTTTCCCGAGGCAACGATTCTCCTAACATCATTTGAAGTAAGGGCAAGTTCTATTTGGTCCGGAGCAATCTCTTCGCAAAGTCTGTGGATCGCCTCAAACTTGGCCATGGCATTCTCTTTTGCTTTTTCATATCCGCTGGCGTTCAACGAATCCTGTCCGGTATACACGATCAACCATGAAACATCCAAGCCTCCTTCTTCCATCTTGGGAAGATTTACTTGGGTCTCTAAGCGTTGAGAGTAGTTGACGCTGTCCGTGAAATTTTTAACGTTGATATCGTTGTGCGTGTCAATGGTTATGACGCCATCATGAATTCTTTCGGCTATCGCCTCTGACGTTTCTACTGATTTTTTTCTTTTTCCGTACAGGAGAATAACGCGACAATACAGAAAATACAGACAAAATGCTTCATTGCTAATTATTTTATACCTACAAATAAAGGGTATTCACAACAAAAAAAGAAGGGTAGGGAACATTTACTTGCCAGCGCTAGGCGAAAGAGGGAATTTTAAAGGTATTTGAATTACTAAACCTAGCCTAAAAAGGAATTTAACTTATGTCCGTTATCAACACGAAAGACTTATTAAGCCAATTATCACAATTGGAAAGGTCCCTGAAAAAGTTCTCTTTTGAAGAATTAAGCGCTGAAGAAGCCAGCTCCTTGGGTTCGTCTTTTAAAGACTTTAAAGAACTGTTGGAAACTAAAATTTTCGACCCGAATGCACGGATAACAGAGGTGCAAAACGAAAAGAAATTAAGACAGCCGAAATTTACAAACGAACAATCCAACAATGCAGCGCATCTTATTGCTCATGTAAGTCATGAAATCCGCACCCCATTGAACGGGATAATCGGATTTGCCAATTTATTAAGTGAAGAGGAGTTAAGGCCTGGTCAACTCAAAAAAGTGGAGGCCATACAGTCTACCTCCTATGCGCTGATGGAGATTATCAATGAAGTACTAGAATATTCAAAGCTTACTTCTGGCGTAGATGATTTCAATGAAATCGATTTTAATTTTAAGGCTTTGGTACAGGATGTTATGTTTTTATGCCAAACTTTAATGTTGGACAAAAACGTGCATTTACAAGCCACAATAGACCCAGAAATACCACATACCTTACTTGGGGACCCTTCCAAGCTTTCTCAGATATTATTGAATCTAATGGGCAATGCGATAAAATTTGTAGAAAAGGGCCATATAAAATTGACCATTGACCTGAAGCAAAAAAAGGGTACGGCGTATGTTCTAAATTTTAAGGTGGCAGATACCGGTATCGGTATTTCCGAGCCCCAATTGAAAACCATTTTTGAGAGCTATAAACAGGCGGATACCAGTACATTCTCCAAATATGGTGGCTCTGGCCTTGGATTAAGCATAGTACGGGAGATAATT
Organism: Maribacter aestuarii; assembly: GCF_027474845.2. Classification (NCBI taxonomy): domain Bacteria; kingdom Pseudomonadati; phylum Bacteroidota; class Flavobacteriia; order Flavobacteriales; family Flavobacteriaceae; genus Maribacter; species Maribacter aestuarii. Next base: position 3,635,883 of record NZ_CP107031.2, read on the forward strand.
GAGAAACAAGGTGGTCACATAGAAGTCCAAAGCGAATTAGGGGTAGGCACAACATTCCAATTTACCATTCCTTTTAAAGTGGGGAATCACCTTAACATACCTAAAAAGGGTGCTAGCACCATAAATGTACAGAAGGGAAAGGAACTTTTACGAGGAACACGGTTTTTAGTCTTTGAGGATAATCTTCTTAACCAGCATCTGATTAGTGAGCAACTGAATAAATGGGGATGCAAGGTGCATGTTACCGCTGATGCCACAAAAGGTCTTAATATCCTTAAATCACATTCCGTCGATATTGTTCTAATGGATCTGAAGATGCCCGGTATGTCCGGTTTTGAGGTGACCGAAAAAATTAGACGTATTGACGACAGTCGAATAAAAACTATTCCCATCATTGCCATTAGCGCAGACTTTACGGCGCAGGATCAAGAAAGCTGTGTAACCTCTGGAATAGACGACTTTATCTTAAAGCCTTATACGCTGGATGAATTATTGCTAAAAATCCTGAAACAAAAGAGGGAAAAAATGCTTACTACAGAAAGCAAGGCCCTTTTAAAGAGAAAAACAATTGTCGTAAAGAGACCTATTGAAATTGATCTGGACAAAGTATACGAGGACTGTTTTGGTGAAATTGAGATTTTGTCCGAACTGATCAGGTTGTTTAAACAGAACGTCTTCGAATTTATCGGAGCCGTTAAAATAAACCTGAAGCACAATGATTTAAAAGAAGTTTCATTATCGGCTCACAAGCTCAAGGCCGGATTGGCAATGATGAACGCCAAACATTTACTTAATCTGATAATTGCCATAGAGGCTAGTTGTAAAAATAATGATGAAGTGGAAGTTGAGCGACTCTATCAAGAATTCTTGGATGCTTATCCAGGTAATGAAAAAGCAATAGACCGACAATTGACTGAATTAAAGAAAAAGATATAATGCGAAAACGGATTTTATTAGCAGATGATGATGAATTACTGGCTTCCTTATTAAATTTTAGATTGGAAAAAGGAGGTTATGATGTGCACCATTCCTGTAATGGGAAGGAAGTAAAGGAATATCTGGCTACAGAGATGCCGGATATTATCGTAAGTGACATTATGATGCCCTATTTCTCTGGGATTGAATTAATAGACTATGTAAGGAACGAACTATCGTCCAAAACCCCCATAATCATAATTTCTTCCGCAGGAAACGAAGAAAATGTTCTAAGCGCTTTTGATTTAGGCGCCAATGATTTTATTTCCAAACCGGTTAGCCCATCTGAACTATTGGTCCGTGTAGCGAGAGAGTTAAATAAAATATAATCTAATTTGTCAATAACCCCCAAGACATATAAGATAAATGCTTTGCTTAGTGCCCCAAAAATCGATACCGATTTGCTTTGGGGCCTTTCTGCTTTATTTGTCTTGTTGGCATTAATTTATTTCGTTTCCGTATTCTATTTCAGAAATAAGATTTCAAGGAAGGGACGTAAGGTGAAGGAGAAAAAGAAAGAGCTTTCTCCAATGATCAGTGAGTTTTTGTTCTATGACCAATCAGCTAACAAAAGTGAAAAGATGAACTATATCGATTTGAAAATACAAATACGGGAGTTGATCAAGAACGATTTTGACCGCAAGGTTTTAACGGAAGTCTTAATGGACCTTAGGAAAGATGTTTCCGGAAATACAAGAGATGAACTATTCCATATCTATCAGGATTTGGAACTGCATAAGGACGCTTACGAAAAGCTAAAGAGCTGGCGTTGGGAGGTGGTTTCTAAAGGCATATTTGAACTTACCCAAATGAACGTCGTAGAATCCTACGGACTCATCACTAAATTCATAAACGATAAACGACCAACCATAAGAAAACAGGCAGAATTGGCCGCCGTTACCCTAAAGGAAGAGGGTATTTCATTTTATCTGGACCATACAAAGTTTAAGATTTCGGAATGGCAGCAATTAAAATTATTGGATGTAGTTCGAAATAAGGAAGATTTCATTCCACCGCCCTTCCGCCTATGGCTTACCTCCAAGAACAACTACGTGGTCCTATTTGCCCTAAGGTTGATCAAACATTACAACCAGAATGATGCTAGTTCCTCTTTAATAGAATTGGTAAAACATAGAAATAGTCATATCAAGAAAGAAGCCATCCATTGCATACGTGAGTTTAATGTCACCGATGCCTTGCCTACAATGAAAGCAGTATTCCGAAAATGCAGTACGGATGTTAAGATGTCCATCTTGGATACGATAGCGCAAATTGGAAGTAAATCCGATGTCGATTTTCTTACGTCGGTTCAGCAAAAAGAATCTGGCTTCACCATTAAAAGCAAAGCTCTAAGCGCGCTCAACACTATTACACCCGAATCTATTTTACCGTCAAAAGATGTAGAGGAGACAGAGGATTGGGAAGTGGTCGAAAATATGCAAGAGCAAACAAAATCAAAGGAACTACCTACTGAAACTTTTGATGAAGTTAATGACAATATTGAAGAGGCCATAGCTATTGATAATTTGGAAGTGATTGCTGAAGTTGTAGATAATGCCCCGGTAGATAAAGAGATAACAAGTTCGGAATCAAATCTGCATGAAATTGACATGACTTTCTTGCCGATTGTGCTGGATGAGGAAAAGACGGAGTCCAGAACTCCAATCGCGTCAGAAATCGAGCCTAATGAAAAAACCACTTCATTCAATGACCTGGATGTTATCTCTGAGGAAATATGCATTGAAACAATTCCACCAACCATAAATATTGACTTTCTTCCATTGATTGTTGAACAAGAGGAGACCATAGTCCCCGAGCTTAGGGAGTATAAAATAGTCTACGAAGAAGTTTTGGATGTACCTCATTTCGATATTAGAACCGTAGATTTTGATAAAGACAAAGAAGATGATCAGACGGTACAAGATGACGTTCCAAGACCAATGTGTATTGCTGATATAGATGTTGCAAGTTTAGTTGAAATGGAGGTTGATTGCGAAGAAATAAGACCAGAACAGATTGGCGAAGAGCAAGTCATAGAGATAGATTGGTCAAACGCATTTTCTAACAAAGCGCCATTAGAAATTTCATCACTCATTGAAATGACTACTGAAGTCGAGATCAATGCCATTGAAAAAAATAAAAATGATTTAAACATACCTAGGGCAGCGTTTTACGAGAACGGAGTGTTAGAAACTATGGTCCTTCTGGAAAATATTTCGGAATTGGGTGACCACAGAGAAATACCGTTCTTGAAGCATTTATATGAGACCGAAAGTTCAATCGATGTTCGGGAAAGAATTTCAGAATTAATCGAACGTTTTAAAGAGGAATACCAAGGAATTGAATACTTCAAAATCACACAATTTGAGGCAGTGGATAGTGTTTTTAATGAGCTAATGGAAAGGGGCGATTTAGAATCCAAACTAATTCTATTACAAGAAATAATAGCGGTGGGTGATGAAAAGGAAATTCCCCTATTGCGGTTAATGATCCAATCTGATGATGCCATCATTCGTAAAAAAGCGACTTCTGCATTAAAAAAATTAATGGAACGCTTGGCATCTGAACATAGTCAGGAAATTGATAACAAAGCTGTAGGGAGCGGATTGGAACAGTCGGATATTTTTGAGGTAGATTTTGAACTACAAAAATCAAAACCACTGGCTAAAAGCAAATACGGATCGGCTAGCAGTGATACCAACGGTAATACACTGTTCGACCATCTGTGCTCCATGTCTAGCAAACTTTACGATAAATTTAATGGGTAGCGGAGTCTTTGATATCGTACTGGAGTACATAAACATCGTTTTTCTGGTGTTTACGGTGATCCTGTTTACCATGTTCACGGCCATGGGATACCTCTCCACCAGAAATTCTATCCATTACCGTAACAAGAATAGTTTTGGGGACATGTCCAAACTAATGGCATCACCTTTGGCACCCAGTATTACTATCATTGCACCTGCCTATAACGAAGGTATGACCATTGTGGAAAATATTCGTTCCCTAATGTCCTTGCGCTATGTGAACTATGAAGTAATGGTGGTTAATGACGGTAGTAAGGATGATACGCTTCAAAAAATGATTGACGCTTATGACCTCGTTAAGATAGAACAGGAAATTGATCCAGAATGGAGATCAAAACCCATACGTGGAATTTATAAATCACCGCATAAGGCATTTTCAAAATTAACGGTCATAGATAAGGAGAACGGGGGCAAGTCCGATGCATTGAATACCGGTATGGCACTTTCCACGAACCAATATGTGGGTTGTATAGATGTGGATTGTTTGCTTTTGCCCGATGCCTTGCTGCATGTGGTGAAATCGTTCTTTCAGCGGTCCGAGAAAAGAGTAATTGCCGTTGGTGGTGTTATTCGAGTGGCTAATTCATGCGTTATCCAGGGTGGACAATTGGAGGAAATCAGACTTCCAACGAACTGGTTGGCAAGGTTTCAGCTTTTGGAGTATACACGCAGCTTTATTCTAGGCCGTATGGCATGGGGAAGAATAGACAGCTTACTCATTATATCGGGAGCCTTTGGTTTTTTTGATCGTGAAATAGCTTTGGCCGTTGATGGCTATGACACCAATACTGTCGGTGAGGATATGGAAATCGTTTTTAAGATGAGACGGTACATGCACGAGCGGAAACTGCCCTACACCGTAGAATATATCCCAGACCCTTTATGTTGGACAGAGGTTCCGGAGGATACCAAAATCTTAATAAATCAGAGAGATCGTTGGGCTCGGGGTAACTTGGAAACATTGTACAAGCATAAGGACATGTTCTTTAACCCCAAGTTTGGACGTTTGGGAATGTTAAGTTACCCGTACTGGTTCTTTTATGAATGGTTGGCACCTATCCTGGAATTTTTCGGTTTTTTCACCATTATACTTTTTTACTGGCTAGGAATTTTGAATTGGGACTTTTTCGTGGCCATTACGGCCACCGTATATGTGTTTTCCATTATGTTCTCGTTCTATGCCATTCTATGGGACGTTTATTCATACAACGAATACAAAAAGACCAAGGACATACTTATACTTATGTTCTGCGCTATTATTGAACCCGTAACGTTCCATCCGCTAGTCGTGTGGTCCGCTATAAGGGGTAATTATAAAAAATTATTTAAGGTAAAATCCGGGTGGGGATCGCAGGTCCGCAAAGGATTTGCCAAGGCAACGTAGAGATGCACGAGATACAAGACATAAAAATTGACCCTAGGTCCAAGAAATTGAAGGATTTTATTCCTTTGGTTATTTCCTTCTTTTTGGGGTTGGTGGTTTTGTCCGTATATCAAAATACGTCATTATATTTTTCTGGGGTTCTGGATAGTATTGTGAACAAGAGTTTTTTTATCCTACTGTTGCATCATTTAGGGTTTGCATCGGTATGTGCACTATTCCTAGCTTTCCTTTTTAATATTTTAGAGAACTGGAGACCAGGCAAAGGATTTTTAACCGTAAAAATCATCATTGGCATACTCTTGCTTGTTGAGGTGGTTCTCGTTAATTATTACGTGAGGAACTATGAGGTACTTGGCGCCAATTTTTCGGGATGGTCAAGTTTAAGTGGGACAAGGAATTCATTTTTTCAGGTAATAGGCATCTTAACACTGTGCATACTGGTAACTCATTATAGTTACAAGTACATCACATCGTTTTACCGACTTATCAGTAGGATGTACCCATTTACAATCATATTATTCAGTCTATTTCTCGCTACCCTGTACTCTGAAAAAAAAGCTGTTAATGAAAATAAGACCCAACACCTATTGGAGCGCATTGGTAAAAATCTATTCGATACCAATGTTTATGAAGGTGATGCTGAATATCCGTTGTTAAAGGAGACCGACTATACGACTGACCTGCACAAATACTTCCATTTAAAATCGGACAGACCATCCATAAAGATAATCGTGGTAAACGGGTTGGGTAGTTCCTTTGTTAATGAAGGCGGTGCGTATATCAATTTTATGCCTTATCTGTCGTCCCTAAAAACAGAATCCCTCTATTGGAACAATTTCTTGAGCAATACAGGTGAAGACCATGGGGCATTACCCTCTATCGTTGGATCCTTACCTTTTGGTCAAAATGGGTTTACACATATAAATGAGCTGGTACACAGGAATACGTTATACAGTATTCTACAAAAAAATGGCTATCTGACATCCTTTGCCTATGGAGGCAATAGTGCACTTAATGCCTATGATAAATTTCTGTACGAGGAAGGGGTAGAGCAAATTTTGGACAAAAATGCTTTTGGTAAAGAATATACAATGCAAACTGAGGATGCAGCGGGTATTTCACTTGGATATCCGGATAAGCAACTTTTTAAAAAGTATCATTCGAATATGTCGTCAGATACCATTCCTAGTTTAGATGTTTTGGTAACCCTAAGTACCAAGGAGCCCTATCAAATACCGATGATGGAGCATTATTTGGAAAAGGTAGGGCTCAGCTTGTCAAATTCAAGATTTGGTGGGAGGACAAAACGAATAATCAATAAAAACGCAGCCCTATTTGCAAGCTTCCTATATACGGATGAGGCTATTGAAGAATTTATGGCCGCCGAGCAAAATCTTTCCAGTTATGACAATACGATTTACATCATCACAGGAAGTCATCATGCTACGGACCTACCACAGGAGAATACGCTCTCCCGTTACAGGGTCCCATTAATAATTTACAGCCCTCTACTAAAATCAGAGCAGGTTTTTAATGAAGTTGCTTCCCATGCGGACATCGTACCTACCTTACTTTCCTTGCTAGACAAGCAATACGGCATTGATGCACCAAAAGATGTGGCGTGGTTGGGTAGTGGTTTACAGGCACAAAAGAATCTCTTTAATAAAAAGCAAATCCCATTATTAAGAAGCACGAATAATATTCAGGATTATATCGATGGTTCTCATTTTTTAACGGACGGTGATGTATACGAGCTTGATCAAGATTTAAAATTTCTAGAGGCCGAAGAAGACAGTGAAATAGAGGCGATCAAAAAAAGTTTTGACCAGTTTAAGGCCATTAATGCCTATGTCACCACAGAAGATAAAATTCTCCCAAAGGATATTTCACTTATCACTTATACTGAAAATACGTTTACAAAGGAGCAAGAAATATGGATTCAGAGTGTGTTTAATGGACAAAACTTTGACGAAGCCTATGGTACGGCTCGTAGGCTGGCCCTGGATAATGATTGGAGCAGGTCTTTGTTGCTCTGCAAGTATATTTTAAGTGAAATCCCTAGACATGCCGACACAGAAATTTTAATGGGTAGACTCTATGCCTGGCAAGAAAACTATGAGAAATCCATATCGATTCTCGAAAAGGTTGTACAGAAATATCCAGACTATGAGGATGGTTATTGTGCGCTTTTGGATGCTTATTATTGGGCAGATAAGGATGAAAACGTCTTTTGGATAAAAGAATCTGTTGCAAAACATAAATTAACTCAGGACCTTTTAACGGAGAAGATTGAACGTTCGTTGCAAAAGGTTCAAGAAAAAAGAACCCAAGAATTACAAGAAGCTGTGAAAGAGGATAAAGGTGCAGTGGTCAAAAACAATACGAAATGAATCCTAGAAAAATAGTTTCCTTATTATTGATTTTCTGGATGTGCATTTCCAATGCCCAAGAAATAGCCTATTCTGGAGATCCAGATGCTTCCTTTCTTGCCGCACGAGATTTGGCATTTGCGGGAGAGCGGCAAATTGCCAGGGATACCTTAAGGCAAATTCTTGCTGTATATCCGGAGTATACGGATGTTCGGTGTCTTTTGGCCAAGACCTATAGTTGGGACAACGAATTTGAAGAGGCCCGCCTGCAGTTCAACAGAATTACAAGTGAAGACAAGAATAATAAGGATGTTTGGATTGGAGCCATAAAGAACGAACAATATGCAAAAAACTTCCATATTGCCCTAGGGCTTTGCAATAAGGCACTCATCTATTTAGAGGACGATTCCGAGCTTTTGAACTTAAAAGCTCAAATCTTAGAACAAATAGAGGCCCAACAACTACTTCAAAATGTTTTGAAGGAAACCAAAATTGAGGACCCAACGACCCAAGCCATAACCCTCTACACTCAAGGTGAGGTTTTTGACGAGCAGCTAGACCCAATGTATTACGGGGCACTAGAGTACAAAAAAGAAGCGAGTTGGGGCGTGTTGATTCCGAGATTAAATTTCAACCGTCGCTTCAATATCAACGGAGTACAGGCAGAGGTGGATGCATATCCGAGGTTTAATAAAACCCTTAGTGGCTACATAAATTATGGTTATTCCGCCTCTCAGATATTTCCCCGTCATAGAATAGGAGGGGAGGTCCTAAAGGAACTGCCTAAGGCAATGGAAGTATCTTTAGGATTTAGGCATTTGTCCTTTGATACCGATGATGCTACTATCCTCACGGGTACGTTTGGAATTTATAGGGGTAATTACTACGCAGTAGTACGACCCTACATTATACCGGATAGTAGAAAAGGTTTAGGGGTTTCCGGAAATTTGTTGGTGAGACGTTATTTAAAAGACGGAAATAATTTTCTAGGTATGAATTTGGTCTATGGTTTTGATACAGAACTCAACCAGTTTATTGTAGATGGGGAACTACTGGCGGAGACGCTGCTTTATTTGGAGGCACAACGATTTAGGTTGGAGTATCAATTCAGTAATGGTGACGGAAACAACCTTTATAAGGCCAATATAGGCGTCAACCGGCAAGAACTTGCATTTAGCTCCGGTAACTTCTTTTTATCGGTTACCGCTGGACTGGCGTATTCCATTAAATTCCGTTGAAATATTAACAAATCTGGCTAACGGAATTCACGGGAAGCCTTTGAAACAGTAGGTTCTTGATTATTTTATAGCTTAACCTCCAACTTTTTACATTTTTACAACAAAAATTAATGGGTACACCACAATTAATTGTGACGACTTTACCTTTTAAGTACATTCACAATGTAAAATTATATGACCCAAATCATATTAAAACCATAATAAATGCTTTACGATACCTACGGAGAAGAGTACTTGGTATTCCTTCAAGATTTAAACGAAATTTTAAGCCTTAACGAATTAGCGGAACTAGACTACATGTAGTCAAGCCCACTAGCAAACCCGACAAAACTGAAAGACATGGCACATCAAAATCAAGACAACACCTCTTATCAAAATTTTATTCAAGATTTGAACAGTATTTTGGTAGATTACAATATCAACAAACTAACATATTCTTAGTGTTTTAGTGTGTATTAATTAAAGAAGCGCCTGCAATAAAATTGCGGGCGCTTCTTATATGAGACTGTTGTACTGGGAAACTATCCCAAATACGTCTTTAATAATTTACTTCTAGAGGCATGGCGCAGTTTGCGAATTGCCTTTTCCCTAATTTGACGAACTCGTTCCCGAGTCAAATCAAAGGTTTGGCCAATTTCTGCCAAGGTCATTGATTGTTGATCGCCAATGCCGTAGTAAAGTTTTACCACATCCGCTTCCCTAGGCGAAAGTGTCTCTAAAGCCCTATTGATCTCCGTATTCAAAGACTGTTGCAACAACTGGTTATCCGGTCTGGGTGATTCCCCAGAACGTAGAACGTCATATAGGTTAGAATCCTCACCCTCCCTTAACGGCGCATCCATGGATACATGTCTTCCAGAGTTTTTTAGGGATTGCTTGACCTCTGTTACGGTCATTTCCAGTTCCTTTGCGATTTCTTCGGCAGAAGGTGGTCGCTCATGGGCTTGCTCCAAATAGGAAAACGTCTTTTTAATTTTATTGATGGAACCGATTTTGTTCAACGGTAGGCGTACTACCCTAGACTGCTCGGCCAAAGCTTGTAAAATGGATTGTCTAATCCACCATACGGCATAGGATATAAATTTAAATCCACGAGTTTCGTCAAAACGCTTCGCAGCCTTAACCAACCCTAAATTTCCTTCGTTAATTAAATCCGGAAGTTTTAATCCTTGATTTTGATATTGTTTTGCCACAGAAACTACGAACCTAAGGTTGGCAGTGGTCAATTTTTCTAATGCTATTTGATCTCCCTCACGTATTCTTTGGGCTAATTCTACTTCTTCATTTGCAGTAATTAAATCAATCTTACTGATATCCTGCAGGTATTTGTCCAATGATTTTGATTCGCGATTGGTAACCTGCTTGATAATCTTTAGTTGCCTCATATATATCTATGTGTTAAAAATTAGAAGTTGTACAAGTTTACATAATACATTTTTATTACGTCTTTTCCAAAGGGATACCGATAATCTTTTACATAAATTATGAGTATTTAAGAAATATTAAGACCCTTGTAAGCTTTTAGCGCTACTTATTCTATTTTTGAATTAATTGTTGTTGCATGAGCAAAAGAGCATTAAAGACCTATTTGTCGGAATTGTCCAAAAAAGACCTGGAGGAGCAACTTATGGATTTATACACTCGCTTTCCTTCGGTAAAGACCTACTACGACTTTGTTTTTAATCCCAAAGAAGAAAAGCTGGTTCAGGAGGCCAAAGCGAAAATTTCCAATGAATACTTTCCGGTAAAGCGAAGAAGGCCAAAGGCCAGGCGTTCCGTAGCTCAAAAATACTTGAAACACTTTCTGAAACTGGGTATGGACCCGCATATGGTGGCCGACGTTATGTGCTTTAATTTAGAAATTGCCCAAACCTTTGCCATGGACCGCAACGTACCGGACGCCTTTTATAAAAGCATGGCCAATTCCTTTACGGAAATGACTACTTATATTTCACAGAATGGCCTTTTGGCGGATTACCGGGAACGCATGCTTAAAATTTACAAAGAAACACAAGAACAAAACTGGCTCTTTGAGGAGGATTTCTCCCGAGCCCTAGATATCATTGATTAGATGGCAATTGTTATAATTAGACAGGACGGAAAAATAGACCTTTGGAAGGACGCCCTTTTAGAGGCAGATCCTTCGATAAAGGTTTACAATTACTTGGAAGAACATCCTAAAGAGGGGGTGAGCATGGCCCTCACATGGAAACACCCCGAAGAAAGCTTATCCGTTTACCCTAATCTTAAATGTATTGCCTCGGCAGGTGCAGGGGTAGATTATATTTTTGAGGACGAAACTGTTCCAAAAAACATTCCCATCACCCGTATTGTAGACCCCTATTTGGCCGGTGATATGTCCGAACATGTTTTAGCGGTAATCATGGCGCATATTAAGAATTTGAACGCCTATAAATTGAATCAAGTTGCCGGTATATGGAAAACCATAGCTTATAAGCGTATAAAGGACGTAACCGTGGGTATTATGGGACTTGGAGAACTAGGTTCGTTAACCGGGTCGGATTTATATCGTTACGGATTTACCGTACAGGGCTGGTCCAGAAGCAAAAAAAGTATTGAAGGCGTCAAAACTTTTGCTGGGGATGCGGAACTCAAGCCCTTTTTAAATACAACGGATATTCTGGTTTGCTTGCTTCCGTTAACTCCGGAGACCACGGGAGTTTTAAACGCTTCGCTATTTCGGCAATTACCTGAGCATGCATATGTAGTTAATGTAGCCAGAGGTGGTCATCTGGTGGATGAGGATTTAGTGCAAGCCCTGCAAATTGGTCACCTCTCAGGTGCCTGCTTGGATGTTTACCATCAAGAACCGTTGCCTAAAGACCATCCCTTTTGGAGCCATCCTAAAATTCACATGACGCCCCACTACGCCAGCGTTTCGGACACCGCATCGGTTATACCACAGATCATAGAAAATTATCATCGGATAGCAAAAGGACATCCTTTGCTCAACGAGGTCGATCGCAAGAAAGGCTACTAATTAGGCCCGGAATCCAATTAGCGAGCTGCGTTCAGCGCTTTGTGCAAAATGTGTTTTTAAGCACTTCCATATGAGCGCATTAGCAAAATCAGTTGGAACTGTTCCGATTTTTTATGAACGTTTTTGAGGTGTATATTTCTATCATGAGTAAAAATCCTCTAATTTTGTAAGGTTTTTTATGAATTAACCCTGTCAAACCTTAGCGATTCTTTTGAGCCTAGAAAAAGAAATTACAGAAAAGACATTATACGATTATCAGGAGGAAGACCTTAAGGCCATATTTAAATACCTGAAGGAAAATCCGGATAGCTCCAATCTTCTTTATCAACTGCCTACGGGTGGGGGTAAGACCGTCGTTTTTTCTGAAATCGCACGTAGGTATATCGAAAAGACCAACAAAAAGGTCGTTGTGCTCACCCATCGTATTGAACTAAGTCTTCAAACTTCGAAAATGCTCCACGGTTTTGGGGTAAATAATAAAATCATCAATAGCGATGTAAAAGAGCTCATCGATCAAGATGAGTTCATGTGTTTTGTGGCGATGGTAGAGACCTTGAACAATAGGCTGCAAGAAGAGAAGGTAGAAATTTCGAATATTGGGCTTGTAATTATCGATGAGGCACATTACAACTCTTTCCGCAAACTGTTCAAATATTTTGAGGATGCCGTAATTTTGGGAGTTACCGCGACCCCCTTAAGTTCCAACATCAAACTCCCGATGAAGGACAACTATAAAAAGCTAATTATAGGGGAATCCATCGCATCGCTCATTGAAAAAAAGTTCCTGGCCAAGGCCAACATGTACAATTATGATGTAAGCCTGCAATCCCTGAAATTGGGTATTAGTGGCGATTACACCGTAAAGTCTTCCGACGAGCTCTATGGGAATCATAGCATGTTGGGTAAGCTACTCAATGCTTATACGGAAATTGCCCAGGGCACCAAAACGTTGATTTTCAACAACGGTATCAACACCTCCAGGTACGTGTATGAGACCTTTAAAAAGGCCGGATATAATATCCGTCACTTGGACAATAAGAATACGGCTTCGGAACGAAAAGAGATTCTGGAATGGTTCTCCAATACGCCAGATGCCATTCTCACCTCGGTAAGTATTTTGACCACGGGTTTTGACGAACCATCTGTGGAGACCATCATATTGAATCGCGCTACGCGTTCGTTAACACTCTACTTCCAAATGATCGGTCGTGGTTCGCGCTACTTGCCGAACAAGGAAGAATTTACCGTGGTGGATATGGGGAACAACATTGCCCGTTTCGGTATGTGGGAAGCCCCGGTGGACTGGCAAGAAATTTTTCACTTTCCGGATTTTTACTTGGAGAATATTAAGAACGACGAAGAGATTGAACGGGAATTCGTTTATGAAATGCCACAAGAGCTACGGGATGAATTCTCAAAATCGGAAAATATAGAGTTCGATATCAAGGCGGAATATAAAAAGAGTTTTGCCAATGGCGAGAAATCGAAATTAGTACTGGAAAAAAGCATTGAGCAGCATGCCCAAATTTGTGTGGAGAATGCCGAGGATGTGTTTGATGCCCGGATACTAGCCAAAAAATTAAAGGAAGAGATTTCCTATCGGGTGCGTCAATATTCCTATTGCATCATGAACAATACGAAGAACTACAAAGAGTGGTTGGAAGAGGATTATGAGCGAAAACTGCGTTCCAAAATCTCCAAAAAGTTCGCTGCTCGGATGTAGTTTTGTTTTCAAAAGACGATTTTAGCTTTTAGAAAAATTAATGGACCTCAAGAAACTCCTTGTCATCGGTTACCACTGGCCAGAACCGACTTCCACGGCCGCAGGGGTGCATATGATGCAGTTGTTGGACATTTTTTTGGAAGAGAATTATCATATCACCTTTGCTTCTACAGCCGCCGTTTCGGAACATTCAGCCAATCTTCAGGAATTAGGTATTGAAACACAATCTATTGAACTTAACAGCGAGACATTCGATGAATTTATAACAACACTAAACCCAGGTATGGTCCTTTTTGACCGATTCCTGGCCGAAGAACAGTTCGGTTGGCGGGTGGCAGAACAGTGTCCGAATTCGCTCCGGATGCTAGATACCGAGGACCTGCATTCCCTTCGTCATGTCCGAGAGGAACTTTTAAAAGAAGGTAAACCTTTCACAGTTGATGCCTGGCTACAAAACGACAAAACCAAACGGGAAATAGCCAGCATTTACCGTTGCGACTTGTCGTTGATCATTTCAACTTATGAAATGGAATTGTTAACCGAGATGATTAAAATGGATGAAAGTCTCGTGTTACATCTTCCTTTCTTACTAGACGAGATTCAGGATACCAAACAACTTCCTTCTTTTGAAGATCGAAGGGATTTTATCTTTATCGGGGGTGGGAAGCACAGTCCGAATATTGATGCCATCAAATGGCTGAAAACTGCTATTTGGCCTAGAATAAAATCCCAAATACCAGAGGCAAAGCTACAGGTTTACGGAGCCTATTTACCACAGCAGGTACTAGAACTACATAACGTAAAGGAAGGATTTTTGATACGGGGTAGGGCGGAAGCGGTGGATGATGTAATGCAATCCGTGAAGGTGTGTTTGGCACCGCTGCGCTTTGGTGCAGGAATTAAAGGCAAATTGATCAACGCTATGCAAAATGGCACCCCCAGCGTTACAACGGACGTAGGGGCGGAGGGCATGCACGGAGATTTACCTTGGTGCGGTAGTGTTGCGAAGAATGCGGAAGACTTTGCAAAAGCTTCTATAGTGTTATATACCAATAAGTCGGATTGGCAAATAGCGCAAGAGCAGGGATTTGAAATTATCAATACGCTTTATTCCAAGCCCGATTTAAAAACAAGATTTCTGTCTAAGCTAGAAGTGTTGAACAATAATCTCAAACAACACAGAACTCAAAATTTTATAGGCGCTTTACTTCAGCAGCAAGAGTTTGCCAGTACCAAATACATGGGAAAGTGGATTGCCGAAAAAAACAAAAAGTAAATCGAATCATTCTTATTTAATCACCAGTATCCTAGGATTAATAGGGTACAACCATTCTATACCACGCTCGGTAATGACGGCGTCGTCCTCCAAAGGAACGCGTAGCTTTTTGCCACCCCATTCCGGAACTTTGGTATAAGCGAACAATTCTATGGAAATTAAGTTGGAAGGCTTTAGCTCATATCCCAATCGGACCGGATTAAAAAAGGCAATGGATGGACCAATACCGTGCCCCCAGTTTCCAACGGAGTGACAGCCGATAATGACATCGGTTTTATCCAAATCCGTGTATTTATTAAAGCCTTCCATTTTATTGAACCCGGCTTCGGTCAATGCCGCATAAACGGCATCCTCCGCTTTTTGTGCCGTAACGCCCGGTTTTATCGTTTTTTTGATGATATCCCTGACTTTCACCCCTTGCTCAAAGGCATTTTTTATACCTACCGGCACTTCGGTTTCCCCTTCTTTCAATACATAGGCCATTCGCTTCATGTCCGTAAACATGTTCATAAGCCCAACGCCCCAATCCAGCATAAGAACATCACCACGTTGGATGATACGGTCGGTGGAAGTGGCGATGACCCCATCGGGACCGGTAACATATACGGAAGGCATTCCAAAAGAGGAGCCCAAATTGTTTTTAAACTGTTGTTCTTTCATAAACCAGGCCACGTCCTCTAAGGTGGTGACCCCTGGAGTGATGACATCGTTGGCAAAAGCTTTTTCCGCAATGGTATAGGACAGTTCACCCGCCTCGCCGTAAATCGCGATTTCACTCGCCACACGTCTGGAACGGAAATCGGATACCAACTTTTCGGCGGAAACAAATCGCTTTGCATATTCCTCCCCCAGGATTTCGGTAAGCTCTAGATAGGCCGAATGTGTGAGTCCGTCCGCCCCTCCAAAATTTTTGGAAATATTGAGTCCTATGGTTTTGGGATTTCGTTTCTTAACAAATTCCTTCAACTCGTCCGCCGACCCAAAATAGTCATAGGTGTTACCCTCTTTCAAAAGATAGCCACCCACTCCTAGCGCTGCCCGTTCTATACGTTCTCCCCCGGCATCGTAGAAAATGTAATAAGCATTGCTACCTACGTACCCTTCACCCATATCGGTATACAAGGGGTCCAGATTGCCCTCCCTGTTGGTCACGATCCACATATCAATATTGTTTTCTCGCATGGCAGTGGGCAATACCAAATCAAATTTATCCTGGCGCACTTGGTTCAGCTTCCGCCAACGACGCAAGGCTTCTTGTGTAAAAACATTCGTGCAAATTAGTAGAAGTAAAAAAAGCGGAATTCTTTTCATAAAAACGGATTCTGATTCAAATTAAAAATAACAATAAAATGTAGCCCTATTCCAACACTTGTTCCAATTCTGCAAGAGTCTCTTTAAGTGCATCGTACGGTATATCCTGCACGGCTCGCCCTTGGTCTATGGCCATGCTCGCAATTACTCCGGAACTTTGACCAAGAACCATAAAGACCGGTTCCATCCGAATGGACCCAAATGCAATATGTGATGCGCTCAAGCAGACAGGAACGACTAAATTGGAACATTCTATTTTTTTGGGAACTATAGAGCGGTAACTAATGGGAAAGGGAGCTTTGACATGGGCCTCTACATTTCCCTCGTTGGCTACGTAGCCTTCGGAAGTTACGTATCGCTTTATATGATGGGAATCCATGCCGTAGGCCGCCATACCTATGGGGTCATTGACTACGTCAATTCGTTCGCAGTTTTTTTGGGTCATGACATAATCACCTATCATACGGCGCGCTTCCCGTATGTACAATTGTTGTTGCCAGCCATCTTCACGTTCGTATTCATCTTTGCAAGTACCCCATTGGGACACCCTGTCCCTTACTTTTTTCGGAATTCGTGGATGATAGGCCAATGTCCACATTAAACCCTGTTGGTAGTCCCGATGCCGAGCTATAATTTTCTCACGCTCCTCATAGGAAGCCTCAGGATAGTCCCAATTTTGTCCAATAAAATCGGTTGAAAAACCTTTTTGGTTGTTGGTATCCGTTTTTCTGTTCGGCATGGCCGCATTGATCCAAGGAAGTATAGGGTCGCCATACGAATACATTTCTTCTATAGGCCCGTTGGCGGCTTCATAATTACGGAATAGCAGTTCATAGTCCAATTCATTATAATTTTCGGGCTTCGTAAACGGAATTCGATTATCAGGATGGTTGGTTAGGGTCATGCGGAAACAGAACGCCTGTATGCCTTCATCGGCTTGCCCATCTAAACCAGGGCCACCTGGATTGATAAAAGGCAAGAGTCCGCTCAAGGAATCACCTTTGACAACGTAGGGATCAACACCGTCTACAAAATTATGGTACACGCTGTTGTTGGAAACAGTTCCGCTTAGGGTTGTGGCAAATTTGTTGGCCTGAATGCCATTTAAGGTTTCTCCGTACTGGGAATTGGATTCTCGGCCTACCGTATAGGATATTCCTGCGGCGGCCATTAGGTCGCCCTCATAGGTGGCATCTATAAAAACGGTTCCCAAGTAGGTATCCGCAGATTTTGCGGTGATTGACGTAATGGTATTAGCAACTTTTGATACGCCTGTTTCGCGATTAAGTTTTTGGTTATAGACTATTTTAATATCGAGGTCTTTTAGCATTTCATTGTACACTTCCAAAGCGGCCGAAGGCTCAAAAGTCCACATGGCATCCTCATCTTTACCGGATTGTGTTTGTCCGCCGTCCTTATATTCCGAACTGCGTTGCCAGACCCAATTGGTGGAATCATTATAATGCGACTTAATACTCCTATAAAACTCCCGGGCCAGTCCTCCGATGACCTGTTTGTTGCCAATATCCGTCTGGCCTAAACCACCCGTGGTTAATCCTCCCAATCTGTTTGTGGGTTCCAGTATTATGACCGATTTCCCAAGCCGAGCAGCTTGTATCGCGGCAGTTATGCCAGCAGAAGTTCCTCCGTATATAATAACATCAGCCGAAACTGAACGGTCTTTGGTGCTACAACCACTACTTAAAAGCAGTAGTAGTGCAAACAAAGGAAGTACTGTTAAAAATCTAAGCATGTTTTATTGATATTTGATAAGCTGTTGGACTAAAAATAGGGAATTAAAGGCATGTGCACCGCTACTTTAGAATTTAATAAGCAGACAAATGCTAGTAGCTTGAATCACAATAAGTTGTCAATTTTTTATATCTTAGAAGTATGGACTTGCCAAACGAAGTTTTATATATAATGGTTCCCGTTATTTTACTTGCTGGAGCGATAGCTTTAGTCGGTTATTTAACTAAAAGCAGTAGGAATTTTAGAAGCAGCAGAAATAGACGGGCGAGGCGACAACATCACGATCTTTAATTTTTCCATGGGGCAGGTTTTAGGGTTGCTTGGCATTTTCGCTATGCTGATATAATGCTATGGCTTTCACGTAATTTAAAGCACCCTCCATGGTCAGGTCATTAACAAAGTCATCCATTTCCGGATGGTTCTTCGCCACCCAATTCACCAAAGAATTTACTTGTTTCTGCCATAGCACCCAATCGGCATCGGGACAATCCAATTCGTCAATTTTAAAGATTTTTCCCGATTCCAAATGAAACCGATAGTTACAGGTCAGAGGGTTATTCTTTAAAAATGCCAATTTTGAGGAACGTACGGTTACTGTGGCAACAGGGTACTTTCCCTTCGTATCTATCGCAATCAATTCGTATTCGGGTTTAAAGATTGAATCCCATTTAAATTTCTCGTAGTAGCTCTTTCTGGAGAACTCCATGATATAGTCTCCCGCGGTGGTGACCAGACTGTCCGCAAGCGTTCGTTTTATTTTTTCGTAATCGGAGTTTTTAAAGCCTTCGTAATAGGTGGTAATTGGCTCCGTTGGGGTACTGCTCTTCTCGGTACAACTATAACTGAGTAGTAAGAGTAGTAATAGTGTAATTTTCTTCATCTATTTTAGGTTGATTTGAATAGGTGCTGCAACTCATGTAATGGGCAACAAATTACACTATTTCTTTAAAAGTGTGTGGCTTGCTGTTTTGAATAATCACTTGTTAGAGACGATTACCAACTAAGTGAACTATAATAATGTTTTTCAATCTTCAGTTGTAGTAATAAGGCCAAATTCCTTGAACTTTGCCATTAGAAAATCGGCGTACCTCATGAATCCCAAGTCAGTAAAATGAACGCCATCAACCGATCCTTCATGGTCGTCACCCGTAGCATTATTACTATCTATATAAAAAATATGCTCAAATCCACCATCCATCATTTTTGTGTATTCCGTTTTTAGGGACGTATTTCGATCCTTAACCATATTGCTCCAGTGTTTACTTAGGGCGGACTGTTCATATTTGAAATTTTCGACAAAAACAATGGCCGTTTCAGGATGCTTCTCCCTAATTGTTTTTACTAGTGGTATGGCCCTATCCGTAATTTGTTCGGGATTCATGTTAGGCAAGCATTCAATCACATAGAAAGCAGGGTTCAATTCCGATATCAATTCATTTATGGGTTGCTCCATCCTGCCATTGCCACTAAAGCCATAGTTGATACAGTCCATATTTAATTTTCTGGAAATAATATTGGTATGTGCCATACCAGGGCGAGATGCGCAACCCCCTTGTGTTATGCTGGTTCCGTAAAACACTATTGAGGAATCGTTGTTCTTGGTCGGTTTTTTAATCACGCTATTCCGATCGATACCCACTTCAAGATGAACAACGCCATCGTAAAGAGGTAAATACATTTTATATTCCCGCATTTCATCGGTCATGGTGTTTATGAGCATAGATTCATTATCCATATCCGTTGGGCGAGCGGTATTTAGGTATTGCCAATTCCCATTATTTTTAAAGTAAAGATCAAGCCCCTTAATTCCGGTTTCGGCCATGTGATTCATGGTATTGTTATTTAAAAGTGTCCACTTTACACTAATACTTGTTGAATTGGAAAAAAACCGAATGGACATTCCTGCCGAAGCCTTGGACAAGTCCCACACCGGTTTTCGAACAATATCTTTGAGGGATACCGGTAACCTGTCATAGCGGTTTTCTTTTAACGAATCGGCAATTGCAGTGCCTTCCAATAGAAAATAATCCTTGCCGAAATAAGTGGTTGTTTCTAGTTCTTGTGAAATTCCCCAGACCGGAATACTCATGAAAACGAATAATAAAAAGTAGTAATAATTGTGCATTTTAGAAAGTTAGAAATGGGACTAAAAATAGGGAATAAAATAGATAGGTATTCCTGCAAACTGTGCCTAAAAAGAGAAAAGCGAAAAGAAACGTAATGACCAATAGCTTCAAATATCTTACTTGGGCTCAGGCCTATGGGTCACCTAAGTGTGCTATCCGAGCCCCGTATTATTTTTTATAAATCTTTATAGGGTTCCAAGACCGAAGTTTTACCCGCCCCATAGCGCTCTATTCCTATAAAAAATAAAGCACCAGCGAAATATAAAAGAACATCAATGGTATCGGCGGTGTAGCGAACATTGAATTTGGGCAACAGCAACTCAAAATAAAGGGCGTATAACACGGTAAGTGTCAAGGCAAGAGTAATGGGGATTTGAAGACCGCGGTCACTTTTGAATTGCCGGACCAAATATTGACAAATCTTCAAGACGATGGGCATACAGAGTAAATCGTTCAAATAATTATTTACAAGCAGAGGTAAGTCTATAGCAGTTTGTTGCGCCACATAAACGAATATCGCTATCGTAACGAAAACCGGAAAATAAAAACGTTTGAGGTAGGTGAGGAGCATAGAATAAAGCACTTATAGATTAAGCAGCAATATAACCGAACAGCAAAGCCAAAAAAGAGCCGATAGCGATGACAACGATCCAAATGGAATAAAAGAAACGTGCGGTGTACTTGATAAAAGGGTTTTGATGGTCCTTGGAGTTTTCCAAAAAAATCGTGACTGCGCTTTTTTTTTGGGAGTGGCTGCTTCTAGTTGCTTTTTGGCCGCTTTTTCTTTCCTAGCCAGTTCCCGTTTTAAGGTCGTATTGATGATACTGCCGCAAGCGGGACAGTAATCTTGGTTTAAGGACATTTTACCGCAGTTGGGGCATTTTCTATAGGTTTTCTCCGCCATAGGTTTGTTTTATCTCTAAATAATATAGCAAAAGGCATATTAACATATTACCCCGTTCACTGAGTTTATAAAAAATTTAACAAGTATTGGTTGGCTGAAAATTACGGACGGGGTTAGCCCAATTTAGAAAGTGATTTTTCTTTAAAAATTAAGGTTTTGTTATCGGTTGTGTATAAAAACCGTAAGGCGAAAAATGAGCGACTACCATTCTGTTGAGCACAAGCCGTATTTTTAAATTTTTCTTATTATCTTTTCATTGTCAATAAGCCAAATTTAAAAATTTGGCGACTTCGCAAATATGCCTGAACCTCGGGTTTTGCTACAATTGTCCTATTGTTTTTATTAGATGTTAGGCAAAGGTTTTACAGCGTTTCGTCTATCGCAATAACCATAAGTCCTTCTAATGTGTATCTACGATAAAACTTCATAAAAGCCATAAAAGATAAATACGATATTCCGGATAAAATTAATATGATTAAAACATTTTTAAAATCAAATTGCAAATAAACCCATACCCTTATAAATGTATAAATCGCTAAAATGTTAAATATAAAACACAAAGTTCGTAAAAATCCATAAAGTGCTACATAGTTACTCATTTTTGCTTGATGATTTTTACTGTTTTCATAAGCATAGTGAGTAGCAATTCGATGAAAGTCAGCATCATTGGCTCTTCCATTTTCAAATTGAGTATAACCTTCAATTTCCTGAATACCAAGTTTAATCAGCAGTTTGTTTAGTTTGTGAACAATCAAATCCTGAAGTAATTGGTCCAACTTTTTTGTGTAGAATCGTTTAAATCCAAGAAATTGACCAAATAACAAATCCAATAAAATACAAGGGAGTAAAATCACTATTATTATAATTCTCCAAATAAAGTCTTTCCAGCCAGATATTGATTTCCAGAAAGTTTTAAACCGCATATCTAACAAATATTTTGATGGATAACTGTAAGTCCAATTTGCATATTTCTCAACAGTTACGGAAGATGTAAAACTTATTATATGTCCTAAGGTATAAGATAAAATCACAAAGAAAAATATCCCCTCAAATTTTAAATCAAGAAATTCGTCAGTAAATTCCTTTAATACAAATTCCGAATGTTTTTTAGCATAGTCAACAATTAAATAAGAGTAAATAACTATTGAACCAGGAACTAAATACCCTAAGAAATCATATACGGAAAATGGATTTTGTTTTATCATTTGGTTTTTTTCAACTTGTGCCTAACATTTATGGATATGAACCTGTTATCAATAGTTTGTATCCTCAGATAACGAAGTTCGAGGTTTTAAAGCGTTCTTTTCGTTTGTGTTATCATTAGTTTTTAACACTAAAATTAATACAACGGGTAGGGTAGGCCTTACGAAATAGTATTTGTGGTTTGAGGTTTGTAGTTCGTGGTTTGTGAGTATTGCCTTTTAAAAAATATGAATTCTTTGCCGTTACACTTTGGAATAGCGCTCCAATCATTGGTTAAAATCCCAAAGAGAGTATTATTTTTAAGGCTCAATCTAAGGAATCACTAATATGCAAGCACCCAATTGGCAAACTGCCCTGGAATTTGACGATATCACCTATAAAAAAAGTAACGGGGTGGCCCGTATTGCCTTTAACCGGCCCAACGTACGAAATGCCTTCAGACCGCATACGACGAGCGAGCTTATAAAAGCTTTTTATGACGCTCAGGAAGATACGTCCATTGGCGTCGTGCTACTTTCTGCAGAGGGTCCCTCTACCAAAGACGGTATTTGGTCCTTTTGCAGCGGTGGCGACCAAAAGGCGCGGGGAGAGCAGGGGTATGTAGGCGCAGATGGCCAGCACCGCCTTAATATCTTAGAAGTACAAAGAATGATCCGTTTTATGCCCAAGGCTGTCATTGCCGTGGTGCCCGGTTGGGCGGTAGGTGGCGGTCATAGCCTGCACGTGGTCTGTGATATGACCTTGGCGAGCAAGGAGCACGCCATTTTTAAACAAACAGATGCCGACGTCACCAGTTTTGACGGGGGATACGGTTCGGCCTACTTGGCCAAAATGGTGGGACAGAAGAAGGCCCGAGAAATTTTCTTTTTAGGGCGCAACTATTCGGCACAGGAGGCTTTTGAAATGGGTATGGTAAACGCCGTTGTGCCCCATGATGAATTGGAGGCCACAGCCTACCAATGGGCACAGGAGGTACTGGAAAAATCTCCGACCTCTATAAAAATGCTGAAATTCGCCATGAACCTCACCGATGACGGAATGGTGGGGCAACAGGTCTTTGCTGGGGAAGCCACGCGACTGGCCTATATGACCGAAGAGGCCAAAGAGGGCAGGAACGCCTTTTTGGAAAAACGTAAGCCGAATTTCGGTAAAAATAAGTGGTTGCCTTAATACTGGGTTCACTGAGCGTAGTCTTAATTCGTTAACTGAGCGTAGTCGAAGTGAACTAAAAAATAGCCTATTCCCTATCCAGTCAGGATTGCCGAATAGAACCGAAACAAACTAAAAAGAGTCCGATCTAAGAAGACCGGACTCTTTTACGAGAACACTATATGAAAATGAAAAATTATACTTCGTTTTTATTACATAGTAAATGTACAGGTAGACTTCGAAATATTGAAACTATTGTTGTCAGCTAAGGAATTTTTGTGGTGAAAGTGTCTTTTGGTGTGGTATGGTAAGAAATATCCTATAAATTCTCCTAATTTTTATACTGTAAGCATAGCTATATTTCTTAACCTGTCCCAAAGTTCAAAAACATCCAATATTTTAATCTATGGCGCTAAGCACTTCTTTTAGAAAGGTATTGACTTCAAACTCGGGGTCTTCGGCCAGTCCCGTACGGACAACGACCAAATCTTTGGATGGGATGATGAACACATACTGCCCTTGAAATCCGTTGGCGGAATATAGGTCCCGCGGTACATCCGGGTATTTCCCGTTCGCATTCAACCAAAAGTGTGCACCGTATACTCCGTCCGAATGTGCGGTAGGTTCGGATACATAATCGACCCAATCAGCTGCAAAAAGTCGCTCCCCGTTCCACATACCCTTGTTCAGGTACAGCAAGCCGAACTTGGCCCAATCACGGGTTGTGGCCCAGGCGTAGGAAGAACCTACAAAGTTTCCGGTCAGATCGGTTTCAATGATCATGGAATGCATTCCAATTTTATCGATTAAAGACGAATAAGGAAAATCCAAATATTCTTGATGTGTTTTGAACTGCTCCCGCAGAATTCCCGATAGCAGGTTGGAGGTGCCAGAGGAGTAGTTCCAGACCTCTGTGGGTTGTGCAATGACTTGCTTATTCCGTTGTATCTGTGGCATATCGGACGAAAGGAACAGCATTTTGGTGACATCGGAAATTTCAAAATAGTTCTCTTCCCAAGCCAACCCGCTCTGCATACGCAATAAATGGTTAATCGTGATGGCGGATTTCGAACCCTTCATACGTATTTCCTTTTCAAAGGGCCGGTAGGAATGGATGTCTATCTTTCCCTCATATTGCATCATCCCATAAAGGGTCGCCAAAACACTTTTGGTAATGGACCAGCCCAGCATAGGCGTGTCTTTCGTAAAACCCTTTAAATAGCGCTCCCCGATGATGTGGTTTTTGTAGGCTACTAAAACCGTTCTGGTTTTCTGTTCCGAAGGTCGGGCAAAGGCATTGTCTATCGCCTTTTCCAATAGCTCATAGTCCACATTTTCAAAAAGGGTATCGGTTACACCCGCATTTCCGTAGGGAAAGGGGAGGGTATCCTTGTCAATAGTTCTATTTGGGGCTATAGTAAAGCTATGCGTGTCATGCTCCTCGTTCGTTAAGGCAGCGCCGACACCGTCTTTATAGACCGCTTTGCGTTTCATCAATCCGTAGACCGACGCCGTTGCGGCAGAATCTTGAATTAGCAATTGGGCATCCGCCAATTTCACCAAGGGCATGTTATTGTCAAAAGTAGTCACGGAATCGGGCGCTCTTTTAGCTAAAAAAACCTGCGATGCCATGTTCTTGGAGGCCACGCCGGATATGAGGTTCAGTTTCGGGTAATTTAGATAAACCCCTACCAACAGGGCTATGAGTAGGATGAACAGGATGATTCTAATTTTTTTCAATGCATCTTTTTTTAGGATTGTCGTAAATTTATCAAAAACGAAAAGCATGTCAAACATAGGCTTAATTATTGAGGAACGGAGCAGGGATATTGGGGATTTCTTAGTGGGAAGATTATTACCCTTTCGCAAAAAAAGGATGATCGGACCCTTTATTTTTATTGACCATATGGGTCCTACCCAGTTGGGTCCTGAAAAGTATATGGACGTTGACCAGCACCCACATATTGGCCTATCTACCCTTACGTTTATGTTGGAAGGAGAATTACTGCATGAAGACGGTTTGGGTACTTCACAGCTTATAAAACCGGGGTCCGTAAATTGGATGGTAGCCGGGAAAGGGGTTTCCCATACCGAACGTACGCCTAACCATCTCAGAAACGGAAAAACCTTTACCGCGCATGGTTATCAGATATGGGTCGCCCTTCCCAAAGAATTGGAAGATATGGACCCCGAATTTCATCACTTTGATCAGGAGGAATTGCCCAAATGGCTAGACGGGGAAGCTTCGTTTACGCTCGTCGCCGGAGAAGGTTACGGCAAAAAGTCGCCCGTGCCCGTACATTCCCATTTGTTTATGATCGAAGTCAAGACTAAAAATGGCACGCACCGCTTAGATGCCGAAAAGCAGTTAAAAGGCGAAATCGGTATCTGCGTAGTGGAAGGTAACATTACAGCTTGTGGGGAAACGGTTCCCAAAGGTAATATCTTGGTGAGTAAGGTGGAGGATAGTTGTAAGGTCACCTTAGGTCCAAATACCCATGTGCTTTTGTTCGGTGGGGAACCGTATGCAGAGGAACGCCACATTTATTGGAACTTTGTGTCCTCTGACAAGGATAAAATAGAAAAAGCTAAAACCGACTGGGCCGCTAAAACCTTTCCCATGATGGAAAACGATGACAGTTATGTCCCTTTACCGGGTTCATAGCTTCTCCCATATTTTATCCGGACCCAGGGTAAAAGAACCCAAATAATCAAAATTACATTCCGTAGGGGCTATTAGGGATAGAAATGTACTCTGGTCCTTTGCTTTATAAAGGTGGTACGTTTTACCAACGATAGGTTCAAAATTAAATTTGGACCCATACACCAAATCGTTGTATTCGTAAGCCTGCATCATTCGCTGGTATTCCTTTTGAATAGACTCATATTTGGCCTTAAATTGGTTGTTGGCGCTTACGATATGGGAATTTTTCCAAGAGGTTACATCGGGCGGCGTTATTTTTGGAGCCGACAAACTACTGGAATAAGGGAGTATTTTCCCATTATAGCTTTGGGTTTCCTCATCAAAAACTACATAATCCGGTTTCTTTTCTTTTTTCATAGCGGTACAAATTTACAGAAAACCCTTTAACTATTTTTATTTGAGAATGTAGGTACGAACAGACTTCACTATCAATTGTTTCCAATGAAATTGAAAAAGAACGGAAGGCAGATATTTAAGATATGCGTATCTTGGAACATATTTTACACTAAGTTCGAAGCTTGAGAAATATTCTTATTCTACTTTTTATCTGGACTACGTTTAGCTGCAAAAACAAGGTAAAGGATGCCGTGGTGTACGAATGGATTCCCATGGAAGTTACAGCTACCGCCTATAATTCGGTCGCATGGCAGACTTCTTACGAACACCCACAGATTACCGCTTGGGGCGATTCCATCAAACCCGGGGTAAAATGGATTGCGGTTTCACGGGATTTGTTACGCAAGGGTTTGAAGCATAACACGATGGTTAAAATTGACACTTTTGAAGGTATTTACTTGGTAAAGGATAAAATGCATTACCGCTGGAGAAACCGGATTGATATTTACATGGGCAAGGATATTGAAAAGGCAAAAGAGTGGGGCAGGAGGAAAGTTCAAATCGAATATGCAGTTCCAAAAGACACCATCACGCAACCTTAAAATGAAAACTGTACTACCCATCGGCATAATGCTGCTTCTATTAATTTCCTGCGGAAGTACGGGAAACATTCTAGATAAGCCCATTACTTTTAACGAAGAGCGCAATTCGTTGACCTTGGAATACCTGTCCGACAGATATGGACTGGACCGGGATACTCCTCAAATTGATCCCAAAATGATCGTGCTACATTGGACGGTTATCCCAACGTTTGAAAAATCGTTCGAAGCTTTTGATGCACCTACTTTGCCCAATTGGCGTCCGGAAATAAAAGATTTAAGCGGATTAAACGTATCGTCCCAGTTCATGGTAGACCGTGATGGCACCATTTATCGATTAATGCCAGAAACCACTATGGCCAGGCACGTCATCGGTCTTAACCATTGTGCCATAGGGGTAGAAAATGTGGGCGGGGCCGCCGACCAACCCTTGACAAAAGCGCAACTCAGATCCAACGTTTGGCTCATTCGCTATTTGGCCGAAAAATATCCTATCGACTATTTAATAGGACACTATGAATACCAACGCTTTGAAGACCACCCGTTGTGGTTGGAAAAAGACGATAGTTATCGTACCAAAAAGACAGACCCCGGCGTAGATTTCATGACCAAAGTCCGAAATAAAGTAAAAGATTTAAATTTTAAAGAACTACCAAAATGATGATTGCACCTCGTTTCTTTTTCAGTTTAATATTGGTGATTTTTATCTGTATAAACTGCTATGCACAAGAAGATGACATTACAACACAACTCTACGAAACCTATGAAAAATACAAAGAGCCAACTTTAGGAAAAAGACGCATTAAGCGCAGCGATATCCAGCCGCTAATTGCCAAATACCGTACAAACTCCAAATTCAACGTTACAAAGGTTGGCGAGTCCATAGGAGGAAAGCCTCTTAATTTGATAAGCATAGGTTCGGGTAGTACCAATGTTTTTTTGTGGTCACAAATGCATGGGGACGAACCTACCGCTACCCAAGCCATCTTTGATATTTTGAATTTTTTGGACAGTGATGACTTTACTCAGGCAAAGTCATCCATTCTAGATAGCCTAACGGTGCATTTTCTACCGATGTTGAATCCCGATGGTGCGGAGCTCTTTCAACGAAGAAACCTCTTGGGCGTGGACATTAACAGAGATGCGTTGCGTCTGCAGTCCCCAGAAAGCCAAACGTTGAAAAGGGTACGGGATAGCCTACAAGCTGATTTTGGCTTTAACCTGCATGACCAGAGTACTTATTACAATGCGGAACGGACCGAGAAACCCGCTACCATTTCCTATTTAGCGCCTGCCTTTAATTATGATAAAGATATCAATGAGGTGCGGGGCAATGCCATGAAGATTATCGTCTTTATGAACAATATCATTCAAAAATATGCACCTGGACAGGTGGGCAGGTATAACGATGATTTTGAACCAAGGGCTTTTGGGGACAACATCCAAAAATGGGGTACAAGTACTATTTTAATCGAGTCGGGCGGATACCCCGAGGATATAGAGAAGCAGGAAATACGTAAGTTGAATTATGTATCCATCCTTTCCGCTATTTTCACCATTGCAAAACGGAATTATGTTGATATCCCCATCCCAGAGTACGAAAAAATTCCGGAGAACGACCGTAAGTTTTTCGATTTAAAAATTATAGGAGCAACATACGAGCTGATGGGCGATGAATATATTATCGATTTAGGAATCAATCAGGTGGAAGTGGATTACGAAGACCACAATGATTTTTGGTACAGTAGCCGTATTTGGGATCAAGGGGACCTTTCTACCTACTATGGCTACGAAACGCTAGACGCTACAGGATATAAAATTAAAGCAGCAAAAGTTTATCCTGAAACCCTAAGTTCCATAAAAAACCTGGATACTTTTAATTTCAAAGACGCCTTACAATCGGGCTATGGTTATCTTCGGGTGGATAGTATACCCGTTTCAATTTTAAATACATCGTCTCCCATGCATATTGTAGGGAAAGATTATAAACTATCGGAACTACGTTTAGAACCAGGTATGAACCCTACTTTCCTTTTAGAAAAAAATGGTAAGGTGGACTATGCCGTCATTAATGGTTTTCTCCTCGATCTATCCAAGGAAGAAAGTAAAATGCTTCATGATTTTGAACGTCAAAAAGGAAATGCGATGATTTTCCGTTAGTGTATACCAGTTCTAGTAGCCAAAATGTATGGTCATATGGGAACCGTGGGTTAGCAGTATTACTAGCATGGCGCTGAGCATGGTTACTATGGTAGAGAACAGTAACAATACCATGCTCTTATAGAATTTGGACAAGGGTCCAATTGCGCTGTTTTGAATAATTTCGTTGATTACATCCATAATTTCTTTCTTTAAAGCCTTTCTGTTGATTGGCTTGATTAAACTTCTTCATAGTCTTTAGGATGTGATTCGTTAGTATTATTTGGGGGCTGTTGTATATATAACAAGCAAATTGACAAAAACCCTACCATAATAGATGACGAGCAAAATTCAGCTATAAAAAAAGGGGAAGCACTGGCTTCCCCTTTTTCGATATATTGTTATAATGAAATATTATAGACTAGCCGTGTCTAAAAGTGCGAAGAACTTATCCAAATTTGGAAGGATAACGATTTTGGTTCTTCTATTTTTGGCCATATTTTCCTTTGTGTCGTTTTCCACTAATGGTAGATAGCTACTTCTACCGGCAGCAATCAATTGCGTTGGGTCAACATCATACTTGTTTTGTAACTCACGTACAATAGAGGTGGCCCTTTTAACGCTTAAATCCCAATTATCTTGGAACATTGCAGTGTTGATGGTTCTAGAATCGGTATGACCTTCTACCATTACCTCCATGCTTGGTTCGGATTTAATCACCTCGGCTAGTTTATTTAAGATTTTTTCTGCCTTGTTGCTTACTTTATAGCTGGCCGTGTTGAATAATAGCTCATCAGAAATATTGATCATAACCACAGTTTTATCAATACTTACTTCAACATCCGCATCATCGTCGGAGATGGATTGCTTTAATTTGTACGATACCGCCAAGTTCATTGAATCTTGTAGGGTTCTAGCTTCTGCCAATTTAGCCGCATCTACCTTTTCCAAGGTTTTACGCATATTTGCTTTTGTATTATTGCTCATAACCGCTACATCATTTACGGTATATTGACTATCGTTTAGTTCCTGTAGGGAGTTGATTTTTGAATTGTACTCTTCAACACGGGCCTCAATTTTGGCCATTTTGCTTTCCAATTCCTCTTTCTCTACCTGCGTTTTGGTCAACCTGCTCTGCGTCTGTGAAAGATTGTCTTCCAAAGCCACATATTTCTTTTTAGAAACACATGAGGACAAAAGCGCTACTGAAAGTATTGCGATTACTGATAATTTTTTCATTTTAAAAATGCTTTAAATTTATATTAGTGTTATCGCTTTCATTTACGGATAAAATCGATGAATGGATGTTCTTTCCCCATCCAACAACACCTGTATGACCCACATTAGCGTATGCAATAAAATGACAATCAATAGATTACAACGGTCGAATAAAGTCAAAAAAAGAAGCACCGAAGTGCTTCTAAATACATGAGGAATTAAATTTCGTTATTCACATCCGCCTGTAAATCCTTTGGCATCAAACTTGGTTTGTACGGCACCCTGTCTTGAACCTGTGCTTACTTGGATAGCAAGATTGTTTTCTCCACTACCGTCACGCTTTGGACTGCAATACTCAAAAAGGTAAAAGCTATTGGCCCGTTCGGAAACCTTCTCGGAAATATCGCGGAACGTATCTTCCAATTCGTCCGCGTTCCCCGCAAAAACACTAAAGGTTTTGCCTATATCCTGCAATACTTGGGTATCTATTTCCCCGCCAAGACCGATGGTGAAGAAGGAGATGTTAGGATCGGCTTCGTTCACTTTCTTCAACGCTGCATCTTCTGTAAAACGAGAGGCTTGATCGGTGCCATCCGTAAAAATTACTACGGAAGCAGCTCCAATACTTCCACCGGCTGTAGTTTCCTGTATCAGATTGGAAGCAATATCGGTCGATTTGATGACCGCTCCGTATAAATCCGTAGAAGGGTCGTTACTTATGTCATCCGTAATACCGTCAATAGAATTGATTAGTTCCTGCTTAGAGGCTGTCAATGCATTCAGCAGGTGTAACTCATTTTCACCATCAAACCAGTAAATAGCCATTTTGAAGGATTCTTGGGTGGTTGCTGGCATCACATTATTTACAAAACTGGTACTCGCCACCTTAAGTTCGTTTAAACTACTACTTAACACACTATTACTTAAATCCAGCACCAATAATGTATTGTTACTAAAAATCTGGGAGTTGGGAGAAATACGTGCAAAAGATTCTGAAGTAGATATGGTATTGAAACAATCATCGTTCCTACCTTGCTCGTAAATGGTAAATTGATTCGCGGTTAAACCAGAAACAGGATTACCATCCGTGTCCGACACCTTAAAGAAAATGGAAACCTTTCCGGGAAGCGTCGTAAATTGTTCCTGAATAGAGAGCACGAGTTCGCCATCATCCAGTCCAAGGCAATCATCTACCGGTTTTCCCTTACCCAATCCATCGCCAAAATTCAGGTTAAGGTCCACATCATCGTCCGCATTTCCACAGGATATTACTAAGGATAGTAAAAAAAGAAAACCGAAAGTTTTCAGAAACATTTTCATAATCATATCGTATTTGAGTTCAACAAGCAGAACGCACAAAGTTTATATAAATTATCGGGTAATTTAAAATTTATGTTAAAGAATGTTAAAGAACCCGTAAGATGCCAAATAATCAGGCCGGAAATGGGTAATTTTCACCTGAGACCATAGGTGAAAATACTGAAGTAGCCACAAGCCAAATGACACAGGAATTAAAACACGATTTTCAAGATTATATCTCTGATGACACAATGGAACGCCATCATTTGATGGTGAACACTGCTGGCCTTATTAAATAAAAACTAAGAGAATCCACTATTGAATAAGGAACTTAAGATAGCAATTTTAATCATGGCTGCGGGAGAATCGCGAAGAATGAATGGCATTAAACAATTATTGCCTTGGAAAGGGACCAGCTTATTAAATCATACCATCAACGTACTCAAAGGTGTACAAAAGGAATCTATTTTTGTAGTGCTTGGCGCCTATAGCGAAGAAATACGAAAAGCAATTGATTTTAGGGTAGAAGAGGTGACCATTTTGGAGAATCTTGATTGGAGAAATGGCTTGGGTAGTAGTATAGCTTATGGAATTCGTCATGTTTTGAATCTAAAGAATAATTTTGATGGTGTCCTGATATGTCTGGCCGACCAACCTTTATTGCACAGCGATTATTATAAAAAAATGATTATGGAATTTGGGTCGGGCATTAATCCTATCGTAGCTTCCCGTTACAAAGATAAAATTGGGGTCCCGGCATTATTTGCAAGGCAAATAGCTTCAGAATTAATGGAATTGAAGGAAGACCATGGCGCGAAACATATTTTGTCAAAATATGAAGCCCGGACAACTATAGTGCATCCAAAAGAACTTATAAAGGACATCGATACTACCGAAGAATATTTAGAAATCTACAATCAATACAATTAATACCGCATGAACTCAATGACAACCTATTACAAATTTACTTTAGTGGCGCTTCTGTGCTTTGCAACGAAAACTCATGCTCAGGAAATGAGTTTTGAGGAGTATAACCCGACGTCCACTTTAGTGGTACCTGGTGCCGAAATAGAGCGTGCCAAATTTCCATTTGTAGATGTACACAGTCATCAGAGGGATATGTCAGTCTCCAGACTTGGTGAACTTGTTGCTGAAATGGATGCTTTGAACGAAGGTGTGATGGTGAATTTGAGTGGAGGTTCCGGGGAAAGCCTTAAGGCCAAAATCGATAATATCAATAAGAGTTATCCAAACCGATTCGTAGTATTTGCCAATGTGGATTTTGATGGGGTGGGAAAACCTGGATGGGGAGAACAGGCCGCAACACAGTTGGAAGCGGATATAAAATATGGTGCAAAAGGCCTTAAAATTTATAAAAGTTTAGGGTTGCGCTATAACGACGTCGATGGTAACCGATTGGCCGTAGACGACGAACGACTAGACCCCATTTGGGAAAAATGTGCGGAGATGGGCGTACCCGTACTTATCCATGCGGCGGACCCGAAGTCGTTTTGGGACGACATGGACAGTGACAACGAACGATGGTTGGAACTCAAGACACATCCAAGAAGAAAACGTTCCGCCACTGACCCTGCACCTTGGGAACAAATCATACAAGAACAACACAATATGTTCAAAAGAAATCCCAAGACCAAGTTTATTAATGCCCATATGGGCTGGTACGCCAATGATTTGAGCAAACTTGGAAAACTGCTGGATGAAATACCCAATATGTCGGTAGGTATTGCTGCAGTTATCGCTGAATTAGGACGGCAGCCCCAGAACGCCAGAGCCTTTTTCATTAAATACCAAGACCGGGTCTTATTTGGCAAGGATAGTTGGAGGCCTGAGGAATTCCCTACCTATTTTAGAGTTTTGGAAAGTAATGACGAGTACTTTCCCTACTACAAAAAGTACCATGCTTTTTGGGCCATGTACGGATTAAATCTTCCGGATGAAGTTCTAAAAAAGCTGTATTACAAAAATGCCTTGGAGCTTATTCCAGGTCTGGACAAAACTCTTTTCCCACAGGAATAACCGGAATCATTGAGCTCAAAATAATTTGAATTCGAATGGGGTGTCTGAATTCATTTTTATAGGAATCTTAACGTAACTATCCGCATTTAGAACTTAAAAGTTGTATAACTTGTAGGAATAAAACCTTAATTCTTGCATTATGTGCAACATGCCCCACTGCCATATTGTTCCTCCACATATCTTAGAGGCTTTGGCCAAAAGAGGAAACGTCAGTTGTAAAAAGACACTGAACGATACCCACAGAATTCTTGAAAAACGAAATACCGCGCTTAACCAGCTTCTTGTACAGGAACGTTTGGCGGGTAATGGAGAGCGCTTTATTTACGACAGTCAGAATAAAAATCGACAAAGAGTGGCGTTGGTCCGTAAAGAGGGAGCTGCACCTGTAAAGGATAAAGTGGCGAACGATGCTTATGAAACCTCTGGGTTTGTGCGTGAATATTTCAAGAAAACGTTCGAACTCAATTCCATAGACGGAAATGGTTTGGACATCATTTCCAATATACACTATGGTGTAAAATATAACAATGCTTTTTGGGACGGGGATGAAATGACTTATGGCGATGGAGATGGAAAGGAATTCAAGAATTTCGCGAGTGCCATTGATGTTGTCGCACATGAACTTGTTCATGGCATCACACAGTTTTTGGCCAATCTGGAGTACCGAAGTCAGTCCGGAGCATTAAATGAACATTTCTCCGATGTTTTTGGAACGGTCATCAAACAAAATTTTTTAAAACAAGATATTTCCGAAGCTGATTGGTTGATAGGAGATACTGTGGTGACCGAACAATTTCCGGGAGTGGCCATTCGTTCGCTAAAGGCTCCCGGTACCGCCAATGATTTTGACAGGCAGCCGGATCATATGGATAATTACTATTCTGGAAGTGCAGATAATCAAGGAGTTCATATCAATTCTGGCATCCCAAACAAGGCTTTTTATTTATGCTGCATGGAAATTGGTTTGGATGAATCGGCCCTTATTTGGTTTGAAACACTAAAGGCACTATGGCGGACTGCCGATTTCTACGATATGTTGGATGTGATACTAATTACTGCTGAGCGCTTACAAAGTGACGGAAAGGTTTGTGATACTGCCGTGGAAGCCGTAACGGCAGGTTTTGCAGCAGTTGGACTTGTAAAAGTTGTAGCATGAAATATTCAATCTTTATCAATGGTGGATTTGTAGGTATCCCAAGGGAATACGAGGGAACCGTGCAATTAGACGAAGAGTTCAGTAAGGAATTGATACAAGCCTTGAAAAAAAAAGTACCACTTTCTAATGAAATACGGGATGGTTTTACATATCACATCAAAATAGAAGATGAGGAGCAGGAATACAAAGCTGTTTTTGACGATAAAAATCTACCCGAACCTGTCCTCAAAATGATTCGGAAAATTACCGATAGTTAATTTAAGAATCGGACTTCTTCACATTCACATTCTACACCTGTTTTGACCTCCGTTCTCCATAGTCTTGAAAAATACCACAAGAGTTTTCATGTTTCACCAAAGATTCCGTTTTAATCCTTCTTGTGAGAAATTCTATTTCCTCATTTAAAAACTTCATGTCTTTTTTCTTTACAACGGATTATATCTGGGACTTATGTTTATTACTAAAAAGTAATAAATATAAATTTTTTTGACCTTGATGTGATAATTTCATGGAATGACATACTTATTAGTAAAATAGGGTTGAATGGCGAAAGAAACCGAGTTTGCTGAATTGATACGTAAGCACCAGGGACTCTTGTTTAAAGTGACCTCTATCTATACCGACAACAAAACGGATCGTGAGGATTTGTTCCAGGAGGTGGTGTATCAGTTGTGGAAGTCTTTTGATTCCTTTAGAAATGAGTCTAAAATTACAACCTGGATGTATAGGGTGGCGATGAATACTGCGATTTCACAATTAAAAAAGCGCAAGCGACGCCCGGATGCCGTCCCAATTTCGGACACCGTACTAAGCTATAGCGAAAATTCAAACGAGGAATATGAAGAGCGTCTTCGAAGTTTGTATAAACATATTGAACGGTTAAATGTCTTAGAGAAAGGTTTGATGCTCTTATTGTTGGAAGGAAAAAGTTATAAAGAAATAGCAGAAATTACGGGTTTGAGCGATTCTAATGTAGGAACTAGGATTTCCCGAATAAAAGAGAAATTAAGAACCAATATGACAAAATCATAAGTTATGGAATTAGAAGAATTACAATCCGCATGGGCGCAAATGAGCCGTGAATTGGAAAAACAAAAAGAACTCACAAACGAAATCATTATGGACATGACTAAGGAAAAATATAGGGCAAAATTTAAAACCATAACCAACTATGAGAAAGCAGGTACCATTGTCTGCCTAATATCTGCATTATATATTGGCCTCAATATCCTTAAGCTAGATACGTGGTATTTATTGCTTTGTGGTCTGTTCGCTATTCTATTTAGTGTTCTAATGCCTGTACTCGTATTGCGCTCACTAAAGAGAATTAGAAAACTTAATATCATTGACCTAAACTACAAGGATGCCTTACTTCAATATACCAAAGCAAAGAATCATCTTCTCAGAGTACAGCGGTATGGTTTGTATGCTAGTTTCTTATATCTGATGACCTTTCTACCAGCCATTGCCAAAATCGTAAATGATAAAAATCTTTTTCTGGAACCATCGACTTTGGTATGGAAATTATTAATTATGGCTGTTTTCCTGGCGCTTTTTGCCCAGTGGGGGTATGGCCAATACAAACGTATCACCAGCTCAGCTGAACAATTGATAAAGGATTTGGAATAGCTGCATTTGGGTTATTCCGTAAGCTTCTTTTGAATATAGTTCAAAATCAACATCCAGTTCATTTTTAGTAGGAGGGAAGCGGTGGGAACGTTATCATCGGCTATTGCCGAAATAATGGAATCGTGTTGATTGTCAGACTTGTTGTAGAAGGTATCTTCTTCCATAAAAGCACGTTCGTAAAAGAAAATACGGGTCCTTAAATCGCTCAATATTTGCAGCGCCAACTCGTTGTCGTATCCTTTTGTCAAAATATGGTGAAAGTCCAAATCGGCCTGAATTCGGGAGAGTGCGTCCTGTGCATTTTCAAAAATTTCCTGTTGTTTTTTAAGCTGGTCTATCGTGTCTTGGTCAAATTCGGTATTTTCAATAGCCATTACCTCCAAACTAGCCACCAAATTGTACAAGTCCTCTGCCTCCTTTACATCTAAATCTGAAATTATAAAGCCTCTATTTGGGACTGCTTTAATGATATGGGCCTGTTGCAATTGTGTCAGTGCCTCGCGTATAGGGGTAACGCTAACATCTAGACGTCTGGAAAGTGCTGCTAAATTTATGGTCCTGCCAAGTTGTAAGGACCCTTTTTTCATTTCTGCCAAAAGATGGTCTCTAACCTGATCCCTTAAATTGATTTTTGTCTGCACGTTTCAAATATAGAATATCGTATACGATTTAACTAAAAACGGAGCCTTATTATTGTGATAAGGCTGTGAACTTATTTTTTTACCTTTAAAATCATTCTATTGTTTCCAATTGTAAAAGGTTTCTTTGGGACATGAAATTTTGAAAAATGAATGCCGTAGACATCAAGGAAATGAGCGCTATTCAAAAATTTAGACTATTTCTACTGATTTTTCCGTGTGTGTTACCTTTTTTGGTAACAGGGCAAACCGGGTGCACCACATTGAATACACCTTTGGATGGTGCCACCAACGTGGCGGTCACCACCAATTTACAATGGATGCCAGCCCCCAATGCAGTTGGTTATCGCGTAACCGTAGGTACGACGAGTGGTGGAAGTGATATTTTAAATCTTGAAGATGTTGGCAATACAACTGATTATACGTTTGCAACTCCTTTAGATGGGCTTACCACATATTATGTTACGATAACGCCCCGTACCAATACTGGAAACATTACAAATTGTGAAGAGGAATCCTTTACGACAAGGGCAGAAGGTTTCCCTGGCTGTACGGAAATCATCAATCCTTTTAATGGTGATATGTTGGTATCTACAACAGCAAATATTACCTGGATTCGTGATTTCTCGGCCACTGGATATCTAATGACCGTTTACGAACGTGATCCCAACGGTATTTTAATACTAGACAGGGTAGATGTAGGCAATGGAACGAACTACAAGCCGCCCGATTTTAAGCCCAGAACGCGATACTACGTTACGATTATTCCGTATAACGATATCGGTGCAGCCATGGGTTGCTCCCCAATTACATTTGTAACAGGAGATGGGCCACCTTTACCAGATTGTACCGCCATTGGTGACCCTATTCCCGATGAGACTGGAATCATAAGAGATCCTTTATTAGAATGGGACGACGTAAATGGTGCGGATGGTTACATTTTATCCATTGGTACGACCCAAAATGGTGATGAACTGTTCAGTGGTGACGTCGGCAATATACAATCCTTCCAAACCGATGGCCTTCCGTCGAATACAAGAATTTATGTACGCATTACACCCTATGACGGAGAATTACTGGCGGAATCTTGTCCAACAGTATCCTTTACCAATATAATAATGAACAATAATACGTTTAATGGCCTGGTGCCTAAATTCTTTACCCCGAATAATGATGGTTTCAATGACTATTGGAGCGTTAGTTCAACGGATATGGTAGTGGTCGAATCCATTTTGATTTTCAATCGCTATGGAAAATTATTACAGCAATTACTTCCCGATCAAAAATGGGATGGCACTCATAATGGAAGCGCACTCCCTTCAGACTCTTACTGGTACTTAGTGAAAACCGCAGAGAAGAATAGCATTAAAGGATTTTTTGCTCTTAAGAGATAGTGGGTAACACATTTTCCATACTAAACCAACCGATTCTACGTTTATATGGCACACCCACAAACAAAAAAAGATGAAAACATTTGTATCTGTATTTAAAAAGTTAAGCTTATTTAGCATCATTACACTGATAACCTATAGCTGTAGTGATGATGAGGGATTAATGGACAAAGAAACCCTTACCCAAACTGAATTAAAGACCATATTGGAATCCGATGACATTTCCGGAGTTGCGGATACGGTCCTTTCGGAATTATATATGAACAATGGTTCAACCGGTAAATCTGCCAAAAATAATGACTGCTATAGTGCCGAATATTCCGATAGTGGTTTTATTGCCACATTTAATAATTGTGTGCTAAATGGAACGGATAATGTGAATGGAACCGTAACGGTCGCCTACAATCTAGAAAGCGAAACAGCTTCATACACGGCAACTTATACCAATTTCTATGTTGGTACGATTAAGATTAACGGAACCCGAACTTATGTGTTAAGCGGTAATTCAAATGAAAATTCAGTGTCCTTCTCCGTAACCAGTACTATGAGCTTGGAAATGGAGGATGGTGAGACAATTTCTGAAAACGGAACAAAAACGTTCACTATTACATTTGGCGACAGCTTGGAAACGAGTACCTTGACCATAGACGGAAATTGGACGCTTAATGTGAATAATGATACGTACACTGTGAATGTAAACAATACTTTGGAAGGAAACTTAAGTTGTGCTTATTTAACGACTGGGGTTATGACCGTTGATAAGAATGGATTAAAAGTAACCGTTAATTTTGGCGATGGTTCCTGCGATGATTTGGCAACATTGATCTATCCGAACGGAGTAGAAGAGGAGATTTCCTTAAAAGACTAAACAAACACAATAAATAGTTTAAAAAAGCCCTTATGTCATAAGGGCTTTTTTTATTGGTTGACTTCTAGATTCCTTCTCCTACCAGCGATTTTGGAACAATTTTTGCTCATTTAGGACAAATGATTTGTGATGAGAAAAGTATCCTTAGTACTGATAATGGCAATTTGTTCCTTTGCAGCTTTTGCTCAAAATACCGATAATTCAGACTACCAAGAAGTCAAGAAATTAGTGGAGTCTATGGACTTCATTTTTGAAGCTAGCAGTGTGCTACCGAGAGAAGGTTCAAGTAGGAGCCTAGTTACAAATTTGAATTACATTAAAGTAAAGGATGGTATTTCAGAAGCTATGCTACCGTATTTTGGTAATTACAGACTGACAAGTGGTGGAGGCTTGATAAAATTTAACGATAGTCTGGAAAAAGTACGTTTTTCTGAAAATAAGAGAAAGTCACTAATAACGTTGGCATATCAAGTACGGAATGATAAGGAAAGATTTAATGTCCAACTTTTGGTAGGTTCCAGTGGTTGGGCCACCGTTGTTATAAAATCAATTAATAGACCCGGTATTTCCTATTATGGAAAATTGAAGGCAATCAACAAAAATGAAGTCATAGCTAAAAAAGGAAGTGATTGATGAAGTCACTTCCTTTTTCATGTTTTTGATCGGTTTGTCATTAAATAAAATTTCTCGTTTCCGTCCATCGTATGCGCTTGTTTTCCTTAAAATTGGAGAAAAATGCAAATTTTCTTGATGTGGTCGGTGCTAATCTTTTAAAATTTTTCATGATGTTCGTTTTTTGATTGATGATGATAAACGAGCCTAGTGCATATGATTTCTTGCCTCTGCCCATTGCACCCTTTTACTGTTCTTGAAATTTGAAAAGAAAGAATGCTTTCTAGATTCTGTCGGTGTTTGTCTGATAAAAGTTCTCATGATGTTCGTTTTTTGATTGTGATTAATTTATTGATTGATGTCGTTAGTTTAATGGGTGTGATGTCTTACCTCTGCCCATAATACTCTTTTACTGTTCTTAAAATTTGAAAAGAAAGAATGTCTTCTAGATTCTGTCGGTGTTTGTCTGATAAAAGTTCTCATGATGTTCGTTTTTTTATGATGATTAATTGATTGATAAATGTTTTATAAATCTTGTTTATATCTAATAGACGAGCAGGAATATATTTTGTTACAGTACTATGCAATAAAAGGTACTATATTTAACATAATTTAAACATAATTAAATTCAGATGTATTATAATTAACTGATAATCAGTCTTATGAATAAATGTTAAAATTTTTGGAGCTATTAATTTTTTTGTACTTTTTAAATTATTATTCAATAGAATCCGTTCAAATACCATATTTAACATTTAAATATGAAGAGCTTCATCCCTTTGTTTTGTAACTTACTTTTATGGGGAGATACATTAGCTGTTTTCTTTTGCTTCTATTAATTTCTATTCAGCCAGTATGCGCTCAGTACGACAGAGCTGATTGGAACGATAGGGATAAATGGATGCATTTAGACGAACTTTTTGGTGCTGTCGACTTGAGCGCTGGAGATGTCGTAGCTGATATCGGTTGCCATGAGGGATACTTGACTTTTCATTTATCTAAAAGAGTAGGGGATAGGGGAAAGGTTTATGCCGTGGATGTTCGTAGGAATCGCTTGGAACGCCTTAACGAAAGTCTGGGTAATAATAAAATTAGCAATGTACGGACGATTTTGGGTGATTATGACAATCCAAAATTACCCAATAATACGCTTGACGTTGTTTTTCTTATAGACACTTACCACGAAATTGATGACTACGAACAAATGTTGCTCCATATAAAGAGCGCCTTGAAACCTGGAGGTAAGCTACTAATCTTGGAAAAACTAAAAGAACAACACATCGGCAAATCCAGAGCGGCGCAAGCCATGGGTCACACGCTGTCCATTTCCTATGTTGAAAAAGAGTTAAAAAATGCAGGCTTTGAAATTGAAAGTAGGAATTCGAGTTTTGGTACTTGGAATCGAGAACCTGAAAAACAAATGTGGGTGCTGACTGCAACGGTTAACCCTAGCGATTAATTTATCACACTTTAATCCTATTAAAATTCAAATAAAGTCTAAGCACTACTTCTCATAAAGTCTTTAAGTATTCCAATAAAGCAATTCTTTCCTCATCGGACAGCACATCCCCAAACGTATGCCCGCCATTGCCGTATCCCTTCAATGTAGTATTATAGGTGTTTTTGTCCTGCTGGCTAGTTTCCACACTATAGTTCCATCCCAAAAGTTCTTTATCGTAATCATTATTGTCAAAGGTTCGTGACCAGAAAATAGGCCTAGTTTTACTATTCAGAACATCCGCTAGCGTAGGAACGGACCCATTATGGAAATAAGGAGCAGTGGCCCATATTCCGTCTAAGGGCGGGGCAATATAACCCCCATCCGGAACTATTTCTAACGGACTAGAGTAGGTGCCAAACCATCCATTATTGAACCAATCCAAAAAATAAGAATTTCTTGTAGTTGACGCCGTGTAGTGATTGGACAGTTCAGGGTCGGTCCCTATACTTTCCAATGCTACCAATAAATTTGGGTAATTGTCCACATCGCCAGCATCATAACTGCCATGGCACGATACACAATTATTATCGAATACAATTTTACCTTGGTCTGCCAAATCCATATCAATATCAAATGGATATTCTGGAGCCTCTAAACTATAAATATAGGCCAGTACATCTTCCATTTTTTCATCCACTTCTTCGGCTTTGACAACATTTTCTAATGTTAATAGACTGGCGCCAATAAAGGACTTACAAAAGTCCATCCGTGACATGCCGGTATAGAACATGGCGTTCTTTTTCTTTAACAACCACCAAGCAGGAACATCGGTGGGGATAACTTCATCCGGAAGCGATATCAACGGTTCGTCCTGCCATTCCAACGTATTTTTATCTCGATGCGATATGAGAACTTCAGCAATTTTATCGGCTGGATTTACCCCTCTAGATGCTGTTACGGTCTTGGGTCCAATGGCAGAAATACTTCTGGCAAATTGGCCATAAGCTTCGGCCTCATCACTGTCCGGTCCATAAATTGAATTTATGGCACTCGTAAGTAGCGGTACGCTGGTAGCCCTGTTCTGTGTATAGTCGCCATCATGTTGTCCCAATCCAATAATATAAGTGTCGTTGATGAAAGATGAGTGACAGTTTAAACAATTAGGGGCAACCACCCTTACCCCGTTAAAAGCGGATATGGCAGTGTTGTCATAGGAAATAACGGCATTATCTCCTGTCCGATTAAGCAGCTTGGAATTATCCTCTCCTGCGGCTAGAACCCATGCATTATACGGAATCCCAGAACTCATGTAGTCTCCGTTTATCAGGTAGTCCTTTCCATTTTCAGCGTTTCCAGGTCTTTGGGGAGAAGCGGAAATTTCCGTCGTTCTGATGATAATAGGGTCGGGGTCATCCATTTCTTCGGAGTCCTCAATTACCTCCATGACTTCAACGGGATTATCACTCGAGCAAGAAATGTACACCATGAAAATGGGACAGATCAGGAATAATCCTATGTGAGAAATTTTCATCTTCGTAATTTAAGGCATCATAAATTTAAGAATACTATAGTTTATTTCATTTTTAATGGTCTACTCCCTCCAATTTATCGGTAAAAGGATGTGCTTTAGACACTAAATTCAATCTTTAATTGGAAATCAAATTACATATCCTATCTTTGTTACCGTTAAAAGGGAGGCAGATTATTCTTGCTATGACCACGAAATTGACGTTTTTGTTACCATAAGTTACAATTCTCTTTCCACGTAAGTCGCTACGTATTTCTATTTCTTTTTAACATAACTGAAAATTCATTTAAATTAACGAATGGCAAAATCGCAACAGACATTTAACAAAACGGAGAAAGAAAAAAACGTAAAAAGAAACGGGAGGACAAGAGAAAGAAAATGCTTGCCCGAAAGGCTGAAGCAAAGGAAAGTGGAAATTCCGGTATTCCGCTGGCCTATGTGGACTACAACGGCAACTTGGTGGATACACCACCAGATCCTTCCATGAAGGTTGAAATTGAGGCCGAGGATATTGTTTTGGGTATACCTAAGAAAGAAGAGGGTGACGTTGAAGAATTTGATCCCGTAAGAAACGGAAAAGTATCCTTCTTTGACAGCTCAAAAGGTTTCGGTTTTATTATAGATGCCGAGAATAACGAAAAGTACTTTGTTCATGTGAGTGGATTAATTGACGAGATTATTGAGAACGATAAGGTTTCCTATGAACTCGAAAGGGGCATGAAGGGCATGAACGCCGTTCGCGTCAAGAAAATTTAATTTGTCTACTTCCTAATGGATTTATGTCCGTAGTTAAACCCAATACTGGCCTAATTATCTTGGCCTTTTT
The DNA here is from genome assembly GCF_027474845.2 of Maribacter aestuarii. NCBI lineage: Bacteria > Pseudomonadati > Bacteroidota > Flavobacteriia > Flavobacteriales > Flavobacteriaceae > Maribacter > Maribacter aestuarii. Next base: position 3,679,522 of record NZ_CP107031.2, read on the forward strand.
CGCCATATATGTCATTTGGGGCTCCACCTATCTATTAAATAAAATTGCTGTAACGGAACTACCTGCTTTTATGTTAGCGGGTATTCGATTTGTTATCGCAGGAGGTCTAATCTTCCTTATTGCTAAAATCCTAGGGCTATCGCTTAAAATTAATAGAAAACAGTTTTTAAATACCATCATTGCAGGATTTCTGTTTCTCACCTTTGGAAATGGGGTGGTGGTTTGGGCCTTAAAATTTGTGGATAGTGGTTTTGCCGCCTTAGAAATTTCTGCACAGCCTTTGGTCGTTTTAATTTTAATGCGCATCCTACAGGGTAAAAAAATACAAGCAATGTCATTGGTGGGCGTTGCTTTGGGGATCATAGGCATTTACTTGTTGGTCAGTCAAAAACAGATTATTACCCAAGAAGGTGCGTTATTGGGAATGTTTCTCATTTTCGCCTGTATGCTTAGTTGGGCTTATGGTAGTTTATTCGTTGGCAAAGCGGAACTTCCTCCCAACTATTTCGTGAATACAGGCTATCAAATGCTTACAGGGGGTGTACTATTACTTTTAATCAGTATCGTTTTAGGAGAAAATTGGACATCTCCACTAACATGGAGTGGTCGAGTTCAATGGTCCATGATTTTACTGGTACTGTTTGGAAGTATTGTTGCATTCACCGCTTTTAATTACCTATTGCGTGTCGTTTCACCAGAAAAAGTGGCAACGTCCTCCTATGTAAACCCCATTATAGCCATGCTTTTAGGATGGTATTTTTTAAATGAACAGATTACGACACAATCCGTCATTGCGGCCGTCATACTTCTTACCGGTGTCTACTTCATAAACACTAAGAAAAAATTGACCTTGTTTTCAAGGTTTGCTTCAAAGCAATAGCGTTTTTTCAAATTCGCATTTATCCGGATTCTTGCAATATGGATAATATCGGACGCACAGTTTTAAAGGTGACGCTATTTTCGATTCATTCAATAACCAAAAACTTTTCAAAATGAAACGAAAAATTCAGAATTACCTAAGCGGCTTTGTCTTGTTAATGATACTTCAACTAAATGGCCAGCAAAACGACTTTACTTCTAACATATCGCTCAGTATGGGATTTACGTTTGCCGGTCCGGTAGGACCTATGTCCAAATATCTTGTAGAACAGGGTTTCGATGCGCAAAATGTAAGTGTGTTCTTTTTTGGACCTATAGATTATCCGGTAAAAACCAAGTCTGGAGGTAGTTTGGCCCTTACATATACTTGGGAAGTTAAATCGGATAAACGTATAAACATACAACTTGGTTTTTCAGACCTTGGACGCATTGCGGGTTATAGTAGCACTCAAGGGTCTATTGCATTTGAGTTTGAAACGGTTTATGGGGCGGTTTTCTATTCTTACCAACGAGAGGTGTGGGATTTAAGAATTGGACCTAGTGTCCTTCTGAATACTACGGATAGCGACCCCGATTCCTTTGAAAGAAGTAAGGCTAAGGAAACCAAAATTTCCATAGGGCTTTTGGCTGGAATAGGCTTGCAACTTTGGAGTAGCAATAGAACCTACGGACTATTAAACTGTGACTATATCTATGCCCTTCCCAATAAGTTTGGTCCTTTCACCGCCAACGCCTTTGAAAATGGGAGAGAATTACCGGAAAACAGCTTTAGCTTTAAGCATGCAACGGCCAGTTTTACTTTTGGCGTACACCTATAGAAATTAAGTTTATGGAAACTTAATCAGATTTAGGTCAACCGGTTGGGTATTTCCCACGGCTAATTGTTCCAGGTGAATGTCGCCGATACGCACCCGAATTAAGCGTAGTGTTGGAAAACCGACAGCGGCCGTCATTTTACGGACTTGCCGGAACTTACCCTCGGTTATCGTCATGCTTATCCATGAATTTTCACGATGTCTACCTATTCTAAGCTTATTATCGGGTGGTGAAACTAACGGTGAATTCTTTAAAAGCCGAATTTTACAAGTTTTGGTTGTATAGGCTTTACCATGAATCCCTATTACCACTCCTTTTTCCATTCTAGTTATCGCATCTTGGGTTATTTGACCATCCAATTGTACCCAGTATTCCTTTTCTATGCCGGAGTTATTAATTTTGTCACTTATTTTTCCATCAGTCGTAAGCAATAGTAGCCCTTCCGATTTCTCATCAAGGCGTCCTATCGGCATAGTACCCTTGGGAAATTCACCCAACTCAGTTAGAAATCGCTTCTTTTTAATTTGCCGTTCTTCCCCAGAGGTAAATTGACTTAGTACTCCAAAAGGCTTGTGCAATTTATAATGCTGATGTGTGTCCATAATTGGACAAAATTAGGGTGTATATTGGCAAACATCAGCTTTTTGAACGGGAAAGATGTCTTTTTGACTCTTTCATTAGCATTAACCTCCTGAACGCCGTACCTTTACAGGCTCCAGAAAAAGATTTCATGCAAGAGACCATATTTGAAGTACAGGACCGTAAAACGGACAAAGAACTTTACACTTACCAGCAAGGTGCCATTCAACAAGTATTTGAGAAATTTGATAACGAAAGGGATGATTATCATTTGCTTTACCAACTACCCACTGGGGGCGGTAAAACCGTTATTTTCTCGGAACTTGTTCGCCAGTACCTAAAGAATCACTCCAAAAAAGTATTGGTAATGACCCATAGGGTAGAGCTTTGCAACCAGACCTCTGAGATGCTTACGAGTTTTGGCGTGGTCAACAAAGTAGTAAATAGCAAGGCCAATCTAGATGACCAGGAGCAATATGTTTGCTTTGTGGCCATGGTAGAGACATTGAACAATAGGTTGAATGATGACAAATTGGACATCTCGGATGTTGGGTTGGTTATCATTGATGAGGCGCATTACAATTCCTTCACCAAACTCTTCAAGTTTTTTGAAAATTCCTTTATACTAGGAGTAACCGCTACTCCGCTAAGTTCTAACAAGGACTTACCCATGAACGATAATTATGATGAGCTGATAGCGGGCGAATCTATCCAAAACCTTATCGAAAACGACTTTTTGGCAAGGGCAGAAGTATATCAATATGATATGGCCCTTACTTCACTTGAAGTAGGTTCCAATGGGGATTATACGGTTAAATCATCCTCTGACCTCTATACCAGTCCTGCTATGTTGAATAAGCTTTTAGAGGCTTATACGAAACATTCCGCCGGAAAAAAGACGCTTATTTTCAATAACGGAATTGAAACGTCCATCCAGGTTTACCATACATTTCAAGCCGCTGGATTGCCCGTAATGCACTTGGACAACACCGCAACCAAGAAACAGCGAAAACAGATACTAAGATGGTTCAAAGAAACTCCTGATGCAATTTTGACCTCGGTAAGTATTTTAACAACTGGCTTTGATGAACCAACCATTGAAAGTATTATCCTAAACAGGGCTACCAAATCCTTGACGCTTTATTATCAAATGATCGGTAGGGGGTCACGGGTTTTAAACAACAAATCAAGCTTTACGGTAATTGATTTAGGAAACAACATGTACCGTTTTGGTCCTTGGGGATCAGATTTGGACTGGCAGGCCATTTTCAAGTCACCCAACTTTTACATGGACCGTATTAGGGACGATGAGGATATTGAGGGTGATTTTATCCACGATCTTTCCGATGAAGTACGTGCAGAATTTTCAAAATCAAAGGAAACCTATTTTGATATTAAAGAGACCTATGAGCAGGCTACTTTTGCCGGAGAATCCTCCAAAGTAGTATTGGAAAGGTCCATAGAGCAACATGCCCATATTTGTATTGAAAATAGCGAAGATGTTTATGATGCCATTGCCTTGGCAAAACTCCTTAAAGAGGATATAGACAATAGGATTATGGTCTATGGCAAATGCATTAGTAAGAGCACCCATAACTTTCTTAGCTGGCTTAAACTGGACTATCAAAAAAATTAAACGCCTACCTAAGGGAGAATTTTGATAGCGTTTTTGAAGATATCCATGGGTATCCGCCGGAGGATTGATTTTAATTCAAAACATAGATTAAGCGCTCCTAGGAGTTAAGTCTTCTTATTCATCTGGCCTTTAATATACGTGTGCGCTACTTGACCGTGTTTTTAAAAAAGGAAATGCGCTACTAGAACTTCTTAGTCCTTTATTCTTTTGCTATTTTTATAGGAAAGTGATTGCTCACTCTTATCAAAGCCAACTTTCTAAAAAACCAGAAATATGAAGCACTTCCTTTTACTACTCACGTTACTATTCTTTTGTTGTCAAGAACAACCCGATTATGATATTGTATTGACAAATGCCGTCATCTATGATGGTTCCGGACAAGAACCGTATTTAGGCGACATAGCCATTAATGGCGATACTATTGCAAAGATAGGGGAGCCTAAAACCCTACATGGAAGAAATGATATTGATGTAGCCGGTAAAGCTGTCGCTCCTGGGTTTATTAATATGCTGAGTTGGGCGAATGTTTCGCTGCTTGAAGATGGACGCTCACAAAGTGATATCCGACAAGGTGTAACCCTAGAAGTTCTCGGGGAGGGAAGGTCTATGGGGCCTTTGAATGCCTCTATGAAAGAAGAAATGCAAAATGACCAAGGTGACATTACTTTTGACGTTTCTTGGACCACCTTAGGGGAATACCTTCAGCATTTAGAAGATAAAGGTATATCTACCAATGTAGCTTCCTTTGTGGGAAACGGTACTCTAAGGCAGTACGTGATTGGATATGAAAATAGACCCGCTACCAAAGAGGAGTTACAAGAAATGAAGAATCTGGCTGCGGTAGCCATGGAAGAAGGAGCGGTAGGATTATCCAGTTCACTACTCTATGCACCCAGTATGTATGCGGATACCGAAGAGTTGATTGAATTATCCAAGGTTGCTAGTGATTATAACGGCATGTATATTTCACATATTAGAAACGAGGGAGATAAGCTCTTGGAAAGTATTGATGAACTTATCCGTATTTCAAAAGAGGCAGATCTTCCCTCGGAAGTATATCACTTAAAAGCTTCCCAAAAGAAGAATTGGCCTAAGATGGATTTGGCCATTGCAAAAATAGATTCCGCACGAAACGCAGGCCTCGTAATTACCGCCGACATCTATACCTACAACGCAAGTTCCACAGGGCTTCATGTCCAATTACCGGATTGGGCCCGAGAAGGTGGAATCGACGCAATGTTAAAGCGTTTGGCCGTTCCGGAAAACAGGTCAAAAGCCATAGAAGAACTAGAATTCCGGAATGCTCCGGAAACTATTATGTTGGTTGGATTCAAGATGGATTCCTTGTGGAAGTACACAGGGAAATACATCCCAGAACTGGCAAAAGAATGGGGAATGACCAACGAAGAGACCGTTGTTGATTTAATCACTAAAGATCAAAGCAGAGTACAGGTGGTTTACTTCTCCATGTCTGAAGAAAACATCGCTAAAAAGGTAGCCATACCATGGGTAAGCTTTTGTTCCGATGCAGGTTCGTATACCAATGAGGGAGTATTCATCGAGCAAAGCACTCATCCACGGGGTTATGGTTCGTTCATTAGGGTATTAGGTAAATTTGCCAGGGATGAGGGCGTTATTACATTACAAGAAGGAATACGTAAGCTAACCTCGCTACCGGCTTCCAATCTAAAACTTAAAAAACGGGGGTCGCTTACAGTGGGTAATTTTGCAGATATCGTTGTGTTTGAACCGAATACGGTAACCGATAAAGCAACTTTCACAGACCCACATCAATATGCCGAGGGAGTGCAGCACGTTTTTGTCAATGGTATTCAAGTTTTAGACAATGGCGAACATACAGGCGCCCATGCTGGAAGATTTGTAAAGGGGCCGGGATATAAAACAAATTGATATTTTTCTGCATTGTTCCATTGTACTATTTTTAACCTATGAACAATGAAAAAGAAAAGATTGCCATCATAGGTGGTGGGGTAAGTGGTTTGGTCGCTGCCCTAGTGTTAGAGAATCATGGTTTTTCCCCTTTACTATACGAGAAAACAGAGCGCGTTGGAGGTAGGGTAAAGACAGATATAATGGACGGGTATCAACTGGACCATGGATTTCAGGTTTTGTTGGATACGTACCCTATGGCGCAGAAATATTTAGACTATGAAGCCCTTGACCTAGCAAAATTTCTACCTGGTGCCTGCATTTTTAAAAATGGGAATAAAAAAGTCATTGGTGATCCGTTACGAAATCTTTCCTTACTAATTCCTACGCTCACTTCAGGCATTGGTATCCTCTCGGATAAGTTCCACATACTCAAATTGAATACAGAATTAAAGAAAAAGTCCATATCAGATATTTTTGATGAACCAGAGATATCAACTTTGGAATATTTGAGAAATAGGGGATTTAGCACCGAAATAATTACCGATTTTTTCAAACCTTTTTTCACTGGAATATTTCTTGAGACGAAATTGGAGACCTCCTCAAGAATGTTCGAGTTTGTTTACAAAATGTTCGGAACAGGTCACGCCACATTACCTACAGCAGGGATTGGTGCCATTCCAAATCAGCTGGCGTCAAAATTAAAAAGAACCAAAATTCACTTCAATGCGACCTTGAAGAACTGTGAAGACGGAAAACTCAACTTTACAGACGGAACGACTAAACATGCAGACTATATTATTCTGGCGACGGAGAGTTCGGATTTTTTGAAAAATATGCGCAATCAAGAGGTGAATTGGAAATCATGTCAGACACTCTATTTTACAGTACCAAGGAATGAGGACAACAGACCCTTAATCGGGTTGGTCCCGAACGAGAAATCGCTTATAAATAACATCTTCTTCCACAAAACTCTACCTACGGAAAAGTCTGGACCCGATGAACTATTATCGGTCACAGTGATAAAATCCCATAATTTATCGGAATCGGAACTTATTACCCAAGTAAAAAAAGAGCTGGACGAAGAATGTGCTATAAAAGAGTTGAAATATCTTAAAACGTATTATATAAATAAAGCACTTCCGAAACTGGAAAGCGTTGCGGGAGATATTAGCCCCTCCGAAACGCGATTAACCGATACCGTATTCTTAGCGGGGGACTATCTCCTGAACGGTTCGCTAAATGCTGCTATGTTAAGTGGTGAAAAGGCGGCTTTAGGGATAATCGATGTCATTAACGGTAACGTCATAAATAAATAATACTGATATTAAGTTTATATTTGAAAAGGTAAAACAAGACTTCTATCCACCATGTTATGATAAGCAGAAGAACATTTGCTAAACAAACCGGTACAGCCATTACTGCCTTGTTACTACCGACTACAATTTTTCCGATGAACAATGAAAAGTCCTATAAAATGGGGCTCCAAGCCTTTACCATTCGCGATACCATGGAAAATGATCTTATCGGTAGTCTTAAGACAGTACAATCCTTGGGCTATGAAGATTTGGAACTCTACGGGTTCAATCCGGATTCGGTAAGCTATTATGGCCATAGCGCAAAGGATTTTAAGTTGCTATTGGACGATTTAGGATTAAGTTCGTCCAGTTGCCATTACGGATTCTCGGATTATATGAATTCCGGTGAAGCGGAACTGGATAAATACATTGACGCTTGCATCAAAGGAGCCACAGCACTAAATCACAGCTATATTACCTGGCCATGGATGGCTCCCGAATTCCGAAATCTAGAAACTTTTAAAAAGCTACCGGAATTACTGAATAAAATAGGGGAGAAGGTTACAGCCGCAGGTCTTGGTTTTGCTTACCATAATCATGACTTTGAGTTCGTGGATTATAACGGACAGACAGGTTACGATATAATTATGTCACAAACCGACCCAGAACTTGTTAAGTTACAATTAGACCTTTATTGGGCCGTACATTCGTCAAAATTGAGTCCTGCGGATTTGATTGCCAAACAGCCAGAGCGGTTTGTCATGTGGCATATAAAGGATATGGATAAAGTGACCCGGAATTATTCCGAATTAGGGAACGGGTCTATCGATTATGCGACCATGCTCCCAAAACTGGATAAATCTGGATTGGAATATTATTATTTGGAACAGGGTGGTAATTTTGCAGTTAATTCCATCCAAAGTATTACCGATAGTGCAAACTATTTTAAAGCTTATTTACAAAAATATCTATAAATTAACTTATGAAGATTATGACATCAATTCACAAAATCCATTTCTTTATAGTCCTGACCATTTTTGTTACAGGTTGCAAGGAGAAAACAGAAAAATCGGACAAACCTGAAGCTCTAGTTCAGTACGATGAACCAGCGTCTACATTGCCTATTGAAAGATTGAACCTTCCGGAAGGTTTTAAAATAGAGGTGTATGCCGATAGTATAGATGGTGCCCGTTCCATGGCCATGGGAGATGACGGTACACTCTTCGTAGGTACGCGGAACGAAAATACGGTGTATGCCATTCAGGACCGTGATAAAGATTACAAAGCAGATAGGGTAATTGTATTGGATACTACCTTAGAAGTTCCCAATGGTATAGCGTTTAGGAACGGTAGTTTGTACGTGGCCGAAGTAGGAAGATTACTCCGCTATGATAATATAGAATCTGAATTGGACAGCCTTTCAGAACCCAAGATAGTTTATGATGATTACCCGACGGAATTTCATCATGGTTGGAAGTATATTGCCTTTGGTCCGGATGATAAATTATATGTGCCTGTCGGTGCGCCCTGTAATATATGTGACTCTACCGTAGTAGATGAACGCTATGCAACGATCACTAGAATGGACCCAGATGGTAGGAATCGTGAAATCTATGCTAAAGGTGTTCGAAACAGCGTAGGTTTTACATGGCATCCCGAAACCAAAGAGATGTGGTTTACGGATAACGGACGCGATATGTTGGGTGACGATATTCCCCCTTGTGAGCTGAATAGAGTTACGGAACCGGGACAACACTTTGGATACCCCTTTTGCCACGGTGGGGTAGTAAAAGACCCTGAATTTGGTGACCAGCGCCCGTGTTCAGACTTTGTGCCTCCGGTACAGGCGTTGGGAGCTCACGTTGCCCCACTTGGTGTGAAGTTTTATACTGGAACGATGTTTCCGGAGAAATATAAAGATTACGCATTTATTGCCGAACATGGTTCTTGGAACCGTAGTAAAAAAGTGGGATATAGGTTAGCCATGGTAAAATTGGAGGACAGTAAAGCGGTAGCCTACGAAACCTTTTTGGACGGATGGTTAGATGATGAATCCCAGGAGCAGTTTGGAAGACCTGTGGATATATTGTTTTTGGAGGATGGTTCCATGCTCGTTTCCGATGATTACGGCGACGCAATTTATCGGGTGAGCTACCGAGACCCAGCCTTGGCTAGTAATTAAATAACACCTCTAATACTGGTTGAAAATTACATTCGATAAATAAAAAGCCTCTTTCGGACATAATTTATTGTCATTCGTCCTAAACGTCTTATATTTTTATTCGAATTCAACTACATTAAATCGTAATAATTAACCAAACTGAAACCAAACACTATGGCAAATTCGAATTTAAAATTACAAGTAAAAAGCAGCGGTCAATTTTTGAATATTTTTCAAGTAACTAGCGAAGAGGGCAGGTACGCTTGTCAAGGCGTATTACCCACAACAGAGAATTTTCTTTGGGAAATGACAAACGCCCCTGGTAATCCAGGATGGTCCTTATTACAAGTAAAAAGTAGTGGCCTTTATTTAAACGTGCTAAATAATGCACTAACGAACGGAGCAACGGTTGGACAAAACACCTTAGTTAACAAGAACAGCGCACCAGACAATTTTTTATGGCAAATTATAGCAGCACCAAATAATCCTGGTTGGTCTTTGATCAAAGTAAAAAGCACGAACCAATATTTGAATATTGATAATGGTGGTAATAATAATGGAACCCCTGCTTGCCAGGGTACTTTAACAGATTTAAATAACTTGCCCTCTAATTTTCTTTGGCAAGAAGTCACGTCAAATTCTAAACCGGTAACTGTAAATCTTCAAATAGACTGCCCTAGTGTCTATGCTCTACAAGAAGGACCTCTATCTGTGGCACAAGCAGATGCTTATCTTGTATTTTCAGATGATAATAATGGGAGAAAGGAAACGGGTAATCAAACTTCCTTCGAGTCCTTCGTAAATCCTGGAAGTATTGTAAAATGGACTGCATCTACAAAATCTGGCAGGAATAATGCATATGATGTTTCTATCGATGCTATAGCATATGATATTGGAACTGGAACAGGGGATGTATTTACTTCAGGTTTAACAAAAGGCAATGGTTTTGTTACAGCAGCTGTATCATGGACAGCGATAGGACCCGATGAGGGGGATAACGAATACTATACGGTTAATTTTACCATCTCGCCTAAAGGCGGATTTAATGCTGGACCTTCAAAATCCTATTCGGTCGATCCAAGGATGAGGGTGAAAGCCACGCAATAAGAATGTTTTTTAATAAGAGATTTTATTACTTCATAGGCTTTTTCAATCTACTGACTTGTTTTTTGATAGGTCAAGACCAAAGAAAAGCAGATAGCCTTAAGTCTATTTATGACGCTAACATCCTAGTAGGAGAGGAGAAATTAGATCTTCTCACCGATCTTGCTTTCAATGAGGTTAATGATTCAAAACTTAGCTTAAAATTTGCCGAGGAGCTAATAAGCTTATCAGTAAAAAGTGGTAATAACGCATATTTAGCTCAAGGTTATCTACAAAAAGGCAACGCAAGTCAATCAATAGGTTATTTAGACGAAGCAATTACCGCTTATTTTAAGAGCGCAGAAGTAGCTCGAATTGATGGCAATAGAACATTAGAGGGTGCAGCTTATGGAGCGATTGCGGATGTTTATACTATTTCCGACAATCATGTGAATGCTATGACTTATTACAAAAAGGCGATTTCAATCCTTAGTAAAGCAAAGGATACTATTCCATGGGCTACGTTTCTTTTAAATGCAGGTGATGCACTTCTTACTAATAAAAACTATGATTCGGCCTTAACCTATTTTAAAGAATCTGGAGCTCTTTTTGAACAAGTCGATTATGCAACAGGAAAAGCCTATAACCTTGGTAATATAGGAATGGTCTACGCCAACACCGGTAAAAAGGATTTAGCTGAAAGTAATATCAATGAAGCTATTCGTATTTTGGAAGAGTCACAAGATTATTATCCTATTAGTGTGTATCTGATGGCCATGGCGGATATTTATGTGGAAAAAAAGGAACATGAAACCGCTATTACCTATACAAAAAGAAGCCTAAATCTTGCAAAGCAATACGGCTTGAAAGAACAACTTGCCGATGCCAATGAAAAGTTGGCTTCACTATACGAAAGTGTAGGAGATATGCCGCTATCCTACAAACATTATAAAGATCATATTACCTACCGAGATAGCCTTTTGAACTTGGAAACGGTGCAGCAATTGGCCGATCAACGTACCAATTTTGAGGTTTCCCAGAAGCAAATAGAAGTTGATTTATTGGAAACGCAAAAAAGAAACCAACTAATAATTTTGGGATTCATTGGTCTGCTCTTATTGGCCTCTTTATGGTTTTATTGGGCCATTTCTAAAGAGAAGAAAAAATCGGAGAAACTATTGCTCAATATCTTGCCCGAAGATACCGCCAAAGAATTAAAGGTTAATGGGAAGGTTAAAGCCAAACAATACGATGCGGTAACCGTATTATTTACAGATTTCAAGGGCTTTACCAGTTATTCGGAAAAACTGTCGCCGGAGGCTTTGGTAGAAACCGTAGACCACTACTTTTCCAAATTCGATGCAATTATGGAGAAATATGGTTTGGAAAAGATAAAGACCATTGGAGATGCCTATATGTGCGTGGGTGGCTTGCATGGCGATACCCAAGACCATCCGGACCGGATGGTAAAAGCCGCTTTTGAAATAGCGGACTTTGTGGAAACTACTAAAAAAGATATAGCTACGAGTGAACTCTCTTTTGATATCCGTATTGGTATCAATACCGGTCCTGTAGTGGCCGGGGTAGTGGGTACCAAGAAATTTGCCTATGATATTTGGGGAGACGCGGTAAATGTTGCTTCGCGTATGGAGTCCATGTCCGAACCCGGAAAAATTAATATTAGTGAAAATACCTACCAACTCGTTAAAGACAAATATGCTTGTGAATACCGCGGTGAAATTCCGGTAAAGAACAGGGGTAATATGAAAATGTACTTCGTACTTCCTTAAAACCTATTTGGCCGTATCAATTTCGGATTAAATTTATCAAGCTTTTCAGCAAGTTTCACCAAGTTAAAGGCGAAAAGGGACTTTTAAAAGAATTTGTGGTCAATATCATGCTACAAATCCATGTAACAACATGGTATTATTTTTGCTGTATAAATGGTAAAAAGAGAATACATGAAGTTCCAAAATTACATACTAGGCATACTGATTGTAGGGTTATTGTTCAGTTGTGCTTCTTCTTCAAAATTAAGTTCGCAAGGTGAGCAAAAGGAAAAATTATCCCATATTATTGAAAGCAAAAATTTTGAAATTGAAGTAAATTGGGCCTTGCCATTTACTACAGTTAGTCTTCAAAATGTTTTTAATGCCTTAGCGCCGATAGGTTCCACTGCCGGTCGTATTAATTTAATGGGGTTTTCAAGCTTTCTAAAGATGAAAGGGGATACCATTAGCGCAAATCTCCCATATTACGGAGAGCGTCAAATGGGCGGAGGCTATAACACCCGGGATTCGGGAATTAACTTTGAGACGGCTCCAGACGATTTAAAGATTGAATATAACGATGAAAAGAATAGATATGAACTATCATTCTCTGCCGAGCAAGGCACGGAAGACTATAGGGTGAACATGGTGGTTTTGCCCAATTTGAACAGTTATATCAATGTCAATAGCTCCCAACGATTTAGCATTCGTTACGAGGGTAAAATTAAAGAACTTAGAGAAGAATAAAGTAAACTCTTATAATAAAATCTAACATCATAAAGTTATGTACAAAGGAATTAACTTGCTCAATTCACTCATCTAATGAGCAAAAGTTATTTTTTAATGAATCTTTCTTTCATCTAGATATTATTTAGTTTTTTTGCCGAATGATTCATATCCTAAAATATGATGGGTCCGTACTTTTGACTCTTTTTTTCGCACTATGGAGTACGGTTAGTGTGTTAGGTCAGGAAGACTTAGTTTACAATGGAGGTCTTAAAGTCGGTTCCTATGAAGGTAATGCAATGTACTACTATAAGGTGGTGGATGGCGATACTGTCCTAAACGGTCCTTTTCGAATGGAGCGTTCCAATCTTGGAGCACTCTTAGAAAAAAAAGATAGTACTTTCTCATTTTCCGGGAATTTTAGAAATGACTACCCTACCGGGGATTGGCGATTTCAATTTGGGCAATTCAAATCCGATAGTCTAACACGAGTGGAAGGTTATCAATATAAAATTAACGTAAGCGGAATCCAACAAGAATCAAACGGTTCCATGGTTAACGGAAAACCTGATGGTAATTGGACCATCGTCAAAAACAAAATAGAAGACTCTGAAATAGAAAAGACCCTCTTTAAGAGTAATATCGAGTTTGACAAAGGCATTCCACAGAAAAGTTTTCAAATCGAGGATGGGGAGTCTACCTTAGTTGGTCGATTTTTAAGGGACGGATTGGCTCATGACGAATGGACCTTGTACTCAAAAAATGATATTGGCGCGGTAGAAAGTTGGTATTTCACCAATGGCCGTTTAACTGAAATAAGAAGAGGAAAGGAAGGCGAATCCCAAAGGATTTCAATTTATCCATACACTTTGTCGAGCGCCAAGATCATCAATTTGGATAAACGTTTTATAGCACTGTTAGCACTTCAACAAAAAACAGAAGAAGACATATCCAGTAGTGCCATTTCAAAACTTTTAGGAGAGAACGCATCTTATTATCAAGAAATCGATTCGATTTTATCAACCCTTGGAAAATCTAAATTCCTTCCAGAATTTAAAGTACAAGTTCCTTACTTTCCACTAGATTCTTTAGAGCGTGAACTGCTGTCGTCCTTAAAGGTCAATCATGCCCAAGCCGAGAAAATTAGCCGTTCTTTTTTGGAGGATACCCAACTGAACATTCTCAAATTATCGGATAATGAGGCTAATATACTTTACAATGCAATAGACTCTATCCGCGTAAAACTTGTTGAACCCATCGGAGAATTGGTGAGCTATGAAAAAAAAGCTATTCTACCTTATGTGTCCAGAAAAAGACTAATGTCAAAAATTTGGCCAAATGGTTTTCCATCGGACATTCATCTCAAAGCGATAGATGCAGCGTCGGCTGAATTGGAAGAAGTGAGTTTATCAAGTACGAATATGATAGCTGAGTATACCGTACAAAGCTTGGATTCGATCACAAAGATTTTGAACGCCAAACTACTTTTAGAAAGGCGTCAACAAGAATTTATTGCTTTAGAGGAGCAAATGATTGCTCAGATTAAAAGTCTTAATGCGCTCCTAGATTCCGTTAATACACAATTACCCAAGGATCTTTTAGATGCCTTAAAAAATATAAAATCCGTTGCGGACACAAATTTGAGTAGTTATTCTAACCTAAAGGACCCTGAAGCGAAGTTAGCTTTGGGGAGAATTTTAGTCGATTGTTTCATGCACCTTGAAGAATTAGAAAAGGCTGTTCTAGCCTTGCCTGGTCAGAAAGATGAAATTATTACCACATATCAGGATGAGATTTGGAACCCATTTATGGCCAATCTCATGAAAGAGGATGTAAAAAAAGAATTACAAACGCCTATCAAAAGGTTTGGCTTCCTTATTTAGTACGTAGCGTGTCTAATGATTTAAGTTGTGATAATGCGCAGGAACTGGTTCATTTATTTAAAAGCACCCATGTTCGGATGTTGGCATTGAGGACGGAGGAGACAAAAAAATTAGAGCGTAAGCTCAAGAGGGTGGAGGACCCTCTGGTTATAAAGGAATTGTTCAACCTGCAAATGACGAATATTGAAGAAGAGTAGCGTAGAACAACTGCCTAAGAATTGGATGTGGTCATTTATTATGCTTGCAGTTTTTTCCGTGCTCCTTGCAAGGGGCCAAAATGGTGAGGTGTTACCGGAGGAGTCTAAATTTAAGGATACAAAAACCAAGGTTTGGATCAATACTTATGGTAATATTCGCATTTCAAAGCGATTGTTCTGGGATGCACAGACCCACTTTCGATTTCAAGAGTCAGCTAGCACGCCTTATGTTGGTCAAGTAGCTCAGTTATATAACCGCCATGCCATAGGGTACATTTATTCTAAAAAAGTAAATTTTAGCTTAGGGGGTGTATTACGACTCAATTTTAATACGGATGAATCCTCCGTGGATAGAAATCTGGTTCCTGAATGGCGTATTTGGCATCAGTATCAATTTGCCCAGCCTGTGTATTCGGCCATGATTTATCACCGTATCAGGATAGAACACAGATGGACACAGGGCTTTGCCGAGAACAGTGATTACATTTATAGAAATAGGTGGCGATATATGTTCAGGGCAAAAGTACCCTTGAACAGTCACAAACTGGAACCTAAGACACTCTATGTTTCCCCTGAGGCCGAATTGATCATGCAAAGTGGTAAAGAAGTAGTGGGCAGTGCTATGGAGGACTTACGGTTAACCGCTACCTTGGGCTACATATTAACGCCACGCTTATCCATAGCTGTAGGTGGTATGTATTCCTTTGGACAGACTTTGGATAACGCTGGTATATACAATCAAAATTTCACCTTACGCTTTCATGTTTATTTCTCACCGGACTTTAGAAAGGTTAGGAATAAATTACCCGCCATTCATTTGGACGACTAGGCTATTTTTAACCCATATCGGAAAAAATGCATACAAGAAAGAGAACCATCTTTATTTATACAACGATAGCTGCAATCGCAATTAGTGCCCTATTTTTTGTGGTTAAATCAATCAGGTTACAAAGACGCTTGGAAGATATAACTCAAAAACAAGCCCAAGAAATGAGGGAGATGAGGACTTACAGGCAATTACTGAAAATAGATTCCATTCTTGCTAAAGGTGAATACGAAACAGCCCTAAGAGCATATAGCAGTGAAATTGAAGACAAGGACATGGTGGACAATTCCGCTATACAACTTCGCATCGCAGTAGCCGAACAGCTTTTACAATTCAAAGCAGGGGAAGTTTTAAATAGGGGTGAAATGATACAATTGGATTCTTTAGATTCCATCCAATCCAATCGTTCATTACTCAAAAAAGAAGTTAATGCTTATGATTCCCTAAATTTTGCGCTAGAGAAGGCAAAAGTTCAGCTGAGAGGGATGCGTGAGCAACTCCGGACCAAATCTTTTGGAGAATACTTAAATTTTAAAAGCAGTAAAGGTGATCAGATGCATTACGTGGGACAGGTGAAGAATAACCAAGCAAATGGTTTAGGGGTTGCTATTTTAAATACAGGAAGTAGGTATGAAGGGGAGTGGAAAGGGAATCAACGGCACGGAGAAGGCACATTTTACTGGCCAGATGGTGAATACTACGTGGGCAGCTACCTTAATGACAAACGAAATGGTCTGGGTACCTATTATTGGCCGAATGGCGAAAAATACGTTGGGCAGTGGAAAGATGATAAAAGGAACGGAAAAGGAGCTTTTTACGGAAAGGATGGGGATGCGATTACGAAAGGTGTTTGGAAAAACGATAAGTTAATTGAGGAGGAAAAAAATAACCCTTATTCTTAATATAGGCGTCTAATCATATTTTGGTAAATAAGAAAGACCTTAAAATTAATTAAACTGGAAATTTTGTAATAATGCATAAAAAAGTCCTGACTTAAAGAACTACTTTTAGAATTTCCTTATCCTGATCTACTTGTTTACTGCTTTTTTTGTTCCTAGTTTTAAGTCCACCTAAATTCAGCGACATGAAGAAGCTTTTTACCATCATTTTGATACCTTTTTTAGGGATAATCTCATCGGCCCAAGATCGCTTAACCGGCGAAACGTTTACGACCCGCTCGGAAGTCATAGCCCAAAATGGAATGGCCGCCACCAGTCAGCCCTTAGCTACTCAGGTAGCCTTGGACATTCTGAAGCGAGGAGGAAGCGCCATGGACGCCGCAATAGCCGCTAATGCCATGTTGGGACTTGTTGAGCCCGCCAGTTGTGGTATTGGTGGTGATATATTTGCCATTGTCTGGGATGCGAAAGAGCAAAAATTATATGGTTTTAATGGAAGTGGGCGTTCACCAAAATCGCTTACCATAGACCATTTCATAGATAACAATATGAAATATGTGCCATTTTATGGTCCACTTCCAGTTTCGGTACCAGGATGCGTGGATGGTTGGTTTACGCTACATGAAAAGTTTGGAAAAATACCCATGGCCCAATTGCTACAGCCCGCCATTGATTATGGGAGAAATGGCTTTCCGGTGTCCGAAGTTATTGCCTATGAAATGGAATCTAACTATGAGTCCTTGAAAGACCAACCCGGTTTTGCCACTACGTATTTGAGAAACGGCATGACTCCTAAAAAGGGGGAAGTCTTCAAAAATCCCGATTTAGCCGATACGTATGAGTTGATTTCCAAAAAGGGTAGGGATGCATTTTACAAGGGTTCCATTGCCAGAACTATTGCAGATTTTATGAAAAAGCATGGTGGGTTTTTATCTTACGATGATTTGGCCACACACACGTCCAACTGGATTGAACCTGTTTCCACAAATTACCGCGGTTATGAGGTTTGGGAGCTTCCTCCCAATGGTCAGGGCACGGCAGCACTACAGATGTTGAATATTCTAGAGGGCTATGACATTGCCAAAATGGGTTTTGGAAGTACCGACTATTTACATGTCCTCACCGAGGCCAAGAAACTAGCATATGAGGATCGTGCGAAGTTCTACGCTGATCCAGATTTTAATGATATTCCGCTTAAGGAGCTTTTGTCCAAGGAATACGCGGCCCAGCGGCGTGAGTTGATTGCTATGGACGTTGCGGCGGATAACTATCCTGCCGGGGATTTAGAAATTGAAACAGGTAATACCACTTATTTGACCGTTGCCGACAAAGATGGAAACATGGTTTCGCTAATTCAGAGTATATACTCCGAGTTCGCTTCGGGAATGGTACCTGACGGTTTGGGTTTTGTACTTCAGAACCGCGGACAAATGTTTAACGTTCAGGATAAAAATCACGCCAATGCCCTTGAACCAGGCAAACGCCCTTTTCATACCATCATTCCGGCATTTATCACAAAAGATGGTAAACCACACGTGAGCTTTGGACTTATGGGCGGAGCAGTGCAACCACAGGGCCATGCGCAAATCGTTGTCAATCTAGTGGATTTCGGCATGAATTTGCAAGAAGCTGGCGACGCTCCTCGGATGCGCCACAGGGGCAGTTCACAACCTACGGGTTCGGAAATGACCAATGGTGGAACGTTAAACCTGGAAAGTGGATTCGATTATAGGACGATTCGTGAATTGAGAAAAAGAGGGCATCGCATATCCTTTGCTGTGGGTATTTATGGAGGGTATCAGGCCATAGGTGTGGATTTGGACCAAAAGGTATATTCCGGGGCCTCGGAATCCCGTAAAGACGGCCAAGCTGCCGGGTACTAAAAAAGGTATATGAAAAGAAATACGCTACTCCCAAAAGTTATTTTGTTGCTTAGTTTACTATTCGTTTGCTCTTGTGAAGGGCAAA
Organism: Maribacter aestuarii; assembly: GCF_027474845.2. Taxonomy (NCBI): domain Bacteria; kingdom Pseudomonadati; phylum Bacteroidota; class Flavobacteriia; order Flavobacteriales; family Flavobacteriaceae; genus Maribacter; species Maribacter aestuarii. Next base: position 3,698,132 of record NZ_CP107031.2, read on the forward strand.
AGAAAAATGAATCAGACGCCTACGTTTACAAAAGTGGAGATTTCAATGGCATAGGAAAATGGTACATGGGTAGGGAAATTGCCCACGTAATGGGATTCCAGGGGATGGACTGGTTGGAGAGACCTGAGCGGGAAGCGGAGGAAAATACTTCCATCCTCTTAAAAAACATGGGAATTAACCCCACGGACGTTATCGCGGACATTGGTGCCGGCTCGGGTTATCATGTTTTTAAAATGGCCCCTTTAGCTCCTGAGGGTATGATTTACGCCGTTGATATTCAAGATGAAATGCTACAAGCGCTTCAACAGAAGAAAGAAGCCAGGAATATGGAGAACATCACTCTTATCAAGGGTAGTGAAAAAAGTATCAATCTTCCTAAAAACACCGTAGATAAGGTGCTGCTGGTAGACGTGTACCACGAATTTAATTATCCCGTAGAAATGATTTCTTCCATTAAAAATGCCCTGCGACCTAATGGAAAACTCTTTTTGATTGAATACCGCGGGGAGGATAGGTCCGTACCCATAAAGGAATTGCACAAAATGACCGAGGCGCAGGCCGTAAAAGAAATGAAAGCTGCTGGACTAACTTTGGAACGAAATTATAGTAACCTTCCTTGGCAACATTGTATGGTTTTTATAAAGGAGCAGTGATTAGCCGAAAGTTTAAACGCTGGTTTATTTCTTAACGATGCGATATTTTTTAAACAACTTATCTCTAAATTTAAATGACGCATAGGCCTATCATTGAGCATATTCAAAATCATGTTACAGCGAGTCCAAAGGATTTACAATTATTTACTTCCAAATTAAGGGAAGTATCGGTTGCCAAAGGAAAGTTTCTGCTACAACCGGCAACGCCGGTAAAACATGAATATTTTGTGCTTAACGGGTGTTTGAAGGCTTATTATTTAGATAAGAAGGGTAATAAAAATATCGTACAGTTCGCTATTGAGAATTGGTGGTTGGGAGATTTTGATGCTTTTTACAATCAGGGTCCGGCAAGCTTACATATTGAAGCCGTTGAGAATTCTACCTTACTCGCCATCAATTATAATGAATTACAGCTCCTATTTCAAGAAGCCCCCATATTTGAACGTTACTTTAGAATTCTGATTACCCGTGCCTTTATTTCCCTTCGTAAACGCATCATATCTTCATTAGGGAAAAACACAAAAGAGCGTTACTTAGAATTTTGTGAAAGTTACCCGAGCATCGAAGATAGGGTACCCAATTATCAGATTGCAAATTATTTGGGGGTATCCGCCGAAAATCTGAGTAGAGTAAGGCGGAAAATGAAGACGTTAAAATAATCCTAATTGACATAGGTCAATCATATTGACCATAACCTATTGTATATTGTTGTGAACTTAAAAACAGAACTATGCAAAATTTATTAACACCATACAATAAGAATATAAAATTAAGGAATAGGGTAGTAATGGCTCCCATGACAAGAAGCAGGGCAGATAATGAGGAAAATAAGCCCACAAATGAGCTTCATGGTTTATACTATGAACAACGCTCCTCTGCAGGGCTTATCATCACCGAAGGTTCGCAAGTTTCGAAAAGAGCCGTTGGATATATCAACACTGCCGGAATTCATTCCAAAGCCCAAGTGGAAGGCTGGAAAAAGGTTACGGAAAGAGTGCATAAGAAGGACGGTAAAATCTTCATCCAATTATGGCATGTAGGACGGATATCGCATCCTGATTTTCACGACGGTGAACTGCCATTGGCACCATCGGCAATAAATCCGAACGAGCAGGCCTATACACCGGAAGGATTAAAAGATACGGTTACTCCAAAAGAAATGACAATTGAAGATATTAAGACTACCGTAAAGGATTTTCAGAACGCTGCGAAGAACGCCGTAGAGGCCGGATTTGACGGGATAGAAATTCATTCTTCCAACGGCTATCTAATCCATCAATTTTTTAACGGCACTTCCAACAAAAGGACCGATGAATATGGTGGAAGCCATGAGAATAAAGCACGGTTCTTTTTTGAAATTTTAGATGCTATCAAAGAAGTGATTCCAGAGGAAAAAATTGGAGCCCGTTTTAATCCATCACTTAACGGAGTTTTTGGAATGACCATGGATGAAGACACGATTCCAACGTTCGAGTACGTCATTAAGAAATTGAACGACTATAATTTGGCATATATACATTTATCAGAACCATTTACGGACGTTTCTGAAATATCCTATGCAGTTACAGAGATTGCTAAACATTTTAGACCATTATATAATGGTACACTAATGATTAATTCTGGCTTTAATCAAGAGTCCGGGAACAAAGTAATCGAGTCTGGAAATGCCGACTTGGTATCCTTTGGAAAATTATATGTGTCCAACCCAGATCTGGTAGAACGGTTCGAAAATAATTTAGAGTTGGCAGATTGGGATGAGGATACTTTCTACACTCCAGGTCCTGAAGGATACACGGATTACCCCAAGGCGAGCATAGAACAAGAAGCATAATCTAAAAATTTAAAAAATACATAAGATGAGATTCACAAGAAAAGCACAGGCCCAGTGGAAAGGTTCTGGCAAAGAAGGAAAAGGAACATTAACTACGGGCAGTGGTATATTGAATACAACGCCATATTCATTTCATACGAGATTTGAAGATGGGGAAAAAGGCACGAATCCAGAAGAACTAATAGGCGCTGCCCATGCGGGATGTTTTGCAATGCAGTTAAGCTTTTTATTGGGAGAGGAAGGATTTAAGCCGGATAGTTTGGATATTGCCGCATCCGTTTCTTTTGAAGATGGAGAAATCAAAAAAATAGATTTAGACCTAAAAGGGGATATTCCAAATATAGATGCCGAGCAATTTCAACAGATTGCCCACAAGGCTAAGGAGGTCTGTCCCGTATCAAAACTCTTAAAGGCGGATATTCAACTTAAAGTAACGCTAAACAAATAGGAAATGGAGAAAGTATTAGTAGTCGGTGCCACAGGCACGACAGGGAATAAAGTCGTCAATCTGCTGAAATCCTCACAATATTTTGAACCCATAGCAATGGTTAGGAAAGAAAGTCAAACCGTACAGTTTGCTGCTCGAAACGTAAAAACGGTAATTGGTGATCTTGAGGAGGATATTGCTCATACAGTCGAAAATATAGACAAAATCATTTTCGCTGCTGGATCTGGCGGTAAAAAGGTGAAGGAAGTAGACCAAGAAGGCGCCAAGAAAATGATAGATGCAGCTAAGAATAAAGCGATTAAAAAATTCGTGATGCTGAGTTCCATGGGTGCTGATAAACCAGAAAAATCAGAGGAGCTTCAGGAATATTTGAAAGCAAAGCACAAAGCAGACGAATATCTTAAATCCAGTAATTTACCTTATGCCATCGTTAGGCCTGGGTCTTTAACCAATGAAAAAGGAGAAGGTAAAATTGTAATTGGAAAATCATTACAAGAACAAGGCTCCATAAGCAGAGACGATGTAGCTCAAGTTTTAGCAAGAACATTACACGATGATACGGTTCATAATGAAACTTTTGAGATTTTATCCGGGGAAGTTTTAATTGGGAAGGCACTGGACACTTTTGAGAAATAGCACTTTAAATTTATAATCATAATTTAAAACATATTAGTATATGTCACATAAAGTAAAGATTCAAGAGATAGGTTTTATCACCCATAATGTTCTGCAAATACAAGCACAAAAACCAGCAGATTATAATTTTACTCCGGGACAAGCTACTGAGGTAGCTTTAGACAAAGAAGGATGGCGCGATAAAAAACGACCATTTACTTTTACAAGTCTACCTGGAGACGGTTATTTGCAGTTTACTATAAAAGTCTACCCCAAACATGATGGTGTAACGGATATGCTCCAAACTTTGGAACAGGGCGATAATTTACTATTGGAAGACCCTTGGGGCGCTATATCGTACCAAGGTCCTGGTGTTTTTATAGCAGGTGGTGCAGGAGTAACTCCTTTTGTAGCCATAATTAAAGAATTAGCACAGAAAAATGAATTGTCCGGAATTAAATTGCTTTTCGGGAACAAGAGGGAACGTGATATCATCTTACAGTCCCAGTTTGAAAGGTGGTTGGGAAAGGATTTCATTAATATTCTATCCGATGAGCACAGTAGCAAATTTCCTCATGGTCATATTGACAAAGAATTTTTAAAAGAACACATAGATAATACAGATAGTAAATTTTATCTTTGTGGGCCACCGCCTATGATGAAATCGTTACAAGCCGATCTTCAGGAATTGGGTATTTCCAAAGGACAATTAGTAGCTGAAGATTTATCCTGAAGTTAAATCGATTTATCCACGCGACAGCAAAATAGATAAAGAAGATTATAGCTGATTAGTGTACCCTTAAGTCAATTTCTTTGTAGAAAAGGATATTTGCCATGTTTTGTTAGTATATTTATGGAGCTTTGTATCATATACTTCCATATCAACGAGCAAAGCCAATTTTTAGTTAAAAATACTTATTCCCGAAGCAAATCTTAACAAAATCGTTTCGTATCGTTCTATGTTAGTTCAGCACTCATGAGAATTTTAGTCATACTAACTTTTTTTTCATTTATGAATCAGGACACATCTGCACTTATTTACAATTTTAAGAATCATAACAATGGTAAGCCGTGTTATATCGTGGATGATGGTGTAATGGGTGGCTTATCCGAAGGAAAAATCATTGTGAACCAAGCAGGGAATGGTGTTTTTAGCGGGTATGTTACAACTGAAAATAATGGTGGCTTTTCATCTGTACGTTATGAAATGGATAAGAAAGACGTCTCCCGGTTCTCTAAGGTAGTTATTAAATTAAAAGGTGATGGTAAGGAGTATCAGTTTCGCATTAAAAGTGACGCCTCTCAGCGATATTCATACGTCAAAAGTTTTATGACGTCAGGGGATTGGGAACTAATAAGGCTATCATTTAATGATTTTATTCCAATGTTTCGAAGAAATACATTGAAAAAACCCAATTATCAAGGGAAAATAATGGAAGAAGTTGCCTTTTTGATTGGAAATAATCGAAAAGAAAATTTTACCTTAGAAATTGAAAAAATCTATCTAGAGTAAACAGTATAATATTAATTAATTTTAAGACTAATTTCTATGGACTATTTCACAGTTGCACTACAATGTATTGTTGCCATAAGTATTCTCAACGTTTGGTTGATTCAAAATAAGAAACCGACACAATGGCGAGGCGGTAATGCTACCACTATTATCGAGGAGTTCAAAGTGTATGGACTTCCAGTTTGGATGTGCTATGTTGTTGGCACTTTAAAAGTTATTCTTGCCCTAGGGCTTTTGGCTGCAATTTGGTATCCTGAACTTAGAGAACCCTCAGCATTAGGCCTTGCATTCTTATTGCTAGGGTCCATAGCCATGCACATCAAAATTAAAGACCCTTTAAAAAAATCTTTTCCAGCTTTTTTATTTTTAATTATGTGTCTTTACATCGCTTTTCCCATTTTTTAGGAAATCGCTACCAATAGGAAAGAAGATGATAGAATATGTATGCGTTTAGCAAGGCATAAAATAAGGATGGGGCCGCCTGTAAAAAGGTGTCCTTAATCTTAAGTCGTACTAGAAATCCTAACAACATTAAAATAGACAGTCCGGCCGCAGCAAAAATCTGTAAAAAAGGGGAGTAGTACATCCCAATGAGTAATCCTAAACCGCCTATTAATTGAAGCGCGCCAACAGTTTTTCGATAGGATGCCAGTCCATATCTTTCAAACTCCAGTTTCATATTTTTCGTCAAAAAACAAGCCAATCCAAAGAATAAAAAAGAAAACCCTGAAAATAAGGTCAGGTATGCCAATGCCTTTATCATTGCTATTGAATTGATTTTTTATGAAAGAAAGAAACTACTAAGCTAATAACTGAAAGTTACACCTACTAGCATAAACCAAAGAATATTGAAGAAATGTAGATTTGCGAACTAAAGAGTGTGACCAATAAAAAAGCCGACCATCGGGTCGGCTTTTTGTTTTATTTTAACTGCTACTCCCTACAAATAGGCTTGTAGCACCTTGTTATGAGAACGTTTCCTCAGAATTCGAATAGCTTTCTCCCTAATCTGACGTACGCGCTCCCTGGTAATATCAAAAAGTTCTCCTATTTCACCAAGGCTTTTGGGATTTCTTTCACCAAGGCCGTAATAAAGGCGAATAATTTCACTTTCTCTTTCCGGAAGTGTTTTCAAAGCTTGATTTATATCGGTACTTAGCGAATCCTTCATCATTTTGTCATCTGGTCTGGGTGCATCTTTGGATTGCATTACATTATACAAGTTACCAGATTCGCCCTCCTCAAAAGGAGCATCCATGGACAAGTGCTTGCCCGAGTTTTTCATGGCCAATTTAACTTGAGATCTACTCATATCCAGTTCATTGGCAATCTCAATGGCACTAGGTGGGCGTTCGTATGCTTGTTCTAAAGACGAATAAGCCTTTTTAATTTTACTGATTTCCCCAATTTTGTTCAATGGCAATCGTACCATACGTGATTGTTGGGACATTGCCTGTAAAATGGACTGTCTGATCCACCATACCGCGTAGGATATAAACTTGAAACCTCTAGTCTCATCAAAGCGCTTTGCTGCTTTAACTAATCCTATATTTCCCTCGTTGATAAGGTCGGAAAGTCTTAAACCGCTTCCCTGGTATTGTTTTGCGGTGGAAACAACAAAACGTAAGTTTGCGTTTACTAATTTATTTAGGGCAACTTGATCTCCTTCACGAATTCTTCTGGCCAGTTCTACTTCCTCGTCGGCCGTAATTAAATCTATTTTCGATATTTCTTGAAAGTATTTTTCTAATGATTTGGTATCTCTGTTTGTAATTTGTTTCGTGATTTTAAGTTGCCTCATATATTTCTTTAAGTTAAAATTTCTTACTTATAATTTAAAAAAAAAATGGAGAAAACCTAATAAATACTAGGTTTCTTTGCTTTTTTTCTTGAAATCTGATTAAAAATGATGAATTTATGTTTTATAAAATTTTAAAATCAGTTTAATTTCCAGACCGATTCTTAAAAGACCATCATTTTCTATGAGGATTTATACCTATTTGTAAGTTTTTTCTTTTTAATAATTTTTTGAAAGCCTAACTACTTCAAAATCAAATACTCAGTTATTATTCATTTCAAATTGTTACAAAATGTTTTGAATAATAGTTTAGAAGTGATTAATTTAACAGCAATTCGAAATGAACTGCTTTCTTTTGAACAGCAGTTCTTATTTTTTAACAAATAATCTTTTAGTTTACTATGAAAAACACATTAAAAAGTTCCCTGCGAATAGGGAGTAGCGTCTTAGTCTGTAGTGCTTTGCTTTTAGCTTCTTGTTCGCAGGAGGCCTTACCGACCGAGGAGACACAAGCACTACCCGTTTCCCAAGATTTGACCATTGCCTTAAAAGCCCCGTCTACTGACCCCATCATTATTGATGATTTAGGCACAGATGCACTCAAAACAACCGAAGCACCCGGTGTTGACCGAGGACGATTCAACATTACTTTAAGCTACCTACTACCACCAACACCAAGACAAGTAGAGGTCTTTGAAGCTGCGGCAGCACGTTGGGAACGGATCATTATCAAAGACGAGCCATCATTTACAGGTACTCTTCCTTCAGCCTTTGAGGGCTTTCCAGCCTTAGTGGATGAGGGAACGGTTGATGATATTATTATTGAAGTAGCATTGGCCCCTATTGATGGACCTGGTCGTGTTCTAGGTCAAGCTGGACCACGATTTGTGCGTACAGATGATTTCTTAACATTATCGGGTGTTATGTTCTTTGATGTAGATGACTTAGACTTTTTGGAAGAACTGGATTTGTTCGAGGAAGTAATTGTTCATGAAATGGGTCATGTATTAGGTGTAGGTACGCTTTGGAACGTTGCGCCTTTTGGTTTTGACAGAACCCTGAGAGGAGGTTCCGATGATAACCCTTATTTCTTAGGTAGTAAAGCCAATGTATTCTGGAATGCAGAAGGTGGAACTGACGAATTACCTATTGAGGGTGATTTTGGTCCAGGAACTAGATTTGGTCACTGGGATGAAGCCGCGTTGAACAATGAGTTGATGACCGGTTTCTTGAACTTGGGTGAAAATCCGTTGAGTAGAATTACGGCAGGGTCTATGAAGGATCTAGGTTACGGTTCAGCCTCTGTTGGTGAATCTTATGATTTACCCAAAGGTACACCAGGTGTCGCTGCTAAAGGTTCTGGTTCCAATGAAGGACTTCATATTGCTAGTATGGAAACTTTGCTTCAACCCGTTGGTTTTGTGAATATGAAGAAATAGTAGTTTCTTAATCATATTGTAATACCAAATATTTAAAAGAGCTTGTAACGACCAAAGTGTTCCGTTACAAGTTCTTTTCGTTTTTGTGCAAGCCTTTAGGGCTGTAAATATATTATACCAAAAAATAAGGAATATTGGCTTTTAAAAATTTATGCAGACTTCGGATATTGAATATGTGGAATAGTCCTTCGAAAAGTAATCCTTTTTTTATCATCAAGTCTAATAAATTTTCATTTGGAACGATATTTCAATGTAAGCCAAGGGATGAGGGCAGTACTTGTTTAATCAGAATAATCGACCGACAGTAATTTTTGTAACGTTAATTCAAATTTCGTAACAAAACAGATAAAGTACATATTAAATATCCTAGTCAAAATTGTCGACCTTATTGGCTGCGTACTGAAATATGGATTTATTGTACTTGCTCCAGCAATTTTTTAATAGATAGGGTTTTTCTGAGGCCTTTTTCCGTACGATCTGATAATAACAAATGAAAGTCATGATTAACCTCTACAATCGTAGGACCTCTTGGGGTTATAGCAACATCCCAACCTAAAAGAGGGAAATCAAACAAAGAAGATACTTGGGCTACTAATTCCTTAACTTCTTGATAATGTGGTAATTGTAGGTTTTCGAAAATTATGCCTGTATCTGGATGTTTTTGAAAAATACCCCCACCATTATCAATTAGTTGTAAACCTTCATCACGCAGTTTACCTGTTTCTTTATCAAATGGTACAACAATTCCGCCCTTATGGGCATTGTCTACGATAGACCCGGTCCTGCCAACTCGGACCAATCCAGAAAGAATTTCCACTTCATTCCCTTCGTTTTTGTAAGTGGCTATTCTTAAAGTATTTACACTAGAAGGATTTATCATCTTCAAAACTTCATTTTGCGGAATAACTTCCTGAAATATGAATGACCTGGAAAATATCATGTCTATTAAATCATCCTCTATTTTTTGATGGGTAGCCTTTCTTAGGATAAAGATATTCTCTCCCTTAACTCCATCCACGGGCTTACAAAAAATATGTTCAATTTTCTTTTCTCTAAAAACTTTCGTTAAAAAAGAACAAAAGTCATTTTTAGTTTCTATTTCAAAAATTTTTCCCTCGTAAGCAAATTGGTTTTTTGAATTATGAAAAAAAATTGGGGGAGTAGGAATATTGTTCATTGCCAAAAACTCTGCGAACAGCAATTTATTTTGCACTAAGACAATTTGTTTTTTTGCCAATGATTTTGACCATTGAAGTAACTTAGAATTTTCTTTAAGGCTTAGGTAATCATTATAATTATCGACGTTTTTCCTATAAAGCAAATGCGAAATGTAATTTAATGGGAAGCTCTTACTGGTCATATATAATGATGTGAGTTCCCTCAAAATTTTAGACCAACTTTTCTTATTCTTATCCTTAAAAAAAAATAACAGTACCTGCCTTTTCCTTTTTGATATCATATAGGTGATTTACCTTTTTATGGTTATTCTTTTTTTGATTTGATCAAGCCTACCGTAAAAAAACACATAATCGAAACTTTCCTTCTCCTCATCGAAACTATTACATAGCCTCTGTAAACTGTCTTTTAAAAACGAAAAGTCTTGATTATTTATTGTTAAATTAGCCCTTCAATATTAATAATTGTGCTTATAACTTCATATTACTATGAATATAATTATTGAACCAAAAAAAATATTGGGTTTGTTGCTTGTTTTTATTTTATTGCTTCAAATTACGAATATTGTAGGTTTACTCTTCTATTTTAATGATAACAACATTGGTTGGCTTTTCAATCTATTTAATATTAGAACAGAAGGGAACATTCCTGCTTATTATTCGTCAATGACTATTTTAATTGCTTCTTTCTTGCTTGGTTTTATTTCATTATTTCGGAATAAAAACGGATTGAGTTATTCGCTATGGCAAATTCTAGCTGTTATATTTTTTTATTTATCCATTGACGAAGCAGTTCAACTCCATGAGCGAGTTGGGGTTATAGTTGATAACAACCTCAATTTAGAGGGGTATTTATCTTGGGGATGGGTAATTCCTTATGGAATACTATTTGTACTTTTCTCACTGGTCTATTATTTCAAATTTCTACCACAACTTCCCAAAAAGATTGCTTGGCTGTTTATTTTATCAGGAGCCATATTTGTACTTGGGGCCATAGGCGTTGAAATGATAGCTGCTAATAATTATAATTCTGACAATTTTTCGGAAATTGTGAATGCCATATGTTACAGTATCGAAGAATTTCTTGAAATGTTAGGTATAGCCTTATTTATTTATAGTTTATTGCTATATATCAAAGAAGAAATTGTAATTACGTTGAAAGAAACTACTTGAATTTTACGAAGTATTTTTGTTCTGTTTACACTACTTATGCTCGTCTTAATTTAGACCATAGCTCCTTTAAAATTTTCATCTAGCAATATCTTCTGAAAAAGAAGGGAAATCGGGCCTTATTATAAGGTCATGAATATCTGTAAAATGGTTGAGAAAAAATGAACGCATATTTATTATGTGAGCCGTTGGAGGTCCTTAACCCTATCAAAGGTCAGTAGGTGACTAACTCCAAAGAAAAAAGTGAATGATTCCTATAAAACCAAATAACAAGCTATGAATAAATGTGTATGAAGTGGTTATCAAAGTTAATTTCTAATGCTATAAAATATGGGTAGGATAGGAAAAGACTGGGATTAAATATATCCCGCTTCAAAAGCAATAGTCCCATAAGACATATATTTTATGGGACTTTGGCAAAATAGGCTATTAATTTAAAGTCTTTCAATAATCATGGAAGAAAAATACTTGACTCCAGTCCTAATGGCCTCTTCATCTGCTGCAAAGTTGGAGGTGTGTGGCATACCTATAATTCCTTTCTCCGAATTGGATACCGATTTGACCAACGAAAGGAGGAAGGCAATTTTACATCAAGTATGATTTTTCATGATTCAAACAAAATAAATCTGAAGACTACGGACAGCTTGGCGCTTTCCAATCTAGATACATAAGATTCCAGGCTGTTTCATAACCTATCTTATGTGCTGCCCAAGACTTCCAGGCCGCAGAAGTTTTATCGGTAGGCTCTTCGCCTAAATCGCAACTACCTGTAAGTAAGGTGTACATAAATCCTGCTGTAGCTTTATCCAAATCCCGATTCATATGCCAGCTATCACGGTAAGCGGAGGTTACGATATTCATTTCTTTAAGCTGTGCAAAAAGGGTACGTATAGGAGCCGCCCTAGCGTAGGGCAATTCGGATTGACGTACCATGTAAAGCGCAACACCAAGATCAGTTCCGTTTTCAGATTGCGACCCTCGCTTGTCGATACCGTACAACATGGAGGTGTTTCCGGTTGCTGAACCATCCTGCATAGGAAATCCAAAAGAAAAATCAAATAACGAAGGGTCTATCTTATAACGCTTGTTGGCCTCGAAATTGGTATTTGCCCTACCAAAATTAAAATGGATAGGAGCAGGGCCATCACGTTCCAAGGTTTTATCCGATTTGCCAAACACCCAATTCAATCCACCTAGAATACCATTTTCACTACTGGTGCCAGTATGGTTATAATGCATTGTCATTTCAGTGATGTCACAAGCTGAAAATGGTGAAACAAAACTACGAACACCCGAAAAGTGAGGTTCATCCGCAGCATTCTTAAAGGTGGAAAATACGGTTTCAGCGATGGAAGCATCATACTCATAGGCAGATTCAGCAGCACTTTTTCCATAAACTTGGGAGTATATGGCCGCTGCCGCAGTGTAGGCACCATTAGGTGAAGGGTGCGATGTACTTTCATCCTTTTTATCATTACCAAGCGCTTGCCATGCAAGTCCTGCAGGGATGGTTTGTAAATCTACTTTTGCACCTTCTGCAGTACGGTACGTGAATTCTTCAAAGTGCCCTATGTTGGGCAATGACGATTCTGTCTTGGGCCACATCATCATAAGTAGGGGTTTTGCACCACCTTCCATAACTTTAGCGGCAATCTTATTAACTCCCAAGGAATAATATCCGGGTAGGGTAGATACCAAATAAGGGTCCGCAGCAATAACCACGTAGTCCCATTTTTTTTCACCTTTACCAGAGAGTTTGTCCATTCGGTTTTCCATACCCTCCGGCCAATAGTAGTACTGCACTAGGGAATGACTATAGTGGGTATAGTCGTATTCATTACCTCCAGATCCAAGAGCCACTGTAACTGTCTTATTCTTATAAATATCTTCCGATTCTACATAAACCGCAACGGAGTTATTTATATCATTGCTGAGGATTTTACTCAATTCAATGGCAATATTGTCCGGCGCAAAGGGTTCCGTACCTGCATTTATTGATTTACTGGTCCCCAAAATCAAGACATTCAGTTCACCGTCACCATTAATATCGGCATTTGCAGGTTGCTCCGGCTTATTTTCAAATTCACCTTCTGTTACATCCTCTACATCGGTATCCATAACGTCCAGAACAGCGTCGCTACTGCAGGCTGTGAAACAAATGGTGAAAATTAAAAGTATAAATGGATTCCAAACCTTACGATTCCTTTTTGCATTCTTGTCCATAATTTTCATGGGCTATTTTATTAGGGATAAAACAATCGATTCTTAAAAAGAACAATTTGTTTCGTGTTGAACGTTCATAAGGACGCTTAAGTGTTTTCACATCATACTAATCGATGAACGGTCGTCATATCATCGGAAAAACAGGAAAAAATTATATGAAAACAGCGAAGATCTCTATGCAGTAACCATAGGAACGAGGTTTAAATACGAATGGATGCTATATGTTGCTAAATCAGTTTCTATCTCGTAAGGGTTCAGTCATAATACGTTTTCTGCATTTTTTACCATAAGAGCGTCACTTGGCTTAGACGTAATCAAATCTAAAACAAGCAATTAGTACTAAAGCGGTATCTATTACGTTCTATCTAGACCAAAATCCAGATTATGAACCAGATTAAACCATTTTTTCTATTATTGTTGGTGTTTCCTTTACTATCCTTTTCACAAGTTGAAATGACATGGAACAAAGAAGTACCCACCAAAATATTATGGCAAGAAGTTACTTCGCTGGGTAATCTTATCGTTAGTTCAAGAGAAGAATTGATTGGTATTGATACCGAAACCGGGGATATCAGCTGGGGGAAAAGAGCCTATGGAAATCTTGATAGGGCTGCATACGAAGAACTACCCAATAGTCCGTTCTTTTCGGTAACCACGGGCAATAGCTTACATCTAATCGACCAGTTTAGCGGTGACGAAGTCTTCCATTCAAAAAATGCGGGCCTTCAAAAAGTTGCCAGCTATCATTTATTATATAATTCGGATGCGATTCTTGTTACCGGAACTGACTTCAATGGAGAACCGTTAATGGTTTCCGTACGGATGTCCGATGCCACTGTTTCATGGTCAATGAATGAAAAATTTGGCCGTATCGTTGCTGCCAATGAACTTGAAAATAAAGAACTGCTTATCGTAACCTTGTTCAACAACTACAAGCTCAACACGGATTCTGGTGCTGTCATCTGGAAAAAAACAAACTCCAAAGAGGCGGCACAGATAGACAAAATGGGAAAATTTGGAGCCTTATTGAAGCAGGCCGCGGAGAATGTCTCCAAAGACATGGATATACAGCTAAACTATTACCAGCCCGAAGGCAGTGACGTTTTCTATTTAGGGTCACAGCAAGAGCGACAAGGCGGAATAACCACCTCCTCAGGTAATACCACCGTTAACTATACCAATCATTACAACGCATATGATATTAATGACGGTAGTTTGGTATGGGAGGAAGAATTAGAGGTAAACGGGGCACTGAGCCAAGTTAATTTTCTGGATAAAGGAATTCTTGTGTTGCCCGATGATGGCAACCGAACCAAAATAAACCTGTTCGACTATGAGACGCGCGAAGGTCTCTGGGGCAAAAAGGGACGTGGTATTGCTATCAAAGGTGGAGTGTACGACTATTTAGATACAGGCGATGGTATTTTACTGGTATCACGAACTGCCAATAAAGATTTTCTTAATTATCTGGATCCGACTGTTGGGGCCATTACCTTTGAGAAACCCGTGAAGGTAGAGGGTACGGTAGTGGGCATTGTACCGCTAGCGAATGAAATTCTATATATTACTACCGAGTCGATGAACATTCTGGACCATCTTACGGGCACCTTAAAATGGAAAAAAAGTATACAAACCAGTCCAAGGCTTACGGCCGAACATCAAAATAAAATTTATGCTTTTGATTATAGTTCCGGACTTTTAAAAGTGGTGGATATGTCCAACGGGCAAGTCAGTGATTTTTCACAAACGGAACTTCGCTTTGAGGGCAAGGAGTCTCCAACGAATCTGGAAATTTTAGCAGATGGTATTTTTCTACATTCCGACCAGAACGTTGCTAAATATAACTTTGACGGGTCTTTGGCCTATCAAGAATACTATGCCGCACCTAAGGAAGCAGGTTGGAAACGTGCCTTGCTGTACGCCTCGTCCATAAGGGCAGCCTATATTGGAGCCGCCTCGTACTATGTTTCAGGAGCTATGGCCGCAGCCGAAAACGATGTTCGACAAAAAGACGAAGCAGCCGGTGAACTTGTATCTCAAATTGGAGCTGCCTACGGAGAATTGGGCAATGCCGCCTCAACTTATGCCGGAGCTGCCTTTAGACAGGCAAATGCCCGACTCAAGGCTACGAAACAAGGTAGGGATTTCATGTTCATCATGTCAAAGCAAGAAAAAGATATTGTCCTTTTAAAAGTGAGCAAAACAACAGGGGAAATCGAAGGCGAGATTAATTTGGGTAAAGATCGCGAGCCCTTGTACGCGGTTGATGATATTACCGGCCAGGTGTATTATCAAACAGGAGACGCTTCCTTGACCTCTTATAAGGCGCGCTAACGGATAACCCTTAAGGAAGACCCAAGATGTGTTTCCTAATGTACTGCGTTATGTTAAAAGCACTCCGGTACTTCTGACAGTTAAGAAAAATTTAGGATTTGCCTCAAACATGACTTATAAACAATTACTTCGATTTTTAGACGTAACTAGCACTATTCCATGGACTTGACAAAAAATGATTTTAAGTGTAAGTAATTTTAAAAACCAATTAAAAGAAATAAAAAGATGATAAAACTACGTAAACATTCGATTTTAGCCACGTTGCTTATTGTATTTTTCAGTTTCACCTGTAACAGTATTATTGCGCAATTAAGGACACCAAGTTCAGTAGGTACCTATGAAAAAGGTAGCATAACCCTTGAAAATGGGGAAGTAGTTGAGGGTTACATATTTATGGATATGATGAATCCGCAGGACTTCCAGAAAAGGGTTTATCTCATTGATGAACAATCTTTTACGGCTTTTGCCAAGGGAGAAGATGTAGACAAAAATGCTGTAGTTTACAAGGCTAAAGACCTACAAGGTTTTTCTCTTGACAATGGAAAAAAATTCAAAAGAGCGAAATATGTTAACCTATTTGCGAAAAGAAAACAAGACAAGATTCCTAAACAACTGTTGTTAGAGGTTGTCACCGAAGGAAAGATTACTGTTTTAAAAAAATATCACCATACACAGGGTTTTGTTAGCCCATATTTACCGGACCGTATGGAGGTGACTGATGCCGAATATGCCACATGGCAGGAAAACAATTTTGAAATGCTTGCCCAAAAAGAAGGGGAAGAAGCGAAAAATATGTCTACCATCAACCTAAAGAAACTTGTAGGTGATAATAGAACTGTTTTGGTCAATTATGCCAAAGACGTATATGGTTTCCGAACCCTTTTTACCAAAGGACCTGTCTTCGAATCCAGCTTCCAAAAGGATGCCTTAGAGGCTTTATCTAGAATGGCGGAGGATTATAATAAATCCTATATCGGCCGGGGACAAGTATAGTATCATCGTTTCTAAAAGGATACATTACACAGCTTATCTTTATTTCTCTGCCGCATCACATCGTTAAACGTATACTTTGCAGTGTCAAGAAAAAAGTAGAGATACTTTGTTGGTCAGTTACAGCAACTAGACCCACTTTGTATTGGCGGACATTTTACCGTTCCGTAGGAACAATAAACACAACAATCACCATCCTTGGGTTTTAGTAGTACGTTACAATTTTTGCATTCATAGAAAAATTGACACGCCGTAGTGGACATTTTTTCTTTGGCAGGGTGATGGTACTTAGGGCAGGTAATTGTAGACTCTAATTGTAGCTCCATTACCTTATTATTTTGTAGCCCGTGCTTAAGATGGCGGTTTCTATTTTCTCTGGGTCTACCTTGGTGGTATCGTATTTAACGATAGTATTAGCTGCAGCATAATCCGCCTTAACATTCAATATTCCCTCCAGTTTGTTGACTTCACTTTCAATATGGGCTTCACAACCTGTACAGGTCATCCCTTCAACGGTTACCTGGATTTCCTGAACGTTCAATGTTGCCCCGTTAACGATTTGTTGACTTGCCGCTGGCTTAGCAGAAAAAATAGGGTAGTAGGATGGAAATGCCAACATAACTCCGGTGAATAAGGTTGTCAATAACAAAAATCGCTTAGAGTTGATAAATTTTGGTTTTTCATCATTACAGGCACACTCCATTTCGGCTTGGGTTTTGGGTTTGAATTTTTGGTACCATGCGAAAGCCAGCAGCAAAACCGTAAAACCGATTAAATAAGGTCTATAAGGTGTTATCCAAGTAAAGGTGGATGCCACACCCGTAGTTCCTGCCAACAATGAAAATATAGGGGTAATACAACATAGCGATGCCGCTAACGTGGTCAGGACCGAAGCACCCATTAATTTTTTATGTTCATTCATACCTCTTTTCATTTTAAACATCATGAATGAGACTCAAAACAGGCTTTTCCATTCCAAAATGGTTTTGATATTAAATCAAACGAAAAGGTATCTAAAAAAGTACAGTTAAAAAAGTCTATAAGACTCAATCATATCTTATTACAGGTGATAGAACTCCTTTAATGAACAATAAGAACTTTGCAAATAAACACTTATTAATTGACCGGCGATAGGAGGGAAGCTAAAGGTATGTGGAATAGAAATTTAATTTAATTGCTGGTTACGCGATTTCATTTTCAGAAATGCTATCAAACTTTCCAATTGTGATATAAGTCATTACAAGAGTCTCCTTTATGATTTAATTTAAAAATTTAATTCGCTGGTACGTCAGCTAATACATAGTGAAAAGTGAAAAATAGTATTACTGCCCTAGCATGTTTTATCTGTATGATTGGTTTTGGCCAAGAGAATTTTACGGCCAAAAGGGAGCAAATGGTAAAAACGCAACTTATAGCTAGAGGCATAAATGACGCCGCTACGCTTTTTGCGATGCAAAACGTGCCCCGACATCTTTTTGTTCCCGATAACATGAAGACATATGCCTATGCGGATCGTCCTCTACCTATAGGTGCTGGACAAACCATTTCCCAACCCTATATTGTTGCTTTTATGACCGAGACACTACAGTTAAAAGAAAGCGATATGGTATTGGAAATAGGAACAGGTTCTGGATATCAAGCAGCCATTCTGGCAAAAATTGTAGACTCCGTGTATACTATTGAAATTGTAAAGCCCTTGGCCGTTCAATCCAAAGATCGATTAAAACAGTTGGGCTATGCCAATGTGAATGTAAAATGGGGCGATGGGTATCACGGCTGGCCGTCAAAAGCGCCTTTTGATGCTATTATCGTCACAGCAGGTGCCGACAGCATTCCCCAACCCTTAATAGACCAATTGAAGATCGGTGGAAGGATGATTATACCTGTAGGGCCGCATAGTTACGTGAGCCATTTGGTATTGGTTACAAAAAAGAAAAATAAGATCATCAAGAAAAAATTAATACCTGTGCGCTTTGTACCCTTTACCAGGCAAAAGGAACCTGATGGTAACAACTAATGTGAAAAAACAATATGTCAAGTAACATTATCATAGGAAGTATTAACGATGATTCTGTTGAGATGGCCGAGCGGAAGGGGATTGGTCATCCCGACACGATGTGCGATGAGATTACCGAGCAAATTTCAAAAGAACTTTGTCAGTATTATATAAAAGAATTTGGTGCCATTATGCACCATAATGTTGATAAGGCCCTTTTAGTTGGTGGGCAATCGAAGCCTGCCTATAAAGGAGGAAAAGTAATACATCCGATATCGCTGATTATTGCAGGTAGGGCTACGGCCCACGTAAAGGATAAAAAAATCCCTGTTGAAGAAATTGCCATTGAAACCGCAAAAAAGTGGACAAAAAAACATATCCGACATCTAGATGTTGCAAAGGATATGAAGATTACTACCAACATACGTCCGGGAAGTACAGATTTGGTCGAGCTGTTTAAGCGTTTCGGTGAAGGTGAAATTCCGTTGGCCAATGACACCTCTTTTGGTGCAGGTTTCTATCCTAAAACACCTTTGGAAGAGAGCATCATTAGGATTGATAAGCTGTTGAACGACCCAACTACTAAAAGTAAATTCCCCTTTATTGGCGAGGACACTAAGGTAATGGGGGTCAAAGAATATTCAAAACGGTATTTTACCATTGCCATGGCCATGATTGACACCTATATCACCGATTTGAGTGATTATATCAGCAAAAAAGAAGCAGTACAAGAATATATCATTCATAGTTTGGAGTTGTCCGATACCGAAGTAAATATCAATACGGCCGATAATTATGATAACGAAAGCATCTATCTTACCGTTACTGGCACAAGTGCCGAACATGGTGATGACGGACAGGTAGGAAGAGGCAATAGAATCAACGGATTAATTACGCCTTACCATCCGATGAGTTTGGAAGCCACGTCGGGAAAAAACCCACTAAATCATACAGGTAAAATATACAACTACTTTGCTATGGACCTTAGTCGTGCAATTGTAGAAAATAATTTTGCCGATTATGCCCGTGTTTTTATCGTATCGCAAATTGGTAAACCCATAGACGAGCCACAGCTTTTACACTTTCAACTAAAAAACAAGAATACCGATAACAAAACCATAGAACGTTTTGCCAAAGAAAAGCTCAAAGACCTTTCTAACTATTGGAATCGAATACTATATCAATAGCTATTGGCCATAAAGAAGGGTATCATGCCACCTAATTGCAGTATGTTTTTACAATGGGTGCTTCCAAGAATCAAGATGCGGTGGATTGGTTTTTCTGCCAAACAAGAAAAATAAAATAGGTATCAAATAATCGATAACAAAAATGAAAAAGCCTAATTCCATAGGGTTTTTTACTGCTACGGCTGTGGTTATAGCGAATATGATAGGCGCTGGTATTTTCACCAGTTTGGGCTTTCAATTAGTAGATACCACAAATACGTTGTCGATTATTATTTTGTGGTCATTAGGTGCGTTGATGGCACTATGTGGTGCTTTGAGCTATGCGGAACTTGGAACGTACTGGCAACGATCGGGTGGGGAATACCATTTCCTTTCTAAAGCATTTCACCCTGCTTTAGGGTATTTATCGGGATGGGTATCGCTGACTATCGGGTTTTCTGCACCCATAGCACTATCCGGTATGGCTCTAGGTGAATATGTTGCACCCTATATCGAACTCCCTAGTATGGTTTTGGCTATGGCTACTATTTTTATCATCAGTTTGCTGCATTCACTAAGCATTAAAAGGAGCGGCACGTTACAAAATACAACGACCTTACTAAAGGTAGCGCTCATTTTGTTTTTCATCTATTTTGGGGTGACGAAGACTCCTGAAGTATCTGCTTATCTATGGGATCAAAGCTGGAAAAAAGAAGTCCTTCTACCGGCCTTTGCGGTATCCTTCGTGTATGTTACATTTTCTTATTCAGGCTGGAATGCAGCGGCTTACATTGTTGACGAAATCCGAGAGCCTCGTAAGAATTTACCAAAAGCATTGCTTTTGGGCACTGTGACGGTGAGCTTCCTTTACTTGTTGTTAAACTTTGTCTTCATAAGACAAAATTCACTGGAAGCTATTAAAGGCAAATTGGAAATCGGTCAGATCACGGCCATTTCGCTTTTCGGGGAAGCAGGGGGAGAGCTTATGAGTTTCGGCATTGCTTTGATGCTGATTTCAAGTATAAGCGCCATGGTATGGGTTGGTCCCAGGGTAACACAAGTAATGGCCGAAGATCATCGCTTATGGAAATGGTTTTCTAAAAAAACAAAAAACAAGGTTCCTTTACGTGCCATTTGGCTACAAACGGGAATAACGTTTATATTATTAGTAACCGGCACTTTTGAACAGGTGATGATTTACAGCGGTTTTGTACTGCAATTGTTTGCAGCTTTAGCTGTAGCAGGACTATTTGTTCTGAGGCGAAAAAATACCACAAAAAAGGGCTTCAGAAGTCCTCTTTTTCCGCTACCACAAATTATCTTTCTGGTCCTGAGTGTATGGGTGCTGGTGTATCTTGTATTTGCGCAACCCTTAGAAACCGGTTTAGGGCTTCTTAACCTGATATTAGGCTTTGTGGTATATAAATCCGAGGGTTTCTATAGCAAGAAAAAGCCTATCTAAAACAGCTTTTACCAATCAATTAGCAGACCAAATCATACGCCATTGGCACGGTACTCCTTGGAATCTAGGTGGCCATTGCAGAAGAGTGATACAAAAACACACTATAAAAACGCAAGAGGCTGGGCTCTTTTAAACAAACGAGTTTTCGAAATGGCATCTATTTGTTAACCAAATACGAATTATGGAAGTTATTTTTAACACACAAACCTGTTAAAATAACACTTAGGAAAACCTTGTTTTAAGAGCGTTTTAGTACATTGGCAGAAAATCTGAAATTTGCTAGCGAAAAGACGACAAGTACCCCAAGAATACCCTGTAGATGCAGAGAAATTCATTTATTGCTTAGAAGCAGTGGATGATATAGAAACGGAGATAGTTTCCGAAGTACAGGAAAATCTGAAACAATTGGCCATGCAATATGGAGTAGCCAGTATTTATAAAACATGCGACACCATTGAAGGCCTAGAAGCTAGTTTAAATGCATTGGTCATGGATGACCATCATTTTAAAGACTATGAAATCATCTACTTGGTTATTACAGGTGAAGCAAATAGTATTTGTCTAAATGACTACTACTATAGTCTACAGGAAATTGCAGAACTTTTTGAGGGAAAGTTAAAAGGAAAGATTGTGCATTTTTCAAATGCAAAGGTGCTAGATCTGGACGAAGAAGAAGCACAATATTTTTTGGATATCACCAACGCAAAAGCGGTTTCTGGCTATGGCACTAGCTTTAATGGAATAAGCAGCTCAATTCTTGATAAGGCATTCTTTAACTTGTTCAAAGAAGATGATGATATGTTCGAGGTTGTGGAGGAGTTGCATCGTAGGCATTATAATGCCTGCACAGTGCTGGATTTTAGATTGTATTATTAAAACCAGAAAACGCTATTTGGGTTAAACTTCTGTGGATTTTTGCCAGCAAATTTCTTTCTTGATATTAGCTTCAACGACTTGTTCAACTACTCATACAAAATGTACTAAAGGTCTTGTGTTATCACACTTTGCTTTGACGGCATAATAATAGAAGGTCTAGTAGACCTTTTATTTTTTGAGCTGCGAAGGCTAGGAGGGAAGCAGAATGAGTGCGGAATGATTGAAATTACTTTTGCATTTCGTTTATAAGATATTCAAAATCAAGGACTATTTTTCCTTTTCTTACCCAATGAAACTTTGTAGTCATCAATGGTTCCTTGTATCTTTAGATTGAGGAACTTGGTCTTTCCGTTGGGGTCGACCTCTACGATTTCATCTACTTTATCTTCGTCAGGAACGCTGTCCTTCTTACTTCCAAACAATTTTTGCATGGTCGCCTTTCTTACGGTTTTCCAAGGTATACGTAAGAAATAATCAATATTTTGATCGCTGTCGTGTGTTCCTGACAGTTCCATATGACCAATGGTCGATTCAATGGCCATAACTGGAATATGGATTTTCCCTTTGTCAATGGCCAAACTGTTTTGTAGGGTATCAAACCGAATGTTCCGTAGGTTTTTATCTCCCATATAATCCGATAGTGCCAACATGGGGTCATAATTCTTTAGGTTTCCATTTAACACCTTTACTTCCATTTCAATAGAAGATTGGTCCAAATCTGGTACCATATCAGGGTATACTCTTATTTTACCGCTAATCCTAGCCGTAAGTTTTCCCTGTAAGTTTTCTGAAACGAGGTGGTCTTGCCCAAAATTTTCAAATTTGAAAAGTAATTTTTCCAAATCAACATCGGTCAGTACCAAATCCGGCTGCATATAAATGTGTTTTGGGTCACTACCGTTAAAATATCCTTTTAAACGAATGTTTCCTCCAGCAGCATCCATGGTAAGCGTATCTACATACATATAATGATCAGGTGTCGTTCTTAAATTTGCCTTGATATTTTTAAGGTCTATCCTATGGTAAATGAAGTGGGCTATGTCCGCTTTAAAACGCATGTTTGTAAATGGCAATTCATATATATTGAAGGCATCCGCGTGTTCCGAAACGTCTTCGGCAATCGGCCTAACCGCTTCACCTGACTGTGGGGGACTTAGGTCAAAATCAAAAAGGGCATCGTAATCAATATAGTTAGCACGTACTTCAAGGTAATTATCACGCTTCTTAATGGTCTGGTCTTCCCCCAAATAATAATTTAAATCAAAATTAAAATTGGTCGACCCAATTTCACCGTGAAAGTCATTTATTACAATATGCTCGTCCTCGTAATGGATGTTGCCTTTAAAGTCGTGAAAACGTTGTGGATGTAGTTCCATCTTTGTGTTCAGCTTGTCTAGGGCAATATCAATGGAATTCAGCGAAGAATCGGTATAATGCATCCTTGAGGTGAAATGAAGGGCCAGATCGTCAAAAATTTCATGTCGGTACTCTTCCGGGACGTAATTTTCTCCCTTATAAGAGAAAACATCTTCCAGTCGTAACTTTTTTGAGTTAAGATTAAAATCTAGCGCTACATCTCCATTACGTTCGGGCTGCATCCAAAAAGCATAATCATGTACCAGTCCGTCTAAATGAAAATCACTATCGTCAATATAGCCCTCGAAGTCTACTATTTTCAAATCCTTATCATCAATCAAAACATCGGCATGAAAATCATGTAAATTATGAGGATAATGCTTTAATTCCGCATAGAGACTATCGATAAAAAATTCCCCTTTAGGTAAATATTCAGATTCGGTAAAGTCTTTGGCAGAGCCAACAAAAGAAAGTCCAAGACTAAGATTTTTAACCTGTTCGTCATATCCGGTTTGGGTAGTGTCCTGCGCTGAAAATCCTGTCAATGCTGCAATATCTAGGTAATTGGACGTGATATCCAAATGTGCTTCAACGGGAGTCTTTGTATGATGTACAATAGACGGTAGGTCGGACAGAAATCCACTTATAGATACATCTGAATTACCCGTTAACAGCTCAAATTGTTTGAGGGTAGCCTCCTTGCCGTTCATCAGCAGGTTTACATTAAGGGTGTCCAGTGGAATAGGAAGATTCTTTGCCTCCAAGTGAAGCTTCTCTACTTTTAACTCCGCATAGTAGGCCTGGTTTAGTTGCTGCAATGCCATTTCTGGCTGGTCGATATTAACGATATCGTGAAAATTCATCTTTAGTTTAATAGTCCCCGAGGCGTTCTGTACCTGCTCCAGTTCAAAGAAGTCTGCGATAAATTCTAGATTGAAGTTGGCGTCCATTTGCATTTCAACATCAGGAGCTTCAAAATTCTTTACGAAGAGCGCGCCCTTAAACTCGCCTTTTTCCAAGGAGGCGGTCATATCGGTCAACGAAAATTCCATGGTGCTGGCATCCCTGTTTTCCCCGTTGCTAAAATGGCCCCTAAAGCCCATATTGTCTATTTTTTTGGCACTGGCCGTATTCTCCAAAAAGGCCTTTCCGGCACCAAATTCGGCATTGATGGCAGGCCTGTTACCTTTATTTGCCGGACCTTTGATGGTGGCATTGAAATAAATCTCCCCGGCATTTTTATATTTCTCCAAATAGGGAATCACATCTGTTGGCGCAAATGCAAAAAGCATATCAAAATTGGGCTTGGTACCCTTTATGGCAAGGTCAAGGCCCATATCGTTCTTGGTATCTATAGATCCCTCAAGCTCAAAATCACCGTTCTCCATAACAATCCCGGAAGGTGCTATGTCCAGTAGCCCTGTGGATGTATGGAATGCCACGTCTGTATGTATTTCAAAATGTTTGTTGCGGATAAAGGTAGTGTCACCATCTTTGATGACATTCAGTTCCAATTCGGTATCGATGTGGCCGGTAATGATACTGTCGCTGATACTAAAGCCCCCTTTGCCTTCATAAATGAACTTTTCAACATCGGTGTTGGTGGCTTCATCAAGCGTATGGATATCCAGGTTTTTTAATCGGATCTTATTCAAGTGAATATTGGTGGTTGGCGTATCCTCCTCAGAAATAGGGGCTAGGGAATTTTGGATATTGGATGTATTATCCTCGTGAATAACAATATTAAACACGCCCTCTTCTATCACTAGGGAGTGGATGTCGTAGTTTCCACTAACCATATCCCAAAGATTGAAGCCCACATAAATGTCCTTCACATCCATTATTGGGAGGGCATTGACCGCTTTGGTCTCAAAGACTTGAACATCATAAATTTTTATGGAGAGGTCCGGTAAATTGCCAAATAGAGACAAGTTGCTATTGCCTACGGTAATAAGGCCTTTGTGCTCTTGGTTTAGGAGGGCAACCCCTTCTTTAATAATTTCAGATTGGTGGCTTTGTACGTACAGCAAAACGATTCCTATGCATAGCGTAGGTACCATGATGGTTACCAATACTGTCCGTTTCCAATGTTTTTTGAGCCTCAAAGTAGATTTATTTGATTTAGAGGAGCTATTGTCCTTTGAGAATAACGAATTCGCATGGCATAGTATTGTTTGGCCCAACATTTAGATGTAGCTACTTTGCGAAGTTGCAGAAGACCGGACAAAAATAGTTAGTCGATTTCGTGTGATTTTTCCGTTGTTTGGATACTTCAGCCACGGACTAAACTAATACTGCGAAATTTATTATAATATTCAGGGATAGATGACTTTCCTTCAAGGGTATAAAATTAAAAGGTCTAGTAGACCTTAAATTTTTTGAGCTGGTCGAAGCGCTGGCCTATTTGGCACTTTACTTTCTTTGCCGGTTGTCCCTTAGCTTTTCGAAGGGTAGGAGGTGAGTGACAATGAGTTTACGAGTTTCATGAATTCATTGTTATAAACTAACCAGTCGTGAATAAGTGTGTGAAATGGAATTTTAAAGATTATTTTCAAGTGTGATACTTCGTATATGGGTTTTACGTTATAAACCTATAAATCATCGAAAGTCAAAATATCTTATGAAGAAAGTAATCTTTTTCCTTTTTGCGAGTCTATTAGCTATTTCTTGTTCTTCTGACATTGAGGACCCCATAACACCAATTGATGATGAAATAGAGGTAGGTGAAGGAAAACAAGTTTTCCGGGTTGATTTAAAGGAACTATCCGCAAAAAAGGCTTTAAGTAATGAAAAAAACCTTGAACCAGCTTTTGCCCTAGTTAGTATAAACGATAGTAATGGTGCTGCCATACTTACCAGGGAAAAGATAGCTTTAACAAAAAAATCAGATTCATATATCACTAATGAAATTTCTTTAGAAGTCGGTAACTATTCCCTAGTAGAATTCATCGTGACCGATGCAAACGATGTTGTAATTTCGGTGGCACCAAAAGAAAATTCAGTATTGGCACAATTTTCAAACAGTCCGTTACCCTTTAATTTTCAAGTTTCTGAAAATGAAACAAAAGAAACGGCTGCTGAGAATATCAATGCGGCAGGTTATACTTCCATTGATTTCGGGTATACAGGATTAACCTTGACATTTCCAGAAAGTACAGATTCATTTAGTCTTACTGTCGATGAAACAGACTCGATTACCCTTAAAAACTTAAATTTAAAATCTATAACGGGGTCTACCTATTTGGTAGATTGGGGTGATGAAGTCATTGAAGAATACGTGACGACCATACCTAACTCGGGTATCGATAACGAAATTTCACATACCTATTCAGAAAATGGAACCTATACTATTACCATTACTGGTGCTATAGAAGCCATTGAAGTTTTTGAATTCAATAGTAACCAAGAAAACAATTGGGAAAGCCATATCACCTCTGTCAATATCGAAAAGTTGACCTTGCTTAAATCGATGGGGCTATTTACAGGATTACTTTCTTCTTTAGACATATCAAAAAATGCGGAACTGGAAATTCTAAATATTGGTAATCATCGGCTAACTAGTATCGATTTGTCGAATAACCCCAATTTACGGATAATTACCCTAAGCGATAATGAATTAACTGAAGTAAACGTATCTCAAAATCCAGCTATAGAAAATCTCTTCTTAGTCAGAAACCAAATCTCTTTTCTTGACCTTTCACAAAATGGGAGCTTATCGGTTATATCCGCTAGGGAAAACAATCTAAGCGATATAGATTTTTCAAATAACCTAAATTTAACTCAGTTCGATTTAAGTAATAATGCTATTTCCAGCATTGATATTTCCGCAAATTTAGCGTTAACGAATATTAATTTGGGAGCCAACCAACTTAGCGCTATTGACGTTTCCCAAAACACCAATCTTGTACGTCTTGATTTGTATACGAATCAAATTAATGCTATCGATTTATCCACCAATTTGAAGTTGAGAGACTTGTACATTGATGGTAATCTTTTGACAGAAATTGACCTGTCTTCAAATCCTGAGTTGGAGCGATTGATTATTGAAAATAACAATTTCACGACCCTGAACATTACATCGAACCCAAAGATTTTTAATTTGGAGATTGGTGGAAATCAATTTAGTGCTATGGAATTAGATCAAATACTTTCGCAAATCTATGACCATGCGATTTTAAATTCTACCATGAACGGCTATGTAGATTATCAAAATACTCCGGGGTTTGGAGATATTGATCCGACAACGATAGTAAAACTTAATGAATTGGTAACAAGCTTTAATTGGACTCTAAACAACAATTAGTTGCTTCATTTAGCACGCTTTTTTCATTCATATCTGTAATAACTTATCGCTATTTTATATAACGGCATATTATGTTTCATTTTTGAATCATAATTTATATTATGTCAAATAGGATTTTAGAATAGGTATATGATTGCCTGCCCCCCATCTTGTCCATTCAATAAATTATTTGACCAGCTTAAAGCACCCAACAATAATCTCCACTATAAAAGTCCACAAATAATTAATTTTTGTAACTTAATATCATTAAACGCATCGGCCCCCAGTTCCGCGTACCGCATGAATTTTGTTTTTAAAAAAGCAAATTATGTACAGTATCATTTACAGATCGATAGCCGAACCTTCCTTCGACGAAAATAGTATTGAAAAAATGCTGTTAAAAGCGCAGAAGAAAAATCTGAAAGCCAACATTACAGGGTGCCTACTGTATCACAATAGAAAATTTGTACAACTTATAGAGGGTAAAGAAATTTCAGTACTGATGTTATACGCAAACATCCTGGAAGACAAGCGCCATAAGGACATCGTCATGTTAAATAGTTCGATAAGCAAACACCGGTTATTCAATAACTGGAGCATGATTTTTAACAACCTCAATTTGAAATCAAATCAAGCGGAACACAAGCGCATGCTCTTTGACGCTATTTTTCACAAATCGTCATCCGTAGACACCCCTACGGAATCAAAGATTACGTTATGGACCAATGTCTATGAAGTTCTCTACGCAGAAGGTGCCCTAACCAATTAAAAAAACACCCATCTTTACTGAAGTATAAAATTCGATAATATTATTTATGTAACTATTTATCAGTTAATTATAATAATTTTTTTATTGTTCGCTTGGCTCCAGCTTTTCTACTTTTCCCTCAAAGGGGTTTCAAACAGCTTCTGAACTTAATGTGATTTTCTTTCGCATATGGTTTTGGAACTCGGCTTCTTTTTCTGATTTCAGGCCATTTACAAAATACATCTTCATTAAGCCTTTATTTTTTACATGTATTTCTCCACGGTACGTGCAATTAAAATCAGATTTCACAAGATGAAACGTGTCTTCGGATATATTGATTTTATCGACCTCTGATGCCGTTTCCATTCTAGCCGCTATATTAACGGTATCTCCCCAGATGTCATACGCAAACTTCTTTTTACCCACCACTCCGGCAACAACAGTTCCCGAGCTGATACCAACCCTCAACTCAAAACGTGTGGTATTATCCGGATTATTTTTTTTTGCGGACGCTACAAAGTCTAAAAAGTCTTTAGCGGCAAGTATCAATTTTTGGGCGTGCTTTTCCGCGGGAAAGGGAAGTCCACAAGCACACATATAGCAATCCCCCAGGGTCTTTATTTTTTCGATGCCATACTTTTCTATGATATCATCGAATTCTGAAAAATAGAAATCGATACTTTTAACCAATTCTTCTGGGGATAAGTGTTCAGCATGCATCGTAAACCCTTTAAAATCAGCAAAAAGAACACTAACAGCATTAAATTTCTTGGCTTTGACCTTACCATAATCCTTTAACTCCTTAGCGGTTTCTACCGGTAAAATATTTTTTAGGAGATGATCGGACCTGTTTTTTTCCCTCTCAATAATTAGATTTGTTTTTCGAATAAATCTGTTCCTTCTATAAAGAACAAAGGTCAACATACCTATCAGAAGTATCATCGCCACCGAAGCCAAAACCACTATTTTTTGATTTTTTTGTTTTTCGTTCAAGATATCTATCTCACCCTGTTTTTGGGAAACCTCGTAAGCTGTGCTAAGATTTGCCAATTGCTCAACTGTTTCAAGATTCTTGATACTATCCCTATAAATGATGGATGTCTTATAAAAGTCAAATGCCTCAGCACGCTTACCTTGCGCATCATAAAGTTCTGATATTTTTAGATTAGCATCGGCCAATTGCTCTTTAAGGCCATATGCTGACGCCAACTGCAAACTTCGCTGAGCGTATTTTAGAGCTTCTGTAAAATTTTGTTTTTTAGCATAAATATCCGCCATTGTTTTCAGATATATTGCAATGGCATAATAGTCCTTATTATCTTCCAGAATACCAATGGCTTCGTTTATATTCGATAGCGCTGCTTCATCATCACCTTGGGCCGCATATACCATTCCTTCATTTCCTAATTTATAGGCCATACCGATAGGAAAATCAATTCTCGCAAAAATGTCCCCAGCTTCCTGATAATTCTGTAGGGCTTTTTTATAATTATCCGATTCGAATAGCACTTCTCCCCTATTAATTAAAACTCGACCCAAAGCCATAGAATCGTTGCTCTGACGCAGCGATTCAATACCTTCATTATAATATTTTTCAGCATATTCGGTATTCCCAATTTCAGCGTAGGTGTCAGCAATAGAAATTAAAATTGAAGTTGAACTCTTTTGATCATCTATAGCCTTTGCAACTTCCATAGCCTTAAAAAAAGCGTCCAAAGATTCGATGTAATCTCCTTTTCTTTGGTACGCATTTCCACGCTGTATATAGGCGGTAAGTTGGTACTTCTTATCCGAATCGGTATTGGCTTTGCTCAACAATAGGTCGGCATAGTAAAGTATGGTATCAGGCCTTGCTTCATATTTTAAGATATTTTTTACCATCTCAAAATCATCCGACGGTTTTCCAGAGGAATGATATAAACGTAAAAGACTATCCGCCTTAGCTTGATTTTGGGCTAAAGTTGTTGCTATCCAACTAAATTGAAATGCTACAATTAGGATAATAATTTTATACTTCAACATTTTTGTATATTAAAATACCTTTACCTCATACGGTATTGAAGTTTTGGGTCTAAAGAATAGGATTTTGAGTTTTCAGTTTCATCTTGGGTAATCGTAAAATTGATATTGTAGGTGTATTCATCACCGTCTTCAAGACCTTTGTTTTTTACCCTTCCGCTCACTTCTCCATATCGACCGCCATTACCCAATAGGGTTGACCTTTTAAAAAAATTAATATTTGCTGGCCTATTTACCATTACAATACTGTCAATAGAAATATCATAGCCTGTATCATTACTTTCCCCTGATCCAGGTAACCCTTTGATTTTTTTTACTTTTGTTTTAAAGTCTGTAATTGGTTTGCCACCTTCAGAAACCGAACCTCCAAAGTCATCTTCAATCTCACAAAATTTCTTTATTTCTGCTTCGGTTGGGTAACTTATTGCGAAAAGATCTGCCGCATTAACTTGGAGGATAATTTGAACTCTTGCTCTAGTGTTTTCCATGATATTAATTTTTTGAGTGGTTATTAATAATATAACCCTAATAAACTAGGACGTCTATTGTAGTAGAAAAGGGTTATAAACAGTGGGAAAACTAACCTAATTTAATCAATTAATTTTTAATATGCTAATAATTAGATTGTTAAGGTACAAACAAGCTCCTGCTCTAAGTGCGTAGTTGTTCACGATAAATAAGATTCTATCCATAAGTTGCTTAAAACCCGATGCACGAAAGGATACTACTACCCTACTAGAATTAAATATAAATTGACATCTGTATATGACTTCCGGCGTTGACATCAGTGGCAGCCCAAATAGCATGATCCATTCCGCCGCTGGACATTAATGCGATTAAAATGGCCAGATCATCAGGTGTGGTTATGATTTTCAATGCAATTTCGTTCAACACCCGTTCCTCGCCATGTTTTTCAATAATTTGTTCCGGCTTTTTAAATCATACATGGTTAGCGATCTGGCATATTAATTTCGACCTTTGCCCTTGTCGCGTCATCGATGATATCTATAGCACTCATTTTCTCAACTCGATTGCTGTGTCCGCCTTATTTGAAATTCCCTATACTATCGGAGCTATTACAATTTGGAGTTATAGTATAGAACTAATGTATTACTTTACGTATTAAAACATATATCCCTTATAATCAAATATATAAAATACGTTTTTATTGCTTATTTGATAAGGCTGCGGCTTTGGCAAATGCCGTTTCGGCCTCCTTATCCTGCCCCAAAGCCTTATAGGCTTTTCCCAAACCTTCCCACATTTCGGGATCCTCGGGATAATACTCCGTGAACATGCTATACAGAAATAAGGCTCCTTCGTTTGCACCTTGTGCCAACATGTTCTGCCCCGTTTGTTTAAATTCTTGCTTAAAAGGGATGTGTGCATATAGCGAATCGTTAAGAATGCGAGCGGCATCAGTTTTTAATTGTTCCATCTCCCCTGCCATAAATAGTTGTCTAAAATGATCCATCGGGTTAACGAGGTAGTCCTCAAAATCGTTCTCCAAGGCAAAATCCATTACGGGGTCTTGGTTGGTACGGTATTCATCAAAAGTCAATTCTTTTGGAAAATGAGGTACCGTTGCGTCCGCGTTTTCCCACTGGGGTTTGTCCTGCCACCAAGCGAAAGACAAATACGCATTGATCTTTGAATTGGGCAAGGTTACTTTCTTGGCATCACCGTAAAAATTTTTATTCTCCGCAGTGGGCTCTCCCAACATAATGGCATTTGTGTAATTTTCTATTTCATTGGTCAAATTCTGACAGGCCGAAAACGTCCTGCGACCAATGATAAAAAAGAACTTACCTTGGGTATTGATTTCTGGACGGGCCATTATGCCCTGTATAAATTGCTTGTTGTTGTAATTGTTACCGCCTCCGTTTAGCCGCACGTCATAGATCAACTTGTTAATTTCGTTGTTATCGATAAACTCAAAGAGCCGCTTGTAAAAATCCTTTATGGTTTCTTTTTCATGGTCAAAAACAGAGCTTTGCCTGGCATACAATGTTTTGGATTCGGGTAAATATTCAAAATGAAAATATGACTCATTCAATTGTTTTAAATACAAGGGGGTACTCACCTCTTCCCTAGCACTTACCCAATCCGCATTCGGAATTGTCAATCCGTAGCCCACGGATAGGTCCTCTCTGGGTATCGTAGACAGGGTATATTCCATCGGTTTGCCTTCTTTTTCGAACGTTAAGGTTATCTGTTCAGAATACTCCGGAATCACCCCTTGCGCGTGCAATACGGTGGGCACGGTCAGGAATCGCAATCCATAGGCCTTAAAATAAGACTCGTTTTCCACTGGAACGACCGGTCGGACCATTTCTAAAGCTTGGTCTACGGCAAACTCCCCTACTTTGAGCAGTTTTGCGCCTAAAATTCCGCTATTTTCCTTTGTGGTACCCTCTACGTAGATACCATCCTTAAAATGATAAAGATTTATGGGTAGTACACCCTTGTCGGAGACCGTGCTGAAAGGAATCTGCGTATGACCATATTCAAAAAACGAAACCATACGGGTCAGGCCTACCTTGATTTCGTGTTCTTCCAAATACGGAATTTGCGTGTAAAGTTTTTCGACCGTTGCATCCCAGGCCTCTTTTTCGACCTTTTTAAATAGGAAGGGAAAATCTGAATGTACCGTTTTCTGTAAAAAACGGAGATCTTCTTGCCATTGAACCGGAGATAAGAATTCTTGACCATTTGCAATACTTGAAAAGAACTGTAGTGTAATGATTAAAATGATGGATTTAAGCGTAAGAGTCTTCATAATTTTTGATTGATTGGTTAAACTTGATTACAAAGAAGCAAAACAATTCCACATCAACCCCTACAAATTAGCCCGAACTGTAACTAATGAAGACCGGACTGTTCATTTTGTAGGTTCTACGGTATTCTCAGGTTACGCTGCGGTCCCCAGCGCTACGCATTATGGCGCGTAAACGGCACAAAACGTACACCCAGTGCGCTATTCCACTGGTTTGAGTTTGAAGTTACGGATTTTAACGATTTCCGATTCATGAGATTTCCTGTCCATGGCAGAAGCATCATGCTAAAAATCATTACAATCTATTACCCGGGAAAGTTCAAGCGTATCTTGAATTCCCACAGTGAACGACTCATGGGTAAAATGAAAGTTAGCGTTGGGGTCTTCGAGTTGGTATTGAGCAGTTAAACTGGTCAGCGTGTTTGGTTTTGTATAAAGGTAAACGGTGGTATCT
Source organism: Maribacter aestuarii (assembly GCF_027474845.2). Classification (NCBI taxonomy): domain Bacteria; kingdom Pseudomonadati; phylum Bacteroidota; class Flavobacteriia; order Flavobacteriales; family Flavobacteriaceae; genus Maribacter; species Maribacter aestuarii. The sequence continues at coordinate 3,731,456 of NZ_CP107031.2, forward strand.
GTTTCTTTTTTTAATATTTCAACGTCGGGAAAATAAAATGTTTCAGGATCTTCTGGGTATGCATAAACCAATAAGGGTGGGTTTTCATTGTTTTTGATTTGCAACTCCAACTTTAGTACCAAGGGGCACCACACATTAAAATTTCTGGTAATCGTTCGGCCTTGATCTCGAAGCTCTTGTTCGATCAATTCACTATTAAACAAATCCTCGCAACTTGATATAGGATCATGTACGATACTATATCCAGACCCTTCGATTCTCTCTTGATAGGTAATTGAATACTTCCCTTGGCTATCCGTAAGCGTAGAATCAATGACTTCACTACACGTGCCACCAGTGAACCAAGTTCCACAACCATAGGTTCTTACCACATATACCTTGAGGTTTGCAATTGCCCTATCACGTTCCATGTCCTTAATTGTACCTGTGACCGTCTTGCTTGTTGTTGCATCAAATGGTGATTCATATTTTGAACAAGAAATCAAGCAAAGTCCTATAACTACTCCAATATACCATGTGATCTTCATAATTTCAAGTTTTTGTTGTCCATGAAATTTAGAATATCACTACAAATTATTGTCCGAAATCATCTGATTTGCATCAATCCGGACAACTTCCATGTGCAAAGCCCTACCCTCGAACCTAGTGCACACTAAATGGAATACTTCTGGTATCGCTCATTTCTTCCGGTTTTACCTCCTTATTCAGGTCTGTATCGAAGAGGCGGTTCAAATTGTTGCCCGCTAAGTCCTCAAGTCTAGATTGAATGACTAATTCATAAGTACCTGATAACCATTTTTCTATAGGAGTAAAAACTAGATTTGAACCATTCTTTTCCAAGTTGAATTCCCCTTTGATTACAGTGCCTGTCGGGTCATATATACCTATCGTTTCTTTCGCCAAAAACGCATCTAAAGGTTCTCCAAAATCGACGGACAGCTTTTGTATGGAATCGGTATCGTCAATGTGTAGCTGCCATTCTTTAATCTTAGGTTGCTTATCATCTCTTGGGCCGACATAGAATGTTTTGGTGTACTTCTTATCTAAAGATGCTCCATCTCTTGATTTCCAGACGCTGTCGATGGTTATGACGTAGCTATGGCCTGCTATTAAGGGCAATCCTCTTTCTCTATTCGGTATTAAATCGGTCTTAATGCGTCCCGGGTCCAACCAGAGGGTCAGCACCGTGCGTTCTTTGTTCCACAGTTCGGACTCCAGTCGCAAAAAGGGCTTTATTTCCGTACCATCGGTTTCATTGGTCACCGAAATAAAATCCAACGCATTGCCGATTTCCTGCATGGGTTGGGCAAACTCAAAATACATTTTTAGGAGATTCTCCGGTACGGTATCCCCTTTCGGATAGATGGCCAATAGTTCTGCCACTTTCCGATTCGTCCGCGCCGGTATCTTGAATGAGGCCAACACTTGCGTATCTTTTTTACGAATGGTATAGGTCTGTCCCGGTGTAAAGGCAATGGCAGGTGTAAACGTATACTTGTCTTCCGATCCAACAATCACTCCTATTACTGAAGTCTGTGATTCCTCTCCCACGAAAAACCGTATTTTTTCGACATCTATTTTCGTGGTAAATGTTACGCCAATGGCCCTTTCATTTTCATAATCCACCTGTTCTATAGTTACTTTATCCGCTTGCCCACAAGATGCTGCCACTATTGAACAAAAAAAGACCAAGTAAACCTTGATCTCTTTACGAATACTATAGTTGTGTTTTACATCCATTCCGTTGAGCGCACCTGTAATCTCAAATCTCCATCAGACTGCCGTTGCAGATATATCACATGGGTGGCATCAAGATTATCCATTTGGAGTACATATGGAAATGGTAGATTGTCATAGGCAACGCCTTCGGTCTCTGCAAATACCGTTACGGGTTCCGTCATTGAGTCCTTAAAATTCGCGATATCGTTGTATTTGATTCGCATGACCGGTCTGTTGCTGTTGGACATTAAAAAATAGGTGTTTCCTTCCTTTTCGTAAGAAATCATATCCAATGGAGAATTCCCAGCACCTAGCTCAGCTACGGTACGGCCTTTTTTGTGCGTGCCGTCTTTGAGCTCATTTAGGGGAAACAGTACCAATGGCGTACATGTGTAACTGGCCATTAGATAATCTTCTTCCTCTAGTTGTATGACATCGAAGGTCTTGATGGGCGCATGGGTTTCATACTTGCCATGTGCAGCATGCCAAATTTCCAGGGACGCGTAATCTTGGGTGTCCTTAAAAGGAAAAGGAATACTTCTAAACGTAGATCCAAATTCTTTGTTCGACAAGCCGGAGACCAAGACTTTTCCCTTATGGAATTTCAAATCGGATATGGCCCAGTGACGTAATGATCTGTCCCGCCTATCTTTAGCGTCCGCTGGCACTGGATCGGTCAATGCGATTTTGGAATAGCTGACGTCCTTCAAAGATATATTTTCAAAACCGTCCCCTTTCAATTTCAGCAGAACCGGTGTCCCATCGGCTACCTGCACAGCAAAATAGACGTTTTTTGAAACAGGGTTTACCGCCATGTCATTTATCTCAATATTTTCAATTGTAGTGCCAAGTGCCGAGGCAATTTTCTTATCAAATTCACTAATATTTATTTCGGTTACTTCTTGAGTTGATTGTACATCTTCAGTATTCAGCGCATAAATAGCGGCGTTTTTGGAGTCGCCCAAGAATAAAATCCCTTCCGGACCAAAACTCATTTGATTAATCGAGGCTATTTCAGGGTTTCCCGTTATGAAACCCTCTGTTAAATTTGATTTGATTCCAGATTTTAAGGTAGCCGATAATGTCAGCAAGAACAAGGCAAACAAGGCTAAAGCGGGTAAAATTCTTTTCATTTCTTAAACATATTGATTTCCTTTAAATTATCAAATTCTAAGGCTCTCTGATAGTAATTAACTCAAATTTAACGTGTTAGGTCTTCGAAAAATCAAACAACGGATTCTCGGAGAAATCATTAATGATGAATATTTTAGTTGGTTTTAATACTATACAAGAGTACTTTAATTAGTGAAAAGTTGTTACAAGGCTACCATATCCGAACAGATTTTTCGGATAATGTACCGCTTTATCTAATTTGCCAAATAGTATATTTGGAAGAACTTCACTGATAATTTATCACATTTACGTAACGCATTAGCATACAGTTTGTTGGGGCGCGCAAGTCTATATTTGAAGAAGAAAAGATTTTTAAATTTACTTTTTGTAAGAATTTAATCACCACACCTGACAGCCTATTATTGGTATTTCATCGAAAAAATCTAAATAACTTCATGCTTCGATGTAGCTTTGATTCATAATCAAAAAATTATGATAATGAAGAAAAGTTCCTCACTTCTCCTAGTTCTTGCCTTTGCATTAATTCTTGGGAGCTGCAAAAAAGATAGCGTAGACACGGTTATCTTACAGAGTAAAGTTTATCAATTAAATGCCATGGCTGGTTCAAACATCACCGGTACCGCTACCTTTACAGAGGATAGTGAAGGCAAAACCACAGTTTTAATCGAGCTTGAAGGTACAAATACTACCGAGCATCCTGCTTTCATTCGTTACAATGATGCCAGTGAAGGTGGTCCCGTAGCAATTACATTGAATGAATGTACCTGTTCTGTGAGCGAAACAGTTGTTTCTAAATTAGATGGAGGTGCTAGTATCAATTACGACGGATTACTCAAACTTGATGGCCATATTACAATACATGAGAGTCCAGAAGATCTAGAAACAATAGTTTCGGTTGCGAATATCGGTTCCAACGAATAAGACTAATTTAGTTTTTAAAATATTCGGAAAAGGTCTAATGAATTAGACCTTTTTTTTGTTTGGAATTTTACGAATTTTCAAGTTTGCGCTGCAAAATGGCCATGTAATTCATTATTCCCTCCTCAAGCCGTTTTGCCTCTTTTAGCTGTTCATTTATATTGGATAAGTGTTGATTCAAGCTGTTTTTGTTGTTCCTATATATTTCCAACAACGCCAAATGACCTTTGGACAACTTGGCTATTTTTTTCTTTAGTTCTTCCCGCTCTTTGTATTGGTCAACAGTACACGGTTCAAATAGATAAGAACTTAACTGTTCCTTAAACTGAAGAAGATTTCTGTAACTACGCTCAATACGCACCAAATAAGCATTAACCTCTTTGAGTCCATCGCTTTTGTTTGAAGTTTCCATAGCTAAGCATTTTAATTTTTGGGGCTTAAATCAATTAACTACTATTCTGTTCCTTAAGTTACTTAATTATTCGATTCGATTCTACCTATAATTATCAGATTTTCAATCTTTAACATAATTAGAATAATTTGCTTCCATCAATTCATATGAATTTATCCTGTGAATCATTCTAGAAATCCCTATCTTCTACTAAACTTTCAAAGAATGAACATAAATTTTGAATACGATGACGTAAAAGCCAGTAATCGTTTGGAAATTATGGCTGCCAAAAAGCTCGAAAAGCTTTTGGATAAATTTGATTTTATCGTGAGAGCGGACGTTTTTTTTAAAAAGGAAAACACTTCATCGCCAGATACGGGAATGGTTTGCAATATTCGTTTAAGTATGCCTGGACCAAGAATGTTTGCGGAGTCAAGCTTGGATAGTTTTGAAGCGTCTATTGCAAATTCTGTGGATGAGCTACACCGACAGTTACAGAAAAGAAAGGCTAAGATGAAATCCCGGTAACACTATTTGAAGTCTAATCTTTTACATCGTCCTCAAAGTCGGTCTCTGCCAAAATTGTTCTGGTTATCCGATCAGAAAAGGGGCTTTTTCGAAGTTCGCGCGTTAATTTTCTTCTTTTTCTATCTGAAATATCCAAAGTGTCCAGCATACGCTTGGTAGTACGTTGGTGCGCGATTCGCTTCTTTTTTAAGAGCAACACGCTCCTCCACCGGTTTGACTAAAGAAGGCTCAAATTGTGCCATAAGCGTCCGTTTTTGGACCTTATGTTCTTTGTTATCTGTTGTTTGAGCTAGTATGAAGAAAGTACCGCTAAAAAAAGAAATAAACAGGATTTAAATCTCCTTCTCATTTTTATAATCGTAAAGTGTCCCTTTTAAATGTAGTATATTTTAATCATACCTTCTATATTTAGGGGTTCTAAAAGTGCTGCATCGATTTTTAAATGCAGTTCATCGATTTTGAATTTTGTATAAACCTTTCTTTGAATTAAAATGAGAGTAATAATTGCTTTAATCTTGATATTAAGCCTTAAAACGGCCATTAGGGCTCAAACCCCAAGTGAAATTTCTTCCGCAGAAATTACGTTCAACTTTCTTGAAAAAGATGTGGATGGAAGTATTGGAGGGTTCACCTCAAAATCTAGTATCGACTGGAACGCCATAGAAAACTCTACTATTTCGGGTTCAGTAGAAACCGAAACCATTAAAACGGGAAACTTTATAAGGGATTGGTCCCTGAGAGGAAGCAAATATTTTGATGCGGACCAATATCCAAAAATTACCTTCACAAGCAATAAGATAGCCAATGAAGGTGCTGATGTTTTGGTCGATGGCTTACTTACTATAAAAGGAATTTCCAAACCGGTGCAAATCCAGTTTAAACGGGAGGGTAAGCAATTACTTGGAACCACTACCCTATTCTGTTCTGATTTTGATATTACGATACTGAAGAAAGGGCGAGAGGCTAATAAAGTTTTAGTACAATTTAATCTTCAATGGAAATAGTGTTAGTGGTTCACCTTTCCCACTTCTACCACAACAGGCTGGTATCTTTTCTTTAGCTTTTTATAGTATCTCCACTGTGGCCTGGTAAGAATATTCCGCATCTCGGCGGTTTCCTGTGTTAATAATCTCGTCAAGGTTTTCAGTTTATCCCTAACGGACATATCCAGGTTTTTAATCTTATCCTCTCGTATAAGAAATTCAATCAATTTATTTTCAAACAAGATGCGCTGTTCCGCACCCATACTCAATTCTTTATCATACTTCTCTAAAATCATTTGTGCCAATGCTTCAGCCCTTTCATCACCTTTTTGAAGGTAGGGGTCTTGCGCCGTCATTATAAAATTGAAACCCAGAAACAGTGCAATTGCTATTGTCTTCATCTTTTTTACTTACAAGCTACAGAACTTCAGTAAAATTAATAACCCAATAATTATAAAGATTGATTCAATTCATATTCTGTTGTCAAGAATTATATAAGAACAAAAAGGATGATTAAATTTGCAACTTCAATTATTCTATATGTTGGTCTGGATTGTTTTTATAGCGTGTGTTTTAATCTTCTTAGCTTTGGATTTAGGGGTTTTTAACAAGGAAGACCATGTTATAAAATCCAAGGAGGCCGGAATGTGGACTGCTATTTGGGTGACCATAGCCTTATCCTTTAGTGGAGTCATTTACTGGCTATTTTCTTCCGGTCTAACGGAAAACCCTACCAATCTAACGCCTAACGACGCCGTGTTAAAATACATCACCGGCTATTTAATAGAACTCTCCCTGAGCGTTGACAATGTGTTTGTTATCGCGGTCATATTTACAGCATTTAAGATTCCACCCATATTCCAACATCGGGTACTTTTTTGGGGAATTCTGGGTGCCATTATTTTTAGGGCATTGATGATTTTATTCGGGGTCGCCCTAATTACCCAGTTTGAATGGATTATTTATGTGTTCGGTGTTTTTCTGCTCTATACAGCCTACAAGATGCTGAAAAGTGGTGATACCGATTTTGATCCAAAAGAATCCGTCGTCTTCAAGCAATTAAAAAAGATATATCCCATTACCACAACCATTGATGGACATAATTTTTTCGTCCGTAAAATGGGGGTAAAAGCCGCTACACCACTCTTTGTTGCGTTGATTGTAATAGAACTGACCGATATTCTTTTTGCCTTGGACAGTATTCCGGCTATTTTGGCGATTACCGCTGATCCGTTCATTGTTTTTAGCTCAAACATATTGGCAATACTCGGATTGCGATCCATGTATTTCCTTATTTCAAGGATGCTTGCCAAATTCCGTTATATCAATTACAGTCTGGTGGTCATTTTAGCCTTTGTGGGCTCAAAAATGCTGGTTTCCCATTATATTGAATTTCCGGAGTGGGTGTCCCTTACGGTTATTTCAGTGTCCCTTATTTCAGGTATATTGGCATCCCTCTATATTCCTGAGAAAGGAAAGGTTTTAGATAGTTAATTCGTTAAACTTTGATTTACTTATCTATTATTTTTTTTCTGAAAACGGTATGATAGATTTTTTCGACTAGCCAATTTCCCAAAGGGAAATACAACGCAAAAAATAAGGCCATTCCCAGCGCGAACGTACGTAACCCAAAAAATTGATCTAATAGATTGTTGGGATACGCGTACGACGTTTCTAAAGCGTATCCTCCAAATTCCAATAGGCCCATAGCTATTAGGCCATAAGCATATTGCGTATGAAAAGGAAGTTTTCTAAGTAATAGGGAAATAGGTACCATATACAGCAGGTAACAGGTTACCACCTGCCACCAATAAGTGAACTTTGCAATTTCCATTTGGGTGCCGAACCAGTTCATAATCATGCCCCATAAAAAATAGACAACACAATAGATTAAAATCAACTTGCTATCAACGTTGAATTTTACTCTGGCCCATTTCAGAAATTCAATCATTTTTCTTGAGTTGGTTTTCTAAACTACTTGCTTTTAGTAGTAGTATAAGACCAAACATTACTATGCAAAGGGAAACTGTTCCGGCAAGCACCCATTGATACCAAGGGGCGTCTCCATATTTTAGAAAACCGCTTTCGACAAGACAGCACAGACCAAAACCGAAGAGGGAGGCCCCTATTCCACCCATAAACAACCATTTCTTTCGAAGTTTTTTCCGCTCCATGGCAGTACTAGATTTATAACTTACCGGTAAGTTTTGTGTCAATAATTTTTAAGGCATCCTTAACCGTAACCATTTGGTCCATGTCCTCGTTTTCCAAACGAATGTCAAAGGCATCCTCCACGTCCAGGACAATATCCACTAGGTTAGCCGAATTGATATTCAGCTCATTAAGGAAATCGCTCTCAGGTGAAACCTCATCTACGGAAACATCCTCCGGAAGGTATATTTTAATAATTCCCTTAAGCTTATTGTAGTGTTCTTCGTTCATTATTAATTGTGGATTATGCTAGGATTTACTGATGAAGAATCAGTCGTTAAAAGCAGCAAAAATAACACATGCGTTTACATCTCCAAAACCAAAACTGGCCTTAGCAATGACTTTGGGTCTATAAGGAATCGTTTTCTGCGGAATCTTATGGTTAGCAACCATGGCGCTTATTTCCGGATGCACATCGTCACAGTTAACATTACCGAAAACCATTCCCTCCTCAAACTGCAAAACAGCGGCAACACATTCGATACTTCCGGCTGCAGCTAAACAATGCCCGATCATTCCCTTAAAAGAATTAATATAGGGAAAATCTGTACCACTACGACCCAAAGCAACGCTCCAATTCTTAATTTCTAGGGAATCTTTTACCGTAGCGGTTAAATGACCATTGATAACATCAATATCCTCGGCCGCTATTCCGGAATTTATCACCGCATTGCGGATACAACGTTGCACTGCAATGCTGTTGGGTGCCGTCATGGAACCTTCGCCCATTTGTCCACCACTATTTATCTCGCCCCCCAATACCTCTCCGTAAATTTTAGCTCCCCTTTTTTTTGCACTTTCCAAGGATTCAAGCACCAATGCCCCTGCTCCACTCCCAGGTACAAAACCGCTAGCAGTTGCACTCATAGGTCGGCTTGCCTTAGTAGGTTGGTCGTTGAAATTTCTAGGAAGTATCCGCATAGCATCAAATCCGCCCCATACATAAGGCCCACTATCGCTACAACTCCCCGTAAGCACAATTTCTGCCTTTCCGTTGGAAATGCGCTCAAAAGCCATCAAAATACCTTCTGTGCCGGTCGTACATGCAGATGAATTGGTTGTAACCTGATTACCGCAGCCCAGAATACCACCTAAATAAGCGCTAATACCACTAGCCATCGTCTGTATTACCGTGGTACTTCCCAAACGCCTGACATTTTTTTCATCCACCAGATAGATGGATTCCCTAAACTTGTCCACACCAAGAATACCTGTACCGAAGATTACACCGTAGTCCCAAAAAGGCTCGGATGAAGTATTAGCTGAAAGACCTGCATCTTTCCATGCGTCGACTCCTGCTATAACGCCGTAAACCAGTCCCGAAGCATTCAATCCACGCTGTTGTAGTGGAGTGAAGTAATTGTTTAATACATTATCCCTAATCAATGGCTCTGCAGCGACTTGACAGCCAAAATTTAATTGTTCCAGTTGTGAGTGATGCCGTATCCCGGATTTACCGTCGGTCAAAGCTTGGGTAAAGTCTTTTATGCCTACGCCGTTCGGTGCACAGACTCCTAATCCTGTAATAACTACACGTTTTCCCATCTTATTTAATTCCTACCATTCCGGCAATTATGCCCTTGCACAGCAGATCGCCTGAAGCATTGTGCATTTTAACCTCACATTTAAGCTTATTAAACCTGTAATATAATTTTGTGGAGGTAACCGTCACTTTTTCTCTCGGAAAGACTGGTTTTAGAAATTCCATTTGAGAACTGCTTAGGCCTATTTTCACTTTTTCCAGGTTTATTTTTTCCTCTTTTAAAATAAACAGTCCCAAACAGACCAGACCAATTTGAGCACAACACTCGGTTAAAATAACCCCTGGCGTAACCGGATTTCCTTTAAAATGTCCCTTGTAAAAGTCTAAATCCTCACGAAAGGTAAAATTGCCCTTTGCCCCCGATTCATCCACATGTACTAGCTCATCTACAAAAAGAAAAGGATTTTGATAGGGTAAATATGTCAAAAGAGACTTCGAATCCATACGCATTTCGCTAACCTATCTTAAACTTTCGCCCCCGTCTACTTTGATAACGGTCCCTGTAATCCATTTGGCCTCTTCCCTTGTTAGTAAATAGACTGCATTTGCCACATCTTCTGGTGTAGTGAGGCGTCCGCTTGGATTACGTTTTAAGGCGTGTTCCTTAATTTTCTCTTGTCCGGGAATCATTTGAAAAGATTTGGTCAAGGTGATACCGGCTTGGATACAATTGGCCTTAATTCCCATCGGGGCAAATTCAAGCGCTATATTCCGGGTTAGTGCTTCCAAAGCTACTTTTGCAACGGAAACGGCTCCATAATTGGGCATGGCCTTGGTATTCCCTTCACTGGTAAAAGATATAATTCGTGAATCTTTTGAAAATAATCCTGCTTGTACCAATGCTTTTGTCCAATCATATAGGCTTAAAGCCATCGCCTCAAAAGTAATCTTGAAATCTTGATCGGATAAAGTGCTATTGGTTTCACTGTACATAGGCTTTAGACTCCCTTTGGCAATACTATGTACAAGCACCGATATTTTGTGGTCTTTTGGGAGTACTTCGCTCATTTCTTGAATCAACTCACTCCTTTTATCGGAATTGAGCGCATCCGCATTGAACGTTTTAACCTGAACACCAAAGTTTCTAATTTCTTCAAAGGCAGATTCAATCGCCTCCGCATCAGAACGCCTATCCCTGTGTACGATGAAGATATGATAACCATGCCGCCCCAGCTTTTTGGCAGTCGCTAAGCCCAGCCCGTTGCTTCCTCCTAAAATCAAGGCCCAATTTTTGCTCATTTTAATTTTACTGGTTTAAGAATTCAACTACCATTCCAATAATACGCGTTGTGCCGAAAAGCCAGGTCCAAAGCTTAAAACAAGCCCCTGTTCTCCCTGCGGTATATCTTTTTCCAAAAAGCGTTCCAACACATATAAAACTGTAGCGCTACTCATATTTCCATATAACTGTAACACAGCTCTTGTGTCGTCTATATTCTTCCCCAGCTTACCAAAGAGCTCTTCTACGGTTTGCACGATTTTTTTACCGCCGGGATGAAATATTAAATGGTCTACTTGGGAAATATCACTTTCAAATTTTTCTAAAAAAGGATGTACGATCTCCGGAAAGTGTTCCGCAATGGTCTCAGGCACCACGGGATCTAATATCATTTTCAAGCCATGGTTGGTCAAATCAAAACCCATTAAGTGGGTAGCATCCTTAAAATGGTACATCTCCTCTCCAATAATGTGGGGGCCAGTGGCCTCCTCCTCTGACGACAACAGTACACAGGCCGCCCCATCCCCAAATATCGCGGCACTGACCATATTCGCCATGGAATAATCGTTCTGTTGAAAAGTAGCCGTAGGACTCTCTACGGCGACGAGCGCAATTCTTTTATTGGGATTTGACTTTAAAAAGTTATGGGCGTAAATAAGTCCCGAGACTCCCGCAGCACAGCCCATTTCAGTTACCGGCAGCCTTACAATATCCTTTCGTAAATCCAATCCATTAATAAGATAAGCGTCTAAGGACGGAATCATGATACCCGTACAACTAACTGTTATTATATAATCCAAGGATTCCGGTGCCCACTTCGCCTTTTTTAGTGCACGCTGCAAAACAGCAGTACCTAATTTTTTAGACTCCCTAACGTAAATAGCATTCTTATCCTCAAAAGAGGTAGACAGAAACACTTCCTCAATGGGCATTATGCCGTAACGCTTGTCAACCGCAGCACCTTCGAAGATTTTTACCACCTTTCTTTTAAACCGTTCTTCTTGTCCTTGAAGCCAAACGTCCACAAAAGGTATGATGTCCTTGGTATATCTACAATGCTCCGGCAGCTCTTTCGTTACCGCTACAATTTTCGTTTTGCTCATATATTCGTAAGTCGCCTTTTTCTCATGATCCATACATATCTAAAGGCCCATTTCCATTTGATTTCATGTGACACATCGGGAATTTTCTTTGCCAACAGTTCCAACTCTTCCCTTTTAAAGCCTTTTCTTATGGATATAGACCCGTCTATCTTAGCTACTTTTGTTTTGATAAAAATAAGCCCAAAAACCTGAAACAAATAATAAGCCAAGACACTTCGTTCAAGGTCGTTTATGACCACTCCAATAGTCGCCAGTTGTATAAAGCGCTTTAAGAATGATAAAATTTCCTCATTTTCAAAGTGATGCATGGTTAAAGTTGTAATTACGATATCGCAATTGAAATCGGAAAAATCAGCTCCCAAAATATCCTTTTTTGTATAGCTAATCTCAGGAAAATCCGCTGTTTCTTGGCGTGCCAGTGTCAATGCATCGCCATTTAAATCTACACCGATGAACGATATTGGAATATTACGTTTCCGTGCCTCTACCGCAAGTGTTTTAAGCATATATCCGTCACCACACCCCATGTCCAAAATCGTATACGATTCTCTGGAAACCTCTCCAATCAGCTTGAATACAGCGTTCACCGTGATATCATTCCCGCCAAGTATATGATTTACTCGATTTATGTCCTTAAAAATATATGGAAGGTCAGCACGGCTATCTTGAAAGTTATCCATGATTTCCAGACCATCATGACGCTTTGTAAAATCAATCATAGTGTATGGGTTTTCCGTGCGTTCTGGCGATAACCGATTTTAACAGTCGCTCCGAAAATAATGAAGTCCTCAAGGCAGCATTCATCCAATTTCGATTCAGCAAAACATGTTGTAATTTGCGTCCAATCCATAGTCTATTCCTAAAAGTCCTATTCCAAGCAGCAGTGTATTCCTTTTCCATGGTCAACCGATCAAAATCGGTATTATCCAAATACTTTCGAATACTGAAAGCAGCAAGTTTTGCGCTATGAATGGCCATTGCCATACCGTTTCCGCATAAGGGATGTATTAACCCAGCCGTATCCCCACACATGAGAATATGATTGACGATAGGCTGCTTTTTCTCAAAAGAGATTTGAGCTATAGATAGTGGCTTTTCGAAAATAGGCTCCGATTCGCCTAAAAATTCTTTCAGATATCTGTTTTTTGATACTACTTTCAAGTTGAAGTCCTGAATATCCGTATATTTTTTAAAACTATTATAATGGACCAAATAACAAAAATTTACATCGCCTGTCTCTGTTTTTGATAATCCACCATAACCACCTTCAAAATTATGCAAGGCAACTAAATTTTCTGGGAACTTATCATTCCTATAATGCTCCTTCACGGCAAGCCAAGAGTGTTTCCTTGTCATAAAATCCCTTTGTAGGCTTTTATCCAGGCCCGAACGCTTTCCGTAGGCTCCTATTACTATTTTGGCTTTATAGGATATCCTTTCCTGACAATTAACCTGAAAATCGTCATTTTGAAATTTGATGTCTTGGACCTTTGTAAAATTAAAGGTCACGCCTTGCTCTTTTGCTCTTTCGTACAGTAAATAATCAAAGGCGTACCTGCTTATCCCCAACCCCCCCATAGAAAGCCTGGTAGTTACTTTTTTACCGTCGACCGTGCTCATTTCAAAATTAGAGATTTTTACTGCCCCTTCGGCTTCGAGGTCTATACCAAGACCTTTTAAATAGGGTGTTACTTCCTGAGAGACGTATTCGCCGCATACTTTGTGATGAGGATAAGGATTAGTTTCAAAGACCAGGATTTCGTATCCATAACGCGATAAATCTATGGCTGCCGTTAGCCCTGCCAAACCTCCTCCCACTATGATTACATCATACATTTTCACTTACGGGAAGTTACACCATTCCAAAAAAAATCCCTGCAATAGCAGGGATAATTTTTAAGCTTAAGGAATTAATCGTTCAAATTATCCTTTTGTCTTTTGCACAGCTTCCTCTTTCAACTCTTCGCTGGCTACAATGGCAAGCTCTACCCTACGGTTTTTAGCTTTACCCTCTGTGGTGCTATTATCACCTACAGGCTGTGCTTCCCCGTACCATTTCGTGGTAAACCTAGTAGGAGACAAATTTTTGGATATCAGATAATTGGTAACCGATTCCGCTCGTTGTTTCGAGAGATTCATGTTATAGTCATCTGGACCGGCACTATCGGTATGACCTTCTACTAAAATATTGGAATTAGGGTATTCTTTAAAAATACCCGCTAATTTATCTAAAGTAGTTGCCGAGGCACCTTTAACATTGGATTTGTTGGTATCAAAGTAAACGCCCGCATCTTGCGTAAATGTTACGTTTATCCCTTCACCTACTCTTTTTACTTCGGCACCTGGAATCTCTTCCTCTATACGCTCCGCTTGACGGTCCATTCTATTTCCAATGTATCCACCCGCAGCTCCACCTATGGCAGCGCCCAAGATTGCGCCGAGTGCCGTATTGTTTCCACTTCCGACGTTGTTCCCGATGACACCACCGATTACAGCACCTCCTGTGGCACCTATAACAGCTCCTTTTTGCGTTTTATTGGCATTTTTAACCGTACTACAGCTCATTACTAAAGCCAAGGTCAATAAATAACTCGTATTCTTTATTATTCTTGTTTTCATGTTATTGTTTTTATTTAAAGTAGGTTTCTATTATTTTTTTGTAAAATCATATATGACCGTAACGTTTTCACCGTCCACATTTACAAAGGACTTTAACCTCATGGCTTGTTCGGTGAGTGTTTCGATATTCAAACGGTATCCGACACCACCGGATATATCATTTCTCTTTTCGTCAATAAACTTAAATTGTAATTGACTTGTACCTCCTTGCTCTACTACAGACCATCTTATAAAGCGGTCTCCGGCGTTACATAGTGTAGAGGGACTTATAGTATAGCGTCCGGTACTGTTATTGTCCCTAAAAAACCAATCACTACCCTCAAGACAAATATCTTCAGCGTCGTTGAATAGCACAGCTTTAAAGTTTCCGGCATTATTTGCAAAAGAAATATCGTTCAAAGTCCAAGAACCGCTTAACATGTTTCTTTTACCTCTAGCATCTTTTGATATTGCGCATGATGATACGATAAGCATCAAAGCACTTGCAAGCAAAATTATTTTTCTCATTATTAATTTGATTTAATGGTTAACACTATATACGTTCACTTTCCATAATTGGACGGGAAGTTTCAATATTCTTTTAATAGTGTTGCAAAGTTGAAGATTATTATCTTTTTGGTTTAGCTCTTTCAGTATTATAGTTGATGGATACACTAATAGGCAATCAATTCCTTTAGTTCTTTTTGAAACCTATCCTTCGGAAGGTAATTTTTTTCCAAGTCAGCGTTGAAAGGAATAGGCGTTTCCAGGCTGGCTACCCTTTTTATGGGACCATCGAGATATTCAAAACAGTTTTCCATGACCAAAGCGGAAATATCACTGGCGACCCCGCCAAAAAGACTATCTTCTTGAAGTATAATTAACTTACCGGTTTTTTTAACGGAGGCATATATACTTTCCATATCCAAGGGTTGTAGTGTCCTTAAATCCAAAAGGTCCGCTTTAATCTCGGTAAGTTCGTTTAACGTACCCAAAGCCCAATGCACACCTGCACCATAACTCACAATGGTAATTTCCGAGCCTTCTTTTAAAAGATTTGCCTTCCCGAAAGGTAAATTATAAGCATTGGTGGGAACATCTTGGTAAACACTTCTGTACAAGCCCTTATGTTCAAAGAAAAGCACAGGATTAGGGTCGTCTATGGCCGTTGCCAGCAATCCTTTGGCATCTTCTGGAAAAGCAGGGTAAACTACCTTAAGCCCAGGAGTCTTCGTGAACCAAGCTTCATTGGTCTGGGAATGGAACGGCCCTGCGGCTACACCTCCCCCACAAGGCATGCGAATAACCACATCTACCTTTTCACCCCAACGGTAATGGGTTTTTGCCAAGTAATTAACAATAGGATTAAAACCACTACTCGCAAAATCTGCGAACTGCATTTCCATTACGGCCTTCATGCCATTAATGGAAAGTCCCATAGCGGCGGACACGATGGCCGATTCACAGATGGGTGTATTCCTTACACGTTCCTTACCAAAAGCTTCCACAAAACCTTCTGTAATCTTAAATACCCCACCGTATTCGGCTACATCCTGACCCATAATTACAAGGTTATCGTGCTTTTCCATCGCACCTCGAAAGCCATCTGAAATCGCATCAATAAGTCGAATATTTTTTTTATGAATAACAGGTTTAACCTCCTGATATTCAAAATCATAATATACTTCGTTTAATTCTTTGGTTACGTCAACAGTAATGGGCGCTTCATCGAATGCTTTTTGAAGATTTAATTCTATTTCTTCTGTAATTGCTTCCCGATAGTCCTGTTCCGCGGTTTCGGACAACAATCCAGTTTCCCTTAAGTATGCAGAATAATTATCCAGAGGGTCCTTTTCAGCCCAGGTATCCATAAGATTTTGCGGAACATATTTTGTACCACTCGCTTCTTCATGACCGCGCATGCGAAAGGTCTTGAATTCGAGTAACACGGGTCTGGGATTTTTACGCATGTCCACGCACAACTCGTCCACCTTGGTATACACTTCAAGGATGTTGTTCCCTTCAATGATATGGGATTCCATACCATACCCTATGCCCTTATCAGCTAAATCCTTACATTTAAATTGCTCATCTGTTGGGGTGGACAGCCCATAGCCGTTGTTTTCTATACAAAACAAGACTGGTAAATCCCAAACTGCAGCTACGTTAAGCGCTTCGTGAAAATCTCCTTCGCTCGTTGCTCCTTCCCCAGTAAAGACGGCGGTAACCTTTTGCTCTTTCCTAAGTTTATGGGCCAATGCTATGCCATCGGCTACGCCAAGTTGCGGACCCAAATGCGATATCATGCCTATAATTTTGTACTCCTGGGTGCCAAAATGAAAACTCCGATCCCTACCCTTGGTAAAACCACTTTCTTTTCCCTGCCACTGCGCAAAAAGACGGTACAATGGGATACTGCGGGTGGTAAAAACCCCTAGATTTCGGTGCATCGGTAAAATATACTCATCGGATTCCAAAGCGGTGGCAATACCTACCGAAATAGCTTCTTGACCAATACCACTGAACCATTTGGAAATCTTACCCTGCCGCAGCAGAATCAACATTTTTTCCTCTATCATCCGCGGCTTTAACATAGCCGTATAAAGCTTCAACTTTATATCATCCGCTATTTGAAAATTACTGTAGTCCATGGGTATAAAAAGCTTTATTTATAAGCCGATGTAAATGTAACAAAAAACCATGTTAGCAATAATTGTGCAACTGCACACCAACTAAGCAATAATTCGTAATTTTACGTAAATAGTTAAAAAAGCAGTATGAGTTTGGTACCTAGTGTAGACCTTTCCGATTTTATCTCGGGAAACCCAAAAAGAAAACAGCAGTTTATTGATGAAATTGGTAAAGCTTTTGAGGAAATTGGTTTTGTTGCTTTGAGCGGCCACTTTCTATCGGAAGAATTGGTGGAAGATCTCTATGCGGAAATCAAAAAATTCTTTGATTTGCCACAAGAAGTAAAGGATAGTTACGAAATTGAAGGAATTGGAGGACAGCGTGGGTACACTTCCTTCGGAAAGGAACATGCAAAAGGCAGGAAAGAGGGCGATTTAAAGGAGTTTTGGCATTTTGGACAATACGTAACGGACAATCCGAAACTAGAAGCAGAATACCCAGATAACGTTTTCGTAAAGGAGCTTCCAAAGTTCAACGAGGTGGGAAAAGAGACCTTTAAGATGCTGGAAAAAACGGCTCGCTATGTTTTACGTGCTTTGGCGCTGCATTTAGAATTGGAGGAAACCTATTTTGACGAATTTATCACCAATGGAAACTCCATTTTACGGCCCATTCACTATCCGCCTATTACGTCGGAACCCAAGAACGCCGTTCGCGCGGCTGCTCATGGGGACATCAATCTTATTACTTTATTAATGGGTGCTCACGGAAAGGGTTTACAGGTCAAAAACCATAAGGGAGAATGGATTGATGCTATTGCAAGGCCCGACCAGCTCATGATCAATGTCGGGGATATGCTGTCCCGACTAAGCAATAATAAATTGAAGTCTACCATACATCAAGTGGTTAATCCGCCCAAAGAATTGTGGGGAACCTCTAGATATTCCGTGCCGTTCTTTATGCACCCTATTAGTGAAATGCCGTTGAACTGTCTGGAAAATTGTGTCGATGAGGAACATCCCAAACAATTTGAGGATATCACGGCCGGCGAATTTCTTCATGAACGGCTTATTGAATTAGGACTGATAAAGCAATAGGAATGGACCTACAAGACCAACTCAAGAACCTGTTTCCGGACCATACTCCGGAAGAAATTCCTAAAACGGAAAAGAAAGCGAACGTTTGGCTCCAAGAAGATCCTATTCTGTGTAAATATGAAAAGCGAAAAGGAAAACCTATCACTATTTTGGAGGGATACACCGGTGCGGATTCGGATTTTAAAAAGCTTGCTAAAGAACTAAAGACCAAATTAAGTGTGGGCGGTAGTTTTAAGGATGATAAGATTATAATTCAGGGTGATTATCGAGATAAAATCATGGAAATTTTGAAGGCCAAAGGGTTTAATGTTAAAAGGGTCGGAGGATGAATCCCTTAGAAATAAAATCAATTCGAACGGGTTGCGTTGATTTCTGTTAAATTATTTTGTTTTTTTCTATTTAATGTTACTTTTATAAGTCAGAACCTAAACGACACTGGAAATGAGTTCCCTTCTGCATATTACGAATGGAGACAGTTTTACAAAACGTCTTGGCAACTTAAATTTAAAAGGGGATGTCATTACTTGGCGTGAAATGCTTTGTGAAGGAGAAACCCTAACAAATGTGGGCAGTGAGTCCTTTTGGAAGAAACGCTACGAATTTCTGCACAAGAACTACAAAGTTTCTAAATCCTGGTTCATAGAAAAGACTCTAAAAGAATACCGATCGCTTTGTAACCATAAACAACAGGATCAGATAGTTCTTTGGTTTGAATACGACCTGTTTTGCCAAGTAAATATGTTAGCGGTCATAAGTTGGTTGTTGGCGAATAGGAAATATGCCGAAATTTCATTGGTTTGCAGTGGAAAAGAGGATGAAAGTGACCAACTTTACGGTTTAAACGAGTTAACGGACGAACAATTACTTTCACTCTACCGCAACAAAAAGGTACTTTCCCAAGATGATATTGAATATGCGGATTATGTATGGCAACTATATTGCAGTAACAATCCGATCCGTTTGGAAAATCTATCCGATTATGAGGACTTTCAGTTCGATTATCTGGGCGATGCCGTAAAATCCCATTTAAGAAGGTTTCCTAGTATAGCCAATGGCTTGAATGAAATGGAAAACAACATTCTAAGATTGGGCAATGAAAAAAAACCAGGTTCCAAGGGTGAGTTTCTGGGTGCCATTTTACGTAACCAAGGTAATCTTGGCTTTGGTGACACTCAACATGAGCGCGCATTGAGTAGGCTCAAGCCCCTGTTTACCAATTTTAATCCAGTCCGCCTATCTAAAAAGGGTAAGGAAATCTTAGAAGGCAAAACTAGCTATTACTCCTGCATTAAGGATAACGATGTCTATTTAGGAGGGTCGTTAAAGTATAACTTCCTTTACAACACGGAATCCAACCGCATTCTTAAATTATAGCATGCAATTAAGCCCCTCTGAGCTTATTCTAAATGCTGATGGCAGTATTTACCACCTCAACCTTCTTCCAACTGATATAGCACACATCATTATTACCGTCGGTGACCCCGACAGGGTGCTAGAAGTTTCGAAGCATTTTGACTCCGTAGAAATTCGGAAAGGGAAGCGGGAGTTTTTGACGCATACGGGTCGTCTAAATGGCAAACGTTTAAGTGTCATATCCACTGGAATTGGAACTGACAATATTGACATTGTTCTGAACGAGCTGGATGCCCTCGTTAACATCGATTTTAAAACCAGAACCATTAACCAAAATCGTATACGATTACAAATTGTGCGTGTCGGCACTTCGGGAGCCATACAGAAGGATATTCCGGTCGACTCCTTTCTTATGAGTCAATATTCCATCGGGTTTGATGGACTTCTACACTTCTACAAAAACGAAAATAACCTACATTCCCAAATGGAGGATGCCTTTATGGAACAAACGGACTGGTCCCCTTCCAAAGCACGGCCTTACATCACTGAATTTTCCAAAAATCTGGGCTCACATTTTATCGACAATCATATACGATTAGGCTTTACTGCCACTAGTACAGGGTTTTACGGACCACAGGGAAGGCGACTAAGACTTGCTTCTAGCGATGGGGAGTTCATTCAAAAAATTGGCCGCTTCAGTTATGAAAATAGGCAGATTACCAACCTGGAAATGGAAACATCAGGGATTTATGCACTTTCAAAACTGTTAGGTCACGAAGCGGTGTCCTTGAATTGTATCTTGGCCAATAGGGCCACGGGGGAGTTCTCAAAAAATCCACCAAAATCCGTATCCGACCTTATCCAGTTCACTTTAGAACGGATAACAAAACACACTTAGGCATCACTCAATCTTTAAATTTTATTATCCACGTTTACATAACTAGCTGTTGATGATTCTTATTTGAAGATTAGCTATTTTTGATGAAATTTTTCCATGAAAAGAAACGAATTCAAGCATCGGGATATCAATTGGCTCTTTTTCAACGAAAGAGTCCTGTTGGAAGCCGAAAATGAATCCACTCCCCTACTGGAACGCTTAAAGTTTCTAGCGATTTTTTCTTCAAACCTGGACGAATTTTTTAAAGTCCGTGTTTCGCAACTCCGTCAAATTAAGAGCATCAAGAAAAAATTGAGAAAAAAGCTAATGTCCAAGGCGAACAAGACTTTAAAAACGGTTCTGCATATCATCAGTCAACAACAGGAGCATTTTGGAGACGTGCTGGACAATATCATCTCCGCTTTGAAAGAACACGATATCCAAATAAGAAAAATCACCGAATTAAATCAGGAACAGCGAGACTATGTCAAAGAACTATTTCAAAAAGAAGTAAGGCACCATTGCGAAATTGTAGACGATAGCACGGTTTCTAAACTCCAGGACGGTTATTTATTTCTCACCGTGGCCCATCCGGACAACAGTTTTGGTCTGGTTTTAATCCCTTCAAAGAAAATAGCCAGATTTCAATCGATTCCAGGTCCAGGCCACCAATTTATTTATTTGGATGATATTATCAAGTTCAACATAGACCAGTTATTCCCAAATAAACATGTAACCGGATGCTATGCGATTAAAATGTCCAGGGATGCAGAACTTTATCTGGAAGATGACTACACGGATAATGCGCTTGTAGAAAAGATTTACGCCTCTCTGGACAAGCGGAAGTCGGGCCAGCCCACAAGGCTCTTATACGATGCCCATATGCCCAGTTGGCTACGGAACCGATTAAAAGATGTGCTAAACCTCACGGAACTAGACCTGTTTAAAGGTGCGGCATATCATAATTCTTCGGATTTTTTCGATTTTCCAAGACCAGAGGGCACAGCACATTTACAATACGAGGAAAAACCCCCATTAAAACATCCCGTGTTGTCCCTTACAAAGGATATGTTTGAGGCGATAAAAAGTAACGATCAACTAATTCACTTTCCTTATCAGGAATTTGATGTGGTGGAGAATTTTATCAAAAAAGCTGCAGTAGACCCTAAGGTGACCCAAATTCGTATGACGATTTATCGCATGGCGAAAATCTCCGTCCTGTCCGATGCGCTACTCAAGGCCTTGGAAAACAAAAAGCAAGTGACCTTGTTCGTAGAAGCACAGGCACGGTTCGATGAGAAGAACAACATCAAATGGGGTCGTATATTTGAAGAGAAGGGTGCTAAGGTTATTTTCAGCGTTCCCAATATAAAGGTGCATTCCAAAATATTAATGATCGATCGGGAAGAGGAGGATGACCTACAGAGCTACGCTTATATCGGTACCGGAAATTTTAATGCTAAAACGGCTAGAATCTACTGCGACCATGGGTTATTTACGGTGAATAAAAAAATCACTAATGATTTAAAACAGGTTTTTGAGGTATTGGAACGCAAATTGATCATACCCAAGCTAAAAAAGCTATTGGTTTCTCCGTTCACGACCAGGACTACTTTTACGAACCTTATTCAAAATGAAATCGATGCCGCAAAGCGAGGAGAACCGGCGCGCATAACCGCTAAAATGAACAGCCTTGAGGATAAAGAAATGATTTCGGCCCTATACAGGGCCTGTGAGGCGGGCGTGGAAGTACGTCTTCTGGTTCGCGGCTTCTGCTGTTTCCTTAACAGTTCATTGGATAAGGAGGAAAACTTGGTGTACCCTCACATCACCAGTATTGTGGACCGCTTCCTAGAGCATGGACGGATTTATTTGTTCGAGAATGGAGGAAAGGAAAAAATGTACATCGGCTCTGCGGATTGGATGACTCGTAATTTAGACAGACGTATAGAGGTGCTTACCCCTATTTTGGATAAGGCAGTGTTTGGTGAGTTGAAAACAATATTAAATTTACAATTAAATGATACCGTTAAGGCGAGGGTGCTAGATGACGAGAATACGAATCAACTTGTAAATCGAATCAAGGGAGAGCCTGCCATTAGGTCGCAATACGCCATTTATGATTACCTAAAAGCAAAGATTGATGAAAAAAGTTAGGATTATTGGAGTCCCCGAACATTTTAACCTGCCATGGCATCTCCCCATAGAGGAAGGTGCCTTTACGGAACGCGGAATAGATTTGCAATGGAGGGATATCCCCGAAGGAACGGGAAAAATGTGCCAATTATTGGAAAAACGGGAAACCGACCTCGCTATTATTCTTACGGAAGGTATCATAAAAAGTATTACGGAGGGAAACCCGTCAAAAATTATACAAACGTATATTGGCACACCATTGCTTTGGGGGATTCATGTTGCGGCTAATAGCGAATACAGCACGATTGATGACCTAAAGGGCACTAAAGCGGCCATCAGTCGTTATGGAAGCGGCAGTCATCTAATGGCCTATGTAAATGCAAAGAATCAAGGTTGGGATCCTAGTACATTACAATTCGAAATCATCAACAATCTAGACGGTGCCATAGAAGGTCTTACATCCGGAAAGGCCGATTATTTTATGTGGGAACATTTCACTACCAAACCATTAGTAGATCAAGGGGTTTTTAGAAGATTGGGATATTGCCCAACGCCTTGGCCCTGTTTCTTGCTTGTGGGGACGAATAAATTCTTGAAAGAAAATGGTAGTACTGTAGACCATATCCTGGAAATCATCAATATGTACACCTTGGAGTTTAGGAATATACCCAGTATAGACCGCACATTGTCCAACAGATACGGGCAACAGCTAGAAGATATCCAACAATGGATGGGTATCACGCAGTGGAGCCAGTCACAACTTCCAGTGGACACCTTGACCGCAGTACAAGAAACGCTTATAGAATTGGAACTAATTAATGAAAAGTTGCCACCTGAAACCTTCTTGTATTAATCAACCTTGATTAGGCCATTTCCAACGAAAAATGCTTGTTGATCAGTTTTTTGATCGTAGAGTCCGATAATGGCTTTTGCGAGTAATCCGCAATATGGATGTTAGCATCTGCGCGCTCCTTATCCTCACTGTTATCGCTAATGGTTACCAATACGATGATAATCTGATCCTTTAATTTCTGGGGTACTTGCTCCTCATAATTTCTCATGAATTCCCAGCCGTCCATAACTGGCATTCTTAGGTCCAAAAGCACCATACAGGGAAGATCCAGTTTTTCTACACCTTTGTCCAAGATAAAGTCCAACGCTTCCTGTCCGTTCAAGGCGGAATTGACGTCAATGTCTAAACCTATTTTATTGATGAAGATGGAATGAAGAAAGTTACTGGCCTCATCATCGTCTACCAGCAAAATCGATTTTAGATTGTCAAATTTTTTCATAGTTTGATTTGATTCGTCAGAAAATACGGTAGTTAAATTACCAAAAATCTTATGATGAAAACTTACCAAACAATGTTTTTATTGTCCTTTGATGCTAAAATTTTATTGCATTGGCTAAAATGACGGTTGCCAAACCAGTAACCCCTATTCGCACTCAAGGGCGAAGGATGCCCAGAAGTCAATACGTGGTGCTTCGTAATATCGATTAAGGTCTGTTTCTTTTTGGCAAAACCGCCCCATAACAAAAACACCAAACCCTCTTTTTTTCGGACAGTTTGCTAATCGCTGCATCCGTAAAAATTTCCCAGCCTTTGCCTTGATGGCTTCCTGCCTCGTGCGACCTTACGGTAAGTGTAGCGTTTAAGAGCAACACCCCTTGATCGGCCCAACGTTCCAAGTTTCCACTTTGGGGATAAGTTATGCCCAAGTCCGTCTGGATTTCTTTAAAAATATTGATAAGGGATGGCGGATGCGGAATCCCATCCTTTACGGAAAAACAGAGCCCGTTGGCCTGCCCGGGCCCATGATAGGGGTCCTGCCCAATGATGACCACTTTGGTCTCGTCGAACGGACAATGGTCAAAAGCTGCAAAAATATCTGAACCATTAGGGTAGCACGTATGCAGGCTATATTCGGCTTTTACAAAACTTATGAGGTTTTTAAAATAAGGCTGTTCAAATTCTTTTTTTAACTGAATCTTCCAACTGAGATCTATGTTTACGGACATTATATACGCTGTAATTTTAATCTTTTCCACTTAGTGCTTAGGTCGATTTCCACATGAGTGGAACAAAAGGCAAAAATACTCAAAACTTAGGGATAGTTATACCGATTACATCTGGCATATTCTTGTTCTTCGCGTCCATCTGAGAAAGGACTATGCGCTATCTATTTCATGAACGCCATGATTCAAAAGAACTTCAGGCAACCTTTGCTGATGTTTCTGCGTCTATGTAATAAAGAAGCCAATACGAACCACTAACCTTAAAAACAATGAGACACTTCTTACTCCTTTCAATTGCTATACTTTTCCTTAGTTGTCAACAAAGCCATGAAAATAATGTTACTAGCAATATTGCGGACGATATAAATCAGAAGGAAATATTACTCATAGGAACGTTGCACTATGACAATCCCGGTGCAGACGTAGCTAAAATCAAGTCTTTTGACATCTTAAACAAAAAAACACAAGGTGAGCTTGAATATATTTCAAAGAGCACTACACAATATAGCCCAACCAGAATATTCGTAGAATGGCCATATGACGAGCAAAAGGAATTAGATTCCCTTTATCAGCTTTACGTAAACGATCAATATTTTACTAATGACAGTCTTTCGGATTTTTACCTGAAAAACGAGATTTTTCAGCTGGCGTTTAGAGTGGCCAAAGCTAATAAACTGGATAAAGTTTATGCGATAGACTATGCAACCCCGTTTCCCTTTGAGGAGGTAATGAATGACATTGAAAAAAATAACCAATTAGAGCTTAAATCAAGCATACAAGATGGTATAACTGACCTCACATCGGAAATCGACAATAGAATAGAAGCGGGAATTTCACTGATTGAGCTTACTCACTTCATCAATAGTAGCGAATTTCGTAAGCTTTCCAATAACTGGCATAACAACCTGATGCTTTTGGCAGGGGCTCCAGATGATTTTACAGGTCCTGAGCTTACCTCTGAGTGGTTTAAGCGCAACTTGTACATGTGGTCCCTGATTCAGAAAAATACTTTGAATTCCGATGAAAGAATTATGGTGTTGGTCGGCGGAAGCCATGCGGCTATGCTGGAGTTGTTTATTGCGCATAATGACCATTATAAAGTAATCGAATTAAAGGATATTCTGGAACAATAATTTGCTTGTCCATACAAATGAACCACCTCACCGTTACTTCATACTCGCCTTTAATTTGACAGTTTGGATATACTTACCATCCACAGAATTTTAGGGGTTCAAACCTACTTGGATCAGATAAAAACTCCGGTATCTCTTAATTAGCTTTGGTTTTGAACCAAAATTTTTAAAGAACTAACTTTGTTATCGATGGACAAAAACCATTTAAAAAGATTCATCTCACCAAATGTTATGGGCAAGATTTAGGCGATAGAAAACGAAAGAATGACAAAAGTAAAAATGAGGACTTAATGCAAAAATGAAGTTTACTCAAAACTTAACCAAGTAATTAAAATTAATGAGATGAAGGTTAGTATTAAAATTATTCATTGGTTGCCAAGGGTTATATGTATACTGGCAATCCTGTTTATCAGTATGTTCGCGCTCGATGCTTTTAATCACGAAAAAACAATCTGGCAACAGATTGGTGATTTTCTTATGCATCTCATTCCGTCTTTTGTTTTAATCGTTTTTCTGATCATTGCATGGAAAAGGGAATTTATAGGTGGTATAATATTTATTTTAATCGGGATTGGATTTAGCCCATTTATCTTCATGCATAATTATAATATGAACCAATCTGTATCGATGAGTCTTATGATTATTCTTATTATTACAATCCCGTTTATGATTGTAGGAATTCTTTTCATTTTGAGTCATAGAATGAAGAAAAAGAATCTTCCATCTTCAACTAAAAACCATGAAAAGAGCCCATAACAGCATATATTATTAATTGTTTGGTTCTGTGTGTACTTTTAGAAAATCTAGCAGATTTTCCTATGGTTTGTTTTCTTTTATTGATATAGACCTAGCCAAAACAACTAATCATAAACAAACGCGATAACAAAACTTCCCATTTCCCATCTCGACCCCAATCCGTACCTTTGCCGCTGAATTTACAGATACGTGGCTAATATATATTCCAAAACACTCCAAGACCTAGAATTTCCTGTCGTTTTACAACAGGTGGCTGCCCGTTGCAACACGGAGTTGGGCAAGCAAGTGGCGTTGGAAATCGTACCCCTTGCGGATGCCGCTGAAATGGAAGAGGCCCTGGGCAAAACGTCAGAGTATCTTTCTTCGTTAATCAGTGAAAATCGTATACCCAATCACGGTTTTGACCAAATCAACGGAGAGCTGCAATTGCTCAAGATAGAGAATACAACCCTGGAACTCCAAGGGTTTAAGCGTATCGCCACCATTTGCAGCACCGTTGCAACCCACCAAAAATTCTTTAAAAAATTTAAGGAGTACTACCCCCTACTCCATGATTTTGCGGCGGAGTTGGAGCCTAATACCGAAATACCATTGCTCATCAATAACGTCATCGACCGTTTTGGAGAGGTCAAGGATAACGCATCGGACGCTTTGTTGAGCATTAGAAGGCAGATGAACCATGTACGGGGGAAAATTACCCAGAGCTTCGGTAGTGCTTTGGCCACCTACCAATCGTCGGACTATCTGGACGAGATTCGGGAGTCGGTCGTGGAGAACCGTCGGGTCCTTGCAGTAAAGGCCATGTACCGCAAGAAGATTAAGGGAAGCGTAATGGGAACTTCCAAAACCGGAAGTATCGTTTACATCGAACCCGAAGCCACCTTACGGTACAGTCGGGAACTCAATAACCTACAATTTGAGGAGAAAGAAGAAGTGCAACGCATCCTGAATCAGCTTACAAATCAAATCAGGCCATTTAGAGCTCTTTTAAGCGATTATCAAAATTATTTAAGCCAAATAGACGTTACAGCGGCAAAAGCAAAATACGCGCAAGATATTAACGCTTTAAAGCCAAACTTCGGCACAATGCGCAGACTCTATTTACGGGATGCCTATCATCCGCTGCTCTATTTGAACAACAAAAGAAAGAACGAAAAGACTTATCCGCAGACCATCGAACTGCATCCGGAGAACCGTATTATCGTGATTTCCGGTCCCAACGCAGGCGGGAAAAGTATTACCCTAAAGACCATAGGCCTGTTACAGGTTATGGCCCAGAGCGGACTGCTGATTCCAGTGCACGAACGTAGTGAAATCTGTTTCTTTGACAAGATATTGACGGATATCGGGGACAACCAATCCATTGAAAATCATTTAAGTACGTACAGTTACCGGCTTAAGAACATGAACCAGTTCTTAAAACGTTGTAATGACCGTACCCTATTCTTAATCGATGAATTCGGAACGGGTAGTGATCCGGAATTGGGCGGTGCATTGGCCGAAGCCTTCTTGGAAATTTTTTATGAACGGGAATCGTATGGCGTTATCACCACTCACTATGCCAATCTAAAGGCTTTGGCGAACGAATTGCCCCATGCGACCAACGCGAACATGCTTTTTGATGGCAAAACCTTGGAACCTACATTTCAGTTAATTTTAGGGCAGGCCGGTAGTTCCTTCACTTTTGAGGTGGCGCAAAAGAACGGTATCCCCTACTCGCTTATCAACAAAGCCAAGAAGAAGATAGAACGCGGCAAGGTGCGTTTTGATGCTACCATAGCCAAGTTGCAAAAAGAACGCAGTAAAATGGCGGAAACGGGTTCCAAACTCAAGCAGGAGGAATCGAAAGCACGTGAAGAAGCCGCCCGCTTGGAAAAAATTGAACGCCAAGGTCAAATCCAAATTGGAGAATTACCAAGAACTGTACGACCATGATCAACGTATGATACAATTGGGCAACAAAGTAAATACGGCTGCGGACAAGTACTTTCACGACAAAAAGAAACGACCCTTGGTTTCAGAATTGCTACGCATCGTAGAAACCGAAAACAGTAAACGAAAGAAAAAAAGTGCCAACCAAGCCAAAGCCGAACGTTCTAAAAAAGCGCAAGTTGCGCAGGAAGTTCAAAAAGAAGTGAAGGTCATTCGCGAAAAAAAGAAAGTTCAAAAGAAAAAAGCCGTAGTAGCCGAAAAGAACAAACCAAGACCGGTTTTTAAGGTTGGTGACCGTGTACGCATGTTCGACGGTAAGGCCGTGGGCAGTATAGATTTGCTCGAAAAAGGGAAAGCTATCGTTAATTACGGCATGTTTACGACCAATGTAAGCGTTGACCAATTGGAATTGGTAGAAAGGAAAAAATAACCTTCTATATAATTTGATTATTAAATATTTACGCTAAATCGTATACGATACATGAATCGATAGATATCCGTTATTCTTTGCATGTTTTTGGCGATTTAGTAAAAGAACAGCCGGCATCAAGTTGTTGAACCCAACCTGAGCGGCCGACTGCCATTCGCTTACTAAAAAACTTATTTTATTCTGCTTACACTAAAGTTTGCCCGAACATCATGCTGAGGCTTTTCATCAAATCGCAATTGTACTCCGGTGACTGCAGCAGCGGGTACTAAATCTTTTAACATTACTCTACTCGACCTTGAGCCAAGGAAGTCATCAGAAGTTGTATCTTCATCTGTAAGGCTGCCTGATAATTCTACGTAATCTACATCATAATTCGGCCTGTACAATTCAATTTCAATGGCTTGATTAACATTGTGCAATCCAGTAAATCGCAAGTTGTTAGATTTGCTTCTGCTCCATTTAACCTCTTTGCTTGATGTGTTAATTTTACCTTTTACGATACCATATACTTCTAAATGAGAGCCCTCCAAACCACCTGGTGTATCCGCAATACGGAGACTATTAATACTTATCCTAAATATCGGATAAGCCAAATCACACGTTCTAATTGGATATTCAGATGTTAATACCACGCGGGCGACCGGTGTTCCTTTTTTAATATAACGAAGTTTATATGCCAATGGAGCACCTGGGGAGTCTTTGGAATAATCGCCTCCTTCAGCAATAAACTTATATACATCCGCTGGACCATTTATAGCTTGTGCTGCATCGCTTCCTGAACCTCCAATAATCAAAGCTTTAATATTGGATTCGTTAATGGTCTTCTCATATTCAGTATCAATACTACCGTCAGCAGAGGCAAAAGATGCGCTAAATGCAGCATTAATCTCCGTTTGACTGGCGTTCGTTTCAATGGTGTATAATACCATTCTGCCGTAAGCTACTGAGGCGACATATACGGGACTAGTTGACCCAAGTGAGTTAAAATCCGGAACTGAGGTAAAAAGATCGCTTGGGTTGTTCGGCGGATCCATATCAATTGTATAATACGTTTGAAGATATTTTAGCACGAATTTGTTTTTAA
This sequence comes from Maribacter aestuarii, assembly GCF_027474845.2. Classification (NCBI taxonomy): domain Bacteria; kingdom Pseudomonadati; phylum Bacteroidota; class Flavobacteriia; order Flavobacteriales; family Flavobacteriaceae; genus Maribacter; species Maribacter aestuarii. Next base: position 3,761,248 of record NZ_CP107031.2, read on the forward strand.
GAGTGGATTGGTTGAAATCAAAAGCCCCGGAAACACTTGTACCTGCAGATCTATAATTTGCACCAATAGCAACACTCAGTTGCTCCGAAGAATACACTTGTTGTATTTCAAAATTGATTCTTGCTGGTGTGGCTCCAGTTACTTCTTGATCCAAAATAGTTTTAATTTCCTGTCTGACTGTTGAAAGCTTGGGGTCTGATACAGAAACTACGGGACTTCCACTAATATTGGTCAGCGAAGCAGATAGTGTGATGGGAGCTCTATTTGTGGTAATTGGAATATACTCCCCTGTCGGTATGGATTCGCCTTTTAAAAGAGCTCCTGGGAAAATTACATCAGTTGAAGGGTCTAAGGCCAACATCTCATCATAACCAGGCGCCGCCTTGAAAGTTTTTGTAAAACATTCCAAAGCTATGTCCTCGGTGTCCCGTTCAGGTTCAGACGCTTCTAATTCTTGAGGTTCACTAAGTTCAGTTGACTGTTGAAAAAATTGCAATTCTGCTACCTTTTCATTGAATTCAGTAGCTTCACCTCCTGAAATAGGATCGGTAACGGTATTTACCTCATCTTTTGTACATGAGATAGTTGTTAAAACGGCTATGCCTAAAATTAAATAGGACAGTATTCTACTTTGTTTTTGTTGGATACTTGTTTTCATAATTTCTTGGGTTTTATAGATTCAACACCTCAAAACTATCTAGTTATCAAACCCTTATCTAATTATGTCCATGGACAAAGCATGGACAAACTCAATTAATTTATTCGTTTTTGACCATGGACATCATAAAGTATAGTGTACTATAAAAAGCTATTAAACCCAATAAAAACAGGGCTTCCCTGAGCTTTATTCATAATATTAACAACTTGATATGCATGGACAAATCATGGACAGCGGCTTTTTTGAGATTACCAACATCTTTTTTTCAAAAACTATAATCCTTAACTTGTTTTGGATAAACAAATTAAACCCATACGTCCAACCAAGTATTTTTTTGATGTCATTAGTAAACATATATTGCGCTACACAGGAGAAGTAGAAAGAACTTACCCGTCAAAAATCACGCTCGGAGCAGAAGAAAATGTTAACCAAAAATGGTGATGGAAAACTTGGAGAATATCAAGAATTCCCTGGAAAAGTTTAAAATGGAGGTTCTTCCTATTGTAATACTGATCAAGAAAGAAAATATTTCGGACGAATGTTGGGTAATATTAAAAGGCTACTTTGTTGAGGTTCATAAAGACTTTGACCAAAAACTAAAATCCCTTTACGCTGAAATATTAGGCTTGGAAATTTATCTCACAACTTTTTTGGACATGAGCCGTACTACGAAGGAGATTGTGCAAATCTTGAAATTTAAATCTGAAAATGTACAAATACAAAACACCGTCTAAAAAAGCTATTGGAACTAGTAAAAGAAGCCGATTTAAACCAATTTTGAAATGTACTATGAAAAAATTAATCCTATTACTGCTTTTGTCACCTTCACCGTGTATAGCACAAGTCACTATCACTGATAGTCTCACTAATATTCTAAAAAATATCCCAAGTGTTGAAGCGAAAATGGATACGTTAGCAACACTTTATAACAATGCTATCTATAGCGACCCAAAAAAAGCATTAGTCTACGTGCAAAAAAGACTTTCGATAGCAGACTCGACCAATTTAAAAAAATATGTAATGGATTCTTACCATCTTCTAGGATCCAATCATAATTACCTTGGCAATATGGACTCCTCAATATTTTATCATAAGAGAACCAAGGAACTTGCACTCGAGTTAAAGGATGATAGAACGTTAGCAATGGCTTTATCAGACATAGGAAATCATTACGGACTGTACGGAGAGTATGAAAAATCCTTTGAAACCTATGAAGAAGCCATTGAATTGTTTAAGAAAGTGAATGACTATGTAAGATTTGGTGTTACTACTGGCCATTTAGGAACAATTCATATGACCAAGGGTAATTACAATATTGCACAATTAAAATTTTCAAAAGCGCTACAAATTTTGGATACTTTAGATACGGAACCATATATGCAGGCTGATATCTTGCGGAAAATTGGCCACATACAGTACAATCTTAAAAATTATCAAGAGTCGATTGATTATTATGAAAAAGCTCTAAAGGTATATTTGGCGACCGATGACAATGTTTTTGCAGCTGAAGCTTATATAGATATAGGGGCTTCCTTCTTGGATATGGGGGAAAAAGAAATGGCGATAAGCAATTTTAAATATGCTATTGAACTTTGCGAAAAGTACAATTTGGAAGGCACTGCTGCCGTAGGTTATACGAATTTGGGCGGGGCTTACATAAAAACTGGTCAATATAATTTGGCACGAGAATACTTAGACAAAAGTTGGGACTTTCACAAAAATAAGGGCTTCATAAATAATAGAATTCAAATTTTACAGAATAAGGCTGAACTGTATTTAGGCAAACAGGATATAATCAAAAGCCTATCTTATACGAATACTGCTTTAAAAATTGCCGATTCTGTTAAGTCTTTGGATTATCAGTCCAATCTACGCCTTTTTAGATCCAAACTGCACGAAGCCTTAAGTAATGAGTCGTTGGCTCTAGAGGATAGAAAATCATACGAAATCTATAAGGATAGTATCTATGACCTTAAAAAGACCAATCAAATCGAAGAATTAAAAACTATATATGAGACCGAAAAAAAGAAGCCGAAATTGCATTAAAAGAAGAAGAAATTGATACGTTGAATGAAAAGGCTAAGGTAGATAAATTAACAAAGGGCCTATATGCCGGAGGAGCCCTTTCTGGTGTTGCTTTATCCGGGTTACTATTTTTTGGTTTCCGTCAGCGAATCAAAAAAAATAGGATTGAAAGGGAAAAACAAGAAGAAATTTTTAAACAGGAAATCGAACATAAAAAGAAAGAATTAACTAGTCAAACCCTTCATTTGGTTCAGAAAAATACCTTTATACAAGAGTTAATGGAAAACCTAGAGAATATTAAAAAGTCTCCGGAACTTTTTAAAACCCAGTTTAGACGTATTGTTATGCTCCTTAAAAAGGAGAATGCTTCTGACAAGGATTGGGAAGTTTTTAAAACCTACTTCGCTGAGGTTCATAACGACTTTGACCAGAAATTAAAGACCCTCTACGCCGATATCTCTGAAAAAGAGATACGACTAGCCGCTTTTTTACGAATGAATTTGACCACCAAGGAGATTGCGGCCACCTTAAATGTGTTGCCCGATAGTATTTTAAAGTCAAAATATCGATTGAAAAAGAAGTTAAATTTAGATAAGGAGACTGATTTGACCACTTTCTTAAATACTTTATAAATTTTAGGTGCAAGTTACGACCTGACGTATCTTTACAGTGTGGAAGAACCTAAAAAAATAGTATTGTTTGATGGTGTTTGCAATCTGTGTAATGACGCCATCCAGTTCGTCATAAAAAGGGACAAAGAAGACAAGTTTCGCTTTGCGGCCTTGCAATCCGAAATAGGTCAGAATTTGGTGGCAGAACGCGGAATAGATACTTCTAAGGTCGATTCCATCATTTTAATCGACCCGGGTGTGGCCTACTACACTAAATCTGAAGCTGCTTTGGAAATTGGAACCGAATTAAAAGGCTATCGAACCCTTTCCAATATTTTACGGCTGATTCCCAGTAGTTTATCAAATATCGTATACGATTTTATTGCAAGAAATCGCTATAAATGGTACGGTAAAAAAGAGTCCTGTATGATTCCAACTCCGGAATTGCAAGCCAAATTCCTTTAGTTTTTCAATTTCATTGCATTACTAAGATTCGCTAACAAGTTATTTGGAATATCCTTCATTTTAAATATTCGCCGTATGGACGAAAAAATAATACTAGTGGCCAGGACTGGATTTGTGGCCAAAGGAATGGTCCATTTGTTTACTGAGGTCTTCGCTTTTTAGCCACGTTTCACTTGGGAGGACAAAAGGCAGGTAAGTTGCAAGTCATCGATTTTTTGGAAAATCAACCATTCGGGAAAGTAATTCTAGGGGCACTTGGCTTTGTGCTTTGCTAAGTGCTTTAGCGGTTTATTCGAACCTAGAAAACTCAGGAAAAATTAGGCTTGACACCAAAGGAGAGAGATTAAGCGCATAAACTATTTTTATAAGTGGACTTATTTATATGGGGCTTGGTATTGTTTTTTGCGTTAAAAATTTCTCAAAGAGCACTGCCGGAGGTCCAAAATCGTTTATGATACCGGCCGATTTACAAGGGATAGGGCTCATTGCCGCCGGAATAGCATGCTACGGCATTTCCAAGTTTACTATGGCATAATACTGTTGTTTGAAATAACATTACGTATTGATATGCAATAAATTACCAGAAGAGATTTAAAAATCGTATACGATTTTAGGATATTGGGAATGACTAATGCTTTGATAAGCATGCCTGAATTTCACTACATTTTGTTAGGTAATTACCTTTATGAAAAAATCTTTTCCAGTTTCCCAGCTGTAATTAATAACCATATCCATTTTGAAGGTATGAGATGGTAAAAAAAATTAAAGGGAGTGGATTGCAAAGCAGCCAATATGAAATACAACCCCAACCTAAATACTATTCTTTTCTATATACTTCATCCAAGTGGTCGTCCCAATTTTGAACCTTGGGCTTTCCTAATTTTCCAACAGATTTGGCCACCATCATGGCCACTGTGGCATCTCCTGTAACGTTCACAACGGTCCTACACATATCCAAGGGTCTGTCCACCGCAAAAATCAATGCAAGACCAATTGCCAATTTATCTGGAGGGAAACCGATGGATTCCAGAACGATAACCAGCATCACCATTCCTGCACCCGGCACCGCAGCCGAACCGATAGAGGCCAACAAAGCCGTTAGAACAATCGTAAGCTGATCTGCAAAGGTCAGGTCAAAACTTAAGGCCTGTGCTATAAAAACGGCCGCAACACCTTGGTATAGACTGGTCCCGTCCATATTTATTGTGGCGCCTACAGGTAGCACAAAGCTGGAAACCTCTTTATCCACGCCAATATGCTCTTCCACCCTTTCCATGGTTACGGGCAAGGTTGCCGCACTGGAGCTTGTTGAAAAAGCCAACAATTGGGCTGGACTTATTTTACTCAGAAAGGTTAACGGGTTATACCGAGTAAACGTTGATACTACCAAGCAATAAAATCCAATCATTAGACCGAGGCCCAGAACCACCACACCTGCATATTTCAAAAGAGCGTACAATAAATCGGGGTCTCCGGAAGAAACCACGACGTTCGCCAGTAAAGCAAAAACCGCTACCGGAGCGGTCAACATGATCAAATCCACCATCTTCAAGACTACATCATTTAACGAATCGAAGAAGTCCTTGAGCGGCTTTGCCCTTTTTTCACCAATCAACAGCATAGAGATTCCCAAGAAAATGGTGAAGAAAATAACCTGCAACATCAGGCTATTATCGCCCAGGGCATTAAAGGCATTATCCGGCACCATGTCCTGTAAAAATTGTAAAGGTCCGCTATCCTTTTGACGAGAGGCCTCTTCCAGTTTTGAAGTTACCCCGCTGTCATTAGAATAAGTCTCCGTGAGTTTAGTGATTGTTTCCTCAGAAATACCAATACCTGGTTTTAAAACATTTACAAGAAGAAGACCAATGGTAATAGCGACCACGGTAGTACTAATATAAATGCCAATCGTACGCAGACCGATATTACGAAACTTGGAAATATCCTTTAAATCCGAGATGCCCTTGACCAAGGATGCCAAAATAAGTGGTATGGCGATAAGTTTTAAAAGTTTTACGAAGATGGTGCCTAACGGATTGATCCAATCGTTTACAAAATCTGCTCCCCATTCCAATTGGGTCATAGCGAACCCAAAAAGAATACCCAAAACCATTCCGATTAGGATTTTCCAGTGTAATTCCAGTTTCTTCATATAAAAATTTTAATCCGGGTAAGATACCATATTGAAACGAAACCCCGTAATTGGCTTCTATAATTTTATTGTTCGGTTGAGTAAGGCATAGTCCGCCAAAACTAAAGCCGTCATGGCTTCCACGATAGGGACGGCCCTTGGAACCACACAAGGGTCATGCCTGCCCTTTCCTTGGGTTTGGACCTTATTCCCTTCTTTATTAATAGTTTCGTAGGCCTGTATGATGGTGGCCACGGGCTTAAATGCGACATTGAAATAGATATCCATTCCGTTGCTTATTCCTCCTTGCACACCTCCACTGTGATTAGTCTTTGTGGACCCGTCGGTATTGAACTGGTCATTATGTTGACTACCCTTCATTTTCACTCCTTCAAAGCCACTACCGTATTCAAAGCCCTTTACCGCATTTATAGAGAGCATAGCTTTCCCTAGTTCCGCGTGAAGTTTATCAAAAACCGGTTCTCCCAATCCAACAGGCACGTTTTTGGCAACGCAGGTAATTATTCCGCCAATGGTATCCCCATCCTTTTTAACGGATTTGATATACTCCTCCATTCTAGCGGCAGTTTCAGGGTCAGGACAACGTACGGCATTGGACTCCGTTAACGATAAATCCAAATCTAGATAGCTCTTCTCCAGTTTCATGTCACCTACCTGAGATACGAAGGCATTAATTTCTACGTCTTTCAAGAATTGCTTGGCTATGGCACCGGCCACTACCCTACTCGCCGTTTCCCGAGCTGAACTACGCCCACCCCCACGGTAGTCCCTAAAGCCATATTTCTTATCATATACGTAATCGGCATGGGAAGGTCGGTACGAATCCTTTATATGACCATAGTCCTTGGATTTCTGATTGGTGTTATGAATAGCAAATCCGATAGGAGTGCCGGTGGTCTTACCTTCAAAAATTCCAGAAAAAAATTCCACTTCGTCCGGTTCCTTTCGCTGTGTTACAATTGCTGATTGACCTGGTTTTCTCCGGTTTAAATCCCGTTGTATAGCTTCAAGGTCGATTTCCAAGCCTGATGGACATCCATCTAAAACACCGCCTATTGCGACGCCATGTGATTCCCCAAAAGTTGTTATTTTAAAAAGGTTTCCGAAGGTATTTCCTGCCATTGGTTTGGTTAAATGTGAGTAGCAAAGGTAAATCTTAAATTATTGTCTTCAAAAATGGCAAAACCACTTTAAGCCAAAGCCTCCTTGAGTATACTTACTGGGTGTTTGGCCATCCTTTTTGTACCGTCAAAAATTTGATGTCTGCAACTGGTTCCGTTAGCAGCTATTATTGTTTTTGGATTAGCCTTGGTAACTGCCGGAAATAGCGTTAACCCTCCAATTTTCATACTCACTTCATAATGCTCTTGCTCATATCCGAACGAACCGGCCATACCACAGCATCCGGAAGGTATTATAGTCACCTTATAATTTTTTGGAAGATTTAGGACATCAAACGTAACTTTTTGATTACTTAATGCTTTTTGATGGCAATGGTTATGAATTTTAACGTCTTTTGCATCCTCTGTGAACATTGAGGCATCCAAAATACCCTTTTCAATTTCGCTGGATAGAAACTCTTCAATCAAAAAACTGTTGTTTGCGATGGCTTCAGCCGTTTTAGTATTATCCGTCATGCGTTTATACTCATCCCTAAAGGATAATATGGCGGAGGGTTCCAAACCTAGAACCGGCCATCCCTTTTCCGCAAATACCTTTAGGTTTTCGCTGTTCTGTTCGGCCAGTTTTTTTGCTTGTTTTAAGAACCCTTTGGATAGGTAAGTTCGACCACTTTCTGCATAAAAAAGCTCCACCTCATAACCAAGTTTGGACAAGAGTTCAATAGCGTCCTTACCTACTTCAATGTCCAGGTAGCGTGTAAACTCATCAATATACAACACCACTTTTTTTAATTCTTTAATACTCTTATTGTCAATATTCTGTAAGTACCTATCGAAATTGAAACTATAAACTTTTGGAAGGCTCCTTTTCTGAGCTACCCCGCTTACACTCTTTAGAGCGCCTCCTAGAATAGAGGAATCGTAAACAGCATTCGTAAATCCCGCTACCTTGCTGCCTAGTCGGTTTAAACGGGTATTGTAGGCAAAAAGTTTGCTTCTTAGGGGATAGCCGTTTGCTTCCTGATATTGATAAAGAAATTCCGCTTTCAAGGTTGCCACGTCCACATTACTTGGGCATTCACTGGCGCAAGCCTTGCAACTAAGGCACAAATCGAACACTTCCTTCAACTCCTTACTATCAAAAGCATTCTTTTTTTCTGGATGGGTAAGAAACTCTCTTAAAGCATTCGCCCGACCCCGAGTCGTGTCTTTCTCGTTTTTGGTGGCATGGTAGCTAGGACACATACCTCCGGACATATGATGCGTTTTTCTACAATCTCCACTACCATTACATTTTTCTGCAGCTTTAAGAATACCCTCACTATCAGAAAAGTCCAGCAACGTTTTTATCTCAGGTTCCTGTCGGTCTACTTCATATCGAAAAGACTCATCCATGGGATACGGGTCCACTATTTTACCGGGATTGAAAATATTGTTCGGGTCAAAATAAGATTTAACACGTCTGAGCAATTCATAATTCTTTTCACCCACCATTAATGAAATGAACTCCGCCCGTACAATGCCATCGCCATGTTCTCCACTAAAGGAACCCCTATATTTTTTCGTCAATTTGGCTACATCCGTGGTAATGGCACGAAAAAGGGAGACATCCGTTGATTTTTTAAGGTTAAGAATAGGTCTTAAATGCAACTCCCCTGCTCCGGCATGTGCATAATAAACGGCTTTTTGCCCATATCCTTTCATGATTTGGGAGAACTCTCCGATAAAGTCCTTCAGGTCTTCGAGTGCTACGGCCGTATCTTCAATACAAGCAACAGCCTTCATATCACCAACTATATTCCCGAGAAGTCCAAGACCCGCTTTTCTTAATTCGATAGCCTTTCCGATATCATCCCCAAAAAGCACGGGGCTGGAATAGCTCAGCCCAGATTTTTTAATTGTGTTTAATAAGTTGTCAATGGATGTCTTCAATTCTTCTTCGTTATGAGCGCTTACCTGAAGCATCAAAAGTGCCTCCGGATCTCCGTCCACGAAAAATCGATTGGCCATCTGCGCCCTATTGTTCTTAGTGCAGTCCAAAATCACCCTATCCATCATCTCACAGAGCTGTAATGGATGTTCCATAACCGGGGCTACATCCATAAGACAATCTTCCAAGGTTCGATAATGCGTTACGACCATGGCGGATAGCGCTGGTGGCAAGTCGTCCAATTGTAAAGTTATCTCTGTAGTAAAGGCCAGGGTGCCTTCACTTCCAGCCAGCAGTTTGGATAGGTTTAGTCCCGCTTCGGGCCCTCCAAAAACCTCATATTTTAAGAGTTCGTCCACGGCATAACCAGTGTTACGGCGATGGATTTCAGGTTTTGGGAAATTCTCTATTATTTCCTTTGCTATTTCCTTATTAATTAATTCTTTATATATATTCTTATAAAGTGATGATTCAAAATTATTACCATTCTGTTTTGAGTTAAAATCCTCTAATTCCAGTGTTCCAAACTCCGCTTCACTGCCATCGGATAGAATAGTTTTTAAGGATAGCACCTTATCCCTGGTTACACCATACTGTATGGAAGTAGTACCTGATGAATTATTTCCCACCATACCCCCTATCATACATCGATTGGACGTTGAGGTGTTGGGTCCAAAAAATAATCCATGAGGTTTTAGAAATTGGTTCAATTCATCACGGATAACACCCGGTTGTACAGTAACCTGCTTTTTGGTTTTATCCAATGCAATTATCTCCGTGAAATGTTTAGATACATCCACTACGATTCCATCGCCGACGCATTGCCCAGCCAAGGAAGTTCCTGCAGTTCTAGGAATAAGTCCCACTTTATGGGTTTTCGCAAAATGAACCAACCGCTTTATGTCTTCATTAGTTTTTGGAAAAGCCACCGCCATTGGTATTTTACGGTATACTGAAGCATCTGTAGCGTAAAGGACTTTCAAAAGTTTGTCCGTTCGTAACTCTCCCTCTAATCCTTCTTCTAAGTGCGTTAAAATTTTATCCGTCAACTGTGCGCAATTTTAATCACGAAAATAAGTTTTATTGATTGAGCTCAACACTTTAAAAGCTAATTTTTAACTTTGAACACTAAATGTTAACATATGAAAATTTTAAATTTTTTATCAGTAATTCTAATGTTTGTATGCATCTCTGCAGGTGCTCAGGATATTTCCGACCATGCTTTAGGCCTTAGATTGGGTGATAGCGATGGTTTTGGCGCAGAAGTTTCCTATCAAAAATCGCTTGGTAGAGCTAATCGATTAGAGCTTGACCTTGGTTGGAGGGACAGTCGAAACTTTGATGCATTTAAATTGGCTGCGCTCTATCAATGGGTAAGGCCTATTGAAGGCGGTTTTAATTGGTATTATGGCGTAGGTGGCGGTGTAGGAAGTGTAGACTTTGCTCCTGTATTCAACTCAGATGACGATGGCGGTGTATTTGTTTTTGCAGCGGGCGATATCGGAATTGAATACAACTTTGATATTCCTCTCTTACTTTCTTTGGATTTTAGACCAGAATTAGGGGTTCTTGGTTACGATGGATTCTCGGATAATTTCGATTTTGATATTGGGTTAGGTATTCGCTATCAGTTCTAAGAAAAAATCTTTAATACAAAAGACCCCTGCCGTAATGGTAGGGGTCTTTTTTTATGTTCCAATATATAAGTACCTTTGCGCTGATTTAATTCAAAAATTTATGAAAAATTGTTTGCTAATTGTAGGGATTACCTTGCTCATGTTCGGTTGTAATCAAGAACCGGATGGATATATCATCGAAGGGTCCTTGCGAGGAGAATTTGAAGAGGGGACCAATGTGTTTTTAAAGAAAATAGGCGATGATAATCAACCCGTCGAAGTAGATACCGCTAAAATATCAGAGGGTCAGTTTCAGTTCAAGGGCGTTTCCAACGCACCGGAGCTACATTATATTTTTGTAGATGAAACACCAGGGTATACCGCTGTAATCTTGGAAAATGGCACTATTGAATTCAATGCCCAAAAAGATAGCTTAGGTTTTGCTGAAATTAAGGGAACGCCCCAGAATGATGTATTCGCAGACTATCTTGAAAAATCACGGGAACTCTCTAGTAGACGATTGGCAATCCAAAAGGATATGCAGGAAGCGTCGGGTCAAGAAGCCGTTATCACTGGTCTAAGGGACGAGATGGAGGAATTGATTGAAGAGTACAAAGGTTTTGAAGTGACTTATATTGAAAAAAATCCAGGTGCATTGATATCTGCCCTTCTTTTAGATCGTGCCATTGCAACCAAAGGATTGCCAAGTGATGAAATAGAAAAACTTTATAATGCACTTTCCCAAGAAATTAAGGATTCCAAACCTGGACAACGTGTTATGAATGGATTGGAAGCGTTAAAGAAAGCTGAAGAATCCAATAAAAGTACCGAAATAGGCGCCAAGGCACCTGAATTTTCAGGTCCTAATCCCGATGGAAAGACCATTGCGTTATCCGATGTAATGGGTAAGGTTACTTTAATAGACTTTTGGGCGGCATGGTGCCGACCTTGTAGAGCGGAAAACCCCAATGTAGTAGCCGTCTACAATAAATACCATGACAAAGGTTTGAATGTTATAGGAGTATCTTTGGATAGAACGGCCGAGGCCTGGAAAAAAGCCATTGCCGATGATGGACTGGAATGGAACCACATTTCCAATGTTGCTTATTTTGATGATCAAATCGCAAAACTTTACAACGTTGATGCTATTCCCGCTGCTTTTCTTTTGGATGAAAATGGGGTTATAGTAGCTAAAAATTTAAGGGGACCGGCCTTAGAGGAAAAGGTCGCCGAATTATTGAATTAGAAGAAATAACTTTAAAAAACTAAAAGCCCGAACAGTTTAACTGTTCGGGCTTTCTTTTTTTGGTTAAGTTATTACCTTTAGAACTTATTCTTAATATCGAAGAAAGTACCGCTTACTACAACTTCACCGTTTCTAATTACACTTCCGAAGATATTGACGACAGAGCTCTCCCCTATGAATTCTAAAGTGGCGCCATCGTTCAGTACCAAATCTCCATAAATTGAAAGATTCCCTTCTACACGCATGGTTCCGCCAGTATCTACCGTAACGTCACGTCTTCTATTGTTACGTCCAACCACAAAAGTTCCGTTCATATCAAATGAAGCATCGGCATTTATATTTGCATGCTCCTTGACCGTCCAAGATCCGCATAATAAGAGCTGACCATTTACATCAAAGGAATTGAAACGTTTCGCACCTCTGTATGCCAAATCTTCCCCTTCATTAATGATAAGATTTGCAGAAACCTCATAAATAGGAAGCGAATTACAAGTGGCCGTTAAGCTTTCATCCGGGCGATTCAATTTTATTATTTGCAATCCCTCCTTACCAGAGGCGGCAAATATATAATCTCCTTTGGAAGCCACATAGTTAATAGAACCTTCCAATTGAATTATACCAACCAACTCAGTGTTATCCTGTTGTTCTTCCGACAAACAAAGTCCGGCTCCACCATTGGCCATAAGAAGTACCTCTTCATTGCCGGCAACAGCGTTTGTTACTATATCCGAACCGTCTACATTGTCTGGGCTTATTAAAATTGGCACATACTCTACAAAATTTCCCGTAGCAGCATTATAAACTCCTGCGCCCCTTGATCCTTCTGCTACAACAATATTTTCTCCATTAAAATCGAGTGTACGTTTTGTATTAACTCCAAAATCGGAATCAATTGCTATGTTGCTCACGACTCCTAGATTTTGATCCAGAATACTGATACCTTGACTTGCGTCCAAAACTGCTATGCTGTTATCCTTAACGGCTACCGAACGTAAGTCCATGAAGGCGGCTTCATTTACAGTTGTTAAGTCAGATTTGTTATAGATAGTCACAAAACCTTCTTGACCACTGGTTACAATAACCTGAGAAGCAGTCACTTCTATGTCTGTTGCATTAAAGCCTTCTTGAAATCCGTAGACAATACCTGCATCTAAGTTAAAGCTTCCATTAGAAGCCATAATTTTTGCCACAAAAGAATTTGAAGTCGCCGTTACTGATCTTTCCGCATCGACCCCTCCTGCTAAATACACAAAGCCGTTATCATATCTAAGCGCATTTATATCAGCGTTCGAATAATAAAGTCTAGAAGTTACCCTAGGATTAGTAGGGTCGCTGATATTTATAATATCCACGCCACCAACATAACCTTCGGCCACTGTATTATACGACACATAGGCATAGTCTCCTGAGACATCCACATGGGAAGCAGTCAGATTCTCCCCTCCATTAAAGGAGGGTACATCAACTTGGGCCACCAATGTCAATGGATAATCACCGGCTGTTTCATTTTTTGCGGATAAGGCTGATTTTCCAGTAACGGTAGCCTCATCCAATATGTCCAATACACCTGCCTTATCGTAAACTACGCTGTTCTCCAGTACAGTTTCATTGGTTTCAACCCTAAGATTTTCTTGAGGATCTTCATTATAAACTGTAGTTTCATCACTACATGAAACTATCAAAAGAAAAGGGATTAATAATAAAATGTAAAATCTTTTCATAATAAGCTACTTCAGATTTGGTTAAATAAGTCCTACAAGAACGAACCAATTCCTTTTCTCTTATTTAGTACTGAGGTTTTTCGATGAACTGCAGCATTTGTCTACTAAACAACGTAAAATGTGGTGAAAATCCTTTTCTCTCTATATTTTTCCTAGCTTTTCCAGTACAAACAGGAGTACTATTGGTAAAGCCAAAAGAATGACCATTAAGGTATCGGTCTGCAGAAGACTTGGTAGGAAGATAAGTGTAGTAGCATAACCCCCTATAGCCCCACCAAAATGAGCCGTGTGGCCAATATTCCCCAAACGGCTTTTCATACCGTAGATAGAATACAACAAATAGCCAATTCCTAAAACATAAGCAGGAATGGGAATGGGAATGAACATGATGCCCAAGCTATCATTAGGCTGCAATAGAATCGCAGCATATAAAATACCGGTTACTGCTCCACTTGCACCCACCGCACTGTAATAGGGCTCGTTTTTATGAAAGAACAGCGCCAATAGGCTTCCGGCCAAGAGGCTTATAAAATAGATGATAATGAACTTTCCGGGACCGAACCAGCTTATGACCACATCGGCAAAAAAGTATAGGGTAAACATGTTAAAAAAGAGGTGCGCAATGTCCACATGTAAAAATCCGGATGTTACCATACGCTCTTTCTGACCTGCTTTTATGGCCCCAATACCAAACTTGTACCTATCAAAGAAATAAGAATCATTAAAACCTTTTAAGGAAACTAGGATATTGGCTGCGATAACGGCAATAGTGGCAATGTGCAGGTCGTTCATTGTAAGCGTGATGTTTGGATTCAAATATAGCTATATTTGCCCTTATATTTTAACACATGCAATTCCTAATATTTATTCTGGTATACCCATTTTTATGGGTTATCTCTATTTTACCGTACCGATTGTTTTATGGCTTCTCGGATGTAGTTTTTTTCATAGTTTATTATGTGGTTGGCTATCGAAGGAAAGTAGTGCAGAATAATTTGAAACTGGTCTTTCCGGAGAAAGAACCCTCTGAAATACGTCGTATTGAAAAAGCCTTTTTTAGACATATGTGCGATATGTTTTTAGAAACGGTAAAAACCATGAATTTGTCCAAAGAAGATGTTCGCAAAAGGTATAAAGTTCTGAATATTGATGTACTGAGAGAACTGGAAAAGGAGCGGAGCATCCTGATCGTATGCTCACATTTTGCCAACTGGGAATGGAATGTAAGCATTAATAACTATGTGGATTCCAAGGGTTATGCGGTTTATCAGAAAATAGGAAACGTCTATTTTGATAATTTTATTAAAAAGGTCAGGGCGAGATGGAATACTACCTTAATTACGCAGCAACAAACCGTAACAACCGTTGTAAGGAATAAACGAGACGGTATAAAAGGAATTTTTGGTATGGTCAGCGATCAATCCCCACAGGCCCACAGGGCACAATATTGGACGGACTTCATGGGCATTCGGGTTCCCATTTTCAATGGCGCGGAAACCATGGCCCGTAAATTGGGACTAGCAGTAGTCTTCCTAAAAGTTAGTAAAGTAAAACGTGGATATTATCAGGCTGAGTTTATTACTATTACTGAAAATGGAAAGAATACCTCCGAAAATGAGATTACCGATACCTTTCTTAGATTAACGGAACAACAGATTCGCGAAAAACCGGAACATTACCTATGGACACATAAACGTTGGAAACACAGGGAAAAAGAGCCTGCTCCCTTTGCGAAAATCTCCTGACAATTTTACACTTTAAATACCAGCCACTTTCTTAATCTCTACAATAATCCTATCCGCCAAAGTATCGGCTTCTGCTTGACTCCTAGCCTCGGTATAAATTCGGATAATAGGCTCCGTATTGGATTTTCTTAGATGAACCCAGTTTTCGGCAAAATCGATTTTTACTCCATCGATAGTTGAAATTTCGTCATCCTTGTATTTTTCTGCCATCGCAGTTAAAATTCCATCCACATCTAATCCTGGTGTCAGCTGAATTTTCTTCTTACTCATAAAATAGCTCGGGTAACTTGCCCTGAGTTCGGCTACGGTTCCACCTTTTTCTGCCATTAACATCAAAAACAAAGCAGTACCTACCAAAGAATCGCGTCCGTAATGGCTTTCAGGATAAATGATTCCCCCGTTACCTTCACCACCTATTATGGCATTGTTCTCCTTCATTTTTGTAACCACATTCACCTCACCCACTGCAGCCGCTTCATATGAACCGCCATGTTTTTCGGTAATATCCCGCAAAGCCCGTGATGATGATAGGTTGGAGACGGTATTTCCTTTAGTTTTACCTAGCACATAGTCAGCACAGGCAACTAAAGTATACTCTTCTCCGAACATCTCCCCATCGTTACTTATAAAAGCCAAACGATCCACATCTGGATCTACCACAATCCCAAAATCGGCCTTTTCCTTAACCACCAATTCACAGATGTCCTTCAAATGCTCTTTTAATGGTTCAGGATTATGTGGAAAGTGTCCTGTTGGGTCACAATACAGTTCCACCACTTCCACACCCAATTCCTTTAGAAGCTTTGGAATGGCAATACCTCCCGTGGAATTGACTCCATCAACGACAACTTTAAATTTTACCTTGCGTATAACATCAGCCTCTACTAAGGATAGATTTAAGACTTCATCAATATGGATATCGATATAACTATCGTTCCTGATAATTTCGCCCAAATCATCCACTTCGGAAAAATCGAAAGCTTCCTCCTCAGCGATTTCCAATATTTTTGCGCCTTGGGCAGCATCTAAGAACTCGCCTTTTTCGTTTAGCAGCTTTAAAGCGTTCCACTGCTTGGGATTGTGACTCGCGGTCAAGATAATACCTCCATCCGCCTTCTCTAAGGGTACGGCAATTTCAACCGTAGGGGTGGTGGACAGGTCTAAATCAATGACATCGATACCAAGGCCCACCAAGGTGGAAACCACTAAATTTTGAATCATTTCCCCGGATAAACGGGCATCACGTCCAATGACAACTTTCAATTTATCCTTTTTAGAATAACCCTTTAACCATATCCCGTACGAAGCGGCAAACTTCACCGCATCAATAGGAGTTAAATTGTCTCCGGGCTTCCCCCCTATGGTGCCCCTTATTCCAGAAATAGATTTGATTAGTGTCATATATTCAATTAAGTTTCTGCAAATATAAAGGTCTGTTATCAATTGAGAGTTTAGCAATTCGTAAATTCGGCCTTACTTTAATATCCTCGGTCAATGAACTTTCTTGCCCACATTTACTTATCATTCAACGACCCAGAAATTACCATCGGGAATTTTATCGCCGACAGTATTAGGGGGAATAGGTTCAAGCATCTGCCGCCAAGAATTCAAAAAGGTATTAAGCTGCACCGTCAAATCGATACATATACGGATATGCATCCCATTCCAAAAATTAGTAGCAAGAGACTTCATTTAAACTATAGTCATTACAGCCGAGTAATAGTAGATATCTATTACGATCACTTTTTGGCTAAGAATTGGACCAATTATTCCGATGTCCCATTGGAAATTTTTGTGAACAATTTCTATGACCTTTTAGAGGACCGTTACACTATTTTACCAGAAGGAGTCAAACGTATGATGCCCTATATGATTGCCGATAACTGGATTTACAATTACGCAAAAATGGAAGGTATTGCCAAGGTTCTTAATGGTATGAACCGTAGGACAAAGAACAAATCTAAAATGAATTTCGCCATAGTAGACCTTGAGGAAAACTACGCCGATTTTGAAAAAGAATTCACGCAGTTTTTTGAGGAATTGATTATCTTTTCGCATCAAAAATTCAAATTACTCTAACTAAACCAATTTCTAAACCACGCCTATTTCAAATGAAAAGAATTTCCCTTTTTATTGTTTGCCTATTCTTAGTATCACAATGTAAAAAAGCACCAGCTGAACCTATAGGATTGGTTACCGAAAAGGCGATGGTCGTATCGGCCCGGGAGGAGGCCTCAAAAATAGGGGTTGAAATCATGAAAAAAGGTGGAAATGCATTTGATGCGATGGTAGCAACGGAAATGGCTCTGGTCGTAGCCTATCCTTTTGCCGGAAACCTTGGTGGTGGTGGATTCATGGTTTACAGAAAGTCCAATGGTGATGTAGGAGGACTAGATTATCGTGAAAAGGCGCCCCTTGCAGGGCATAAAGATATGTATTTGGATTCCCTCGGGAATGTAATTCCCGACATGAGTACGTTAGGCGCTACAGCGGTAGGTGTTCCTGGCACCGTTGCCGGAATTATTAAAGTTCATAAAAAATTCGGTTCCCTCCCCCTCAAAGATATTTTTGAACCGGTAATAGCCTTGGCGGAAAAAGGAGTTGTAGTTACCGCAAACCAAGAAAAAAGACTGGCAAGCCAACGGGAAAAATTTATCGAGGTTAACGGTGATAACACAAAATTTGCCACAGAATTCAAGGAAGGAGACGTTATTGCCTATCCCGCTTTGGCCAATACTATGCGTAGTATAGCGGAAAAGGGAAGGGACGGATTTTACAAAGGGGAAGTCGCCCAAAAGTTAGCTACTTTCATACAGGAAAAAGGAGGTTTTGTTACGGAAGAGGACTTGGCCAGATATGAAGCCGTTTGGCGCCAACCTATCATTTTTGATTATAAGGACCTGCGGATTATTTCCATGAGCCCCCCAAGTAGTGGCGGTGTAACGATCAACCAGATATTCAAAATGATGGAACCCTATGATGTGGCCGATTTTGGTCACAACTCGGCCAAAACCATACAATTATTCACCGAAGCATCTCGAAGGGCCTATGCCGATCGCAACTATTATCTAGGTGATCCTGATTTTGTGGATATTCCATTGGATGTTCTTTTAAGTGGTGGCTATTTAAAAGAACGGATGCAAAATTTTTCCTTTGATAGGGCCACCAAATCGTCCGAAGTGGAGCATGGAAATATAGAAATTGTAGAAAGTATGGAAACTACGCATTACTCTATCGTAGACGCCGAGGGTAATGCCGTATCCGTAACCACCACCTTGAACGGTGCCTATGGTTCTAAACTGTACTCCGATGAATTGGGCTTCTTTTTAAACAATGAAATGGACGATTTTAGTTCAAAACCGGGCGTTCCCAATATGTTCGGACTTATAGGCGCAGAAGCCAATAGCATTGCTCCTGAAAAGCGTATGCTGAGCAGTATGACGCCGACCATTGTGGAGCGGGACGGGAAATTGTGGCTTGTGGTCGGCACCCCTGGTGGATCCACAATTATTACGGCAGTAGCCCAAACGATTTTGAATGCATACGAATTTAATATGAGCATGCAAGAGGCCGTAAATGCACCTCGCTTTCACCACCAGTGGTTGCCGGATATGGTGATTTTTGAACCAGAAGGTTTTCCGGAGACCCTAAAAGAGGAAATGAAATCAAAGGGGTATATCATTAATGAAGAACGCACCCCTATTATTGGAAAAGTCGATGCAATCCGTATTCTACCCGATGGAAAATTAGAAGGCGGCGCCGATAAACGAGGAGATGATGCTGCGGTAGGATATTAAGCCCACAAATAGAAAATAAGTAAAAAATCACCTGTACGGCCTTGTGAAGTCCAAATCCTATAATTACAAAATGAGAAGAATTTTGAAAATCTTACTGAAAATAGTTTTAGGGGTACTAATTCTTGGGTTAGTAGCCTTTGGGATTATTTATGCCATATATAACGAAAAACTTCCTGAGGGACGATCTGGTCCAGAGGCTGATGCCCTTGCCGAAAATATGCTAGCCACTCTAAATTACAAGCAATACCAAAACACCCGCTTTTTGGAATGGTCTTACCAAGGAGGAAAAAACAAATACAAGTGGGATAAAGAAAATGGTTCTGTGGTCGTAAAATGGGATAATTATGAGGTAAAGGTCGATTTAATTGCGCCAGAATCTAGTTTGGCTTTTAAAAACGGCGAACGTTTAAATGAAAATGAAAATCAGGATATAGTTGAGAAAGCTATAGACTATTTTAATAATGACTCCTTTTGGCTTGTGGCGCCTTACAAGGTTTTTGATAAAGGCGCATTGCGCAGTATCGTTGCTTTAGAAGATGGTTCGGAAGCACTTTTGGTTACCTACACCTCTGGAGGGACCACCCCGGGCGATTCTTATCTATGGATATTGCAGCCCAACGGCTTTCCTAAAAGTTTTAAAATGTGGGTAAAAATCATTCCCATTGGTGGACTTGAAGCGACTTGGGACGATTGGTTGGTGACCCGGAGTGGAGCGTTCCTGCCCAAATCCCATGAATTCGGTCCCTTTACGCTCTCGTTGGGAGATGTAGAAGGTTACAATAATCCCTAAAGTTCCGCTAGCCCATACTCGTTCAGCACAATTTCCCATTCTTTGGATTCCATGATTTCCAAAATGCGCTGTGATATCTGTTGCTCCAACAGCGTGTGCGTTTTTGGAAGTCCAAAAGCATAGAACTGCACATCAAATTTTATGGGTAATAGTTGAAGTTCCCGTAAGGAGGAATCCTTTTGAATCCTATATTTTAATATGGGTTCATCGTATAGGAATGCATCTATCTTTCCCTTTTTAACATCGGTTAGGCCGGGCACAACACTCGGATAAGTGCTCACATTCTTAAAAAAATGTTCGGATAAGAAGGTGCGGGTACCGGATTTGGCTATAGTGCCAACTTTTCTGTTCTTAAATTCGTTAAACCCTTCCGGATTATTACTCATCTGGTTTACGGTTAGACTGGAAGCTATACTCGCCGTGAGTCCGGAAATGAACAAAAGTCCGCCGAACATTAATACCAAGGCGGAAATTTTGCCCATCCGTGTTTTGGGCGCCTTATCACCATACCCGACCGTGGTTAAGGTTACTGCGGACCACCACAGTCCGTCCCAAATACCTCTATACGTTGGTCTGAAATTTTCAGGATTTCTTTTTCGTTCAAAATACCACCCAAAAAATCCGAAGATTAAAATAATCAATAATAGCAAAAACAATCCCTTGAGAAAATTGAGGTTAAAGAAACCTTTTATAAAGGTCATGAATTTACTGAAAGACGAAACTTGGGCTACCGTAACTGTGGAATTGGATGCAAAGAAAGAATGGGTAAACTCCATCTCCTTGCTTCTATTGCTAGTAATGGTTAAAGGGTTAATGCTTACGTCTATACCTCCCGTTTTTAAGGAGTCTAGCATATCGGAAAAGTTCATCTGCACCATCTTATACGGTTTACCTATATCTTTAGCAACCTGCTTCCATAACCAAACATTTAGACCGTCCAGTTTACCTTCATTTTCAACGATAAAGGGTGCAGCGGGTGTAAACCCGACCAATAGTGTGTCGTTAACCTTTTGACCATTTGTAGCCAAACAGCATAAAAATCCCAGCATGTATAAAATTCGTTTCATGCGTATGATGTATTTGAAAGCTACTAAATATACAGTATTTTAGAAAAAAGTTGTGTTTGTAAGAGGATGAAGAAAAAGGTATATTTTTTATAACTACAGTAAAATCAAAATCCCATGACAATAAGACTATTGCAACCTGAAGATATTACACAACAGCTCCAAGGCCAATTGACCGAACTGTATCATCAATTAAATTCAGAAATAAAACAACTCTCTTTAAAAACCATTTTAGAAGTTCCAGATGCTATCGATGTGGTTTGTTGTATGGACGGGAATACACTAATCGGTATTGCTATGATGGCCAACTACAAGGTAGTCTCAGGTTTTAAGGGCATGGTGGAGGACGTTGTTGTTTCGGAACTTCATCGGGGCAAGGGCATCGGTCGTAAATTGATGGAAAAACTGTTGGAACGGGCCACTCAAAGAAATCTGAACGATATATTACTTTTTAGCGGTCATCATAGGACAGCGGCCATCAGTCTCTACAAGAGCTTGGGATTCAATTTAAAAAGTAGTGGACTCTACGTTAAGAAGTTAAACTAATTTCTATTCTACCTTTTTGACGTGTTGCAACTGGTTTTTAAGTTCTTGCATGGATTCCTGCAACTGGCGTAACAATCCACTATCTGTTGTAGCATCTACATTAAAGGTAATCTTACTGCTTACCTCCCATATTTCCTGAACTTGAAACGGTTTTATATCGTAAGGTGGGTAAGTTTCGTTCAGCGAAACTAAAGTAATGTTATTGGAATTTGGCCGTTTTTCTATTTTCTTGACCATAATCGAGTCTTGAAGTACCACTACATACATCTTGTTTGCGCTTACATGGTCTATATGCTCTATGGCCCTCGCCAGTACCCATTCACCTGGGTGCAAATTGGGCAACATACTATCTCCCTCAATTTGAAAACCACGATAGGTGGCATTTCTGAATTCAGGTATGGGCAGATCAAAAGCGGGTAGTTGTCGGTACCAACTGGTGTCCGATATATTTTGCGGATAACCGGCCGCGGCTTTCGCGTTCACCAAGACCATGTTATCACTATCCGAGGAATCTACGGTTACTACTTTAGGAATAACACTGGTGTTGGAGGTTTCCAAATACTGTTGGTCACTTTCCCCGAATAACCACAAGGGATTTATTTTAAACTGCTTTAAAAGCTCGGAAACCACTTTCCCGGATAATTTGGTGCGCCCCCGTTCAATGTCCGCAGTGGTATTGGATACGCCAAGCAGGGCTGCAAAATCGGCCTGTGTGTAGCCTAATTCTCTGCGTATATCCGTAAATCTTTTTAAAGTAAGTTCATTTTCCATACTCAAATATAGTGATTATGGATTATATCCAAAATTTTATTTGGATTATTTCCATAATTAGGAATATATCCATAATTTTGGAATATATACCATAACTATGAACTTTGAGCGTATAAAGGAAAAGTTGAACATTTTGGCGGACGCCGCCAAGTATGATGTGTCTTGTTCCAGCAGCGGTAGTAATCGCACTAATAAGAACAAGGGTCTTGGCGACAGTACCGGAATGGGCATTTGTCATAGTTATACGGAAGATGGCAGATGCGTGTCCCTTCTTAAAATTCTATTGACCAACCATTGCATTTTTGATTGCGCTTATTGCGTAACACGTAAGAGTAATGATGTGAAGCGTGCGGCCTTTAAGATTCAAGAGGTCGTTGATTTGACCATCAATTTTTATAGAAGGAATTATATTGAAGGCTTGTTCTTAAGCTCGGGAATCTTTAAAAGTCCAGACTACACCATGGAACGTTTGGTGGCCGTCGCCAAAAAATTGAGGGAAGAGGAAAACTTCAACGGCTATATTCATTTAAAATCCATTCCAGGGGCAAGCGATGAATTGATGTACGAGGCCGGATTATATGCAGATCGGTTATCTGTAAATATCGAAATCCCCACTATTTCCGGCCTTAAATTACTTGCACCGGATAAAAAGCACGAAGATTTCCTGAAGCCAATGCTTAAAGTAAAGAATGAAATTGTTCGCTATAAGGCCGAAAAGAAAATCATTAGGAGTACACCCAAATACGCTCCCGCCGGTCAAAGCACCCAAATGATAGTGGGCGCCACGGGTGAGTCCGACAAAGATATCATGTATTCCGCAACTCATTTTTACAAGAACTATAATATGAAGCGTGTGTACTATTCCGGTTATGTTCCCGTAGCGGATGATAAGCGATTGCCCGCCATAGGCACGCAGGTTCCTATGTTAAGGGAAAACAGGTTGTACCAGACCGATTGGTTACTCCGTTTTTATGGTTTTGCAGTGAACGAAATTGTGAACGACGACCATCCCAATTTGGATATGGATGTGGACCCTAAGTTATCATGGGCACTTCGAAACCTGCATCACTTTCCTGTGGATATCAATAAGGCGGATAAACAAATGTTGGCACGGATACCGGGCTTAGGAATGCGTTCGGTTCATAAAATAATGCAGGCAAGAAAGTTCCGAAAACTGAATTGGGAACATTTGCAGAAAATTGGATTAGCCCTAAACCGCGCCAAATATTTTGTGGTATGTGATTCCCGAGATTGGGAACGACGCGATTTGGATGCAGGTAGAATCAAAGGAATGATTTTACAAACATCAGCTGGAAAATTTCGAAATCAATACAGCAGTCAATTATCATTATTTAATTAAGATGCTCATGAATAATTTAAATAACCTTCCTACACGACAAAAGACCCATTTTTTAGAACAAGGCCGTGAAACCTTATTGAATTTGGGATACCGATACATAACTTTTAAAAGTAAGGTGAGAAAAAGGTTGACGAAGTTTGTGAAAATTCCAAAGTCAGTGGAATAACCTTCGGAATGAAGATTTAAATCGTCATTAGCCTTTCAAAATAAAAGTATAGAGGAACTTAAATAAAAAAGTATGAATACGTCAAAAACATTAATCTACGATGGAAGTTTCAACGGATTCCTAACGGCTGTTTTTGTCGCTTTTGAGGAAAAAATTGAGGTAGCTGACATTCAACGCAAAGGGCAAACACAAAATGGGCTGTTCGCGGAAACGGAAACGATTTTCACCCACTTGGAGAAAGCCAAACGGGTATGGAACGGTATCCGAAACCGGAGTAACACCGCTATAAAAAACATCTACTTTGCTTTTTTGAGCGAAAAAAAAGGGATAGAGCCCCTACTCTTCCATTATATCAAAAAATTGATGAGCGGTACTCAAAATAAAGCCTCTGACTTTTCTGATGATTGTATTTTAAAAATCAGTCAGCTCGCACAGAAAGTGGGAAGGGAAAAACACCGTATGGAAGCCTTTGTACGGTTTCAATTGACCCAGGACAACGTTTATTTCGCGAATATTGAGCCGGACTTTGATGTGCTTCCTTTAATTTCAAAACATTTTCGTAGCCGCTATGCGGACCAGCAATGGATCATTTATGACGTAAAGCGCAAATACGGTATTTATTATGACCTGAATAAAGTGGAAATAATTTCATTAGACCTTGAGGACACGTATGCCAATAGCCTAAATAAAAATAAGGCGTTCACATCAGAAGAATATGAATATCAGGACCTGTGGAACAATTACTTTCAAAGTACCAATATTAAATCCCGAATCAATAAAAAACTACATACACAACATGTGCCCAAACGCTATTGGAAATATTTAAGTGAGAAGAAAGAGGCGGTTTAGTGCCAATAAATATAAATTAAGAACTTAGTTGCCAAAATCTTAAAATAAAATGTAGAAATTCTTAATTTCGTTATGCAGACATAAATTTAATTAAAGTTCTAGTTAGCTATACGCTGTAAAATTTTTTACCAAAGAGGAAAAATTTATTGATGTTTAAATAAAGAGATTTTGAAATTAAAAATACTTTTTTTTGTTTTTTTTATTCAAATGCTATCCGCTCAAACAGAAGAATTAGAAAAGAATCTTTGTTTTGTTAAATGGCACAAGTCTTATTGGATAGGCGGTGATTGTCAACCAAACTTTTATTCAATGCCCGTAAGCTATGGACATTGGGTGATTTTCTATCCTAACGGTACGACTAAAGTAAGTGACGGCCCAAGGCCATATTTTGGTGAATGGAAATTCGACCCCAAGAGAAAGATGCTCATTACTGTAGACAGAAAGGGCTTAAATCAGAATAAAATAGTTAGACTAACTGAAGCTGAATTCGTTTATAGAACTATAAAGCCCGGTGGAGAGGTTACGTATGGATTAAAAAAAATAGAATAACTAAATAAGTCTCTATATCTGATAATTAGCAATCCAGAATCTCAATAATAAATTCAAAACAAGTATAAAAAATTCTTAGTAAAGCATTACGAAATGTTTAGTATTTATATAGGGTCCATCAATCCGAACACTATCGTTTTTTCTGCCTAGGTTTCATATAGTAGACCGAAAACGAAACCGGACTTATAATAATCACTTTCGCTCTCCAATAAACTGGTCGCTCTTATTTTTAAACAGCACATTAAAAGTGGTTAGGCTACCATAAATTCGAGTAATATACTGCTGCAGGTCTACCTTCTCCTGATCATCCAAATTTTTACTGCTGTTTATTTTTTGTTCCATAACGCGGATACGGTCCCTCACCATCACTATTTTGTGAAAAAACGTATCAATGGGAATTTCCTTATTGCTCAACCCCGTTTCACCAGGCTCTAAGACGAGGTTACCACCTTTCCACTTGTCGGCAATGGCCACACGTTGGGTAGCATCACTCCATTTTTGAAGAATGGTGACCAACGAGCTCTCTACATCAAAAAAACTAACGGTATCCACTTCATTTTCAACCGATTCGATAACCTCAAAATCGCTATCAATTTCAATGGTCTCCAACCCATTTTCCAAAAAAGTGACCCAATACTGCGAGGCGGATACATTGGTGACAACACCTTTTCCGTATTCCGGATGATTAATTCTAGAGCCAATTCCCAATAATTGCATGTATACCAAATTATAGTTCTTTAACAAATTTATACCCTGGTCCCTAGAATTCCAAGATTGTACTTCACTTTACAAGAAGAAACTTAAATCCTGTTTTCGTTTTATTATTTAGTGTATTTTAAGGCATTATCTTTTTTAGTAACCACGAATTACACTTCTTATGAAAAAATTGACCATACTATTCCTTTTAGCCTCCTTGGTTGTCGCCTGTGGAAAGCAACAAAAAGAGGTCCCAAAACAAAAGCCAATTAGTAAACAAAAAGTTTTGATCATTGACGGTCAGAACAATCACTACATCTGGCCTAAAACGACCATGATGATGAAAGATTATTTGGAACAAACTGGATTGTTCGAGGTTGAGATCCGTAGAATGGATTCCGTTTGGTTAGGGATAAAATACAACGAGAACAGACCGGAACCCTATACCATGTTTATTGAAAAATACCCCGTGGGCAATGCTTCATACGCTATTTCCCACGAGCCCATAAAGACCTCCAATTTTTCTATGGATTTTGATAAGTATGATGTAATTGTATCCAACCTAGGTTTTGATGCGGCCTTATGGCCGGAGGCTACCAGAAAAGAATTTGAGGACTATATGAACAATGGTGGCGGACTCTTGGTGGTACATGCGGCCAATAATTCATGGGGCAATTGGGAAGAATACAATAAAATGATTGGTTTGGGTGCTTGGGGAGGGCGTGATACAAGTTCTGGTCCATACGTGTATTATAATGATGATGGTGAAGTTGTGCGAGATAGTACCGATGGGGTTTGCGGCTCTCACGGAATAGAATATGAGTTTGAAATCACTACTCGCGAAAAAGAGCATCCTATTATGAAAGGATTACCTGCAAAATGGTTACACACGCAAGATGAGATGTACGAGCGCATGCGCGGTCCTTTTGAAAATGCGACTATTTTGGCTACCGCCTATGCCGATGTTGAAAAGAATGCTCCCCCATGGGACCCTAACGTTAAAGGTCTAGGGCAGCATGTGCCTATGTTAATGGCTATAAACTATGGTAAAGGAAGGATTTTCCATACCACTCTGGGTCATTTTGACTATTCTATGGAGTGTGTCGGTTTTATAACCACATTGCAACGTGGTGCGGAATGGGCGGCTACCGGAAAGGTGACCCAAAAAATTCCAGAGGATTTCCCATCCACCGGCAAAACTTCATCAAGGAAATGGGGCGAGTAATGACTACGTATGTTTATTACTAACGATGAATTATCGAAGTCTATTATCGCACCCCTCCCTCCTACGGGTATCGATTAGGTAAATGATTTTCCAAGCATGCGCCTCCTTGAAAAGTTGGAAGGAATTAACTCCACAATGGTGAAACTCGCTATTCAGCCAAAATTCATAGGGGGTCCAAACATTGGCCATTGGGCCATCTATCTCAACGGAATAATCTAAAATCTTTTCCTCAAATTTTACAGAATCGGGAATACTCACAATGGAACGAATCATATCCTCAAAGCGCTCCGTTCGTAAACGCTGCACTCCATCTTTTCCCGCACCTATGGTTTGAAGTGTAATTTCTTGATGTACCAGACTTTGCATTCCTACCGAATCTTGTGCGTGAAATGATTCGAAAAATTTCTTTATGGTATTTTTCACCGCCTCCTCTTCTTGAGACCATCCAATTGCAAAAGTGAGACTGAAAAAAAGAATCATTAACTTTTTCATGATATTCCGCTTTTTAAAAGAGTAGGCTAAAAATAACGATATTCTACCTATTGGCAGAGATGTGCGCATTATTGTACCAGAATCATAATCTCGCCAAAACTCCTTATTTTTATCCGCTTAAATACAATTAGATGTCCATAGCTAAAAAAGAATACAAAAGAATAACAGTAAAGTCCTTGGTGGACATGAAAAAGAACGGCGAGAAGATTTCCATGCTAACCGCTTATGACTATTCCATGGCCAAAATAGTAGATGCCGCCAAAGTAGACGTTATCCTTGTGGGTGACTCCGCAAGTAACGTGATGGCTGGTCATGAGACTACCTTACCGATTACCTTAGACCAAATGATATACCATGCTTCTTCCGTAATTAGGGCAACCGAAAGGGCATTGGTAGTTGTGGATTTACCGTTCGGAAGCTACCAGAGTGATCCAAAGGAAGCTTTACGGTCAGCTATTCGAATTATGAAAGAAAGCGGTGCACATGCCGTAAAAGTGGAAGGTGGAGCTGAAATCAAGGAATCCGTTAAACGTATTTTAGCGGCGGGTATTCCAGTTATGGGACATTTGGGACTTACCCCACAATCCATTTATAAATTTGGGACCTATACGGTTAGGGCCAAAGAAGACGAAGAAGCTGATAAATTAAAGGAAGATGCCTTAATGCTGGAAAAACTGGGCTGTTTTGGTATTGTCTTGGAAAAGATACCTGCCGAGCTCACTAAAAAAGTTTCTGAAAGTCTTACCATACCCACCATTGGTATTGGAGGTGGCAAACATGCGGATGGCCAGGTATTGGTCATTCATGATCTTTTGGGCATGACACACGAGTTCAATCCGAGATTTTTAAGGCGATACATGAATTTATATGAGGAAATGGGCAATGCCATTTCCCATTATGTAAAAGATGTAAAGAACAAGGATTTTCCGAGCGATGAAGAACAATACTAGTCGTCATTACCATGCAAAAGCACTTCATCCTTAATCGTTTTTATATTTTGGTCCTGGTCCTTTTAAATGTAGGCTGTGATCAAATTTCCAAGGAAGTGGTTCGTACCAACGTTGCGCAACAAGACTATATACCGTTAATCGAACACTATTTTATTTTGACCAATGTCGAAAATACAGGAGCAATGCTGGGTTTTGGTCAAAACTTTTCACCGTTTATGAAAATGGTTTTGTTACAGGGGTTACCGCTTTTGGTTTTGCTGATAATTTTATTTCGAATGTTGACCAAAACTAACTTAAACCCTTGGATGGTGATTGGTTTTGCCTTTGTCATCGGGGGCGGTATGGGTAATTTAATAGACCGCATATTTTATGGTTCAGTAACCGATTTTTTCCAAATACGATTGGGCATTTTTACGACCGGAATATTCAATATGGCTGATGTAGCCGTTACTCTGGGGGTAATCATAATTTTAGCATTAAGTATTAAGAGAAAAGAAGCGACTTTTTAAAAATCGATAATCCAAACTCCTTTGTCCAAAAAACAACGTTCCAACCCTACCAATCTTCAAGTACTTTTTGAAGACAATCATCTCATTATAATCAATAAAAGGCCAGGAGATATAGTTCAGGGTGATAAAACAGGGGATACTCCCTTGAGCGAAGTGGTAAAGGAATATCTAAAAGTAAAGTATCAAAAACCCGGAAACGTATATTTGGGAGTGGTGCATCGTTTGGACAGGCCTACCTCTGGTATCGTATTATTTGCTAGAACCTCAAAAGCCTTACCTAGACTTAACAAGCTTTTTGCCGAAAAAGAGGCTGAAAAGACCTATTGGGCCATTGTAAAAAACATAAACAAAGAGGAAGATACCCTTATACATTGGTTGAAGCGCAACCCAAAGCAGAATAAATCTTACGCGCACATTAATGAGGTGCCGGACAGTAAAAAAGCAATACTTGGTTATCGAACCTTGAAAAAACTAGATCGGTATTTCCTGTTGGAAATCGATTTAAAAACAGGTAGACATCACCAAATCCGCTCTCAATTAGCTGCAATCGGAAGTCCTATTAAAGGGGATTTGAAATACGGTTTTGACCGTAGTAATAGTGATGCAAGTATTCACTTGCACGCCAGAAAACTACATTTTGTACATCCAGTAAAAAAGGAACCCCTCACCATTATAGCTCCCCCGCCAAAAGATCCCATTTGGGATGCGTGTTCTTAATATTTGTATTTTTAGAATTCCATAACAACACTAAAAAAGAATTATGATTAAGAAAATATCGGCTTTTTTACTTTTTTGCCTATTGGTCAATTGTGGAAGTTATAATTCTATCGACACCTTCTACAACACCCATAAAAATGATGATCAAGTTACCGCGATTCGCGTGCCACAATTCATGCTTACCCTAATTAGTGGAATTTCACCCGAAATGGAATCCTTGGTGGGCAATACCAAGGATTTAAGATATATGCAATTTCCCAGTGCAACTCCGGCTAGAACCGATTTCTTGAATAAACAAATGAACGGCATAACCGGGAATTCCTTTATTGAGGTTTATCGTAAAAACGACAATTTGAAACGAAATATCGTTTCTATACGAGAGAAGAAAAATACCGTTAAGGAAATATTGATTTATAATAATAACAATCAGACAGGTTCTTTCCTTTACTTCAATGGAAATTTTGACCCCGTAAAAATAAGGGACATGGCCAAAAACAATGAATTCGAGACCCTAGGCGATGGATTGCTCAATCAATTTGGAGCAGGCACTCCCGGCATCAGTCCCGAAGATTAGTATTCTTGGGTTTATCGAGAATAGGCAAGCGCTTTTTCCCTGATTATCTGTGAGACCGGTTTATTTTCCAAATGACTTTCTAACCACGAGATAATGTCCAAGTACAGAAAGGCACGCTTCTCGTAAGGGTGATTCTCATATTTCTTTAGTTCGGTATGCAGTTTTTGGAACTCAGACCTTAGTTCATTCGGGTAGATGCCACCAAGATTTCTGAGGAATTTTATCATTTCTTTTTGAACTGCGTGTAAATCGTTCATCTTTAATAAAAACTTATAGGTGCTTTTTAATTGTACCTCTAAATGGTAATCCATTCCGGCCTCATAATGCGCCACCAGGCTCAAAACCCTTGCGAAGCACATAAGGTCCTCTCGCATCTTTAGGCTCTTATTATCAATTATCTTCTTCAGATAAAGAATACACGTTTTATTATCGCCAACGCCAAAATACAAACAGGCAATCTTATAATACAGTACCAGAATATGGTGGGCATCTATGCGATCTTTATGTTTGTTGATGCCAAACTCTATTATTTTTACCAGATAAAGACCTTTTTCAAAAGTGCCTTCTAGAAAATGTAGATTAAGTTTATTGGCATTCAGGTAAATGAAAGCCAATGAATTTACGTTGTCATTTTTAGGAAAATCCTTTTCTTGAATAGTCTGTTCCAAACGTTCTAGTACTTCTTTAAACTGAGAGCTGTATTTTACATAAAACAAGGATTCTAATAAATAATGATTTCCTTTTAAAAAGAAAACCGGATTTAAATAAATCATCTCCTTATTCTCATAAAATAAGTCTACCCATTTACTGGCATACTTGTAACAGGAAAGAAAATCCTGTGTTAGAAAACTATACCAAAGGTGAGCCTTGTAAAGCCATAATTTTTCCCGGAAGCCCAAAGTATCTAAATCGTATTTTGGCAGATGTTTTTCGAAGTATTTTTTAACCTGTTGGTAATCCTCATCACTTCTAACGTAACCTACCTTTAACATCATCCCGTAAAGCTGAAGGGATAAGTTAGAGAGTTTGCTTGTCATTACGTTCTGCCCAGACAATTCCTTCGCCTGTACCGCCAGCTCATCCGCCCGGTCCGGTATGCTCCGTGTTATATATTGGGTCTCAATAATTTTCTCCAACTCCACAATTTCATAGGCTATATTCTTCTCCTCGTTTTCTATCGCAACAGTCTTGGCCTTGTCCAAAATCTTAAGGCTTTGTTTGTACAATCCCTTTTGGTATAAGATGGTCGCGAAATCCAATTGCTCCCGGATTTGAACACGGATATTTTGGTTTACCGGATTCAACCGTAAACTCACAAGAATCTGCTTGTATAGGTGTGCCTTTAAATTGGAAAGTTGTGCTTTTTTTACAATACCACTTTCTAAAATGGTCTTCTCGTCATAATTTTTTAATTTGTCCAACAGATTGAACAATGCCAGAAACTTGGCATCGGTATTTACACCCAACCTGCCAACGTACAGTTTAAATTGTCGTTTCTCAGATTTGGAAAGTGATTTAACCAGAATGAACAGCGCATCTTTATGTGCATTTGTCATCGTAAAAAAAAGAGTTTAAATAATTGATTTTCAATATATTGATTACGCAAAAAAGTGTCTTAACGTTGTAAATGCTATAACAAAATTTATCAATTTTGTGTATAGGGTCATATATTCGTTTAACTAGCTAAAACTACGTAAATATAATGAGTAAAGATATAGTACAGATTTTTGATACTACATTGAGGGATGGCGAGCAAGTTCCAGGATGTAAACTGGATATGGAGCAAAAGTTGGTGATAGCGGAACGGTTGGATGAGCTTGGGGTTAACATCATTGAAGCAGGTTTTCCCATATCGAGTCCGGGAGATTTCAGGTCCGTCGAAGCAATTTCCAAAATTGTTAAAAATGCTACCGTTTGTGGACTTACCAGGGCAGTTAAAAAGGATATTGAAGTAGCAGCCGAAGCATTGAAGCATGCCAAAAAGCCAAGAATACATACGGGTATAGGAACTTCCGACTCGCACATAAAATTTAAATTCAATTCTAACCGAGAGGCTATAATTGAACGCGCGGTCGATGCCGTTAGTTATGCGAAGACTTTTGTAGAAGACGTAGAATTTTATGCCGAGGATGCAGGAAGAACGGATAACGAATTTTTAGCCAGAATATGTGAAGCCGTGGTAAAAGCAGGAGCTACGGTGCTTAATATTCCTGATACCACGGGATATTGCCTTCCAGAGGAGTACGGTGCAAAAATGAAATATCTTAAGGAGAACGTTAAGGGGATAGATAAGGCCATTTTATCTTGCCACTGTCATAATGATTTAGGCCTTGCAACAGCCAACTCTATCGCAGGTGTTATAAATGGTGCTAGACAGATCGAGTGCACCATAAACGGCATAGGGGAAAGAGCCGGAAATACATCCTTAGAGGAAGTGGTGATGATCTTAAGGCAACATCCCGATTTAAATTTGGACACCACTATCAATAGCAAATTGCTTTATGACACCAGTAAGATGGTTTCCCAAAAAATGGGAATGATGGTGCAACCCAACAAGGCTATTGTTGGTGCCAACGCTTTTGCACATAGTTCAGGGATTCATCAAGATGGTGTAATTAAGAACAGGGAAACCTATGAAATAATCGACCCTGCAGATGTAGGGGTAACCGAATCATCTATTGTGCTTACCGCAAGGAGCGGTAGAGCTGCTTTGGCCTACAGGGCAAAAATTGTGGGATATGAACTCACCAAACTGCAACTGGATGAGGTATATGAGGAGTTCTTAAAGTTTGCGGACAGCAAAAAAGAGGTCAAAGATGAAGACATACATCAAATCATCGAATTAAGTAAAGTCGACGCCCAAAGCGTCAGTTAATTATGCATTTAGACATAGCCGTTTTAGGGGGTGATGGTATTGGGCCCGAAGTCGTCGCGCAATCCATAAAATGTCTTCGTTCTGTT
Source organism: Maribacter aestuarii (assembly GCF_027474845.2). NCBI lineage: Bacteria > Pseudomonadati > Bacteroidota > Flavobacteriia > Flavobacteriales > Flavobacteriaceae > Maribacter > Maribacter aestuarii. The sequence goes on from NZ_CP107031.2 coordinate 3,794,554, forward strand.
GAGGAAACATTTGGTCATAGTTTTACGTTTACAAAAGCCAAAGTTGGTGCCGTTGCCATAAAGGAAACCGGTGAGCCGCTTCCAGAAAAAACACTTGAGATTTGCAAAAAATCAGATGCCGTTCTTTTCGGGGCTATTGGTGCTCCCGAATATGATGGAAATCCCACGTCTAAAATATGGCCTGAGCAAGGCTTGCTAAGGCTTCGGAAAGAACTAGGCCTTTTTGCCAATATCAGGCCCGTTAAAGTTTTTCCTACCCTTATAAAACAGTCCCCTTTAGCAAAATCTACCGTACAGCATACTGATCTTGTTATTTATAGAGAACTTTCTGGCGGAATATATTATGGGGAAAAAATCCAAGATGAAAGTCAGAGTTCAGCCACCGATACCTGTACCTACACCGAGAGCGAAATTAGCAGAATAAGTCATTTGGCATTTAAAGCAGCTCGTGCAAGACGTAAAAAAGTTACTCTTGTGGATAAGGCCAATGTTTTGGAAACCTCTAGATTATGGCGTAGAGTGGTGCATACCATAGCTGAAAGCTATCCTGATGTTTCTTTGAATTGTTTATTTATTGATAATGCGGCGGTACAGATGATTTTGAACCCTAGCCAATTCGACGTGATTTTGACCGATAATATGTTCGGTGATATTTTATCTGACCAAGGAAGTGTTATAGCCGGTTCAATAGGCCTTTTACCCTCAGCTTCGGTGGGAACGGAACACGCCATGTTTGAACCAATTCATGGGTCCTACCCAAATGCAAAAAATAAGAACATAGCAAATCCTGTCGCATCCATTCTTAGCACGGCTATGCTTTTACAACATTTTAAAATGGATGAAGAATCCGATGCCGTGGTTGCAGCGGTACTCAAATCATTTTCCAAGAAAATTGTTACCCCGGATATTATGGGTAGCAGTAAATATGGCACCAATTATGTGGGTGATTTTATTGCCGATAATATTATGGAATTGGATGGAAGTTTCAATATAAACGATGAAAACATCGGTCTGGGAAAATCCACTATTATATAGGTATTAAATTATTCCGCCAGAAGACCTTTCAAAAAACTATCAAAATCCTTTTTGAATTCAATATAGGCATCGCCCGTAGCTGGGCCATTGAAACCGGTATGGATTCTTCTAACCTCGCCTTTTTTATCAAGGAAAATCGTTGTGGGATAAGATAACACATGATTCAGCATGGGTAGCTTTTCTTGAGCTTGGTCCTTATCGGAAGTCCCGAACTGAGCCAATAAAATAGGATACTCCACTCCTATCCTATCCGTTAAGCGTTGTATACTTTTAAAAGCTAAAGCCTCGGTCTTTGCATATTCAAAGGCCAAACCTATAACCTTCAAGTCTTCGTGGTTATTTTCGTCCAAATAATCTACCAAAAATTTTGTCTCGTCCAAACAGTTGGGGCACCACGTACCCATAATTTGGACTATAACAACCTTATTCCTATACTCGTCATCATTTAATGAAACTACCTCACCTTCACTATTTGGGAATAAAAAGTCTAATTTATCATAGCCTTCTTTAAGAAAGGTCAGTGAGTCCGGACTAGGTAATTCGTAATCTGCATTTTGAAACGCAACGAAAGGTTCTTTAAAATGATTCCCGGAGTAAAACGTACCGTTCAAAATACTATCCTTTAATTGAGCAGCGAACAAAAAAGCGTGTGCCCCATCAAAGGCGGACAATTTTAAGGAGTCGCCATCCATCACGCCTTCCAAAAAGCGATAATCTCCGGTCGTGGTTCTAAAAGTACCTGAAACTTTCTGGCCTTTTTGCGTAAAAATTCCTTTACCCATATAACTCTCTTCCGTATCGGGACTAAACTCAGTTTCCCAAATACCGGATATATCCTTTGTAGTTGGCTTTGGATTGGAGAATCTCTCTTCCATGCCATGTGTCGCGTGAAAAGGAACAATTCTATCCAAACTTTCCTTTATAAACTTTCCTTTAATACTGCTATCTGAAAACGTACCAGCGATGTAACCTTCAAACACCGGAGTTCGAATCCATATTGAATCGCCATTGACATCAATTTCATCAACTAGAATTTTTTCATCCGCATTAAAGATTTGTAAGGAGTAATCTCCATTTTCGGCCTTGAAAACTTCAAAGTTGAAAGGAAGCTGCTGGCCATCCATAACATCCAAACGAGCTTGCCAAACACCTTCTTTCAAGTCCTGTGCTTTTTCCGCTTGTTTACAGCCGAAAACCAATATCAAACAAGAAATAACAACTAAACGTCTTTTCATCCGAACTTAATTTAGACAGCGAAATAACAACTAAAATGGAAGAATTGAAAATTAAAAACAATTACTGCGGCTCATATTGAATCTGTTGGGGCATTGTTTTATCTTTACCCACTTTAAAATCGAAGAATGAAGATTTCTTATAACTGGTTAAAACAGTTCATTAATATAGATTGGGAATCCCAGAAAACGGCGGCGTTACTTACAGACCTAGGTCTTGAGGTGGAAGGCATTGAACCTTTTGAATCTCTTAAGGGGGGATTGGAAGGAGTTGTCGTTGGTCATGTTTTAAAGTGCGAAAAGCATTCCAATGCGGACAAACTAAAGGTTACCATGGTGGATATTGGAGCAGCAGAACCTGTTCAAATTGTTTGCGGTGCCCCGAATGTTGAAAAAGGTCAAAAGGTACCTGTTGCAACCATTGGCACTACCCTCTTTACAAACGAAGGCGAACCTTGGAAGATAAAAAAAGGTAAAATACGTGGAGAGGAAAGTCATGGGATGATTTGTGCCGAGGACGAACTAGGTCTTGGAGAAAGCCATGATGGTATTTTAATCTTGAACGATAAGCTAAAGCCAGGAACGCCCTGTTCGATGATATTCGAAATAGAAAAAGACGAGGTCTTTGAAATAGGCCTAACCCCTAACCGTGCGGATGCCATGAGCCATTATGGAGTGGCCCGAGACCTCAAAGCAGGTTTAAAGCAGAAAGAGATTACCAAGGAATTGATAACTCCCTCTACCAGTCATTTCAATGTAGACAATAGATCCCTAAAGATTGATGTTGAGGTAGAAAAAAACGAACTGGCACCAAGATATTGCGGTGTGACGCTGAGCAATCTCATCGTTCAACCTTCTCCTGATTGGCTTAAGCATCGCTTAAATGCTATCGGAATTACACCAAAGAACAACATCGTGGATGCCACGAACTATGTGTTACATGAACTTGGTCAGCCTCTACATGCCTTTGATGCCAATAAAATTAAGGGAGGAAAAATTGTAGTGCGGACCATGCCACCAGGTACCAAATTTACAACGCTGGACGGTATAGAGAGAGAACTACACGAGGAAGACCTTATGATTTGCGATACTGAAAAGCCCATGTGTATCGCTGGGATTTTTGGTGGGCTGCATTCTGGGGTTACTGAACATACTACTTCTATATTTTTGGAGAGCGCGTATTTCAATCCCATTTCCATTCGTAAGTCTGCCAAAAGACATGGGCTTAACACCGATGCGTCCTTTCGTTTTGAAAGAGGGATAGATATTGAAAATGTGGAATATAGTCTCAAAAGAGCCGCTTTATTAATAAAGGAAATTGCCGGTGGAGATATCACTTCGGATATTGTTGATATCTATCCGAACAAAATGAAAGATTTTGAAGTTTTCTTGGCTTTCGAAAAAATAGACAAACTTATTGGCCAGAATATCCCACAAGACACCATAAAATCTATTTTGGCTTCTTTGGATATTAAGGTAAGGAATGTCACCGAAGCAGGAATGGGATTATCCGTACCTTCCTATAGGGTTGATGTACAGCGACAAGTAGATGTAATAGAAGAGATTCTAAGGGTTTATGGTTATAACAATATCAATTTTAGTGAAAAACTCAATGCATCCGTTGCACCAACTGGACGCTTGGACGACCATCGAATTCAACATATTATAGGGAACCTTTTGGCGTCAAAAGGATTTTATGAAATATTGACCAATAGTCTTACATCACCACATTACAACAACTTTTTAGAGGATACCGATAAGGGCACTACCTCCGTGGAGATTATAAATCCTCTTAGTGGAGATTTATCAGTACTAAGAAGAAGTTCTCTTTTTTCGGCGTTGGAAGTTGCAAAATATAACATCAATAGAAAGCGATCCAATTTAAGGCTGTTCGAGTTCGGAAAGACTTATCACCAATCAAGTTCAAATCGCCATGAAAGAAAATACTTGAGCATTTTGCTTTCTGGTAGTGTTAACGAACCAAGTTGGACAGGCGAGAGCGGTCAAACTGGTTTTTTTAAAATGAAATCGATTGTAGAAACAATTCTTTTGAGACTTGGAATAAACGCTACCATTAGTATTCCAACGTCGTCTACAGTGTTTTCAGAAGGTATTACCCTTACAAGTCGTGATAAAGCGTTAGTATCGCTCGGCGTCGTAAAAAAATCAATTGCAAAGCAATTTGATTTAAAGCAAGAGGTATTGTTCGCCCATTTTGAATGGGATATGATTTTAAGTCTTTTGGAAAATAAGAGCATAAAATACAAGGAAATACCGAAGTTCCCAGAAGTAAAGCGAGATTTTGCACTCTTATTGAACGAAGCGACTACTTTTAAGGAGGTGTACGATATTGGGTTCAGGACAGAAAAAAAGATGCTTACCAACATCACTCTTTTTGACGTCTACCAAGGGAAAAGCCTTCCAGAGAGTAAAAAATCTTATGCGGTAAGTTTTACCCTTCAAGATTCTAAAGGTACGCTTACGGACAAACAGATTGATAGAATTATGGCCAAATTGCAAAGCAATTACGAGCGGGAATTAGGCGCAGAACTTAGATAATTACATCTTAACGGGAAGAAAAACAGAATCAATCTCATGGATTACTCCATTACACTGGTTTGAATCTGCCAATATAATCTTGGCTGAATTTCCTGCAGGGTCGGTTAGTATAATATCAATTCCGTCCATGGTGGCCGTTATCTCCTCACCCAAAATTGTTGTAAACTTTGCCTTTCCATTTCCTTGGCACATGGCCCTGAGAATTTTGGATGCAGAAAGTTTACGGGCTATTATATGATAGGAAAGAATGTTCTTTAGAGCTTCAGTGTTTTGTGGGTCTAGCATTCTGCTAAAGGTTGCTTTCGAAAGCTTTTCAAATGCGAGGTTTGAAGGCGCAAAAACTGTGAATTGCCCGTCATAATCTAGAACTGCGTCCAATTCCGTTGCACGTAAAGCGGTTAATAACGTAGTATGTCTTTCCGAGGTTTCCGTATTTACAATAATGGATTTGTTAGGATCCATAAAGGAAACTATGCTTTTTAGTTCTGCGTTGGGGGTCCTTTCCTGTGCTGTGCAAAACATGGAGAAAAGCACAAAACATAGGGACACGGGGGATGTCCAGTTTTTCATTTTAGGTTCTTTTGGGGCAAAAATTATTATAATCGATGAAAGGCAACCTTTCTCCGACAAGATACAATTTGAAGCCGAAATTGCATTATGAATATTAGTCCATTCATCTTAATTAACATAATATTAACATTTGTAAAGGTTAAACAGAATTTCTTCGTTGTCATTTAATAATTAACTTTGAAAGAATTGCTAAAAAAAGAAAGATGCTACTGAAGAAAACCAATATTCGGGAGAAATTAAATGCCGAAAAGTTAAGGGATGCAAAACTACAGCAAAATACACTGGAGCAGGTCTATAGAATTTTGCTTACTGATAGTAAAAATCAGGAAAGAATTGAAAGTACGATTGCTGAGGGGAAAGTCGTTCCAACCAATGCATTTAATTTTGACCTGCTGGAAACCGATAGAATTTATCATATTAACGAGATAAAAAATATATGTATTGATTATCGACTAAGATTTTTGGAGTCAAAGTATTTTAAGGGTCAAATTCCCCAGGAAGCCATTTCCAAAATTAAATTATTAGAAAAAGAGCATAAAATTGAAGTTACTGGCTACAAGATAATTGCGCCGTCTAAACTTTTTAAATTGGAGGATAAAGATGATCCTTTATTATTTGCACCCATTGGCAACGAATATTTCTATTTGATACACCAATGGGGTAATGACCTACATCCTTTGAGAAAGTTATTAATGTGGCCTTTTAAAAACATTATCAACCTAACTTTTCTCGTTGTAGCCATAAGTTTTTTGGCAACACTTATGATTCCTTCCGGGTTATTCTCAAAATCCAATTCGGCCATGGAATTTTGGATACTTTTCTTTTTTATGTTTAAGTGTATCGCTTCGGTGGTTATTTTTTACGGTTTTGCCTTGGGCAAAAATTTCAACCCTGCAATTTGGAACAGTAAATATTTCAACGCGTAGTTTTTGAGTCGATTTACTCTACAAAAATAGCATAAGGAACTCCTCCCAAATCTATGTTATCCACAAAGGTAAGGTCTGGTGACGGCGTTATGCGCATTAACCCACCCTTACTTTGGGTTCCGGTTTTTTCGTAGCCTATAAGGATTAAATCGTTTTTGTCGTCATACTGGACCGATGTTGCCGAAGACACCTTAAATTCTACATTTAATTGACTGTCCGTCAGAAAGTTTTCGAAATAATACAATACTGCCGTATTGGTATCGAAATCGTAAACGGCGGGAATTGTTTCGGTTTCACCTTCCAAAGTTTTCAGTTGATAGTACATTTTACCTTCTAAGTCAAACGAAACAGTCTCGGAATCTATAAACTTTGGCTCAGTACCTTCTCCATACTGCGTATAGACTATCTCCAAAGTATTAGGGTTCAAGGTAGTATGAAGTGTAGGGTAACTAATTATTATGTCACCGTCCGGGTTTTTGAAAATTTTACTCGCATCAAATCCTAGGTTCATCTCATGGATAAGGGTGCCCGAAACAATTTCCATAACACTTATACCATTCTGGTCGGTAATGTCTTCGTCAAAAGTCAATATGAAGAGTCTGTTGCTCGTAGGTACCAGTCCAATGGGTCTTTTCACCATTTCCAAATCAACAAATACTTTGTTCTCGGATGCTAGGTTTACAGTTCTCACAAAATATTCCTTATCCTTTCCAACCACCTCAATTACATAGGATACAAAAAGTCGACTATCCGTATGGGATATAGCTGTTACGGTAATATCGCAGGAGCCTAAATCATTAAAAAGCTCAAATTCATCTTTGGTGTCGGTACTAAAATCGTAAATAAGCACTTCTCCAAGACAATTTCCGGTTTTGTGAAAGAGACTTAATTTAGAGTCCGTTCGATAGCTCAAATCAGGGTTTGCGAATCCAGGAAAATTACTTCCCTTAGGATTTGGTTTGAGGCCATCAGCATCCTCATTTAAAAAAGTTTGTGTAAGTGAGGAGGCACTTTGTAGCAAAATAGCATAATCGGCAGCGACAGGATTTTCACCCTCGTTGACCGGTTCTACTTGAGATTTACTGCAAGACAATAGTAATAAGGCCGACAGCATGCCGACTACGGAGGCGTAGGTTTTCATAATGTACAGATTTGGGTTAAACTATACTATACTGAAACAGCATACATTTTGCCCCGCTGCTCCTTTAATGTCTTATCGGACATATATTCGTCAAACGTAGAATAACGGTCAATATTGCCTTTAGGAGTCAGTTCTATTATCCTATTGGCCACGGTTTGTGCAAACTCATGGTCATGCGTAGTGAAAATTACCGTCCCCTTAAAGTTTTTGAGTGAATTATTAAAAGCCGTAATACTCTCTAAATCCAAGTGGTTTGTAGGTTCATCCAGCATTAGTACGTTGGCTCTTAACATCATCATTCTACTTAGTATGCATCGTACCTTTTCCCCTCCAGAAAGTACAGTACATTTTTTTAGGGCTTCTTCCCCGCTGAACAACATTTTACCTAAAAATCCTCTGATATATACCTCTTCTCTTTCTTCTTCTGTTTTTGCCCATTGTCTGAGCCAGTCCACAAGGTTAATATTTTCATTGAAGAAGTGTGAATTATCAGCCGGAAGATAGGATTGTATAGTTGTTACACCCCATTGGAACGAGCCTTTATCAGCCTTTCTATTGCCGTTTACAATTTCATAAAAGGCGGTCGTGGCTCGGGAATCTTTTGAGATTAGTGCCACTTTGTCTCCCTTGGCAAGATTAATATTTATATTTTCAAATAGCAGATCGCCATCCTCCGAAGATGCCGTAAGACCTTCAACATTCAAGATTTGGTCTCCGGCCTCTCTCTCCCTATCAAAAATAATTGCCGGATACCTTCTACTAGAAGGTTTAATATCATCGACCTTAAGCTTGGATAACATTTTCTTTCTTGAGGTGGCCTGTTTACTCTTGGCAACGTTAGCACTAAAACGCATGATGAATTCTTGTAATTCCTTCGCCTTTTCCTCCGCTTTCTTATTCTGTTGTGCGCGTTGTCTTGCGGCCAATTGACTGCTCTCGTACCAGAAGGTATAATTCCCGGAGTACAGATTTAGTTTACCAAAATCAATATCACCTATGTGGGTACATACAGTATCTAAAAAGTGCCTATCGTGAGAAACAACGATGACCGTGTTTTCATAATCCGCAAGAAAATTCTCCAACCAGCTTATAGTTTCGTAATCCAAATCATTGGTAGGCTCATCCATAATTAAAACATCCGGGGAACCGAACAATGCCTGTGCAAGTAGGACACGGACTTTTAATTTTGAATCCAGGTCGGACATTAGGGTATAGTGAAGCTCCTCGCCAATACCCAAATTAGATAGCAAGGCCGCTGCATCACTATCCGCATTCCAACCGTTCATTTCTTCAAACTGTACCTGTAACTCCCCTATCTTATCGGCATTCTCATCGCTATAATCTGCATAGAGCGCATCTATCTCCTTTTTTATCTTGTATAAAGGCTTATTACCTTTAACCACGGTTTCCAAAACGGTAAACTCATCCGCGGAATTATGGTTTTGCTCTAAGATGGACATGCGTTTACCCGGCTCCAGATGAACATGGCCTGACGTAGGGTCCATTTGTCCTGCAATTATCTTTAAAAAAGTGGATTTACCAGCACCGTTAGCCCCGATAATTCCATAACAGTTTCCTTGCGTAAAGGTCACATTGACCTCATCAAACAAAACTCTCTTACCAAACTGAACCGATAAATTGGATACGGATAACATATTACATTTTTTTAAAATCCGTGCAAAAATACAGAATTTAAATGCCTTACACCAACATTCTTAATGTATGTCCGCCTTATCATACCTTACATCTTAACAAGCTATTATTTAACGCGCTATTAACAGCATTGGCGCGGGGGGTTCATTAAATTTGAAATTGAATCATTGGTCAATTTGTGTATGGATAAATATCTATCCCTAATATTTTTACTTCTATGCATCAGCTGTTCCGACAGCGAAACAAATAACAATTCGGTTTACTTTGCCGGAGAAATCGTAAATGCAACCAACGAATATGTTGTATTGTATAAAGGTGGGAAAGCGTTAGATTCCACAAAATTAGACGGGAATAACAGATTTTCTTTCCAACTCGACTCCATTGAGGACGGCCTGTATCACTTTAATCATGAGCCAGAATATCAATATGTCTATCTAGAAAAAGGTGATAGCCTCCAATTACGTCTTAATACGGTTGACTTTGACGAATCACTAATTTTCTCTGGAACAAACGAAGGTGTCAATAATTTTCTTCTAGAACTTTTCTTAGCACAAGAAGAAGAAGAGAAGGATATGTACCGGACTTACTATGACTTAGAACCTGATGATTTTAAAGCACAAATAGAGACTTTAAAGGAAGAGAAGCTTAAAACATTGGATGAAGTACAAAGTGAAACTGGTCTTTCAGATCGGGCTTATGAAATTGCAAAGGCTAGTATTGATTACTCCTATTTTAGGCATATGGAAATCTACCCTTTTGAGCATAAAAGAAAATTACGTGAGAACGCGCTTCACAATCTGCCTAATGACTTTTATTCCTATAGAAAAAATATAAACTACAACAACGGACATCTAAATTACTTAAGGCCCTATTATGATTTTATGAAATCTCACTTCGGTAATATTTCGTATATGACCTGTGCTGAAAAATGCGGTATAAAAGGAAAGGCTGTGGGCAATCAGTTGCATTTCAACGAGCATAAACTTCATGTGATAGATAGCTTAGTGCAAGAAAGGGAATTAAGGGACAATCTATTTAGAAATGTCGCCTTCAATTATTTGTTGAAGGAACACAATCAGCCAAAAAATAATGAAATATTTATCCAAAAATTTCAAAAAGTCTCTGGAAACAACGTTCATATAAAGGAGATCGAAACGCTCTATAATGGTATTAGAAAAATTCAACCTACGGAAGAGGTTCCGAATATCGATGTCATTGGTTTTGATGGAGAAAGAATATCTCTTAGGGAAGTAGCCAAAAATAAAAAGGTAGTATTTTACTTTTGGTCATCTGCTGATAAAAACCATTATGAAAACATTTTTAAAAGAGTTACTGAATTATATAGTGCTGATGCAAGTTTAGAGTTTATTGGGATTAGCATGAAAACAGATGAAAAGAATTGGAAAGGAATTATTCAAAATCATGGATTGAATCCTTCTAAACAATATCGTGCTGAAAACTTTAAGAAATTGACGGAAACATTTATAATAGATAAAATGAATAAGTGCATAATAACGGAAGACGGTATAATCGTGGATGCATTTTCTAACATTTATAGCACCCTATAATCCATTATTTTATACTTGTTACATTCCACTGTGTTTAAGAAGTAACTTCTCATAAACCTTATCTGGTAAAATTCTCTTAAGTACTATCGAAAAGCGCTGAAGGAAGGATCCTACTTTATAATGCACTTTAGGGTTTTTGGTATGGATTATTTGCAATATCTTCTTAGCCACTTCTAAAGGATTACCGCCATTATCCACATCCTCGTCTATAGCGGAGAGCGTCCTCTTATAAACCTCCCTATATGGAGAGTTCGCCTGCACAGGTGAATGATAACGGCCTGAAGCAATATTGGTGGAAAAGTCACCCGGTGCGAGACATGTAAAATGAATCCCAAACGCTTTCGTCTCTAGTCTAAAACTCTCTGTTATAATTTCTAAAGCTCCTTTTGTAGCACAGTAAATACCTCTAAAAGGCAGTCCCATATATCCTGCTATGGAAGTTATGTTTATAATAAGACCATGGTTTTGCAAGCGCATTTGTGGCAATACTGCTTTGACTACATTGAGCGGTCCATTGAAATTAGTGTCAAATGCCTTCAGAATCTCAGTTTGGGGTGTTTCCTCCAACGGTCCGGTTATGCCTATGCCTGCGTTATTTACTACGACATCCAATCTACCTTCCTTTTCAATTAAAATGTCCACAGCAGCTTGTATGCTTTCCGGATTACGTACATCCATAGATAACAATTGAAAATGGGAAAAATCGTGATACTTTGCAAGGTTACGTGTGGTACCATATACCGTAAAGCCTTTGGATGTCAAAAACACACCTATGGCCTTTCCTATACCCGAGGAGCCGCCCGTTATCAATATAATTTCACGTTTCATCTAGTGTGCAAATTAACAAATAAAATAGGGATGAAGAACACCAGGTAACCGTAAAAAAACTTGATGAAAACCTAGTTAGAATTACCGTCTCCAGAATTTTGGGCACAAAAAAAGGCAAGCTACCTACATCGCACCGCTACAACCGTATACCCTTGCTGCGTTCCCGCCCTGGGGGATTCTACAGGAGCTGGTCGTGTAGGACTTGCCCGGCACAAATATACAATCTTTTAAATCTTTGCCAATCCTTTTTACTTTCTAAATTTTATGATTTAACTTGCCTATGCAACACATAAGACATTCAAGGAAACAATAGCCTAGTCATATAAAATACCCAATTGATAATTACTTGTTAATGAATAGTTTCAAGCAACTTAATTTAATATTCATCCTCTTTTTTTTAGTTTCCTGCGGAAGTGGTAATCAAAAAGCATCCTCACTTTTCGCAATAGATTTGGAAGGTAATCCAAGAAGTATCAACCAAAATGACATATTAGGGGTAGCCATTAAAAATTTGAAAGACAAGAAAATTGAAAAGGTCACCTATAGTATAGATGGTACTGAACTTGCATTGCGGGGAAACAAATTAAACTTCGCTATTTCCAAACTCGGAAATAGGATTTTGAAAGCAACAATCGTTTATGAAAATGATACGGTAGAAGTAACCAAAAAACTAAAGGTACTGGCAAAAGAAGCACCCGAGATTTATACCTATACCATTCTGAATGAATACCCCCATGATAATAATGCCTATACTCAAGGCTTGGAGTTTTATAAAGACACCTTATACGAAAGTACGGGACAAAAAGGAAGGTCCTTTTTAAGGAAATTAGATTACCAGACCGGAAAGGTTTGGGCCCAAGTAGATTTGGACAAGGCTTATTTTGGGGAGGGGATTACCATTCTAAACGATAAAATTTATCAATTGACTTGGCAAAGTGGTATTGGTTTTATTTACGATCAAAAAAATATGGCCAAGTTGGATAATTTCCAATACGGAAAAAGTAGAGAAGGTTGGGGATTGACCAATGATGGTGAAAAAATTTATAAAAGCGATGGAACTGAGAAAATTTGGATTTTGGACCCAGAGACGCTTATCGAAGAAAGTTATATTGAAACGGTTACAAATTCCTCTATTTTCAATAAGGCCAACGAGCTGGAATATGTTGATGGGAAGATTTATGCCAATGTCTATCAAAAACCCAGTGTTATGATAATTGACAGCAAATCCGGTGCTATTGAGGGCGTGGTTAACTTTAGCGGCCTGAGCGACAGGATCACCAAAGGCGCAGATTGGGATGCTAATAATGTCCTAAATGGCATTGCATACCATCCCGAAAGAAAAACTTTTTTTGTAACCGGAAAGGAATGGGATAAACTGTTCGAAGTAACCATACAAAAAAAATAATGTCCAGCCATTCAAAGGAAATTCTAGTATCGGAAAATGATTTGGACGATCTTGAACATGTGAATAATGTACGCTACGTTCAATGGATTCAGGATATTTCAAAAGAACATTGGCAAAAAGTTGCTCCCCCGGAAGTTCAAGAAGAAGTGGTCTGGGTTGTAATGTCGCATTACATCGAATATAAATCTTCGGCACTCAAAGGTGAGACAATACTTGTAAAAACCCATATCAAAGAAAGCAAAGGGGCTAGGTCAACAAGAATAGTAGAGATGTTTCACAGCATAACAAATAAGCTCATCTTACGTTCAACTACAGAGTGGTGCCTAGTAAATAAATACAGTCAAAAACCAATACGGATATCGGAGGAAATTACGATTTTGTTTTCCTGAACAAGTCCAAATCTAAAGAGAATTAAGGTGTTAAATAAGGCTATAGTTCTGGTTTTTCTGGCGGGATTTCTCATTTTGAGCATGTCTTGCCGCAAGGATTTTGACTATAGCTCCAGCCAAGGCGATTTAACCTTTTCTAAGGATACCGTATATCTGGATACCATTTTTAGCAACATAGGCAGTAGTACTTATTCTTTAACAGTGTATAACCGTTCCAAAGAGGACGTAATTATTCCTTCCATTCGTTTAGAGAAAGGAAATAAAAGCAACTACCGATTAAATGTTGATGGTTCAGCAGGCAAATCCTTTACCAATGTGCCCCTCTTTGCTCGGGATAGTCTATACATATATATAGAAATCACTATTGATATTGAGAATAACTCCGAAAATTCACTTTTATATACGGATGTCATTCAGTTTGACAGTGGAAGTAATCAACAGAACATTCCATTAGTAACCCTAGTAAAGGACGCAACTTTTCTTTATCCGGGAACCAATACCGATGGCACCAAAGAAACGATTACCCTAAGCACGGATGCGAACGGAAACGAGATTAAGGTGCAAGGCTTTGTCCTTGATGACGATCACCTCAATTTTTTAAATGACAAACCCTACGTTATATATGGCTATGCCGTGGTGCCAGAAGGTAAAGTGTTGGTAATAAATGCAGGGGTACGGGTTCACTTTCACCAAAACTCTGGAATCCTAATCCAAGACGGTGGTGTAATCAGCATAAACGGGGTGCTAAGTGAAGATGAAGAACTTTTGAATGGTGAGGTAATCTTTGAGGGAGACCGCTTAGAACCTCAATTTTCCGATATACCTGGACAGTGGGGTTCATTATGGATTGCCAAAGGAAGCCAAGGAAACACCATAAACCATTTGACTTTGAGAAATGCAAATATTGGTCTATTCGTAGAGGGTGATGATGTGCTTGATTCGCCCACCCTATATATTAAGAATAGCCAATTCTACAATAGTGCTACATATAACCTATTTGCAAATGGTGCTTCCATTGCGGCCGAAAACGTAGTTATTGGAAGTGCTGGGATATCTTCGCTACACTGCCAATTGGGTGGAAATTATACCTTTGTTCATAGTACGATTGCTAATTATTGGAACAAAGGTTTTAGAAATACGTCCACCATAGTAATTTCTAATTATAATCTTTTAAATCCGAATGAAGCCAGTGACTTAATAAAGGCAGATTTTAAAAATTGTATTATTGACGGAATAAACGATTTTGAACTTTCCCTACTTACAGATAATCAAAATGCATTTGAGTTCAACTTCATGAATTGTTTTCTCAAATTCTCAAGCACAGAAGGACAGCTTACCAATCCATTATTTGATTTTGAATCCAGTAACAACTACAGCAATCTAATTTTAAATGGTCAAACGGACTTTTTCAATCCTTATTTAGATGATTTCAGGATTGGTCTTGATTCTGACGTTGTAAATGCAGGTGATAGCAATGTGGCCTCCACCCTACCCTTGGACATTTTGGGGAAAGAAAGGAGCTCGAATGCCGATTTAGGAGCTTATCAAGCAGCATCCAAAGAATAATGTCATCAAATTATTAAATAGATTGAAAGATTTTTCTTTCAAATAGTCTGATTTACTGCATTTTATAACAAAAACCTCCATTTTTCTAAGGATTTCCTAGCTTAAGTTTTTAATACCTATTTGTAACTTGCTGTGGAACACTATTATTTTGGAATATTCTTACACCATCATTGACTCGGATGCTGTTTCCAATTTGCAATTGCGTGCATTTTTGGAAGAGTATGGCGACTTTGAGTGCGTTAGCCTCACAAAGTCCGCGTCGGATGGTATCAATACGATTCTAAAGTATTCTCCTGATATAGTTTTCATAAATCTTAACGAACATGCCGCCAGTCTTTTTCAAATGGTCATGGAGTTGCACCAGTATGTGAATCAACTTCCCATTATCATTGGTATTTCAAAATCAAAAGAGCACGCCTACGAAGCCATCAAGAATAACTTCTTTGATTATTGGCTACAGCCTTATAACGAGTTTGACATTCGCAAGTCCCTCTTAAAACTAAAACGTAAAGCGCCTAAAGAAAAAGCACCGGAGACTATCTGCCTTCAATCTTACAAAGATTTCCATTACTTAAACACAAGGGATATTCTATATCTAAAAGCGGATAATAACACCACAGAATTTATAATGAAAGACGGTACGGTCACCAATGCCTACAAGACTTTAAAAACGTTCGAGACCCGACTTCCTAAAAACTTTATTAGAATCCACCAGAGCTATATCGTCAATACGGATTACGTTTCTCGGATAAACTTTGGTAAATCCATTTGTGCCTTAAAAGATGCGCAAGAAACACTTCCCTTTTCAAAATCGTACCGTGAGAATATGGACAATTTAAAAAAAATCCTCTCCAAGAGCACTGTTTCCAGCCTAAATTAACAGATTCTCGCAGAAACCACTCATTTACTCATACATTTAAGTAATTCACTAAGTGTGAGCGCAATTACTTCCTACACCTGCAAAAGCTTATTACTTTGGTAGAGTAATAAAGAATTCCTCTAACTAAAAATAAATAAATTATGAAAAAAGCAGTAAGTATTTTCGCAGTAGCATTGATGACTTTAGGTCTAACCACTTTTGTAGTTGAAAACAGTGCAAACGAGTTTGATTTTATGCAAGATTTGAGCAGCATGCTCGCATGTGATGATTGTGATCAAAAGTCTGAGGATAGAGAAGAGAAAGACACGTTAAGTTAAACATCCATAATAATTATTTTATAGATAGCCTTGAACCTTTGGTTCAAGGCTTTTTTTATATCTTGTGATTAATGCTTGACCAAACCACCATGATTGGAATAACAACTTTTCAAAAAGGAATTATACTATTAGTCCTATTATTTTCTTTGCAAAGTAACGGGCAATACAAGGTGGACCGTTTTGAACTACTACTGGAAAAAAGTAAAGAACAATCTCTCTCTAAAAGCGAACGGCTAGATGCTCTTAAAGAAGCATCGCTAATAGCACAAGATGAAGTCCAAGATTCCTTGAAATTGAGATTTTTATCAAAATTATCCCTTGCTACCCTAAAAAGGGGAGATTCAATCCTATTCCGTCAGACCAACAACAAAACCCTTGAACTTGCCAAAAAAAATGGAGATTCAATCATTTTAGCAGAGGCCTATTGGGATTTAGCTACCTTTTTTAATAAGTCTAGTATTAAAGATAGTGCCTATTATAGTTATTCCGAAGCCCAAAAAATTTTTGAAGCTAAAAAAGATTTATTCTCCTCAGGTAGGATGTTCTATAACATGGGACAGCACCAAAGTGATGTGCGAGATTATATTGGCAGTGAAACGGCTTATATAGCGGCTATAGAACGACTCAAACCACTGAATAAATACAAACAATTGTATAAAAGTTATGATGGGTTGGGCATCGTGGCCAATGCCTTGGGTGAACAGGAAAGAGCTTTAAAATATTATAAAGAGGCACGTTTTTATCTCGAAAAAATGGGGAAGCCCAAACTGTTGATTACCAGCAATACTAATAATGTCGGAATCGTCAACAGGGACAACGGCAATTACCAAGAAGCGATTGAGAAGTTTAAAGAAGTGCTTTCTACCGATAGTCTTAAGCAAAAAGATGCCATACTTTATGCCAAGGCCCTGAACAATTTAGCACTTTGCAAAATAAGGGTGAATGATACCTCAGGAGTATTACAGCTTATCAATAACTCTATAAAACTTAAAGATAGTATTGGCAATATAAGCAGTTTGGCCAGTTCTTATTTTACCCTAGCGGAATATCGATTAATGCAAAGCGATACCATTAATAGCATCTCCAATGCGAAAAAAGCGGTCGCATTATCCAAAGAAAGCAGTAACAATGATCGTCTCTTAGAAACCTTGGCCTTTTTAGCTCAAATAGATGCAAAAAAAGCTTCCAGCTATGCACAGCACTATATAAGACTTAACGACAGTTTACAACAGGAAGAGCGACAGGCAAGAAATAAATTTGCACGAATCCGTTTTGAAACAGATGAATTCATTGCAGAAAACGAGGTGTTGGCGGAACAAAAAGAATTGTTGTCCAAAGAAAAAAGAATGTGGACGGGCATTGCCGTCGGGTTTTTCCTATTAGGTTTATCGGTATATGTGATCATAAACCAACGCGTCAAAAATCAAAAATTAGTTTTCCAGCAGCAACAGCAGGCCAACAACCAAGAAATATTCAATTTAATGCTGGCCCAAAAGCAAAAGGTAGATGAGGTTAAGCGGATGGAACAGAAGCGAATCTCAGAAGAACTACACGACGGTGTTCTAGGAAAAATGCTGGGAGCCCGCATGGTCCTGACAGGGCTCAACAAAAAATCCGATGCCGATGCTATAAAAGAGCGTTCCGAGGCTATAAACGCCCTAAAGAATGTAGAAAACGAAGTCCGTTCCATCTCTCACGAACTCAGTCATACGGCTTATCAAAAGTTAAGCAATTTTGTAAGTTCCATTGAAACGTTACTCACCACTGCAAAAGAAAATGTAGATTTAAATACCAGTTTTAGCTACGAAGAGGACGAGGATTGGGATAGCCTAAAGGGAGATATCAAAATTAACGTTTATCGAATCATTCAAGAAACGCTTCAAAATTCGATCAAACATTCAAATTGTGAAAATTTCTTTATTAATTTTGAGCGTGACGAAGATTTTTTTAATTTAATAATACGGGATGACGGAAAAGGATTTAAATCCAATAAGGAAAAGAAAGGTATAGGCATACGGAACATAACTTCCAGAGTATCAAAATTAAATGGTACATGGACTTTGGATACAGCACCCGGAAAAGGAACTCTGATTTCAATTAAAATACCTATTACCAGTAATCCCTCCGTAGAAGAAAGTAATAAAGGACATTTAGAAAGCGTTTAAAAGAGTACATAAATATTAGTTGATGAAGACGGTTAGGATTTTGGCGGTAGATGATCATGAAATGACCACGTTGGGGTACAAATATATTTTGGAAGATCAGGAATTTAGCGATATAACTGTTAAAGTAGATATTGCCAAGAGTTTTGATCAGGGTAAAGAGAAAATTGAATTTTCTGCCAAATCGCTGCGCTATGATATTATACTTTTAGATATTCAATTATTTCCATCCGAATCTAAGGACCCAAGAAGCGGTGTAGATTTAGGATTACTGGCTAGAGAAGTCGTTCCTAAATCCAAAATTGTATTCATGTCCTCTTTTAGTGATAACTACCGAATCAACAATATTTTTCAGACTGTTGACCCGGAAGGTTACATGGTTAAATCCGAGATTGATGAATTGTCCTTAAAGGCCATGGTAGAAACCGTTGTAAGGCAACCTCCCTACTACACCGCAGGAGCGCTGGCGGCAATTAGACGAAGAATGTCCAATGATATCATACTCGATAAACAAGACGAAAAAATATTATATCACCTCTATAAAGGAATTAATACCAGAGACATAGCTCCATTAATAGCATCTACCAATACCACAGTTGAGACACGTAAAAGACAATTAAAATCAATCTTCGGTGTTAAGAATGGTAATGATATGGCCCTGATTGAACAGGCCAAAAAGAGAGGTTTTTTGTAGTAGTTTTCTTAATAATATATTATTTATTATAAATAATTGATTATCAATAAGTTATGATTTTTATTGATATTTTATAATAATATCCTCCGAATTTCTAAGGTTTTCCTAGGCTCACAAATTAGAGTATAAAGTTATCTTTAATCGTTAAATGATAAAATTTATTCATTTATGCGATTAGATTTAGGCGGTTACAAGCTTACAGATTTAACCAAATTGGATTCGTCATCAGGAATTCTGGGACTGGATGAATTTCTAAAATCTCTCGAACGGGATTACTATTCTAATATACATATAAGAAAATACAGTTCAGTTGAAAACTCAACGAATATGGCCTTGGATATAATTTGTCCCGTAAGCCTTTTGGAGATTTTAGGGCATTACAATAAAGGCAGATGGGGCCAAGATTCTAAAGGAAATTCTGTGCTTCAAGAAAGTTTCAAAACTTTATGTCAACAAAATTCATCCAATAGCTTTGATATTGAAGAGTTAACCCTATTCTTTAAAGATACCAGCATTGTTGTAAAGCGGCTTTACGATCGCAGTATTCCGGAGCAATTGGATAATATAATTACTGAGATTGCAAGGCACTACGTATTTTTTACAAAAGGCTTAACGGAAAGACCTTACGAGATTTTTGTTCCAGTTTTTGAAGATACGTTACATAGTGAATCGCATAAAAAACCAATCACACAACTATCCCCTCAAACATACTTTGAATATTGGGGTGTTTATTTGGATTCAGAGGATGAGGCATTGATTTATGACCTCCGGAAAAATTCTTTCATTCCGGCCGATCTTGATTTGTATATGTTGGAAGACTAGGCTTTTACCAACATAGGATTAAAAATAGGTCTACCTCCCATCATTTTATTCACGGTTGTCTTCACTTCGGAAATAATAGCACTATCCTCTGGATGAAGCAAAACCTTATCCACCAGTGAAACGATTGTTTCCATATCACTTTCTACGAGGCCTCTCGTGGTAATGGCAGCGGTGCCAAATCGTATTCCAGAGGTTACAAAAGGTGATTTGTCATCAAAGGGCACCATATTTTTATTAGCGGTAATATCTGCCAAAACCAATACTTTTTCGGCATCCTTCCCAGAAATATTCTTGTTTCTAAGATCAATTAACATCATATGATTATCCGTGCCACCAGAAATTATCTTATAATCCCGAGCTACAAAAGCTTCAGCCATGGCATACGCATTTTTCTTTACTTGATGCATGTATTGGCCAAACTCTTCCGTAAGTGCTTCACCAAAGGCTATCGCCTTGGCGGCTATGATGTGCTCTAGGGGACCCCCTTGATTTCCTGGGAAAACCGCTAAATCTAACAAGGCGGACATTTTTCTCAAATTTCCGTTTTTCAACTTGATACCAAACGGGTTATCAAAATCCTTACCCATTAGTATAAGTCCTCCCCTTGGACCACGCAAGGTTTTATGCGTAGTGGTGGTTACGATATGGCAATGAGGAATAGGATCGTTTAAAAGCCCTTTAGCGATGAGACCAGAAGGATGCGAAATATCCGCAAGTAACAGTGCTCCTACACTATCAGCTATAGCTCTAAATTTCTTAAAGTCCATATCCCGTGAATAGGCGGAAGCTCCAGCAATAAGAAGCTTCGGTTTTTCCTTAGTTGCTATTTCTTGTATTTTATCATAATCAAGTCTACCGGTATTTTCGTCAACTCCATAGAACACAGGATTATATAATCTACCCGAAAAATTGACGGGAGACCCATGGGTTAAGTGACCTCCATGTGCCAAATCAAAACCGAGTATAGTATCCCCAGGCTGTAGACAGGCATGGTAGACCGATGCATTGGCCTGAGAACCCGAATGTGGTTGCACATTGGCATACTCAGCGCCAAATAACTCTTTAGCCCTATCAATTGCTAGTTGCTCAATTTTATCCACAACCTCGCAACCCCCATAATATCTCTTTCCAGGATATCCTTCTGCATATTTATTGGTCAAAACGGAACCGGCAGCCTCCATAACTTGTGGACTAGTGAAATTCTCCGACGCAATTAATTCGATTCCATTTATTTGCCGTTGCCTTTCTTCTTCAATTAGTTCAAAAACCCTAGAATCCCTTTCCATTTTGTATTGTATTTTATATAAGTTGTAAAAATACGAATAGCCTTCAATTCCAACTAAAAAAATTTTAATGTGGGGTAACTTTTTATCAAAGAAAAGTTAACAAATACTTCATTTAAACAGCGGTAATACTAAATCCAAAATAATTTTTGATAATCGTTTCGCAACCGATTTACACTATTCTTGAACCTTTAACGTTATCATCAAAACAATTTATGGCACGGCAATTGAAAAGTATACCTACAAACCATAAAAATCAAATCATGAGAAAATTTCTTCTTTATAGTGTATTAATCGTCTTATGCTCTTGTAGTGGAGTTAAGAAGACACAGGAAGCCCTAAATTCAGGTAATTACGAAGCGGCCATTAATAAGGCCATTATAAACATTGCCGAAAACAAGAACAAAAAAAGTAATCAGCCTTATATCGCATTGTTGGAAGAAGGATTCAAGAAAAATACAGAACGAGAGCTTCAGCAAATAAAATTTCTCAAAAAAGATGGCAATCCAGCGAACTACGAAGAAATATTTGAAGCCTACAGCAGATTAAAGTCCATTCAGCAAAGAATAAGACCTTTATTGCCACTACAAATTGTAGAGGAAGGTAGAAACGCTAGGTTCAATTTTAACAACTATGATGATGCTATCTTAAGCTCAAAAACAAAATTATCTGATTACTTGTACAGCAGGGCAGTAACCTTACTGAATCAAGCCATAAATAAGATGGACTACAGACAAGCATATAATGACTTAAAATATCTGGAGGACATAAATCCAAATTACAAGGATAGCAAACAACTTATGGAAGAGGCCTATCAACAAGGTTTGGACTATGTGGTTGTGGAAATGGTCAATAATACGGACAAGGTTATCCCAAAAAGATTAGAGGATGAGTTACTGAATCTTAATACTTACGGGC
This sequence comes from Maribacter aestuarii, assembly GCF_027474845.2. Taxonomy (NCBI): domain Bacteria; kingdom Pseudomonadati; phylum Bacteroidota; class Flavobacteriia; order Flavobacteriales; family Flavobacteriaceae; genus Maribacter; species Maribacter aestuarii. The sequence continues at coordinate 3,816,502 of NZ_CP107031.2, forward strand.
TTAACAATCTTTGGACGGAGTATCACACGAACAGAATGTCCAATTTGAACTATGATTACAAGATGCAAGTTTCTTTCCAAGACATTCTTATTTCTCCGGAACAAATAAGTGAAAAACAAATAAGCAAGGAAAGACAAATAAAGGATGGTTATAAATATGCCTTGGACAAGGAAGGTAACGTGGTTAGAGATAGTCTTGGAAATAGAATTAAGATTGATAACTTTAAAACTGTGAGGTGCGATTTCTATCAATTTACACAATTCAAAAGTGCTCAAGTAACCGGTGTTGTTAATTTCACGGACTTAAAGAAAAAGCAGCAAATTAATCAATACCCCTTGGCAAGTGAGTTCGTATTTGAGCATGTATACGCCAATTATGATGGAGATAAGCGTGCATTGGACAATGAACTAGTATCTTTACTACAATTAGCAAGAGTTCCATTTCCAACAAACGAGCAAATGGTATATGATGCGGGAGAGGACTTAAAAGGGAATTTAAAAACCATCCTGAACAGACAAACATTCAACTAATAAAAAGCTCCGGCAATCCGGGGCTTTTTCATATATATTGCTCCAAATCAATTTCCGATATCGCTCCATGTGAATCGTGTGCCACCACTACACCATTTTTAATAACCAGAAGTTGAGGTGATTGATGCATGACCTGAAACCTTTCCGCTATTTTATTCGATATTCCCCTGAAAGCGTGTAAATCTAAAAAATAAAAGTCCATTTGACCGGGTTCCAAATTATAAGAGGACGTAAACATATTCAGCACCATTCTACTAATTCCACAGGTCGTAGAATGTTTAAAGATTACTTGGGGCACACCTTTAGAGTTCGTCTTTATTTCATCTAGCTGCTCCATCGATTCCAACGGCACCCAAGGAACTTTTGGCAGTTCTTCTCTTTTGTTGTCTTCTTTATTCCCAAACAAACCTCCTAATATTCCCATGTCATTTTTTTTGATTAGGTCTCCCTTAATTACTAACCTTACATACTGACTTATTGTCCTCTACATCAAGTGTTTTACCGACATTATGTCGTGTGATTTTACTTGGTAGGATTGTTGCAATCCAATCCTCAAAATTAAGACACTTAATTAAAACATATATAAAATGAACTTTAATAATTTTACTATAAAATCCCAGGAGGCCATTCAACGGGCACAGCTCTTAGCCCAAGAAATGGGGCATCAACAAATAGAGAACGAGCATATTTTTAAAGCAATTACAGAGGTTGAAGAAAATGTAGTTCCCTTTATCCTTAAAAAATTAGGTATCAATTTTGGTATGCTACAGCAAATTCTGGATAAGGAAATGCAGACTTTTCCTAAAGTAGAGGGTGGAGATATTGTGCTTTCCCGAGAAGCCGGTAAAACGGTGAACGAAGCCACGATACTTGCCAAAAAAATGGGAGATGAATTTGTTTCCATTGAACATCTATTCTTGGCGATTTTTAAATCAAAAAGCAAAATTGCTCAAATCCTAAAGGACCAAGGAGCCAATGAAAAGGATTTACAAGCGGTCATAGCCGAATTGCGGAAGGGAAGCAACGTTACTTCACAAAGTGCAGAGGAAACTTATAATTCTTTGGAGAAGTATGCAAAAAACTTAAATAAACTTGCGGACAGTGGTAAGTTGGATCCGGTCATAGGTCGGGACGAAGAAATCCGTAGGGTACTTCAAATTTTATCTCGAAGGACCAAGAACAATCCAATTTTAGTGGGTGAACCCGGAGTGGGTAAGACCGCAATTGCAGAAGGTCTGGCCCACCGTATTATTCAAGGAGACATTCCGGAAAACTTAAAGGACAAAGTTCTTTATGCCTTAGATATGGGAGCTTTGATTGCCGGGGCAAAATATAAAGGAGAATTCGAAGAACGTTTAAAGGCCGTGATAAAAGAGGTCACAGATGCCCAAGGAGATATTATCCTTTTTATTGACGAGATACATACATTGGTAGGAGCCGGTGGCGGGCAAGGTGCTATGGATGCCGCCAATATCCTTAAACCTGCTTTGGCTAGAGGTGAACTTAGAGCCATTGGGGCAACCACATTGGATGAATATCAGAAATACTTTGAAAAAGACAAGGCACTAGAACGAAGATTTCAAAAAGTCGTTGTAGACCAACCAGATACCGAAAGTGCAATATCCATTTTAAGGGGAATAAAGGAGAAATACGAGGCCCATCATAAAGTCCGTATAAAGGACGAAGCAGTAATAGCGGCAGTGGAACTATCCCAACGGTACATTACAAATCGTTTCTTACCGGATAAGGCTATTGATTTAATGGACGAGGCAGCTTCCAAATTACGGATGGAAATCAACTCAAAGCCCGAAGAGCTTGATGTACTAGACAGAAAAATAATGCAGTTGGAAATTGAAATTGAGGCCATTAAGCGAGAAAATGATAAAGAAAAGCTGAAAGTGTTGAATATGGAGTTGGCCAATGTCAAAGAAGATAGGAACGAAATTTTCACGCAATGGGAAAGCGAAAAATCTGTAGTGGACAATATTCAAAAAACAAAACAGGATATTGAAAACTTCAAGGCCGATGCCGAGAGAGCCGAACGCAATGGTGATTATGGCCTAGTAGCGGAGATTAGATACGGGAAAATAAAGGAAGCCCAAGAGAATTTGACCACATTACAAGAGGAACTAGCAGCTCAGCAAGAAGGAGGGACTTTAATTAAAGAGGAGGTAACTAATGATGACATTGCAGAAGTCGTTGCCAAATGGACCGGAATACCAGTTACTAAAATGCTTCAAAGTGAGCGTGAAAAACTGTTGAAATTGGAAGATGTGCTACATGAAAGGGTCGTGGGACAGGAGGAAGCCATTAACGCCGTCTCTGATGCGATTAGAAGAAGTCGCGCAGGCCTTCAAGACCAGAAAAAACCTATTGGTTCGTTCCTTTTCTTAGGTACCACAGGTGTTGGTAAAACCGAGCTTGCCAAAACCTTGGCATCTTATTTGTTCGATGATGAGAGTGCCATGACTAGAATTGACATGAGCGAATACCAAGAGAGGCACTCCGTAAGTAGATTGGTAGGAGCTCCCCCAGGATATGTTGGTTATGATGAGGGTGGTCAGTTGACAGAAGCTGTTCGAAGAAGACCCTATTCAGTGGTGCTGTTGGACGAGATAGAGAAAGCGCATCCGGATACCTTTAATATACTTTTACAGGTATTGGATGAAGGTCGATTGACCGACAATAAGGGAAGAGTTGCGGATTTCAAGAATACAATTATTATCATGACCAGTAACATGGGAAGTGAAATCATTCAGGAGAAATTTGAAAATTCAAAAGATAACTTTAGTGCGGCCGAAGCTGCAAGGGTCGAGGTTCTAGGCTTGTTAAAGAAAATGATACGGCCTGAATTCCTGAATAGGATCGATGATATTATCATGTTCACTCCATTGAGCAAGGAAGACATTAGAAAAATTGTAAAACTACAATTGGAGCTATTGAAAAAGATGTTGAGTAAACAACAAATTGTTTTAGACGCAACCGATGAGGCCATAGACTTCTTGGCGAACAAGGGCTACGACCCACAATATGGTGCAAGGCCAGTAAAAAGAACGCTACAAAAGGAAGTGCTTAATAATATGTCCAAAGCGCTGTTAAGTGGGGAAATTAAAGCGGATAGTGTTGTGCTATTGGATTCTTTTGACAACACCTTGGTCTTTAGAAACCAAAATGACTTGGTGGTATAAGCAATCATCTTTAAAAGGTAAAAGCTCCCAAAATATTTGGGAGCTTTTTTTATGAACAATTTATACCATACAGTATAGATTTTTTATCTTCGCATAAAACCGCCATGCATGTCTACCAAAGCTGAAAGAACTACCGCCTATATCATAGAGACCGTTGCGCCTGTTTTTAATAAACATGGATATATTGGCACCAGCATGAGCGACCTCACGGAAGCTACCGGTCTTACCAAAGGTGCATTATACGGTAATTTTGAAAATAAGGAGGCATTAGCACTTTCTGCTTTTGAACATAACAGAAAGACGCTCTTGAATGGAATAGAAGAAAGGCTTGCTATTCCTGGTTCTGCTTTGGATAAAATTTTTAACCTTACCGAGTTTTACAAGAAATACGACATTTTTACTTTGGACATGGGAGGCTGCCCTATTTTAAACGTAGGTGTAGACGCACAGCACAACAATAGTTTGTTGGCGGCCGCTGTGAAGGAAACCATCAAAGAGATTGAAGGCAAGATTGCCTTGGCCTTGGAAACTGGCGTAAACAAGGAAGAGATAAGACTTCCAGTAACCCCGCTTCAATTTGCCAAACAACTGTTTACCATGATACAGGGAGCCATCACTATGGCCACGCTGACCAAGGATAGAAAATATTTGTTTAATACGATAGCTTATTTGGAGGTATTAATTAAAATTGAGCTCAAAAAGTAGTTTAGTTCCTTCAAACGCACTGAATACTTGCTGTATTCACTTGCTGCTAATCTCCACAATTATTTTCCAACTACCCTGAATATCCACGTCTTTTCCGGATACTTTCCTCCAAAGTTAGAATCTCGTGCTTTTCGTGCTTCTTGAATGGAATTATATCTTTCCAAATACACATAATTATACTTGTTCGAATCCCTAAAAAATGATTTCGGTTCAAGTCCCTTCTTACGGAGGTCGGTCATAAATGCATCAAAATAACGTTTGGTACCAAAAACATTGGCTATCAAGTAATAACCTGGCTCCAAGACCCCTTCTTTGGCTACCTCTTCATATTTTTCTCCTGCCTGTGGTTTCACAACTTCATTCTGTTGCGCCAACCTCTCTAACTCAGCCTTCTTTTTGGCAATTTCTTCTTGAGCCAATTGCGCTGAGGTAATTGAATCTTGAACACGTTTTTGTTCCATGGCAATTGCTTCTTCTTTTGCCTTTGCTGCCAGGGCTAAGGAATCTTGTATTCTTTTTTGGTCTAGAGCTCTTGCTTCTGCCAAAGCTTCTTGCTCCTGTACTTTTTGAATAGAGTCCGCTTTTCTTCTTAAATCCCTTCTGCTTTCCTTTACAGCAATTTCAGAAGCTTTATTAACCTCCTGAATGGAGTCTTTGATTCGTTTTGCATTCTCTTTTGCCAAACGTTCGTTCTCTTTGGAGATTTCCTTGTTGGCCACTTCTTCAGTCTTTGCCAATTCCTCTTTTAATTTTTCTTCTTCCCTGCTCTTTTCTTCTGCTATCAACTGTTCTTGCTCTTCTTCTTTTGAAACTTCCGGGCTGCCAAGCTTATAGGCTGTCACAAGTTCAAATGAAGGGTCTTGACCATCAAGTTCGGAACTTATCCCAAATTCAACCAAGGCCCCGATAGATACTCGTTTGAAAAATCGTCCACCGAAACCCGCAGAAATCCCATAAAAATTGTTGTACCCCCCTTGTGCCCAAAATTTACTGGTGGACAATAACGCGTTTAAGCCGGCTTGCGTATCCAAACCAGGTATGGTCCTAATGTAAACAGCAGGTCTAAAAACTGAATTTCCCTCTAAATTACCTATGCGTACAGGAAAGTCATAACTAGCAAGTGCAAACAAAGAGGTTCCGGATATACTCGTGTTACGCTCATTCGTGCTGAAGTTATAGTCAATTAAGTTCTCGGAGGCAAGACCTAGACTAAACTTATCAATCTTCAGATTAATCCCTGGGGCCACCTGTAAAACAAAATCGTTCGTAATGGATGTCTGGATTGGGTTTGGTTGAAAAAAACGCTGATCCGCCAACTTTTGTTGGTAGCCAAATACATTTATGCCTACGCCAAGACGCACCAAAGGCATCAATTCAAATTCATAACCATAATTCAATGCTCCGCCGGTGTTAATGAAAATACCTGTATTATGTTGAAAAAAACCAATGCTAGCGGCTGAAGATTCATTGATATCCCTAGAATAACTTAAAAAAAGGGACGTAGGATCAGCATCCAGAATTTGCCACTGCCATCTTGCCCAAAAGGCTACGGATGAGGCATTGTTTCGATCGAAGACGTAGGCGGGATTTAATAAGCTGGAATTATACTCAGTTAGATTGTGCTGCCGAAAATCAGCAGGCAGGACAGGTTCTTGTGCTTTTACACCAAAAATTACAAAAACAATAAGAAGTGTCCCACATAAAAATTTCATATGCAAAAAAACAAAAAATAGACTATGTTTCGTATTAATTTCCATTAATTTTAGTTTGTTAATTACATTAATCCATAATACAGATGAAAGCTGTCACTCTAATCGTTTTAAGCGTCTTTTTATTTTCCGTGTCTTGCAAAGAGGATAAACCTCTAGAAAACAATAATGAAGACACAGCTATTTCTACTATTTATTTAATAAGACATGCAGAAAAGGATAGAACAGATACTGACGATGTAGACCCGGAATTAAATCAAGAAGGACTTGGAAGAGCAATGCATTGGGCCGAAATCTTAAACGATGTGGATTTGGATGCTATCTACTCTACGGATTTCAACAGGACGTCCATGACGGCTGCACCTACTTCGGTAAAAAAGAATGTTGATGTGCAATATTATGACCCTAGAACCATTGACTTTGAGCAGTTTAAAACAGATAACCTGAACAAAAAAGTGCTGGTTGTTGGGCATAGCAATACCACTCCAGATTTTGTGAACAAACTAATTGGGGAAGAAAAATATAGCCAAATAGACGATAGTGAAAACGGAAGCTTATTTATTGTGCAAATAGTTAATGGAGTAGCCACCGACACTAAACTTATCTTTAATTGTAATTGCCCTGACTAACGGCAATGTTCTCCAGCCTTATTTCGGAAAGTAGCTCCAGTTCATTTGCTTCGAACAAACTATCAATTTTATAAATAGGGACGTCTAAATCATTGGACTTATAGTTTTTATAATCAACAAAACGAATCCCGCCTACTAACCTTTCGTTGAAAGCTTCCCTGAATCGTTGTCCCCCACCATTAACATGAAATTCGTAGGCCAAATAATCTGGTTTATAGGATCGTGCATTAAACCAATATATATAAACGTCATCGAAATCATCCCCACCACCTTCTTGGTCAAAAGTGACCATTACCTTATAATATTCCTCTTCCTTAATTGTGACTTTTCCCAAATGTTCTTTGTTCACCGCTGCATCGTTTAAACCATAGGGTAAATACGCAAAATAATGGACGGAGTTTACCGCATTGGCAAGGGTATTCGCGGTACTATCAGGAAGAATAACCAGACTACCGTTGGAATAGCGCTCAAATTTTATTGGAGATTTAACGTCCAATAAGTCAAGCGTATCATTTTTGATTCTACGTTTTAAAATTTTCTGCTTTCCTATAGGTTCTGAGCTGTACTGTCTATCCCTAAAATCAAATGAAATCTGACTTTTATCATAGCGTTCCCCACCACTGACCTCAATGCTACTATCAACAATAGCCTGCGCAGTGGGCAAGTCTTCATGCTGTTTGCATGAAAACAAGATTAAAATCAGAAATATTCCAATTATTTTTTTCATTGATGTTTTTCTCTATGGTTCGTGAAAATGAAGCTTTCATTACAAAAGAAAGGTTTTATTTCCTTTTAAAAATCCATAGGATTATTTAATTGTCCTTATTTTTGTTGAGCATGCAGAACAACATCAACATAAAGAATAAAAAAGCCCGTTTTGAGTACGAATTGTTAGACAAATTTACAGCAGGGATTGTTCTGGCCGGGACCGAAATTAAATCCATACGCTACGGAAAAGCATCCATTACAGAGAGTTTTTGCGAATTTAACGATAAGGACGAGCTATTTGTCATCAACATGCAGATAGATGAATATTCCCATGCCTCCCATTTTAACCACAAACCAAAAGCGGAAAGAAAACTATTACTCAATAAAAGAGAATTAAAAAAATTGGCGAAAGAAGTTAAAACTTCGGGGCTTACCATAGTTCCCCTAAGACTATTCATTAATGAAAGGGGACTGGCCAAATTACAAATTGCATTGGCCAAGGGTAAGAAACTTTATGACAAGAGGGAAACCATTAAGGACAGGGACAACAAACGAAACCTTGCTCGCATCAAGAAGGATTTTAATAATTAACTCGATAATCTAGATTTAAATGACCCAAGGCTTACTACGAAAATTTAAAATTATTTCCTTCCGAATGGATTGTGGGCTAACACCGAAGTAGTTGTCGCTTAGTTTTTATCTTCTAAAAGTGGTACGAAACGGAAAGGTCCATACTCCGTCTTTTCAAATTCCTTTTCTGAACTACGTGTGTACACTGTCATGATTTGGTCCTCAATACCTACGGGAATCACCAATCTCCCACCTACTTTTAATTGAGAAAGTAGTGCCCTTGGCACCTCTGGTGCGCCTGCGGTAACAATGATACCATCATAAGGAGCATTTTCAGGAAGACCTTTATATCCATCGCCAAAAATAAATTTCTTAGGCCGGTAGCCCATTTTCTTAAAAAACAGACTGGTTTTTTTAAAGAGTTCCAGTTGCCTTTCTATGGTATAGACCTTAGCCTTACATTTTAATAAGACCGCCGTCTGATAGCCACTCCCCGTCCCTATTTCGAGAACGGTCTGATTTGGTTTTAAATCTAAAAGTTCCGTCTGAAAAGCTACGGTATACGGTTGTGAGATAGTTTGGTTCGCGGCAATAGGAAAAGCTTTGTCCTGATAGGCGTGCCCTTCAAAACTACTGTCCATGAACATGTGTCTAGGCACTGCTCGTACAGCGTCCAGAACAGTTTTATCCGTTATTCCCTTCTCAATTAATACTTGCGCCAATTTATTGCGCATTCCCTTATGCTTAAAGGTATCTTTCAATGGTAGTTGGTTTGAAACTCAAAGTTAGGAAACATATAATTACAAAAGAACATCCCAATAAAAAGTTATAGCGATGCCAAATATGAAAAGTGATTCCCCTAAACTTATAAACTATGCTTATTTTTGGGAAAAATGAAAACTATGTTGAAAGTAGGGGTTTTAGGGGCTGGACATCTTGGAAAAATACATTTGCGATTACTGAAAGAGTCCCAGAAATACCAATTGATTGGTTTCTATGACCCCGATGTGGCCACCGGAAAGAAAGTTGCCGATGAATTTGGCTATAAATACTTTGAAAAAATAAATGATTTGTTAAATGCCGTAGACGTTATCGATATTGTAACCCCTACCGTTTATCATTTTGATAGTGCAAAAAAGGCGATAGAAAAAGGTAAACATGTCTTTATAGAAAAACCTATAACTAGCACGCTTAAAGAGGCTCAAGAACTCTTAAAGTTAGCACAGGAATACGGTGTTAAAGGTCAAGTAGGCCACGTAGAACGGTTTAATCCTGCATTTACGGCCGTAAAGGAGTTGATAAATAAGCCAATGTTTATAGAAACGCATCGCTTGGCGGAATTCAACCCAAGGGGAACTGATGTTCCTGTGGTGCTCGATTTAATGATACACGATATTGATGCCATTTTAAGTGTCGTAAATTCAAAAGTCACCCAAATCAATGCGAGCGGAGTTTCGGTAATAAGCCAATCACCGGATATTGCGAACGCAAGGTTGGAATTTGAGAACGGTTGTGTAGCAAATCTTACCGCCAGTCGGATATCATTAAAAAATATGCGTAAATCCAGGTTCTTTCAGAAGGACGCTTATATTTCGATAGACTTCTTGGAGAAAAAGGTAGAAGTTGTTAAAATGAAGGATGCCCCCGAAAACCCTGGAGATTTTGACATGATACTCCAAAATGCCGAAGGGGTTAAAAAACAGATTTATTTTGAGAATCCATCTATTGATACCAATAATGCTATTTTAGACGAATTGGAATCGTTTGCTGACGCCATTAATGCCGACTCCACACCAGTGGTCACCTTAGCACAGGGAACAGAAGCCTTAAAGGTTGCGCTAGCGATAATCGACTCTTTTAAAACCAAACAATTATGAAAAATATTACAGTAATTGGCTCAGGTACCATGGGTAATGGAATTGCCCATGTATTTGCTCAAAATGGCTATGCCGTAAACTTGGTCGATATATCCAAAGAGGCACTGGAAAAAGGTATCGCTACCATTACCAGAAATTTGGATAGAATGATTACCAAAGAGCACATCACCGAATCTCAAAAATCAAGTACCTTAAATCATATAAAAACAACTACTGATTTAAAAAGCGGGGTCAAGAACGCTGATTTAGTGATTGAAGCAGCCAGTGAAAACATTGATGTTAAACTCAATATTTTTAAGGAGTTAGATGCAGTATGTGGCACAGACACCATATTAGCAACCAATACTTCTTCCATATCCATTACCCAAATTGCCGCCGTTACGAATAGACCCGAAAAAGTAATTGGCATGCATTTTATGAATCCAGTTCCGATAATGAAATTGGTTGAGATTATTAGAGGTTTTAGTACTTCCGATGAAACCACCAAAACTATTATGGACTTATCTCTAAAATTGGAAAAAACACCCACCGAGGTGAACGACTATCCCGGATTTGTGGCAAATCGTATTTTAATGCCCATGATAAATGAGGCTATTGAAACCTTGCATCACGGCGTGGCAGGAGTTTCGGAGATAGACACAGTTATGAAACTGGGAATGGCACATCCTATGGGACCTTTACAATTGGCTGATTTTATAGGGCTGGATGTATGCCTTTCCATTCTTAATGTAATGTACGAGGGATTTAAAAACCCGAAATATGCACCATCTCCCCTATTGGTAAATATGGTCACTGCAGGCAAATTAGGTGTCAAATCAGCGGAAGGATTCTACGATTATTCTCAAAGCAAAAAAGCGGAAACGGTATCAAATCAATTTTCAAAAAGATAAATGGCAGACGTAAAACCTTTTAGGGCTATAAGGCCTACTAAGGACAAGGTAGCCTTTGTCGTTTCAAAATCTTATCAGGAGTATTCACAAAATGAACTTAAAGCCAGCCTTAAATTCAACCCATTTACATTCTTACATATAATTAATCCCGGATTTAAGTTCGATAAGAAAGTTACTGGTAGCAAAAGGTTTGCTTTAGTACGTAATCGGTACTTGGAATTTTTGGAGGAGGGTATTTTCAAAAAAGACAAATCACCAGGATATTATTTGTACGAGATTAATAACTCAGATTTTAAGTCTTACGGGCTTTTCTGTGCTACTTCAGTTGCGGATTATAGGAACGGTATCATAAAAAAACACGAGGATACTATAAAAAGACGAGAGGAATTGTTCGCCAACTATTTGAAAACCGTAAGATTTAACACAGAGCCCGTGTTAATGACCTATGAAGAAAATTTAAGCACCAAAAATCTTATGGAATCCCAAAAGAGTAAGAGCCCAGACTATCACTTTACAACAACCGATAAGGTTACACATAAGCTCTGGGTAATTTCCGAGATCGAAACATGCAAGCAAATAGAGGAAGAATTCAAGAAAGTAAAAAAATTATATATAGCCGATGGTCATCATAGAAGCGCGTCCTCAGATCTGCTGTGCAATTTGTTGGACAATAAAAATGTCAATACAGAAAAAGCCTCCAGCTTTTTTATGAGCTATCTAATCCCTGAATCCGAAATAAAGATTTATGAATTCAACCGAATGATTAAAGATTTGAATGGACTTGACAAGGAAGAATTTCTAATCCGTTTAGATGCTTATTATAGAATAGAGAATAAAGGTGCCATGCTTTACAGACCATCTAGAAAAAATCATTTCAGTATGTATTTGGATGGAGAGTTCTATGCGCTATACTTAAGGAAGAAAGTCTATAATTTTACGGATGCTTTAAGTAGGCTGGACACTCAAATCCTATATACGACGATATTACAGCCTATTTTAGGAATATCAGATTTGAGAAATGATAAACGTATAGCATATGGTTGTGGAAAACATAACAGCATACATATGAAAAATGAGATAGATTCCGGTAATTTTGAAGTGGGGTTCAGTATGCTTCCAGTTACCATAAAGGAAATTAAGGAGATTGCAGATGCAGGTTTGGTCATGCCTCCAAAAAGCACGTATATAGAACCAAAATTAAGAAGTGGGCTCGCTATCTATGAGATTTAAAAATTTAGAGAATAAAGAATGTCGATAACCGAAAACATAAAAACCATTCTGGCAACACTGCCGGAGCACGTAACTTTAGTTGCCGTTTCCAAAACCAAGCCTGTTAGTGATCTTAAAGAAGCCTACGATGCAGGGCAACGTGTTTTTGGGGAAAACAGAATTCAGGAAATGACGGAGAAATGGGAGATTTTACCCAAGGACATTGAGTGGCACATGATTGGTCATGTGCAACGAAACAAAGTCAAGTACATGGCGGAATATGTCGCGCTCGTGCATGGTGTAGACAGTCTAAAACTATTAAAAGAAATTAATAAGCAGGGTAAGAAGTATAATCGTAAAATACCCTGTCTTTTGCAAGTTCACATTGCCGAGGAGGATACCAAATTTGGTTTCGATGAAAAAGAGTTGAAGGAGCTGGTAGACAATTCAGAATTTTTGGGACTTACAAACGTAACCATAAAAGGATTAATGGGTATGGCAACGTTAACGGATGATATGAAACAAGTGAGGAGGGAATTTAAATCGCTTAAAACCCTCTTTGAGTCACTGAAATCGAACTTTAAGAACTTGGAAATCCTGTCCATGGGCATGAGTGGGGACTACCAGGTGGCCATTGAAGAGGGAAGTACCATGGTGCGTATTGGAAGTAGTATCTTTGGTGCTAGAAAGTAAAATCAAGGAATAGATTCTAAATTTTTGAAAAGTATACATGTATTCGATACTGGATATTGAAACAACTGGGGGGAAATATAACGAAGAAGGGATAACCGAAATCGCTATACACAGGTTTGATGGGCAAAAAGTGGTGGATAAGTTTATTAGTTTGGTAAACCCAGAAAAAGACATTCAACCCTTTGTGGTGAACCTTACTGGCATCAACAATAAGATGCTTAGGACCGCCCCGAAATTTCATGAGGTTGCCAAGAGAATAGTGGAAATTACCCAGGACACCGTAATCGTTGCCCACAATGCGCAATTTGACTACCGCATCCTAAGAACCGAATTTAGACGGCTCGGCTACAATTTTGAGCGCAAAACCCTATGCACAGTAGATTTATCCAAGGCATTATTACCAGATGCTGAATCTTACAGCCTTGGCAAATTGGTACGTTCCCTGGGGATTCCAGTAAGTGACCGTCACAGGGCCAATGGGGACGCGTTGGCAACCATTAAACTGTTTAAGCTATTACTGAACAAAGATTCCGAGAAAACAATCATAAAGGAAGTTATTCGTAAAGAAACTCAAGGCGAACTTTCGGAAAAACAACTGGATATCGTTCGGAGTATGCCCAATGAAACGGGAGTGTTTTATGCACATAATAAAGATGGTGAAGTTATCTATTTGAGCAAGAGCACGAACATTAAAAAAAGGGTCAATCAGTTATTCACAAGAAGTAGTACAAAATTCCGAAAATTGATAAAGGAAACCAAAAAGGTGACCTTTGAGCAAACGGGAAGTGAACTCGTGGCATTATTAAAGGAACATCAAGAACTTATAAGGAACAGACCCAAATACAATATCATTCCCAAAAAGCGAATGTTCTCCCATGTGTTGTGCAGTTCTAAGAACGAAAATGGGTATAGAGAACTGAGAGTGCTACCTAATCGCGAATGTAAGGATAGGCTGGGGGTATTCAATGGTGTATTCAGTGCTAAAAACCATTTATACAAAATTACTGAAGAGTTTAAGCTTTGTGACAAGCTCAATGGTATTAGCAAAGCGAAGAAGAACTGTTCCAAATACGAAAAGGGAGAATGTTTCGGCGCTTGTATTCGAAAAGAGGATGTAAGCAATTATAACCAGCGCGTACATGAGGCCGTTGCAAAATATAGCTTGAGGGATAAGAATGTACTCTTAGTGGACAAAGGGCGAGAGATTGGAGAATATAGCGCAATCCTCGTAAAAAAAGGATCCTTAGTAGGTACCGGCTATTACGATTTGAACCATCAAATAAATAATATTCATATCTTAGAAAGCCTTATTACACCAATGGACGGCACCGAAAATGCCAATTTTATCCTAGAATCATACTTAAGGAAAAAAAGGATTTTGAAAACTATTCAACTTAATTGACCTGAAGTGAGCAAGCAAAAGCCACAGGCAGAATGGAAGCTTAAACTTCATGAGATAATCTATGAAGCGGATACTCCAATGGGTAAGTTGTTTGACATTTTGCTCTTTATCATCATTATTTTCAGCGTTATTCTGATAATGCTAGAGAGTGTTAAGGAAATTGATGCGGAATACCATGGAGTTCTTTTGACACTGGAATGGATTGTAACTATCTTTTTTACGGTAGAATATATTGCCCGGATCATCTGCATTAGAAAACCAACGAGCTACATATTCAGTTTTTATGGCATCATCGATTTTCTTTCCACCATACCATTATATCTATCTTATATCTTGGCCGGTTCTCAAGTTCTTTTAGCGGTTAGGGCATTTCGATTGTTAAGGGTATTTAGAATTTTGAAGCTTGTCCAATTTTTAGGTGAGGCCTCACAACTTAAAAAGGCACTGAAAGCAAGCAGGGCAAAGATTACCGTTTTCTTGTTCGCTGTATTGATAGTTTCCGTAATGCTTGGTACGCTTATGTATATTGTAGAGGGCGATGAAGCAGGTTTCACGAGTATCCCTACGAGTATATATTGGACCATCGTTACATTGACCACCGTGGGTTACGGAGATATTGCACCCATCACTCCACAGGGGCAGTTGATTGCAACGATAATTATGCTTTTGGGTTATGGGATAATTGCAGTACCCACAGGCATTGTTACAGTTGAGTTTGGTAAACAGGGTAAGGGTAAAACCGACGGTAATGTACAGCAATATGTTCATGTGAACACTCAAGCTTGCCCCAACTGCAGCAAAGAAGGGCATAGGGATGATGCCACGCATTGTTATAATTGCGGGAGTGTATTAAATGAATAATATCCTAATCTCCATAACAGGTCCAACAGGCATTGGTAAGACCAAGTTGGCCGTATTACTGGCCCAACATTTTAACACGGAAATCATATCTGCCGATTCCAGACAGTTTTATAAAGAAATGACCATAGGTACAGCCGTTCCTAGCAAAGAAGAGCTTACTGCTGCACCACATCATTTTGTACAGCATTTGAGTATTAAGGAGTCTTATTCTGTGGGTGACTTTGAACGGGATGTCATTACAAAATTGGAGCAATTATTTGAAACCAAGGAATATGTCATAATGGTTGGTGGCAGTGGCCTGTATTGTGATGCCGTAATTTCTGGTTTGGACAGATTCCCAGTAGTAGATTCAAATATAAGAAGAGATTTAAATAAGGAACTCAAAGATAATGGTATCGCTAGCCTACAAAAAAAGCTAGCATCGTTGGATCCAGAATACTTTAAAATAGTTGATTCCAATAATCCGCACCGATTAATACGAGCATTGGAAATATGTATTGGAACGGGAAAACCCTACTCTTCATTTTTAAACAAAAAGAAACCAAAAAGGAACTTCATGGTATTGAATGTGGGTCTCACTGCGGACAGAAAGATAGTATACGACCGAATAAATACCCGCGTAGATGTAATGATTGCGGAAGGTTTGGTAGAAGAAGCGAAAAAATTATTTCCTTTTAAAGAGTTGAATGCCTTACAAACAGTAGGATACAAGGAGCTCTTCAAATATTTTGAAGGAACCCTAGATTTGGAATTTGCGATAGCTGAAATAAAAAAATACCCGGCGATTTGCCAAACGACAAGTTACTTGGTTCAAAAAAAGCCAAAATATGCTATGGCTCAATTTTGATTACAACAAACAGGAGGCCATTCAACAAATTGAAGAAAAACTAAGTGAGCTTAAAAATGAATAATGATGTGATCATATTTGTCATGGGAGTTTCTGGTAGTGGGAAATCTACTATTGGTAAACTCTTGGCAGAAAGGTTGGACTACCCCTTCTTTGACGGAGACGATTTTCACCCCAAGGCCAATATAGAAAAAATGGCGCAAGGAAAACCCCTTAATGATACGGATAGAAAGAGTTGGTTGGAGCGGCTGAATCGATTGTCCATTGAACATAAAAACAAAGGTGCCGTAATTGCCTGTTCCGCGTTGAAGGAATCGTACCGGCAGACACTTTCCAAGCATCTAAACGAAAATTGTCGCTTTGTATATCTAGAAGGAAGCATGGATGAAATTAATCAGCGATTGGCACAACGAACCGATCATTTTATGCCACCGGCACTTTTAAAATCACAGTTTGAAACCCTAGAGGTTCCTAAAAATGCCATTAGAGTGTCAATTAACAATTCCCCCGAAAAAATCGTGAATACTGTTGTAAAAGTGTTAGAAACGTAAAAAGCATCCAACTAAGGATGCTTTCTAACTTTTAAGAACCTCAAAGGTCATTCGTCCTCATTTTTTATGACCAAACGGAAACCTTCTCCATGAATGTTCAGTATTTCCACAGTATCGTCACGCTTTAGATACTTACGTAATTTGGCGATATACACATCCATACTTCTTGATGTGAAGTAATTATCGTCTCTCCAAATTTTTGTGAGTGCTAATTCCCTAGGCATCAAATCATTTTCATGTAAGGCCAACAAGCGTAATAATTCATTTTCTTTTGGAGACAACTTAATGACTTCCTCGTCCTTATATTTTAAGAACCTTAATTTTGAATTTAAGTGAAAACCACCAATTTTAAATTCAAATTTCTTACTATCAGCTAAACTATTAGATGCTTTTCTTTGAAGTATTGCTTTAAGTTTCATTAGAAGCACCTCAGAGTCAAACGGTTTGTTCAGATAATCGTCCGCACCGGCTTTGTATCCTTTTAAAACATCTTCCTTCATAGTCTTGGCGGTTAAAAAAACGATTGGAACATTCTCATTCTTCTCCCTAATTTCTTTGGCGAGGGTAAAACCATCTTTATAGGGCATCATTACATCTAGGATACAAATGTCATAATTGTCCTTTTTAAACTTCTCAAATCCCTCCATGCCGTTTTTAGCTAGGGTAACATCAAAGTCGTTCATGGACAAATAATCCTTAAGTACGATGCCAAAATTTGGGTCATCTTCTACTAATAAAATCTTCTTATTTATTGTTTCCATTATTGTTAAATTAAAGGCAGTTTAATGTAAAAAGTACTTCCTTTTCCTTTTTCACTTTCCGCATATACTTCACCTTGGTGATCATCTACTATTTTTTTTACGTAGGCCAACCCTAATCCGTGACCTTTTACGTTGTGAATATCTCCTGTGTGTTCTCTATAAAATTTTTCAAAAACCCTTTTTAGAACCGCTTTACTCATGCCAGCACCTTGATCTCTTACTTTTATAATTATAAAATTCTTGGCCTTCTCTGTAAAAACATCAATTTTTGGTGCCTTAGGGGAATATTTGATGGCATTATCCAACATGTTCACGACAACGTTGGTCAAATGCATTTCATTAGCCAATACTTCCGAACGTTCAGCCTCTAAGTGCGTATTAATATAACCACCCTTATCAGCAACGATTAACTCCACATGTGTAATGGCGTCTTTTATGATGTCGTGTGCGTCTACCCTATCCTTACTTATGTCCAATTGGTTTTTCTCCAGTTTGGAGATCCGCAAGACATTTTCCACTTGGGCATGCATTCGTTTATTTTCGTCCCGGATCATCTGTAAATAACGAGAGACCTTTTCCTTGTCACCGATTATCTTCGGGTTCTTAATAGCTTCTACTGCCAAGTTGATAGTAGCTATCGGTGTTTTGAACTCGTGTGTCATATTGTTGATGAAATCCGTTTTGATTTCCGAAATCTGCTTTTGCCTTATAAGCTGATAGATAGCGCCGGAATAGGCCACCACTATAATCAAGGTAAACAATAAGGATAACAACGCAAGACCCAGTATTGACTGCACCAGAAAACGCTTCTTCTTTGGAAAGGAGACCAAGAGATCAAAAGTGGAATTTCCCTCAATATCCGTAAACATATGTGCCTTGTAGACGTTAGTCTCGGAATACTTGAACTTTCTGGATTTTACTTTAGTTGGAAGTCCATTGCTATAAACCCCATATTCAAAATCGATATCCACTCCCCTATTTTCCAGTTCTCGCTGTACCAAAAGTTCTATCTCCTGTTTGGAAACACGTTTATGGATAGGCACCCGTTTTGCGTATGTGCCAAAAACATCTTCCATAGCGGCTTTCTCCATGGCCGAAAGACCTCCTATTTTCTCAATACGCTGAATAGGGTCTAAACGATAACTCTTACCGTCTAAATCGTAGTCCTCCTTAAAGACCGAAGTTGTCCGTTTGCTGGTATAATTTTTAATGACAGTGGTATCACCACCATCACCATTATCAAAGAACGTAGAGGAAATGCCATAATCCTCTTCTAAAATACCATGTTCGTAAAGCAGTATTTCATTGGAATTGACATCCCTATTAATAAAAAAGAAGTTAGTGAATTGAGTTCCCTTTAAATCCCCTACACTATCCTTAGCCCGGAGGTATCTATCAAAATAGTTTTTCCTCTCCCGCTCTTCAATTTTCAGCGTAACGCTATTTAAAGCCTCTGAAACGATGTTAGAAAACTGTTCCTCCTTATCCTCGACCGATTTTTTAATCCAAAAACTTTGAACAAAAATCAATCCTATAAGCGACAAGCTCATCAGGATAACTAAGAGCACGAATAACCTCTTGTTCATTTTATGTTAAAATTAAATATTTAGTAGGTAGTGCCTTGTACGTTTAACCTAACCTTAACAAAAATGTTAAAATTTGGTAAGCCTTAGCAATATTCAAGGATAGCGGAGTTTAACTCCCCAACTTTTACCCTTGTTTCTTCCAAATTGATATTTTCTATTACAAAATCCGCCAATTCTATTTTTTTAGAATCTTCTAATTGATTATCCATCCTTGCTATTATGGCTTTTCTATCGGCACCGTCCCTATCCATTACACGCTTGATACGGACTTCTACCGGGGCTGTTACCAATATAGTTTTATCATAGAAATCCATGGCTTTGTTCTCAAAAAGAAGTGCCGTTTCCTGGACGACGTAGGGGGCATCCTGTTTATCCACCCATTTGAGGAAATGTTTCCTAACTGCCGGATGAACAAGCTCATTTAGTTTGTTTAGCATCGTTTTGTCCCCGAAGACTGATTGGGCAATGTACGGACGATTTAATTTGTCCCCGAGATATGCCTCCTCACCAAATAAATCACGTATTCCTTTCCTTAATTTTTTGGAGGATTCCATCAACTTTTTTGCCCACATATCGGAGTTGTATACCGGAACTCCTAATTCGGTAAAGAAACTGCCCACTTTGGTTTTTCCACTACCTATACCACCCGTTAACCCAACAATCATCATTCCCTTAAGAGTATAAATTCTATTTCATTGACCAATAAACGGGCATTCTTAATGTCTTTCGGATATTCTTCCAAGGTAATCGGCAAAGTATTATTGTCCGTTCCAGAAGCATTAGAATAATCAGCAACGACATGAAAATCAGTTGTTTCAAATTCCTTCATGTTTTCCAATTTACCTTGACAAAGTACTTGAACACTGCCCGGAAAGGTACGCACTTTCACATTATCCGGAAGGTTAACAACGGTTACGGGAACTTCTATGATATTTTCGGAAAATCGAAATACCTGCCCGGAAATTTCGACGGTATTAGACGAAAAGACTACGGTTTCCAAACTTTTAGGTTTAATCAAACCAACATTTTTCACAAAAGCGTTGTCCACATTTTTTAATTCCAGATAAGCCGTACGTATGCCGGTAATGGTATCTATTTCATTTTTTGCACCCGTTATTTCAATTTTGGACGGGCTTACCCTAATTGAGTCCTCTAACATGAAATTAGTGGCCAAACTAAAATTCACTCTTGGAATTACCGGAACCTCTTTGGTTACCAGCGTAGTAAAATTAAAAAATAAGGTGTCGTCCTCTATTTCCAACAAGGTCATTGAATTTGGTAATTGATCTTCAATTTGCTTACGGTATATATCCGGGGAAATGTAGTATATTGAATCTTTACGTTTTAATTTAGACATATCTATGGAAACTTTCTTTTTTCGCAATTCAAACCCTAAAAATTGAAACCCTAAAGCCTGTAACCTAAGCTCTACGGTATTTTTGGGCTGATTAGTCAATAATAGCTCTTTGGGCGTATTAACATAATCCAGTTCGAAGTAGGTAGTACTGTTATAGGAAAATGACAGATTATTTATAAACCAAGCAAGTGCAGAAAAAGCAAGAATTATCAGAAAAACTTTGACCTTTCTTTTTTTCAAACCCGAACGTATCCATTCTAAAACCACTATTGCTTATTTTTTTTGAAAAACAAATTTGGGAATATTGACTCTGGTGCTCTCTGCGTAAAGTTAAGGTAAAGGCTAGATTTCAAAAAACCGAACCCGTAACCAAAAAACTGAATAACTACGGCCAACAGGGCCGTTAATGCTATAGGTATACTCCTAGTCTTAAGAAACGCATCCATAAACAAAAGAACAAAATAGCCGGCAAAAACCAGTATGGGCCACCATATATTCCAAAAAAGCAACATGACGGACACCAAAATCCCTAAAATAAAAAGTGACGGAAACCAGTAAGTCAACTTTGCGGTCTTTGGATGCCATTTGTTCAAAATTGGCCGGACCATACCGAATTTTTTTACCTGGATATAAAACTTTTTCCAGTCTATTCGTCGCTTATGATAAACAAAAGCATCCGGTATTAGTTTCGTCTCAAATCCGGCTTCCCAGATACGTATGGTTAAATCTGGGTCTTCCCCGGGATGAATATTTCCGTATCCCCCAACTTTTTCAAAAGCAAACTTTGAAATTCCCATATTAAAACTCCGCGGTTGAAACTTATCTACCGAGTTTTTCTTTCCCCTAATGCCACCTGTGGTCAAATAGGAGGTCATCGCATAATTTATTGCCTTTTGCACCAGCGTAAATGAGGGATGAGCCGCATCTGGCCCTCCATAACAATGCACAAAATCGTTCTCCAGATGTTTTTTTACTTCTGAAAGGTACTCAGGCGGCAGTATGCAGTCAGAATCCAGGATAATAAAGTAATTTCCTTTTGCCGCCCGCATCCCGTAATTTCTGGAATCTCCCGGACCTGAATTCGGTTTCTCGTAGTAAGAGATATTGAGTTGATCTGAAAACTGCCCAATGATATCCTTGGAAGATACGGTAGAGCCGTCCTCTACAATAACAATTTCGAACTCCTTTCCAAAAGTTTGCGCAATAAGACTATCTAAAAGCTCTCTAATCTCATTAGGCCTATTGAAAACCGGAACAATAAAAGAAAAATATAAATCCATTGTTACTTTTCTTTATTTGAAAGCCCAGGTTTAAAAATCAAAAATTAATTTATTGATGGGGTTTTCGGCGATATTAAAATTTATCTATCACTTCTTGACTAACTCCTGTATTGGAAAATCCTCCGTCGTGAAAAAGATTTTGCATGGTGACCTTTCTAGTAAGGTCGGAAAAAAGTGTAAGAGTATAATCTGCACAGTCTTGAGCGGTAGCATTGCCCAAAGGTGCCATTTTTTCGGCATAATTTATAAAGCCGTCAAAACCTTTTATCCCTTGCCCGGCAGTGGTTGCAGTAGGCGATTGAGAAATAGTATTTACCCGCACCTTCTTTTCTTTGCCAAAGAAATACCCAAAACTACGTGCTACGGACTCTAAGTATGCCTTATTATCTGCCATGTCATTATAGTCAGGAAAAGTACGCTGAGCGGCCATGTATGTAAGCGCTACAATACTACCCCACTCTTTCATTGCATCAGCTTTATATAGTGCCTGCATCACTTTATGAAAAGACAGCGCGGAAACATCCCAGCCCTTTGCTGTAAAATCATAATTTTCATCCGTATATGACCTACCTTTTCTAACATTTACAGACATCCCAATGGAATGCAGGACAAAATCCAGTTTCCCACCTAAAATCTCCATGGATTTAGTTACTAGATTTTCTAGGTCTTCTTCACTGGTGGCATCAGCTGGAATAATTTCAGAACCCGTCTCCTCTGCCAAAACCTTAATTTGTCCCATCCTCATGGCAATAGGAGCGTTGGTCAATACAAACGTACCTCCCTCATCGTGCACACTTTTGGCAGTTTTCCAAGCGATTGAGTTTTCGTCCAATGCTCCAAATATGATTCCTTTTTTACCTTTTAATAAGTTATAAGCCATGTTAGTTGGTTCAAAAAATTAGATTTAATCAAAGATATTTAAAATATGTTAAAACGGATTTTAATCCAAGACACAATTTAGTTTAATAACTGTCTCGCGTGGGCCATTGCAGAATCCGATATGTTTTTTCCACCCAACATCTGGGCCAACTCCACAATGCGCTCATCACTGGACAGCTTTTTCATATCGGTTTTGGTACGGTTCTCTTCTTCAGATTTAAAAACTTTAAAATGGTGGTTTCCCTTGGAAGCCACTTGCGGAAGGTGGGTAATGGAGAATACTTGCATTTTTCCGCTCATCTCTCGCATAATGTCTGCCATTCTGTTGGAAATTTCACCGGATACCCCTGTATCTATCTCGTCGAACATAATGGTGGGCAGTTTCTCGTATTTGGCCAATATGGATTTAATCACCAACATAATTCTTGATAATTCCCCGCCAGAGGCTACTTTTTTCAACAAACCAAAATCACTTCCTTTATTCGCAGTGAATAAAAAGGAAAGATCGTCCATTCCGTTAACCTTAAAATCCTCTGCTACTTTTAAAGTAATTTGGAAAGCGGCACTCGGCATTCCCAATAGGGCTAATTTCTCCTCCAATTGCTTTTTTAGGTCGGGAATAACAGCTTGGCGCCTTTCCCGTAAAACCAGACTCTGCTCCTCCAAGATAGATGTCAACTCCTGTAATTCCTTTGTTTTCAAGGCAATGTTTTCTTCCACATTCGCTGTTTCAAGCGCCTTTGCAGCCAGGGATTCTTTGACAGCTATCAGTTCTAAAATGTCACTAGCCCCATGCTTTTTGAGTAAATTATATAACAGTTGTAGTTTTGCGTTTACCTCTTCTAACATAGACGGATTGACTTCCACCCCTTCCTGGAAATCTTGAAGCTGGGAATTTACATCATCCAGTTCTATAAAGGCGGATTGAATTCTTTCAAATAATTCCGCATACTGTTTACCGAATCCAGCTAATTTTGAAATGGCTGATTTTATTTCCGTACCCAACGCCATTACGCCAATCTGGTCGTCATTAAAAAGTTGGTCGGCCTTGGAAAGTTGCTCCAGTATCAGTTCTACGTTGCTCAGTTGTTCCTGTTGTTCTTCCAATTCTTCCATAACACCCTCTTTTAAGGGGGCGGACTCCAGTTCGTTAAGCAAAAATGTCGTGTAGTCTTGTTCCTTGGTTGCGTTTTGCTGAAAATCGATGAGCTTTTCGAGCTCCTTTTGAACTTTGGAATATCTGGACAGCGATTCGGAATAATTAATTAAATGATTCTTGTTATCCGCCAGGGCATCGATTAGTTTTAATTGAAAATCATTCTCCGTAAGCTTTAAAGTCTGATGCTGTGAATGCACATCGATCAATCGATCCCCAAGTTCTGAAAGGATATCCAAGGTAACAGGGGTATCGTTTATAAAGGCGCGCGATTTTCCACTAGGTAAAATTTCCCTTCTAATAACGGTAGTCTTCTCGTAATCCAAATCATTGTCTTCAAAAAATGGTTGTAGCCCATAATCCGAAATTTTAAAATCGGCCTCGACAATACATTTTTTTTCCTTATCGCGAAGAAGGGATAAATCCGCACGTTTCCCCAGCACCAAGGAAAGACCTCCCAGCAAGATGGATTTCCCCGCCCCCGTTTCACCCGTAATCACGGTGAAACCCTCATCCAATTGGACATCTAGGGCGTCAATTAGGGCATAATTATCAATAGAAAGATTGGATAACAAACTTCAAAAATTTAGATAACCAAAGGTAATCTATATTCTGATTTGAAAAAAGGGTCAGTACTTTATATCATTCCAGGTGCTGGAATATAAGGGAGCAATCTTGGTAA
The DNA here is from genome assembly GCF_027474845.2 of Maribacter aestuarii. Lineage (NCBI taxonomy): Bacteria > Pseudomonadati > Bacteroidota > Flavobacteriia > Flavobacteriales > Flavobacteriaceae > Maribacter > Maribacter aestuarii. The sequence goes on from NZ_CP107031.2 coordinate 3,840,572, forward strand.
GCGTTTCCTTAAGCTTTACGATATCCACTTTGGGACCATCCGAAAATATATTCTGGATTTCGTCTGACTTGGCATCAAAAAATGTGGATATCAGAAATGCATTAGGTCTTCTATTAATCATGGTCTCGAACAATTTCATGGTTCCCGCTACTACTTGCTTTCCCGTACTATTATTATCGGCCATAATGTCCATCCCTTTCCTATGATAATTGTACATGGCCACACGATATTCTCTATAGGTGTTTGACAGCAGGTTGTCTACCAGTTCAAACCTACTACGATCGGTAGATTGGCTCCAACCCGCAAAGTTTGTTCCCTGGGCTTGGGTAACTATTCCCTGTGCCTTTCTAAAGAAATCCGTTCCCCCTTCTAAAGAAAAGGTATCCGCATCCAGGCCTAAAACGATATAAACGTAGTAAGAGACCACAGCGATTAAATTCGATTCAAATACATTTTCATTATAGACTAGGGGCTGAAACTCAATATATTGAAAATTAAATTGATTGTCCTTGTAATTAAAAACCGGAGTTTCATAAGAGGTATTGTAAACCGGCCTTGACGATTGAATTTGAATATTACCTTTAAACCTGTTGGACTCGTATTCGGTTATCGTAATGAACATTTGTCCATTGATACGTTCGTTCTCCTTATATACTCGGTTCGTCCACTTATTTTTATTCACGAAATCGTTTAAGGAGCGCTCCAACGTATTAAATATAGGTAAGTCACCTTGTGATAACTGATCCGAGTTTACGGTTATATTAAAATTTAGTTCCTGTCCGCATACGGATAAGGCAACGCAACCAAAACAAATAAAAAAAGGAGCTTACGCATAGCGTCTCTTAATGATTTCATTAAAAATATCCTTGGCAACGGCTGCCTTGGTTTTTAATTCAAACGTTTCTATATTGGAATTGGTATCTATAAAAGTAATTTTATTAGAATCGCCACCGAAACCTGCTCCCTTGTCCATTAATGAATTCAGCACGATAGCATCCAGGTTCTTTCGCTTAAGCTTTTCTTTGGCGTTCTCTAGTTCATTTTCGGTTTCCAATGCAAAACCTACAAGATATTGTTGTTTTTTAGCCTCTCCCAAGGACAGAAGTATATCCTTGTTTTTAACAAGCGCCAATTCAAGGTTTTCGTCGGATTTTTTAATTTTTTGTTCCGCCATGGTTTTCGGCCTATAATCTGCAACGGCCGCAGCACATATAACGATATCGGCATCTGAAAAATGGTCGTGTACCCTATCATACATTTCATCAGCTGAAACCACTTTAATCAAATGAATGGCGTTATTGTCAACGGTAAGGTGTGTTGGACCTGAAACAAGGTACACCTCGGCACCTAAATTTGCTGCCGTTTTTGCTAACTCAAACCCCATGAGTCCGGATGAATGGTTTCCGATAAACCGAACTGGATCTATGGCTTCGTAAGTGGGTCCAGCCGTTATTAGAACCTTTATGCCACTTAATGGAAGTCCGGCCAATAAATGTTTATGAATATGTGCAATGATTTCCTCCGGTTCCGCCATTCTCCCCTCACCGTGCAGTCCGCTAGCCAGTTCTCCTGAGGTGGCAGGAATCATTACGTTTCCAAAAGATTGTAATTTTTCTATTGAGGCAACTGTACTTGGATGCCTGTACATATCCAAATCCATGGCAGGAGCAAAAAAGACGGGACACTTTGCGGATAAATAGGTGGCCAAAAGCAAGTTATCGCAGGCTCCGTTGGCCATTTTGGACATGGTATTGGCGGTTGCGGGAGCAATGACCATGAAATCTGCCCATAGCCCCAGTTCCACATGATTATTCCAATCGGTGGTATGGGCTTCCGTTTTCTCAAAATCGGTTACTACAGGATTCTTAGAAAGTGTGGCTAAGGTAAGAGGGGAAACAAAAGAGCTGGCACTAGGCGTTAAAATGATTTTAACGTTAGCACCAGCTTTTATCAATAAACGGACAAGGAAAGTAGTTTTGTAGGCGGCGATTCCTCCGGTAATGCCTAAAAGGACGTTCTTGCCACTCCACATATCAACTATGCGTCTTTCTCTGTGTTCCTATGGTATATTTTATCCATCAACCACTCCTCTACTGCCATTGCGTGTGGTTTTGGTAATTTTTCGTAGAACTTGGAAACTTCTATCTGCTCTTTATTTTCAAATACCTCCTCCAAGCTATCGCTATACGTTGCGAACTCTTCCAATTTTTCCAACAATTCCTTTTTTATTTCGGAATTGATCTGAACGGCACGTTTGGCCGCAATGGAGATTGCCTCGTAAATATTATCTGTTTTTTCATCAAACTCGTTCCTATTGATAGTTACAGTTGATACGGGTGCTTTAGAATTCTTAAGATCGTTCATATTCATAATGAAAACTATTTATTTTGCTTCTGTGGTGAACTTTTGCAGTTCACTTTCAATTTTATTTATTAAGTCTGTTGCTTCTTCTTCGTATTTCGTATTCGGATACTGCTTTTTTAAAACCGTGTAGGCAGCTTTAGCGCTCTGCAAACGCTCTTTTTGTAAACTTTCAAAACTATTCATTGCCATGTAGGTCGTTGCTTCTAACTTAACGAACAGGGCATCTTCCCTATAAACGGAACCCGGGTAATCCGAAACAAAGTTATCACTTGCGGCTACGGCCGATTTCAACATATCATAGTTGAACTCTCCTAACCTATTGTACTGTTTTAAAATTTCGTAGGCCTTTCTTTCTTTCTTGGTAGTTAACTCCTTTGCCATGGCGTTAGCTTCAGCAAAATATTCTGACTCGGCGTAAGCATTTATGAAATTCTGAAGTTTCAATAAGGCCTTATCCGTATCGGTTTGGTCCAAAGAGTATTTTGGTGAAAGTTCATAATAACTCTTGGCGCCCAAAAATGTTGCTTCTGCCAGTTTATCGCTCTTGGGATAGGACTTTACGAACCGCTCGAACTGATAGCCGGCCATGTTGTAATCCTCACGTTCAAAATAAGTGTTGGCAAGAAAGAACATTACACGCTCGCCCTGAGGTTTACCTACATACTTTGGTGCTATTTGCTCAAAAAGTCTATTAGCGCGCTTAAAATCCTTTTCTTCATAATACTTCTCGGCTGCATCGTATTTCGCCTTAACATCCTCATTTTTAAGTACCTTTTGGTACTCACTACAAGAGGAAAGGACAATGACCGCTACAAGAAGAAAAAAGAATTGCCTCATTTTAAAAAACATTTTGCAAAATTAGTGATTCTCAACGGATTTAAAAAACATTTTTGGCGGTCTAAAATTAACTTGATTTCGGGGTTATCCGCCTGATTTTGGGTAAGATTTAACGTAACTTTTTAAGCAGGAATCTTTGTAAGGGAAGTAACAAAGGACTTGATTTTGATCTTTAAGTTGGCACTAGCCTCCACCAATGGAAGCCGTACAAAAGCTTTTGAAAGTTCCAATAACTCAAAAAGGGCCTTGATACCTGCGGGGTTTCCTTCCTCAAAAATAAGTTGCATTCCTTCTTGCAATGCATAGTGCTGATTGTAGGCAGCCTTTACATCACCGGCTAAACCAAGCCGTACCATTTGAGTGAATTCGGCGGGAAGTCCTTGACCTATTACAGAAATTACACCCTCACCACCGGCTAAGAGAGTCGGCAACGTGTTAATATCGTCTCCGGAAAGCACTAAAAACCCTTTAGGTCTTTTTTCTATGATTTCCATAATTTGGATTAGGTTTCCACACGCTTCCTTGATGGCTACGATATTTTCAAAATCATTTGCCAAACGAAGCGTTGTAACAGGCAACATATTGCTGCCGGTTCTGCCAGGAACATTGTAAAGGATTATCGGTATGGGCGAAGCTTCTGAAATTGCCTTAAAATGTTGATAGATACCTTCTTGGGTTGGCCTGTTGTAATAAGGAGAAACGGAAAGTAGGGCAGCGAAAGAAGTAAGGTCTCTTGAACGCAATTCCGTTACTATTTGCTGGGTATTATTACCGCCCACGCCGAGCACTACGGGTAATCTTCCTGCATTGGCTTCCAATATGGCCTGAATCGCCGAATCCTTTTCATCAGCGGTTAAGGTAACCGATTCCGCCGTTGTTCCCATGGCCACGAGGTAATCTATGCCGCCGTCGATACAATGGTTTACTATGGCCCTAAGTGCGCTTAAATCCAAGCTCCCATCTTCCTTAAATGGTGTTACCAAAGCCACACCAGTGCCCTTCAATTGTTCCATAACCTATATCTCTTTGAATACGCCCAGGTACTTTTTCAGTTCTGTTTTAAAGGTCTTAAAATCCTTAAGCGGGGTATCCAATATTAAATCGTTGTATTCCGGTCCTACACCTTTGAAACCTACTTTAATACGTGCTTTGGTTTTAACGGACATTAAGTTTAAAAGCAAATTTTCCTCATCGTAATAGTTCACCAACAAATCGTATTCCCTACTTAAAAACTCCAGTGCGTAGCTATTCTCAATATCCCCGTTCCAACCTAAATCCTTGTCGGAAAAAACAGGTGTGGAGTACGGCGAATTTTTATCGTAATAGCTTCTATAACCAATAATCTTCACGGCATTGGGCGTCAGCTTAAACTCCTCCAGAAACTCATAAAAAACGTCGGAATCCTGAAACTTATCTAAATCCACTATGCATCCCAGCTTCCGTATTCCCTTTCCTCTAGTACTTTCCTCCGTTGGATTTGCTAGGGCCTGCTTGATAAATTTGCGACCGGATTTCTGCTTAAACTTGTCCTTAATTCCTTTTAAAAACATGTATTTTTACATTTCTACAAATGTAAATAATATCCCTTCAACTCTATGGCGAAGTTACTACAGTTTAGGATTTTAAAAATTAAACATTTTGTTATATTTACAACAATACTGATTTTCAGCTCTTGTCAGCGGCAACCCAACTCCATCAGTAAAATAGAGGGAAAACAAATAGCCATAGACAGTTCATGGGCGGAAATGCCGGAGATTAAAAATTTCATAGCCCCTTACCATAATCGGGTAAACACCATGTTGGACAGTACCCTGGCCTACGCCCCCTATAAAATCACGAAAGATGATGGGGCATACAACACCACTGCAGGAAATCTCATGGCGGACCTTATGCTCTCCGAAGCCAACCCCATCTTTAAAAAGCGCACAGGAAAGGAAATCGATTTTGTATTGATGAACCACGGTGGTATTCGATCCATCATCTCTCAAGGGAACGTTTCCGCCAGAACGGCCTACGAGGTAATGCCTTTTGAAAATAATATTGCTGTGGTAGAACTGAACGGGAAATCGGTTTTAGAAATGATACATTATATCATCCAATCCAAAAGAGCGCATCCCTTGGGCGGTATACAGGTGGTTCTGAATAAAGATGACAGCATCAATAAAATTCTAGTACAAGGAAAGGCATTTGTCGTGGACCAACACTATTATATAGCTACTTCGGACTATTTGGTAAGCGGTGGCGATGATATGGTATTCTTTAAAGATGCCATTACCATAACCGATATCGATTATAAAATTAGAAATGCGATGATCGATTATTTCTCTAAAGTCGATACCCTATCGCCCAAAGTAGATGATCGTTTTTATAAATTGAACTAGCACATGGAAAGAAGAAAATTCATACATCATACGCTGGCCACGGCATCCTTTATTGGAGCGGGTGGGCTATCCTTAAATTCTTGTGGAACGAATAAAAAAAGTCATCTGACCATATTGCACACCAACGATGTGCACAGTCATATTGATGCTTTCCCAAAAGACCATTCCAGTTTTCCGGGATTGGGTGGTTTGGCGCGTAGAGCCGGTCTGGTGAAATCCATACGAGAGGGGAATCCGAATACGCTGCTCTTTGATGCCGGTGATATTTTTCAGGGAACCCCGTATTTCAATTTTTATGGCGGCGAATTGGAAATGAAATTGATGACCATGCTCAATTACGATGCCGCCACAATCGGTAATCACGATTTTGATAATGGAGTCGATGGTCTTCTGGCGCAAATCCCCTACGGCAAATTCGATTTTATTTCTTCCAATTACGATTTCAGCAAAACGGTACTGGCCGGGTTCACGAAACCCTATCAAACCTATTTGCGCGATGGTATTAAAATTGGGGTTTATGGTCTAGGCATTCAACTAGCTGGCCTGGTCACCAAAACGCTGTATAAGGAAACGGAGTATTTGAATCCTTATGAAATCGCCACCGACATGGAACGCCGATTAAAGGAGGAGGAACAATGCGATTTAATCGTATGTCTTTCCCATCTGGGTTATAGCTATAATGATGAAAATCGCCCAGACGATATGACATTGGCCTCAAAGACCAAACACACGGACCTTATCATAGGAGGGCATACCCATACCTTTTTGGACAAACCGACTATCGTAGTCAATGCCGAGGGTAGGGAGATTCTAGTGAACCAGGTGGGCTGTTATGGCATCAACTTAGGTCGTATCGATTTTTACTTTGATGAAAACGGAATTACTACGGATGGGGTATCCATTGCCGTATAAATTATATTCAGATGGGGCGAATCCTAAGAACAGACTCCTCAAATCCTGATTTTTTCAAATTAGTGGCACTCTTGGATGCCGATTTAGCCTTGCGCGATGGGCCCGACAATGCCTTCTATGCCCAATTTAACGGAATAGACGTACTAAAGCATTGTGTGGTCTATTACGAGAATGATACCTTTTTAGGTTGCGGAGCTATAAAGCGTTTCAATGCTTCCGCAATGGAGGTTAAACGGATGTTCGTAGAACCTGCTGCACGTGGCAAGGGAATCGCTTCCCTCCTATTGTCCGAATTGGAAAAATGGACAAAAGAGCTGGGCTATTCCCATTGTGTTTTGGAAACAGGATTACGTCAACCCGAAGCTATCGCACTCTACAAAAAAAACGATTATACTGTAATTCCCAATTATCCGCCTTACGAAGGGGTTGAGAATAGCGTTTGTTTTAGAAAGGAGCTTTAGTCTTTGCACTTCTCTGTTAAAAACTTTCTCACAAACCCAATCTCCAATCCCAAAAAATCATAGTAAGAATAACGAACTTAGACCACAATTAACCAAACACCCATCCCTATGAAACCGTTCCATTTTATTTTTTTAATCTTCATTTTAACCATCCTAGCTTCCTGCAGAACGGAAACCAAGACCGTTGCAGCCGTAGAAAAGTTTCAATTTGCAGAACCCAGTGCAGTGGGCATGATAGCGGATAGTTTGGCCAAAATTGATGATATGGTGATGGAATTTGTAGAGGCCAACAAATACCCGGGAGCCGTCACACTAGTGGCTAAAGACGGAAAAATTATTTATGAATCCGAGGTGGGCTGGTCGGATTCATCACGAACAATACCCTATAGAAAGGACCATTTATTCCGTATGGCCTCCATGACCAAACCGCTGGTCTCCGTGGCGGCCATGCAATTGGTGGAGAACGGAAAATTGAACCTGGATGACCCCGTTGGCAAATACATTCCCACCTTCAGCGAAACTGAAGTACTTACCAATTTTAATCCCGCAGATACGACGTGGACCAGCACACCCTCCGCATCAGCCCCTACTGTGCGGCAGTTATTGACCCATACCGCCGGCGTACCCTATGCATTTACAAATCCCCCGGTACATGGTGCCATTCTGGCCAAGCATGGTATTCCCGACTTGAGCACCTATTTGCCCATGACCGTTGCCGAAACTATGAGCAAATTGGGAAATCTTCCTTTAATGCACGAGCCAGGAGCCCAGTGGATGTATGGTCTGAATACCGATGTCTTGGGACGCGTAGTGGAAGTTGCCTCCGGACAAAAATTGGATAATTACATCCGTGAGCATATCACAAAACCGTTGGGGATAGAAAAATTGGACTTTTATTTCAACGATTCCCTAACGACCGACCTTCCAAAGGTATTCGTACCCGATCCTGAAGGAGGGATTACCCAGGTGGACTCCGCAATGGGTCCCTGGTATATTCCCAACTATCCTACGCAAGGAGCGCAAACCTACCATTCCGGAGGTAGCGGCATGACCGGTACGGCGCGCGATTATTTCCTCTTTTGCCAAGCCATGCTGAACGACGGAATCTTAGGAGGTAAACGGATTTTAAAAACGGAAACCGCGCAAATCATGCATCAGGATCAAATAGATACCATTTCGTATCCATGGGGGACAGCACGTTTCGGTTTTGGTTTTGATGTGGCGGATGGCCATCCCCTACGACCCAATGGCACCTACAGCTGGAGCGGTGCTTTTAGTACCGTTTTTTGGATAGACCCTACGAACGATCTCATCGTAATACAATTACGGCAAGTCCTGAGCTCTCCCGATAACGCCGATATTAATTCAAAACTGGAGAAAATTGTATATGGTGCCTTAACTGAAAGTAAGTAACAATCGCTATCTTAAATCCTTAATAAAATCAACCTGATATGAAACTACGAATCCTCTATTTACCCTTTATTTTATTGCTGCTCATTTCCTGTAATCAAGAAGCGGATGAAAAATCTTCTTTGGAAGCTTATCAGGGCGATGAAACGTACTCCGTCATCTTTGGCGGTACCGTGGTCGGTCATTTGAAGACCCTGACCGTTGGAGATACTATACAAGTGGATTACGATTATAAAAACAATGGTCGTGGACCTACCATGAAAGAGACCATCGTGTTAAATGCGGCCGGGTTTCCGGTGCAATGGGATATTTCCGGGAACACCACTTTTGGCAATAGCGTGGACGAAAAGTTTAGGATGAATGGAAACAACGCTTCCTGGACCGATGCCACTGGTAGCGATAGTACGGCGACCAACACGGCGTTGTGGTATGTGAATCAATCTGGTAGTCCGTATTCGGAGATACTTACGGCACGTAGCCTTATGAACGCTCCCGATTTTTCTGCCGATGTACTTCCGGCGGGCAAACTGAAACTCACCGAAATGGAAAAAACCAGCATAACGGTAGATTCCACCATGGTGGACCTGACCACATATGCCATGTCCGGTGCGGATTTGAATCCCTCCTATTTCATTGCTGATAACGACCAAAGGTTATTCGCCGTTATCAGTCCGTCGTTCGTCATTGTTCGGGAAGGTTTTGAATCGAAAGAAAAAGAACTCAGGGCATATGCCGAAAAATATTCCACAGAGCGTTTTGAATCCCTTCAAAAGCAATACGCCCATAACTACGGGAAAAAGGTGCGTATCACCAACGTAAAAATCTTTGACCCCAATACCTTACAATTGTCCGCACCATCATCTGTGTTGGTAGACGGGGAGCGTATTGTAAGTATCGATGCCTCAGACGCCAGTGGCGCGGATGAGGTGGTCATTGACGGAGCCGGCGGCACCTTGGTGGCCGGAATGTACGAAATGCATGCCCACACCGGGGATGAGGGCGCCTTGCTGAATGTACTGGCGGGCGTAACTTCCTTCCGGGATATGGGGAACGATAATGAGGTCCTGGACGAGCTCATCAAGAAAATAAATTCAGGCATTTTAGCCGGACCTCGGGTACATCGCTTAGGTTTTATTGAGGGACAAAGTGAGTACAGCGCCAATAACGGTATTTTGGTTTCCAGTGAGGAAGAGGCGCTGGCGGCGGTGGACACCTATCATGACAAAGGTTTTTATGGTGTCAAACTGTACAATTCCATGAACGGGGATTGGGCCCCGGTCATCGTTAAAAAGGCCCATGGCTACGGCATGTTCGTCTGTGGACATGTGCCCGCGTTCTCCAATGCTAATGCCATGTTACGTGCCGGTTTTGATGAAATGACGCATATAAACCAGACGATGTTGGGTTGGGTATTGGAGCCCGATGAAGATACCCGGACGTTACTACGACTTACGGCCCTGAAACGTTTTCCGGGCTTGGACCTGAACAGTCCCAAAGTGCAGCAAACCATGGACTTGTTCGTAAAGAACAATACCGCTATGGACCCCACCTTGGCCATCCATGAGGTGTTGATGAAAGCGAGAAACGGGAAAGTCTGGGACGGCACCAAGGATGTCATAGACCATTTGCCCCCCAACGCCCAACGGGGATATAAGGTAGCCTTGGCCGATGTAGCTTCGTCCGAGGACGACACTGCCTATCGTGAGGGTTATGAAAAAATTGTGGAGACCTTAAAAATGATGAAGGATAAAGGTATCCAGATCATACCGGGCACGGATTTGGGTGGCTCTTTCTTTTACCATAGGGAACTGGAGCTGTACGAACAATTGGGCTTTACCCCTGCGGAACTCGTGAAACTGGCGACCTATGATATGGCGAATTATTTGGGCGACAAGGACCTGGGAAGCATTGCGCCCGGCAAACTGGCGGATTTCTTCCTCATTCCCGGTAACCCCGTGGAGGATATTAAGGCCATAAAAACCATAGCCCTGGTATCCCGAGGTGGTACGTTCTACTACCCTAGTGAGGTCTATCCTGCGTTTGGTATTGAGCCTTTTACCGAAATGCCGAAAGTAACGGAGTAATAGTTATGATTAAGTTTTGATATTAAGGTTCGCCTAAGGTTAATCTACTTTGGATGTCACTTCGAGTGAATTTCCCAGACGTTGCCCTGAGCGGAGCCGAAGGGTACGAGGAAATTTGTATCGAGAAGCAATCTCGTGCCAAAAGGCACTGCCCTAAGCGGAGTCTAGTGTTCTCGATACAACGTCCCTTTCAGGACGTCACTCGAACTGACAATCGTGATTATTCAAAAAAAACTATTTAATGTGAGAGGGGAGCTTATTAAAGTACTACGAAGGTAAAACAAGCCAACGGCTCCTCCCTTTAACTAAAGGGAGGTGGTCAATTTAATTGGCATGAGGGTTCTGACTTTACCACAATACGAATTGAAAACAGAACTCCCCGGTTTGACAAGCCAAACCTCAAAACCAAATCGTTATATTCAATAAATCAAAATCCCTGCTATTTTTAATTCTCTAGTCCACTTATTAATTCATCAACCTTATCAATTCTTGGGTCGATTTCATTTTTCACTCTTTTTTTATTTAAAAAATATGCATAAATCCCTATGGATATGGTAGCCAAATAACTAATAATTATTATATGGCGCTTTTCGGGCAACTCCCAAAAACCAACTAGAAAAAGGAACATAATAGGGAAAATGGGAAGAACTCCCCAATAGAAATACGTTTCAAGCAATTTCTTTTGTGCTTTAAGGTATATCTTAGTCCTTTTGAGATATTCAAGATAATTTTCTTCCAAATCACTAGGTTTAATATTTTTTATACCCAATACTTTGATCAATGTCGTGATTCCTAAAATAATTATTAATATGCAAGCAATTTTGGTAGTAGTAAAAGGAACCCGAAAAATGAGGTAAGCAAAGGAAAGAATACCAATAATTAAAGAAATCACCTCTACGAGTTCAAGATATTTCCACCATCTATGTAACCGTCCCAAACTTGATTTTAATTCTATCATCAGTTTTGATTTATTGAATTTTATCTGTTCGTGATCGCTTGAGGATTGCCAAATTTTAATAAGTTCATCTTCTATCATAATGTTTTATTTATACAGTTCAACAATTTTGACTTTATACGTTTGACCTTTACAGCTATGTGGTTTTCGGATAATCCTAGAATACTTGAAATTTCCCTGTAAGCAACCTCTTCCAAGTAAAGAGCAACTATTGCCTTATCAGCTTCATCCAATTTTTTCACACATTTTCTTAGACTATTCAGTTTTTCATTTACTTCTTCGTTATTTTCTGCTGAACCAAGATTGGAAATAGTCATGCTATCCAATCGTATGAAGCGCTTTTGATTTTTAGTCTGCTTAGATTTGGAACGAAGACAAACATTTAAGGCAATTCTAAACATCCAAGTTCCAATGGACGAATTATCTTTAAATGTGTTCATCGACCTCCATATATGGACTAACACCTCTTGAAATAGGTCTTTGGCGTCCTCCTCGTCTTTGGAATATATCGAGCAAATTCTAAATAGCTTTTCTTGATTTTTTTCTAGTGCATCAAGAAATATAGTTTCCTGTTCTTTTTCCATTGTTAAGGCTTCTGTCCACTATTTTAGTTACCAAAGTCTTCTAAATATGACAATTTATTATTATAAATTTTGATTTATACCAGCCTATTGATTTTCCACTTGGATGGAAGCGGCTTGTTTTTGCAGACTGACTACACACGGATGCAATGGCCGGAGGGTTCTGATTTTGCTAACGTATCAGTTGAAAACAAAACTCCTTTTCTTCCAGCGCTCCGCGCACTGTCACTTCGAGTGAATTTGCGAGAGTTGCGGCGAGCGGAGCCGAAGGGTACGAGGAAATTTGTATCGAGAAGTAATCATGTTCCAAAGGGTACTGCCCTGAGCGCAGTTGTAGGGTTCTCGATACAACGCCTCTTTCAGGCCGTCACTCGAACTGACAATCGTGATTAATCAAAAAACCCTCTAAAGGGCAACTAACAGAGCATCACCAAGGTAAAACAAGCCAACGGCTCCTCCCTTTAGACAAACGGAGATGGCCAATGTAATTGGCCGGAGGATTCTGATTTTGCTTTGCATGAGTTGAAAACAGAGCTCCCTTTATTCTTACGCCCCGTTTGCTGTCACTTCGAGTGAATTTCCAAGTCGTTGCCCTGAGCGGAGCCGAAGGGTACACGGAAATTTGTAGCGAGAAGTAATCATGTTTCAAATGGCACTGCCCCGAGCGTGGTCCTAGGGTTCTCGATACAACGTCTCTTTCAGGACGTCACTCGAACTGACAATCGTGATTATTCTAATAAAACTCTTAAACTTAAGAGGGGGGCTTATAAAAGTATCACCAAGGTAAAACAAGCCAACGGCTCCTCCCTTTAGAGATAGGGAGGTGGACTTTGAGTAAGCGAAAAGGCCGGAGGGTTCTGACTTTACCACAATACGAATTGAAAACAGAACTCCCCGGTTTGACAAGCCAAACCACCCCTCTTAAACTTAAGAGGGGAGCTAATTTATTTAAGTGTTAAAAACTTCTTACAACTCTTGTAAGAATGGTTACAGATAAATTTTAGAAAGCCCGAACTTCGTTATTGATGGATATTAGGATTAAGCCCATTCATATTCAAAACGCTGTAGGGCATCTAAAATCAACTATGAAAGCATATTTAGAGGATGTATTCAAAACTTCAGGAATTCCAACCCATACGTTCGTAAGACCAGATGAATATAACACAATTTTAGTTTCTCTTAGAACTAAGGGAAGGTGTTTAGTCGTTGAAGGACCATCAGGAATTGGTAAAACTACTTGTGTAATAAAAGTTATTGAAGAATTAGGTCTTAATAAAAACATCACCTCTCTAACTGCAAGGAAAAAAGACGACCTTGAGATGATAAGACTTTTACCAGAATTTCATGGCATGGGTACTGTAATTATTGATGATTTTCATTTATTAGAATTTGATTTAAAATCATCAATTGCTGACTACATGAAAGTTTTGGCCGATGAAGAAAGAGATAATGATAAATTGATTTTAATAGGAATAAATAAGGCAGGTGATTCATTGGTTCAAATAGCTGGTGACTTAAATAATAGAATTGATACCATCAAGTTTGAGCAAAATCCTCCTAATAAAATCACCGAATTAATTGAACTAGGTGAAAAGGCCCTCAATATTAAAATAAGCACAAAAGAAGACATTACTATATTAGCAAAAGGCAGTTTTCATATAGCACAGCTATTATCTAAAGAAACCTGTATAAACTCTGAAGTATTACAAACATGCGATAACACAAAAGATTTAAAATCTAGTATTGAAGTAATTAGAGAGAAGGTTCTATCTGATTTCGATAGGATATTTTATCCAAAAGCAAGAAAATTTGCGATTGGAAATAGGCTAAGACGAGAAGGAAGAGCACCATATTTGCATCTTTTATATTGGCTTTCACAATCTGACGAGTGGGCAATTCAAATTGATGACATATATCTTAAATATCCTGAAAACAAACTAAGTATTACGCAAATTGTTGATAAAGGATTTCTTGAAGCTATTATAAGGGATAATGAGGAGTTAAAGGATGTGATACATTACGATACAAACTCGAGAGTTTTAGCAGTTGAAGACCCCAAATTTATGTTTTATTTGAGGAATGTTCTTTGGTCTAAATTTGCAGAAAAAGTCGGTTACATTAGTCTAGCTTTCTCAAATAAATATGACTTCGCTTTATCTTTTGCGGGTGAGAACAGGAATCTGGCTTCAAAAATTAATGATTTACTACTTGAAAGAGAAATATCTGTATTTTACGACAAAAACGAACAATCCAGAATATTAGCAGAAAATGTTGAAGAATATTTAGCCCCAATATACAAATCTGAGGCATATTTCGTGGTAGTTTTACTAAGTCAAGATTATCCAAAAAAGATTTGGACAAAATTTGAATCAGATAATTTCAGGGAAAGATTTGGAACAAATTCAATTATTCCAATTTGGTATTCCGATAACTATCCAGGTTTATTTGATGAAACTCAAAAATTAGGAGGTTTAAGTTTTGACCCTTCAAATGACCTTGACAAACAAGCTACCAAAATTGTAGATTTAATAGTGGAAAAACTTTCTGACCATAGAAACAAAGAAAAAGAATAAAATTAAATACAATTTACAATAATAGCTATAAAGAACGCTGAATTTGCTTTTTATTCTGAGGTAAGCGCCTATTTAACATGTCCACAAATTCTTTTCGATTTTGCTATGGCATAAAAATATAGGGCAAAATAAAATTGGTTTTGCTACATACAAAGACAGAAACAAAGAGATTTCCATGCCTCCGCAATAGCCACCATCTAAACGATAACGAACCTTCCAAGCTTACAACTCCTTTTTCTTCAAAAGAAAATCTACTATTTCCCGTAACTCTTCCTCTAAAGAAATTTCCGGATAGCTTCTCCCCGCCTGCCGGTACCAATACCCGGCATTAAAGCGGTCGCCTTCTTTACGGTGCAAATAAGCGTGTAACCAACTGCCCAATTCATTGTGCATATCCTGGGCAATATTATGGGAGCTTTCCCAATCGCCCTTGGCATCAAACCACATGGCCTTTAAGGCATCCGGCCAAGCTGCCGGTGGTGCAACTTGTTGCAGGGTCTCCTGAAATTCGGTGTAATTCTTAGGCAGCATGGGTCGTCACTTTTTTAACGAGTTTGCCTACGGTTAAGCCCTGCCCCACTATGGAGAAAACCACCACTACGTAGGTTATCACCAGGAATAAATCGCGATGCATTTCTTGGGTCAGCCCCAAGGCCAAGGCAATGGAGATACCCCCACGTAGTCCACCCCAGGTCATGACCAAGTTCGTCTTGGGGACAAAGTCCAGTTTTTCTTCAAAGAACTTAATCGGCAACAAAAGTGAGAGGTAACGGCAGGCCAGCACCACGGGAATGGTAATCAGACCAGCGATGACGTAATCGGTTTCAAAAGAAATGACCAACATTTCCATACCGATCAGTACAAACAATAGCGTATTCAGTAAAATATCAATCAATTCCCAAAACTTGTCCACATAGTTTTCGGTGATTTTGGACATGGCCGAATTACGCACTTTGTCATTACCTACCATCAATCCTGCAGTCACCATGGCCAAAGGCGCGGAAAGGTGGAATTTTTGCGCTACCACGGTCCCCATCATCACGGCGGCCAAGGTAATGATGACCTCAATATCATAATCGTCTATCGAGCGCATTAAGCGGTAGGTGACCCATCCTATGAACAGCCCGAAAAAAATACCACCAATCACCTCTACCCCAAAAAGTTCTAAAATAGCCAAGGGTTCAATATCCCCGGTGCCAGAGGAGGCCAATTGAAAAATGGTCAAAAACACCACGACCCCAACCCCATCGTTGAACAGGGACTCGCCCACAATCTTGGTCTCCAGCTTCTTAGGTGCGCCTGCCTGTTTTAAGATTCCCAAAACGGCAATGGGATCTGTAGGTGAAATTAAGGCCCCGAACAACAAGCAGTAAATGAAATTCACCTCCATTTGCAGTAATTGTAACAGGTAATACATGAGCGTCCCTACCAGAAAGGTCGATACCAAAACCCCAAGGGTAGAGAATACCAAAATAGGCCAACGTTGTACTTTTAACTGTTCAAAGTTGGTGTGTAGCGCTCCTGCAAAGAGGAGAAAACTCAACATGATATCTAGCAGCACGGTCTTAAAGTCGATTTGACTTATAATATACCTTTCGGCATTTAACAGCGTATCATCAAAATAACTAATCCCGAAAACCGCCAGGGTAAACACGATGGTAATCAACATTAGCCCAATGGTGTTGGGCAATTTTAAAAAGCGTACATTGATATAGCCAAATATGGCGGATATAAACACTAGTATTGCTGCAATAATAAAGTAATCCATGTTTTTATTTTAATAGCACTACGATCTGAATAAAGGCTTTACCCTAATTGAACATCTTTGCAAAAATTATTTATAATATGGCTTGGCCACTAAATCATATTCAAGAATTCCTGTTCCGTAATTATTAGGTCAAAAGGTCTTCGACTCCGCTCAGGCCGCCATATTAATTTTTCTATTCATCTAAATCATTCCTAGAAATTCCTGTTCCGTTATGATGGGAACTCCCAGGTTTTCGGCTTTGGTACGTTTACTGGGTCCCATTTTGTCGCCAGCCACCAAATAACTGGTCTTACTGGAAATGGAGGAACCTACCTTGCCCCCATTGTCTTCTATCAATTTTTTGAGTTCGTCACGGCTTACGGTTTCAAACACCCCTGAAACTACGATGGTTTTACCGTTTAAAATATCGGTCTGGTTTTCCAATTTTTCAGCGGATAACTCAAACTGTATCCCTTTGGCCTTTAAGCGTTCAATAGCATCCAGATTCCTTTCATTCCTGAAAAAATCAACGACGCTTTCGGCAATGCGCTCCCCTATTTCGTCTACAGCCTCCAATTCCTCTTGGGTAGCAACAGAAAGGGCATCAATGTTTTTGTAGGCTTTTGCCAGTTTTTTGGCAACCGTTTCTCCCACGTATCTTATACCCAAGGCGAACAGCACACGTTCAAAAGGAATCTTTACGGATTCCGCCACCCCTTTAATCAAGTTATCGGCAGATTTCTCCGCCATGCGCTCCAAGGGGAGTATCTGTTCTTTGGTGAGGTCGTACAAATCGGCATAATCGTCAATTAGTCCCTCTTTAAACAATAACTCTACAGTCTCACCACCCAGCCCCTCGATATCCATGGCCTTTCTGGAAATAAAGTGTTGGATACGACCGGTAATCTGCGGTGGACATCCGTATTCATTGGGACAGTAATGTTTGGCATCCCCCTCGGTACGCACCAGTGCCGTATGGCACTCCGGACAGTGGTCGATATATTGTGTAGGTTGGGAGTCGGCCGGTCTTTTGGAAAGGTCCACTGCGATAATCTTAGGAATGATTTCACCGCCTTTTTCTACAAATACGGTATCTCCTTCGCGAATATCCAGTTTTTCAATTTGGTCCGCATTGTGGAGCGATGCCCTT
Source organism: Maribacter aestuarii (assembly GCF_027474845.2). Classification (NCBI taxonomy): domain Bacteria; kingdom Pseudomonadati; phylum Bacteroidota; class Flavobacteriia; order Flavobacteriales; family Flavobacteriaceae; genus Maribacter; species Maribacter aestuarii. The sequence goes on from NZ_CP107031.2 coordinate 3,858,027, forward strand.
TTTACCGTGGTCCCCGCCAATAAGACCGGTTCCAGATTAGCCACGGGAGTGATGGCCCCCGTGCGCCCTACTTGATAGGTAATTTCGTTCAATACCGTGAAGACCTGTTCCGCCTTGAACTTGTAGGCCATGGCCCAGCGTGGGGATTTTGCCGTGTAGCCCAACTCTTCCTGGTATTGCAGGCTGTTCACCTTTACCACCACCCCGTCGGTCTCATAGGGCAGCTCATGCCGGTGCACATCCCAATAGTCCACAAAGGCCATCACCTCATCGGTACTTTCACACAATTTTGCCGCAGAAGGTACTTTAAAGCCCCATTCCCGTGCTTTCTCTAACATTTCAAACTGTGAGGTTATTCCCGTATTATTACCCACAATGGCATACAACAAGCATTCTAAGGGCCTTTGTGCGACCAATGCACTATCCTGTAGTTTTAAACTCCCCGAAGCGGTGTTTCTGGGATTCATGTAGGGTTCCTCTCCATTTTCAATACGCTCTTCGTTCATTTTTTGAAAGCCGTCAAACGGCAGAACGATCTCTCCGCGAATATCGAATTTTGCCGGAAAGTCGCCTTTGAGTTGTAGCGGCACCGATTTAATGGTCCTGATATTCGTGGTTACGTCATCCCCTTGAAATCCGTCGCCACGGGTGACCGCACGGACCAATTTACCCTCTTCATAGGTAATACTGATGGATGCCCCATCGTATTTTAGTTCGCAGGTATACTGCACCGGGACATCACCGAGATTACGTTGAATGCGTTTCTCCCAGTCCACCAAATCTTCTAGAGAATAGGAATTATCCAAAGAATACATACGGTGTTCGTGCACGACCGTAGCAAAATTCTTGGTGACCATACCTCCTACCCGTATGGTGGGCGAATTGGCGTCATAGAATTCAGGATGTTTAGCTTCCAATTCCTGCAGTTCCTTCAATTTCATATCAAAATCGAAATCGGAAATCGTAGGGTTGTCTAAAACGTAATAGTTGTAGTTGTGTTCCCTAAGTTCTTTGCGCAGTGCGTCTATTTTCTCTTCAACGTCCATTATACTTGTTCTTTACTCATCCACTTAGGTACGGGAAGCGGCACATAGTTCTTCATCTTTTCCAAAAGCCTATCAATATTTTGATCAACGATTATAGCGTGGTAGTTTTCCTTTCTAACGAAGCCTTTATCCACCATTTTCTGTAACATGGTCAGCAACTCGTTATAAAACCCATTGGTATTTAAAATGGCAATGGGATAGGGATGTAACCCAAGCTGGGACCAGGTCAGCATCTCAAAAAACTCTTCCAAGGTTCCGAATCCACCGGGTAACATTAAAATACCGTCACTTTTTTCGTGCATCAACAATTTACGCTCATGCATGTTGGGTGTCACGATCAATTCCGATAGCCCTTTATGAAATACTTCCTTGAGCTTTAAAAACTCCGGAATAATACCAATAACCTTTCCCCCATGTTCTAAGGCGCCTTCGGCTACTTTTCCCATGACCCCTATTTTAGCTCCGCCGTAAATTAGGTCGATTTTTTGCTCGGCCAGTGTTTTTCCCAATACGTAGGCATCTTTCAAGAACTCTCTTTCATTACCTTCACTACTGCCACAAAATACTACAACTCCTGTCATACTTTAATTGCCTTTATCATCCGGTCATTTCCGAAAACATCCTTTCGCAACTCGATATTCCTAAAAGTATAATTTTCGAGTAAATCTACCATCTCTTTTCCCAAATATTGATTTATTTCCAGGTATAAACTTCCTCCCTCAGTCAATCGATTCTGCGCAAATTCGGCAATTGCCTTATAAAATACCAAGGGGTCTTTATCCGGAACAAAGAGGGCCTCGTTCGGTTCATAGTCAACAACATTAAGGCTCATTTTTTCCTTTTCCAACTCTTTGACATACGGAGGATTAGAAATAATTATATCATATTTTTGTTTAATACTAGAACTGGATATCCCTTTCAAGATATCTCCCTCAAAAAAATTAACTTCAATTCCGTTCAACAGGGCATTGGAACGTGCTATGGTTAAAGCTTTACTTGAGATGTCCAAACCGGCCACCTGAGCGTTTTCGAGGTTCTTCGCCAAAACAATTGGAATACAACCACTACCCGTTCCTATGTCCAGGATATTTATATTTTGCAGGTTTGTCTCTTGATAATCTTCCATAATCCAACGCACTAAATCTTCAGTTTCCGGTCTTGGAATTAATACATCCGGACCAACGTTGAACTTCAATTCCATAAAATAAGTATGACCAATAATATGCTGTATAGGCTTTTGGAGCTTAAGCTGACTTAGTGCAGCAAATAAGGGATTTTCATCTTCCTTAGAAACGACCAAATTGGGTTGGATGGCTAAAATAAATCGTTCAAGACCTAAATAATGCTCAATGAGAAGGTAAAAAAAACTGGATACCTCGTCAGCTCCATAAAGCTCATCCAATTCATGATGGAAAATCTTCTTTATTTCGGCTAGTAGCACAGTTATATGGTTTTAAGCATCCAAACGGGACAAGAGTAATGGCCGGTATTTCCCATCGGGGCATCAATATATTCAAAACCCGCTTTTTTGTACAACTCTTGGGCATCGGTCATATAGGGCATGGTTTCCAAATAGCACTTTTCAAACCCGTATTCCCTTGCGCGCTGTAAACAGGTGTTGATCATTTGCTTTCCCAAGCCTCTACCCCTGGCCTCTTCCAAAAAATACATCTTCTGTAATTCACAGACGTTCCCCTCATAATTTTCCAACTGTGCGACCCCGGCGCAGCCAATGATTTTACCGTTCTCCTCTACTACGAAGTAAGTCGCCTTGGGAACGTCATAATTCTCGAACATACTATCCAAAGCCGTATCCGCATATGCCGTACCTACTTTTGGAACGCCCAGGTCCTCCAGAACCTTGCGTACAACTTTTGCAACTTTGACATTGTCGTCTTTACGTATTTCCCTAATTCTTGCCCTTTCCATCCTAAAATTTAAATAGCTTTTAAAGTACTATTTTTGACGGGTGAAGATACATGAATTGACAGTACCTGTAAAACTAGATTTACAATAAATTTGGCATTTTCAATGAATAACGGCCCTACGTTAAAAGTCCATATCCTTGATGAAATTTTCATGCAGCGGTGTATTCAAATCGCCAAAAACGGTTTGGGCACCACAGCTCCAAATCCTATGGTCGGTGCCGTTATTGTTCATGAAAAAGTGATTATTGGCGAAGGATATACCAGTCCGTATGGGGGTAATCATGCAGAAGTGAACGCGATTAATTCAGTCATCGATAAAACCTTATTACCAAAGGCCACGCTTTACGTGACGCTAGAGCCTTGCTCCCATTTTGGAAAAACCCCTCCTTGTGTGGATTTGATTATAAAACACGGTATAAATAGGGTTGTTATTGGCGTCAAGGACCCTCACGACAAAGTAGCGGGCAAGGGCATTGAACAACTTAAAAATTTCGGGTGCGAGGTAGTGGTAGGTGTGCTGGAACAAGCATGTGCAGAGCATCACAAACGCTTTCTGACCTATCACACTAAAAAACGTCCTTATATTATCTTGAAATGGGCCGAAACGAACGATGGCTTCATCGCACCTACAAAGGAAATGCGTCATAAAAACCCCGAACCCTATTGGATAACCGGAACATTATCCAGGCAGTTGGTGCATAAATGGCGTAATGAGGAGCAGGCCATCCTTGTAGGAACACAAACCGTTATTGATGATAATCCTAAACTTGATGTTCGGCAATGGACGGGAAAATCGCCAATCCGTATCGTATTGGATAGCAATCTAAAGATTCCTGCAAGCGCGCATGTACTCAACGGAGCCCATCGTACTATTGTCATGACTTCTGTTACGGACAAAAGCCTATACCAGCAGCATGTAGAATACCATGTCCTCGACCCAAAAACCGATACCACCGAAGGCATTTGTTCCGCACTGTACGAGTTGAACATTCAAAGCCTTATAATTGAAGGAGGCGCAAAAACGCTACAAAGCTTTATAGATGCTAACAAATGGGATGAGGTAAGGATTTTTAAGGGCTCCACAAATTTTGAGAAAGGTATAGCCGCGCCCCGAATAAAAGGGACTTTGGTTACTACTACACAACTTAGGGAGGACTCATTAACACTATTGAAAAATGATTAAGAACATCATATTCGATTTCGGAGACATCTTTATAAACCTGGATAAAGAAGCCACTTTTCGGGAAATGATGAAGTTTGGATTAACCGAACCCACCCCGGAATTACTAACGCTGGCGAAGGAGTACGAGACTGGTGCAATAAGGTCCAAGGCGTTCCTCGATTCCTTAAACCGTATTTTTCCAAAAGCTACTCCGCAAGAACTTACCGAAGCATGGAATGCCATTCTACTAGACTTCCCCGAGTATAGACTCCGATTTATTGAGGAATTCCATCGAGAAGCGAACTATAGACTCTTATTGCTTAGCAACACCAACGCTATACATATTAACCACGTGATGGAGTCCATGGGTAAGAAAAACTATGAACGATTCAAGGCCTGTTTTGAGCAGTTTTACTTATCCCATGAGATAAATTTAAGAAAGCCCAACACAGAAATATACAAGTTCGTCCTCAACGTAAATGAGCTAAATGCTGATGAAACCCTTTTTATAGACGATACTCTAGAAAATATTGAAGGTGCAAGAGAATTGGGTATACATGGTTGGCACCTGCAAGTGGGAGTGGAAGATATAACCGATTTAAAAAATAGACTTTAAATGCTGTATCTCGCTTTAAGCATACTTTTCTCCAGTCTCATTTTCGTGATTTTTAAGTTGTATATAAGGTTTAATGTGGAAACCCCTTATGCCATTATTACCAATTACGTGGTAGCCTGTGCAGTGGGGTTGGTGGCCTATACGGGAAGCTTTGATTTTGTGGAAATTACACAAAAGAGTTGGTTCTTGGGTGCTTTGGCATTAGGTGTCTTGTTCATTTTGATATTCAACATAATGGCGTTGACTTCCCAAAGATTGGGCGTTTCCGTGGCTTCGGTTGCCACTAAAATGTCTTTTGTGGTACCGGCCGTAGTGGGTATATTTCTTTATAAGGAAGAACTGGGACCCTTGAAAGTTTTGGGAATCCTTATCGCTATTATGGCGGTGTACCTATCGTCCATTAAAAAGACGGCATTACCGTTTAAACTAAGTCTTCTGTTTTTACCCTTTTTAGTCTTTCTAGGTTCTGGAATCATAGATACGTCTATCAAGTATTTTCAAGAACTGCACTTGAAAGATGGTGAACTTCCTTTGTTTTCAGCTACTGTTTTCTTTGCCGCGGGTATTAGCGGCTTTGTTTTCATGGGCTTCAAAGCGATTAAGCAAAGAGTCCGCTTTAATATTATTAATGTAATCGGGGGAATTGCATTGGGTGTTCCCAATTATTTCTCCATTTATTTTCTCGTGAAGGCACTAGAATATGATGGGCTCAACAGCGCATCTATCTTTACCATAAACAATGTCGCGATTGTTTTGCTCTCCACACTTTTCGGGATTATATTTTTCAAGGAGCGGCTCAGTTTAAAAAACTGGTCGGGCATTGGGTTGGCCATTCTAAGTATACTATTAGTCTCAATCACATAGCAAAATTTTGGAGGATAACTATCATACTATCAAAAAACCAACGGCGGCAGTCTTGCTGAAGGAGAGGAAAAGTAAATTTTATGGCCATGCCTTTCCCATTGAAAGCGAAACAGATATAAATCCAATTTTAGAAACGATCCGCAGCCAATATCCAACGGCTAACCATCTTTGTTATGCATGGCAACTTGGTGTTGAACAGAAACGCTACCGTGTAAACGATGACGGGGAACCCAACAATTCGGCCGGAATGCCCATTTACGGTCAGCTTCAATCCTTTGACCTAACCAATGTCCTGGTGGTAGTAGTACGATTTTTTGGAGGAACTAAATTAGGAGTGGGAGGACTTATTAGTGCTTACAAGGAAACTGCAAAATTAACTTTGGAACAGGCAACAATCGTAGAAAAATTTTTAGAAGAGCAGCTTGTGCTAAAATGTGAGTATCCGGAAATGAACGTGGTCATGAGAATGCTTGACAAATATCAGATGAATCTGATTAAGCAAGAATTGGCTGAAAGTTGTCAGTTTTTAGTGTCGGTCCGAAAAAGTGAAGTACATAAGCTCAAAAAAAGTCTAAAGCCTTATCATAAGATTCAAGTGGAAATTAAGTAAAATCCAATTTATCGAGAATATATTCTGGGCATTTTATAGGCCTTTTCCTATTAATGTCAATAAAAGCAAGTATCGTGTTTGCTTCGGCAATAATATCTCCTGTTTCATTAGTGATTAGATATTCAAATTCTATTCGTACGGACGGCTTTTTTTTCAGCATGGTTTTGACCGTAATTATATCATCGTACAACGCTGGTTTTAAGTATTTAACGGATAGTGAAATTACCGGGAGCATAATTCCGTTTTCTTCCATATCCCTATAAGATACGCCTAAGGAGCGCAACCATTCAACCCTGCCCATTTCAAGAAATTGGGCATAGTTGCCATGATAGACCACGCCCATCTGATCCGTTTCCCCATATCTTACACGAAAAGAAATTTCGTTTATCATCATTTGTTTTAAGGTAAAAAGTATATATTTAAAAGCTCCCTTTGTAGACCAACGAACATGAGGAAAAAAAGGGTAAATTCAATAGAGATTCATTTTTTTTTAGCTTTTTTGTTCACATATTTGTCTACCCTAAAATTATGTAACCGACCTATTGCGATTTGTTATTTTTTGCTTAATCACTAACCACTAAACGAGAGCCAATTTTATT